>CANPXH010000001.1 GCA_947585865.1 uncultured Clostridia bacterium
GAAAATATCCCCCTTTGTTATAGATTTTTTTAGGTATAAATAATTTTCAAATATAGTATAATACATAATTATCCTTTATTAATTTTAGGGGGAAAGTCAATAAAAAAGAGCCTTTCGGCTCTTTTATTACTGAAAAATTGTGTTAAAAATTATCATCTACGGCAAGAGCCTCTATAAGCTCAACATCCTCATTTCTTTCCATAAATGTATTCAGTGAATAATTGTTTGCAAAGAGAAGGATAGGGCGGTCAAAGTGGTCGAAAACAAGTGTACATCTTGAATTGGTAAGCGCCTTTATTTCGTCAACGGTCTTTCCCTTTACCCATCTTGCCACGCTGTAGTTCATAGGCTCCATGCGTATCTCGGAATTGTATTCGTTCTTAAGCCTGTATTCAAATACTTCAAACTGGAGCTGACCGACAGCGCCGAGAACCACATCATTATATTCTGTCTTATATATCTGTATTGCACCCTCCTGGGCAAGCTGATCCACGCCCTTTTGGAATTGCTTTGCCTTCATGGTATCTATCGGCCTTACCTTCATAAAAAGCTCAGGGGGAAATGTGGGAAGGGGTTCAAAATACAGCTTGTCTTTGCAGTCTGTTAATGTATCGCCTATCTGATAATTTCCCGTGTCGTATATTCCTATTATGTCGCCTGCAATGGCTGTGTTCACATTTTCTCTTTCGTTTGCCATAAGCTGTGTGGACTGGTTCAGCTTCATAGGTTTTCCTGTCCTTGAAAGAGTAACGCTCATACCTCTTTCAAAGGTACCCGAACAGATCCTGAAAAAGGCAAGTCTGTCTCTGTGGGCAGGGTTCATATTCGCTTGTATCTTAAATATAAAGCCTGAGAAAAAGTCATCCGTAGGGTGTACGACCCCCGTTGTTGTCCTTCTGTCTCCGGGAGGCGGCGACATTACAAGAAAATGCTCAAGAAATTCCGTTACGCCAAAATCAGCCAGCGCCGTGCCGAAAAATACGGGAGAAAGCTTTCCCTTTGATATAAGCTCCATATCAAAATCGTTTCCCGCTCCGTCTAAAAGCTCTATCTCATCTCTCAGCGCCTGTAAGTTTTCATGAAAAATAATATCATCGAGTGCTTTGTCAAATACACCTTCATCGGTAAGCTCTATCGTTCTCTTTTCTTTGTACAAATGTATCTTGTTTTCCAGCCTGTCATACACTCCTTCAAAATACGCTCCGTTGCCTATGGGCCACGTAACTGCTACGGAAGGCAAGCCGAGAGCATTTTCCAATTCTTCCAGAAGGGCAAGAGGCTCCATGGCATCTCTGTCCAGCTTGTTCATAAATGTAAATATGGGTATGCCTCTCATACTGCACACCTTGAAAAGCTTTTCCGTCTGCGCCTCAACACCCTTTGCGGCGTCTATTACCATTACTGCTGAATCCACAGAAGTAAGTATTCTGTAGGTATCTTCGCCAAAATCATTATGACCCGGGGTATCCATAATGGATACGATCTTATCATTATATTCAAATTGCATAACTGATGAGGTTACGGAAATACCTCTTTGCTTTTCTATCTCCATCCAGTCCGATCTGGCATAGCGGCCTTTCCTTGCCTTTACGGCTCCCGCTTCGTGAATGGCGCCGCCATGAAGCAAAAGCTTTTCCGTAAGGGTGGTCTTGCCTGCATCGGGATGGGATATTATGCCAAAGATCCTTCTTTTGTTTATTGACTCGATATTTGGTTTTGCCATAATTTATGTTCCTTTCATAATTATCTTTTTCCATCTTATCTATTTTATAGTAAAATACCTGTGTTTGCAAGTACAAATTAACAGTTATGGCATTTATTTTGCATTTATTATAACGCTTGACAGATATATAATAAATTTATAGACGTCTAAATAATTTACAAAGGAGAGCGATATATGAAAAAATTGATCGTTATGACAGGCATATTGGCTTTTGTTATGTCAGGCTCTGTATTTGCCGGAAGCAGTAGCTGTTGTACGAACGGAAATGCAAATATATACATAAAAGGTACAAGCCAACAGTATAATAACTGTGGAGGGCAAAGCGGATGTCTTGTTGTAAACGGAAGGCAGATAACATTTGACAAAACCGACCTTCAGACTAAATTGAAGGAATTGATACAAAAATGCAAGGAGGAGGCGATAGAAAACTCAAAGTGGCTCAATGGCTGGGGAACTGACAAGGAACCCTCAACACAAGCCACAACAAAGGCTCCCGCAGCGGAAAAGCCTACAGAGGCCACAACAAAGGCTCCCGTAACGGAAAAGCCCACACAGGCCACAACAAAGGCTCCCGTAACGGAAAAGCCTACACAGGCAACAACTAAGGCTCCCGTGACGGAGAGACCAACACAAGCAACGACCAAAGCCGAAAAAACTACGGAAACAACTACCGCTGCTGTCAATGTAAATCAATCTATGGCTCAGCAGGTACTTACTCTTGTTAATAATGCAAGAGCGCAAAACGGCTTATCAGCCCTTAAGCTAAACAACAGCTTGTCTGCCGTAGCTCAGAAAAAAGCTGAGGATATGAAGAATAAAAATTATTTTTCACATACCTCACCTACATACGGAAGTCCCTTTGATATGATGAGAAATGCAGGGATCACATATAAAACGGCAGGAGAAAACATAGCCTATGGTCAGAAAACAGCCAACGAAGTATTTAATGCGTGGATGAATTCAACAGGACATAGGCAGAACATATTAAATAAAAGCTATAAGGAGATGGGATTGGGAGTAACATCAGGCAAGGTATACTGGAGCCAGATGTTCATAGGCTAAAAATACGTATATAAGATCGCCTGTATTCTTGCAGGCGATTTTATTATACAGTCTAAAAACGCCATATTTTTCCGTAATTGATAAAAAATCTATATAATACTTGAAAAAATTGTTAAAATATATTACAATATAACTAACTATAAATTGAGATATGGTGAAAGATCATGAGAAGCAAAAAAAATAAAAAGGACAGAGGTATTTCTGTAAATGAATTATTGGAAAGGGAACGTATTGCCGACAATATGACGGCAGAATCCAATAATGCCAATATGAC
Organism: uncultured Clostridia bacterium; assembly: GCA_947585865.1. GTDB lineage: Bacteria > Bacillota > Clostridia > Lachnospirales > CAG-274 > CANPXH01. The sequence continues at coordinate 3,060 of CANPXH010000001.1, forward strand.
TTTGCAGGCTGCAAACGTAGAAAAAGCAATCACATTCGAAATTCCGGAGGACTCTAAATCGAAAGAGGACAAGGATATTGCCTCATCTGACGAACGTGAATTTGACGATACATATGACGGAAACATCCCGGAAGAAAAAACATCCGATAAAAAATACGATGATAATATTACGGAGAACGAAAGCACTCCCCAAAAAAAGCATGCAAAAAAAGATACCGATAATATAAACGCCCATAAAAAAACCGCTAAAGAAAAAAATGCAAATCATAAAAACAACGGCAATAAAAAAAGAGTCAAGATAGGCAGCATTGTTCTTATTGCAGCCTGTGTTTTTGTTGTCCTTTGTTTTGCGATGTATATGATCATAGCCTTAGGATATTATGGAAACAGGTTCCTTAAGGGAACCGCCATTAACGGCAACGAGGTCTCCAATGTTAAGACTGAAAGCTATATCGGTCAATTGAGCGGCAATGTTGGGGATTATACGCTTACAATAATGAACAACAGCGAAGAGACCGATGTTATAAACGGTTCCGATATAAAGCTTGCCGTTTCGGACAATGCCAAGGCAAAAGTAAGAGACTTATGCTCTTCACAGAATAAGATCATGTGGCCTATGGGCTATTTGGGCAAAACATATGATTTGAGCATAAGCGACATTACAGAATACGATAAGGATGCGCTTACTTCTATAGTGCAAAGCTCTGTAGGCTACAATCTTCCGCAGACTATCAAGAATGAATCTGCTTCTCTTAAATTTAAAGAGGGCAAGTATATTGTAACTCCTCCGACAAACGGAGATGAGATCGATAAAAAAGCTTATATAGAGCGTGTAAATGAATATATCTCCGATCTGAAGGATATCATGGTCATACAGGATTCAGATGTCTATGTAAAGACAGAGGAGCTTTCCTCAGCCGAGCAAGCGCTCAAGACTGCCTGTGACAAGGCCAATGAAATAATAAAAGGCATATCCATTTCAGTAAAAATGGGAGATACCAACGAGGATATCACAGAAAATGTTATGAACGGCATTATTTCCGTTGATGACAAATACAATGTTACGATCGACAATAATACTATAAATAATTATGTTGCGGAGCTTGGCAAGAAATATAACAATATGGGCATTACCAGAATGTTTAAGACCGCTCACGGTACTGAGGTACAGGTAAAGGGAGGAGACTACGGCTGCTCATTAAACACAAAAAATCTTGCATCCAACATAAAAAATGCCGTGTTTAACAAAAAGCCTTTAAACACAACCGTTAAGCTTACCAAAAATGTACTTAGCGGCATAGGCACGGATATAGGAAAGTCCTATATAGAGGTTGATCTTACGAATCAATATCTCTATATGTTCATAGACGGCAAGAAGGTAAAGGAATGTCCTGTTGTTACGGGTCTGCCCGGCGAAAGGGCAACTCCTCAGGGTACATATATGCTCAAGAATAAAATGATGGATGTGCCTTTGGTAGGAGAAAATTACGTTACACCGGTTAAATATTGGATGCCGTTTAACGGAGGCATAGGTCTCCACGATGCCGTATGGCAAAGCAAATTCGGCGGAGAGCTTTACAAAACCAAAGGTTCTCACGGCTGTGTCAATCTTATGATGAAAGATGCCGCCGATATTTATAAGAATGCCGTTGTCAGGATGCCTGTTGTGTGCTATTACCATGCCAGGATATCTTCATTCCAGCCTATAGCTTCAAGCGGCCCTGTTCAGGGTACATACAGAGCTTTGACGGATAAGGAATTGAAAATGCGTGACGACCTACTTAACGGCAAGAAAATAAATGACAGCAATGTTGTGCGGGATTCCGTTACGGACAATAAACCCGCAAGCAATAACAACGCAGCGGCTCAGCAGACAAACACGTCAAACGATGAGGCGGTCAAAGACAATAACGGCAGCGTAATAGAGGATATCGTTGTTACCCCTGCCTCCAATGAATAATTTCTTTTGCAAAGGAGAAAATGTATATGGATAGCGAAAAGTTGAGAGAGCTTCTTGGCGAGGATGATAAAAACGGCGGCGTCGATGTTAACTACAGGCAGTTCATAGACTATGACGATGACATTGACGAAGATGAAGAAACGTTCCCGCAAAGCGATGAAGAAAACAGATCTGATGACAGTGAAGATATACACTATGACAGTGAAGATATACACGATGAAAGTGAAGCTTCGGCACCGGCAAGAAAGAAGATCGATCTGAGCGTTCTCGATGAACCGGCAGAGAAAAAAGGATCCTATACAAAAAACAAGCTGAAAATAGCCGGGGCAGTCGGTATATTTATGTTGGCCGCAGCTGTGACAATATATATTTGCATATCTTATGTTCTGTACAGCAACAGGTTTGTACCGTCTACTGTTATAAACGGTTTTAATTGTTCCAACAAAACCGTTGACACTGTGTTTGATGAGATCAACGGCTCACTTGACGATTACAAACTTTCAATAATGATAGGCGGTATCAATTCGGATATTATCTCAGGCAGCGATATCGACCTGAGATGCAGTGACAATCTGAAGGCGATACTTACCGATATATGCAACAATCAGAAAAAGTATTCTTGGCTCAAGGGTTTTTTTGTAAAATCGGATGAGATATATGTAAGCAACGGTATGGATTTGGATTATGAGGCTCTTGACGGGATACTTGACAATTCTGTTGTGTTTGACATTACCCCAACGATAAAGAGCGAAGATGCAGGCATTATGTTCAATGGCGACGAATTTGAGATAAAGCCTGCTATATACGGCGATGAGATAAACAGAACGGCTGTAAGGAATCTTGCCATAAAAAAGATACAATGTCTTGACGAGACTTTGGATGTATCTACAGAGCAGTGCTATATCCTGCCTTCTGTTTCCGAAAACGATGAGAAGCTTAAGACAGCCTGCGAAACGGCTAACAGATATATTGACAAGTCCATTACCCTCAAGGTATTTGACACGACTCAAATATTGGACAGATCCGTTCTTAATAAATGGGTCACGGTCAATTTCAATGCCGATGTGGTGGCAAATGAAGATGAGATCAAGGACTATGTAAAGACTCTTGATGACAAGTATACTACATTCGAAAAGCCAAGAAACTTCAAGACGCACTACGGAGACACCGTTGCCGTATCGGGAGGAGACTATGGCAGAAAGCTCAATTCCGAACTCCTTTGCGAACAGCTTGGCGAGGCAGTATTGAGCTTTGACGATGAAGAAGTTACTGCCGAATTTACAAGCGGCGCCATGGGTCCTGTAGGCAATGATATAGGAACGAGCTATATAGAAGTGGATCTGACAAATCAAAAGCTTTGGATGTATAAAAACGGCAAACAGATAGTTGAGACCGATGTGATCACAGGCAAAAACGACGGCAAGCACAATACCCCTGCGGGTACTTACAAAATTAAGGACAAGAAGAGAAATGCAACGCTCAAGGGCGAAGATTATACTCAGCCCGTGGCGTATTGGATACCGTTTAACGGCGATATAGGTCTGCATGACGCACCGTGGCAGACAGCCTTCGGCGGCACAACATATATATTAAACGGTTCTCATGGCTGTGTAAATCTGCCTCCCAACGTTGCTGCGACCATATATAACAATGCCGTTAAGGATATGGCAGTCATATGCTATTTCCATTCGGTTGTTGCGGCTCCTTTGGAAGCTGTTACGCAAGTGCCTGCCGCTTCATCCGCTCCTGCGCCTGTTATAACAGCGCCGGAAATAACATATCCGCCTGTATCGGATAAAACAGAGCAGGAAACTTATGTCGAGGTGTTTACGGAAGGCAGCAGCCAGGCGGCTTCGGATAATAAGACCGAAGTTACCACAAAGGCTCCGTCTGCGCCGGAGCATTTTGAAAATACCGATAATGACGAAATAATCCATGAAGAAACGGTAGCGCCCGTTGAATAATATTATAAATAAAAATGCCTGTTAAGCGGGCATTTTTATTTACAGACAATGAGGTATCTATATGACAGACAGTATTATATTTGACCTTGACGGTACACTATGGAATGCTACGGATGCAATATGTATGGTATGGAATATTGTGCTCAACGATTATCCCCATATAAGGGAGCCTATCACAGTTAAAGAGCTGGAAGGCTGTATGGGGCTGCTTTTGGATGATATAAGCAGAAAGCTTTTCCCCAAGGAAAGCAGTGCCATGCAAAAAGAACTGATAACTAAATGCTGCGACAAGGAAGTGGAATATCTCTCTCAGCATGGCGCCATATTGTATCCAAAGCTTGAGAAGACCCTTGATACGCTGGCAGGAAGACACAAGCTTTTTATTGTAAGCAATTGCCAATCCGGCTATATAGAAAGCTTTTTTGACGGACATGGTTTATCAAAGTATTTTACGGATTTTGAATGTGCGGGAAATACGGGAAAAGAGAAGGGCGAAAACAATAAGATAATAATAGAGCGAAATTCCCTTAAAGCGCCTGTATATGTAGGCGACACCGAAGGCGACAGACAATCGGCGATCGCCGCGGGCATTCCCTTCGTATATGCGGCCTACGGCTTCGGAAGCGTAAAAAAATACGACTATATAATAAATGAATTCAGTGAGTTGGCTGATATATTTTAAAAAAGCCTGTCCAAAAGGACAGGCTTAATGATATTCGGTCTTATCTATCAGGGCTGCTTGCCGATATAAGCAAGTATACCGCCGTCTACATAAAGGATATGGCCGTTAACAGCATCGGATGCGTCTGAAGCAAGGAAAATAGCAGGACCTGCCAATTCCTCTGGCTTTAACCATCTTGCGGCAGGAGTTCTGCCAACGATGAACTGATCGAACGGATGTCTTGAACCGTCAGGCTGCTTTTCTCTTAAAGGAGCTGTCTGAGGAGTTTCGATATAACCGGGTCCTATGCCGTTGCACTGAATATTGTACTGACCGTACTCGGAGCAAATATTTCTTGTAAGCATCTTAAGGCCACCCTTAGCGGCAGCATAAGCGGAAACGGTCTCTCTGCCAAGCTCTGACATCATAGAGCATATGTTGATTATCTTGCCGTGACCCTTCTTGATCATGCTTGGGATAACTGCCTTAGACATGATGAAAGGAGCGTTAAGGTCAACATCGATGACCTGACGGAATTCAGCGGCTGTCATATCACACATAGGTATTCTCTTGATGATACCTGCGTTATTTACAAGAATGTCGATAACGCCGACTTCTTTTTCTATAGTTGCGATCAAATTATTGACTGCATCTTCGTTTGTAACATCGCAAACATAGCCATGAGCGTCAATACCTGCTTCCTTATAAGCAGCGATACCCTTGTCAACGAGCTCCTGCTTAATATCGTTGAAAACAATAGTAGCTCCTGCCTTAGCCATGCCTGAAGCAATAGCAAAGCCAATACCGTAAGAAGCACCGGTTACAAGAGCAACTTTACCTTCCAATGAAAAATTAATACTCATTTCTTTACCTCCTTAAAATAATATGCAATTGAATGCTTATGATATAATTATAATACAATATATGGTATTTGTCAAAACAATAATTGTAAATAATTGCATATTTTAAGGGCAATATATTTATTTTTTTATTAAAATTGTTATAAATTGATAATATAATACTTGATTTTGTTCTGTTAATGTAGTATAATAACTTAAGATATATTAGAAAGTTGGGTAACTATGATTGAAAACAGAGATGACACTATAAATGAAATAGATCTCCAAAAGCTCCTTATAGCAGTTCTTGAAAGGCTAAAGTTTATTGTTATAATAACCGTTGCCTTCGGTATCATATTCGGAGCTGTAAGTATATTTCTTATAAGTGATGTATATCAGACGCAGGTTTCACTCTATGTTAACAACAACAAAGATGCTGTATCTCAAAACCTGGATGCAGGCGACATAAGCGCAGCTACGATGCTTGTTTCCACATATGTTCATCTTATCAATAGCAATGCTGTTTTGGAGGATGTGGTGGAGAGCATCGATCTTGACTATGATGTGGAGGATATAGCCAAGATGATAAATGTCTCTGCCATAGAAGATACGCAGATGCTTATGCTGTCCGTTTCCAATACGGATCCGGATCATGCTTACATAATAGCTAATGCAATTGCCGACAAGGCTCCGCCCAAGATTACCGAGATAATGGACGGAAGTACCGTAAAGGTAGTCGATTATGCCGTTAAGCCCGAAAGGCCCATATATCCCAATACTTTGAAAAACATTGTGCTTGGACTTTTTCTCGGCTTTGTGCTCGGTGTAGCTGTGGCTGTTATTTCCGAGATGCTTGACAATACCATCAAATCCGAGGAGGATATCACAAGGCTTATACCCGATATCCCGGTGATCGGCGTGATACCCGATATAGTTATAAAAAATACTGAAGAGAGCAGAGGATAGATATGTTTAAAATACCTAAGATCAACATTAAAGACAAAGCAAGATCCTCAGCAAATCTCAACAGCAGAACAAGCATAGAAGAAAACAGCAAGAGAATTTTGTCAAAGGATCTTGGCTTTGATATACACGAGTCATATAAGGAACTCAGAACAAATATCATGTTTTCGCTTCCGGGCAGCGGCTGTAAGGTGATATCAGTGACGAGCGGCATTGCTTCGGAAGGCAAAAGCACCACCTGCTTCAATGCGGCGATCACTTTTGCGGAAACAGGCGCCAAGGTCATAGTTATCGACTGTGACTTAAGAAGACCAAATGTTGCAAACCTTTTGCATATAAGAAAAGAAAAGGGATTGAGCAACATCCTTATAAATGATTGTAAATTGGAAGATGCTGTAATAAAGACGGAATATTCCAATTTGGATACTATAATCGCAGGGAAAATTCCTCCCAATCCGGCGGAGCTTTTGTCCTCTGCCCCGATGAAGGAGCTTATAAAAACTCTTAGGGAAAAATATGATTATATTTTCCTTGATACTCCTCCTGTAAATGTGGTCACTGATGCTTCATTGCTTACCACTATCGTAGACGGCTACATTATCGTGATCAAGCAGCTAAGAGCTGAAAAGTCCGCTCTTGTGGAAACTGTCAGAAAATTGAATTTTGTCGATGCAAAGATACTTGGCTTCATTTTGAACGGGGTCAAATATACAAAAATGGGTTACGGCAAGTATGGCTACGGCAAATACGGTTACGGCAAGTATGGCTACGGTAAATATGGCAAATATTATAACAATACGGAAAATCAGTAAACATTGAGGTAAAAGGGGGCAATGTTTATGATAGATATACATTCTCATATTTTACCTGCCATAGATGACGGCAGCAGGAACTTGGAAATGACATTGAAAATGCTAGAGGAAAGCTATAAACAGGGAATTACGGATATAGCTGCCACCCCGCATTTTTATATAAGCAAGGACAATACGGAAAGCTTTTTGAAAAAAAGGAACAATGCATATGATGCGGTTTGCAAAGAGACAGCCGGAAGGAATGATCTGCCCAACATATATTTGGGAGCGGAGGTCTATTTCTTCAACGGCATCAGTCATTATGATGGATTGGAAGAGCTTTGTATAAATAACAGCAGGTATATGCTTTTGGAAATGCCGTTTAATAAATGGAGCAATAAAGTATTGGCGGAGATCGAAAATATTATTTTTGACAGAAAGATAATACCGATCATTGCACATATTGAAAGATACATAGATTTTCAAAACGGTACAGACAATATAAATAATTTATTTTCGCTTGAAGTTATCATTCAGGCAAATGCTTCTTACATAAACTATATGTTTTCAAGAAGAAAGGCTATTAAATGGATAGATAACAATATTATCCAAATTTTAGGCTCTGATGCTCACAATATGGATTCAAGAGCCCCCAACCTTGGCAAGGCTTACGATATCATCAGAAAAAAGCTGGGTGAGAGTGCAGTAAGCCGCATTAATGATTTTGGTAAAGAAATTTTAAATATATAAATTTTCTTTAGTATTTTAATACGAAAGGAGATATAATTGAAAAACAAAAGACATAGATCACATAAAATACATATATGTATTTTATTGATTATAATAATCTTGATTATCGTTTTGGCTGCCTTATATATGTGGCAAAAAAACAACATTGACGCAGTTATGAGCGCAGCTAAATATTCACAAGACGATATTCAGCAACAGATCGTTGATTCCAAGCAGGATATAGAGACCGAACTGGAACAACATGATGTAGTTGGCCTCAGAGATTTTACCTTTGAAGAAGAGGAGCAAATAAGAAAGGGTCAACTGTCTGTGGAAGATGCTATGGCCAGAATTATGGAGGAAAGCGGTGTTGCCGATAACAGTTCGGCCGCATCGGATGGCAACCCATCAAATCAAGGTAATAACATCACTGAGGACAACAAGGATGATAATGCTTCAGCCAAATCAAGTCAGCCTTCAAAAGGTGCCGACGGCTCTGCCGATAGCAGCACAGCAAGCAGCAGCACAGCCGCCGATGAAGAAAAGGTCATTCTTACCGAGTACGCACAGAGACTTTATTCACTTAAAGCTACATATCTCGGACGTATCGGTAATCTTATAGACCAAGCCAAAGCTGACCATAATAACGGAATGGGCAAAAAAGAGCTCATATCCAAATATCTTGGTACTGCGGCTTCTCTTGAGAGTGAAGCAGATTCCCAAGTGAACGCATTGTTATCCGAGCTTACACAGAAGCTTAATTCCATAGGAGCCGATACAAGTATTGTAAATACTATGAGAAGCGCCTATGAGAATGAAAAAAGCTTAAAAAAGTCATATTATTTAAGCTTATACAATAATAAGAAATAATAGGAGGAAAATTATTATGAAAAAGAAAATTTTAAGCTTGACTGCTGTTGTTTTAGCAATGGCAATGACTACTACATCAGTTTTCGCAGCTATTACTCCAAGAGACGATGCCGATGTGGATGGCGATGGTGCTGTTACCGCAAACGATGTAGAAAAAATCATTAATGGTGCCGAAAACGGTAACTTTGACGGTGACACAGGCGTTACCCCTACAGATGCCAAGGCTTTAATGTACTACATCCTTCAGCCTAAGAATGTAACTGAGAAGTATGGTATCAGAGTTTCAACTTCTACTGAATTCCTTGGTGGTGCAGAAGTTAAGTTATATGATAATCTTGGCGATACAACACCGGACAATAGAGGTTTCAATGCCGTAAGCGAAAGCGGTCCTCTTACACCGAGTACCAAAATCACGGAAGCTATCGACCAACTCAAAAATAACCTTGACCCGGCAAAGGTAAGCTCTACTCTTAATAAGATCCAGTTCCACAGCGAAAAGAAGGGCGATGTTAAGCTTAGCGAATACAATGGTTGGATAATGTTCCGTTGGGCAGTATCTCCTATAGTTCCTATGGATGCTGATATGGCAAAAGATGCCAATAAGACATTGTCAGCTGATGAAAATGTTGCTACAGCACCTGCAGATAAGCAAGCAAGAGCAGCAGCATTAGATGATGTAGCTGCAAAGTTAGGTATCCCCGATGCAGAAGGCAAAGCAAACACTATAAGTCTTACAGCAGATGATCTTGGCAGTATTATCACTGAGCTTTATAAGGCATTTCCAAATGATATCACTGAAGATGAAATCAGAGCTGCAGCTGAAAGAGTTATAAACATTACAGTTGAAGGTAAGGGCGGCAGCGGTAAGTATACATTTACTTACGCTAAGAATGACGAAGCACCTACAGCTATCGATGCTAAGGACTGTGCATTTGTTAATGATGTTGTTGCTTTTGCAAAAGGCGGATGGCAGGATAAGACTATCGAAGATGCAAGAACAACCTTCGGCGACAAGGTTACTCTTACAAGCACACTTAAGGGTGGTCAGCCTAAGAGCGCAACAGTTGAGATCTATAAGAGAATAGACACTAAGAATTTACCTTGATCTGACTGATCATTGTATAAATAAGTAATTAATAATATAATTGCAAAAGAGATTGTCCCGGTGGCAATCTCTTTTGCAGTAAATACAAAACAGGAGGAAACTATATGAAAATGAAGAGTTTAATAGCAGCATCCATAGTTGCTGTTTGCTGTATCACAGGCACAGCGCTTGTATCTGCCGCAGAGCAGGGCAAGAGCTTTTCTGATGTGGATTACAGCAGCGATACGGGTATTGCGATCAGCAAAATGACAGATGCAGGCTATTTAAAGGGTTATCCCGACGGCAGCTTTAAGCCTGATGCAACTATCACAAGAGCAGAGCTTACTACTGTATTCAACAATGTTTTCGGATATACCGAAATCGCCAATGCCGATATGAAGGATTTTGCAGATAATGCCGATCCAAACGCATGGTATTATTCAGCAGTAAGGATCGCTCAAAGTAACGGCTACATAAACGGCTTTGATGACAACACCTTTAGACCTAAGGATAATTTTACAAGAGAACAGACTGCTGTTGTTATAGCTCTTGCAGGCAAGCTTGAGAACAAGGAGATCAAGCCTGAGATATTAGATACGGTATCTCCATGGGCTTCTGTGTATGTGGATACTGTTATTAACAACAATATCATGCCCTTGGAAGCAGGATTATTCAGAGCTAAGGAAAATATTACAAGAGGCGAGGTATGTAAGGCTCTTGTAAACTTTGTTGCAGACAATGAAAAAATAACAGAGACCACAACATCTGCAGAGACAACAAAGGCAGACAACGGAAAAAATACTACTGAAACTACTACCAAAAAAGCAACAGGCTCCGGTGGTGGTGGCGGCGGCGGAAGCAGCTCCGGCGGCGGTGGCGGCGGTTCAAGCAGCTCAAGCAGCAATTCCGGCTCATCCGCTGCAACCACAACTACTACCGAGGCAACTACAGAAGCCACAACGGAAGCTCCGGTCACCGATCCGTCAGATATAGTTCTTACGGATTCCCAAAGAGCGGCGCTTGACAGTGTAATAAAGACTACAAAGAACATTGTTATCCTTAATCTGTCAAATAATGATCTTAAGGACATAGCAAGATTTGTTCTTAATGCAATGGAAAGCTATTATGCCGACTCAAGCTATGATATAATTTCAGACGGACAGGCTGTAAGAAGTATGTATAATGATCTTTCAGAAGATGAAAAACAGGAATTCCAAAGAATATGTTATTCCAGCTACAGCGCTTCTGATGTAGCCGAGCTTAAGGATGTGTTTGGTCCGCTTTTAGGCCTGTGATATGACAAAGCTGAAATATGTATTTATTGTACTTACGATCCTGTGTATAGGCTTCATTTGGACTAACTCTTCCATGGATGCGGAGCATTCCTCGGGAATAAGCTTTGCCCTTGTAGAGTTTATAAACGATCTCTTCAATATAAATATTACGGAAGGCATTATAAGAAAGCTGGCGCACTTTACAGAGTTTGCGGGCTTAGGCTATCTTATTACATCGGATTTTTATTTCTATGACCATGATATAAAAAAATGCTGGCATTGTATAGCCTTTTTAGGGCTTTTGACAGCCTGTGTTGATGAAACCATACAGATATTTTCGGCAGGGCGCAACAGCTCCGTAACGGATATTTGGATCGATTTTTCAGGCGTGTGCTGTGCTATCGCAGTCACATATATTTTGTATAAATTTATAAATAAGCGGATCAAATAGACAATTTTAAGCTTGTGTATAAGGTTGATCTGCTTTAGTATCAGATATTTGAGCATAGAAATATTAGGCTCAGAAAGTCGATTTGCGGCTTTCTGAGCCTTTTTTGTGTACTTGAAAACAGGTGCTTCTGCATATAAAAAGCCTGCTGTGCTGCAGACAGAATATTATTTTTTAAGCCTTTATTTGCCGATCTTATTTTGTTTTTTTATATAAAAATAAAATTTATTGCCGTTTTACCGAAAAGCAATAAACACAGGATAATGCTATTTTTTTGCTTATTTTTAAAAAAATATATAGTCAAATATAGAAAAATGTGTTATTATTATATCAGCGGAAGGAGTGCGTAAAATGTATAATAAGGTAATACTTAAATTAAGCGGTGAAGCTCTTGCCGGAAATTCTCAGGGCAGCTTCAATAACGATGTGATATTTTCGATCATCGATCAGATCAAAACAATTATTTCTGCCGGCACAAAGGCTGCTCTGGTAATAGGCGGCGGAAATTTTTGGAGAGGCAGAAGCGCCAATCCTCATATGGACAGGGTGACCGCCGACAAAATAGGTATGCTTGCCACGGTTATGAATGCTCTGTATTTTGCAGACTGCTGCAAGCAAAAGGGTATAGACGCCGTTGTAATGACGCCTATCAAAATAGGTACATTTACAACCGAGTTCTCTAAGGACAAGGCGAACAAGCTGCTAAAAAAAGGCAAAATAGTTATATTTGCCGCCGGTATAGGACATCCCTTCTTTTCAACAGATACCGTAACGGCATTGAGAGCCTGCGAGCTTAACGCAGATGCCATACTTTTTGCAAAGGCGGTAGACGGCGTATATGACAGTGACCCTGCCGTAAACCCGTATGCAAGAAAATATGATGAGATACCGTGCAGGGACATAGTGGAGAAGAATTTAGGTGTTATAGATATAGCTGCCGCCAATCTTTGCTATGAAAATAAAATACCTGTAGTATTATTTGGCTTAGCTGAGGAAAACTGTATAATAAGAGCCGCCAACGGCGAAAAGATAGGCACGACTGTAACCGTGTAGCTTTTAACATTCAATATTTTTAAAATAAAGGTGTATTTTCCTTGTCGGTAACCTTGTTTCCCTGCGTCGGCTTGCAGGCAACCCTTTGGCAGGACACAAGGACTGCGGAAAATATAACTTAAAAATATTTCATTACATTCAATATTTTTAAAATGGAGGTAATTTTTATGTCTGAACATACCAAAGTTTATGAAGAAAAGATGGGCAAAACCGTAAAAAATTTAACAAATGAGCTGCTCGGCATCAGAGCCGGAAGAGCCAATACCCATGTGCTGGATAAGGTAGTTGTGGAATGCTACGGTATGGAAATGCCCTTGAACCAGGTAGCCAACATTTCAGTTCCCGAAGCCAGGGTGCTTATGGTACAGCCCTTTGATAAGTCCACAATAAAAGCAATAGAAAAGGGCATAAACAAGGCTGATATAGGCATCAACCCTAACAGCGACGGCAATGTAATAAGACTTGTGTTCCCTGAGCTCACAGAAGAAAGAAGAAAATCCCTTACAAAAGATGTAAAGAAAATGGGTGAGAATTCAAAGGTCGCTATCAGAAATATAAGGCGTGACGCCATGGATCTTGCTAAGAAGCTTGAAAAGAAAAGCGAAATAACAGAAGATGAATTGGATGATCTTGAAGAAGAAATACAAAAGCTTACAGATAAATATATAAAGGATATTGACAAAGCTATTGAATCCAAAAATAAAGAGATCATGTCTATATAAATATTTAAATGATGTTTTTGTATTTACAGGTTTAATGTAAAAATGTAAAGGCTATCGCAAAGTTTAAAATAAAGTCTGCGAAACAGCAATTTTTTTGATAATATGAATAATAAGTCTGACATTTTTGTCAGACTTATTTGCAGTAATGAGAAATGAGGGATATTATGGCAAATGCAGTGCCAAAGCATATAGGGATAATTATGGATGGTAACGGCCGCTGGGCCAAGAAAAAACATCTTCCCCGTGTTCTGGGGCATAAGCAAGGCGCAAATACTCTTGACAATCTTTTAAACGACGCAAGAGGTTTGGGTGTTGAACATATTACCGTATATGCCTTTTCTACGGAAAACTGGAAAAGGGCAGAGGATGAAGTCAACGGTATTATGGGTATACTGAGAGAATACATAAACAAGTATTTCAGAGACTATATAAACAGCGACTTCAGAGTTGACTCTATAGGCGATCTGACCGCTCTTTCAGACGATCTTCAAAAGGATATAGCCAAGCTTAAGGAGGTATCTAAAAACAGAACAGGTATCCACCTTACCATTGCTATGAACTATGGCAGCAGAGATGAGATAAAAAGGGCTGTCCAAAAAATTGCACAAGAGGTAAAAGACGGTAAATTGGATCCCCTTGATATTACAGAGGAAACTATATCCGATCATCTTGACAGCGCCGGAACTCCCGATCCCGAACTTATAATAAGAACAAGCGGTGAATTAAGAACAAGTAATTTCCTGCTGTGGCAAAGCGCTTATTCCGAATATTACATTACGGATAAGCTATGGCCGGATTTTACAATAGATGATCTGAAGAATGCCATAAAAGCCTATCAAGGCAGAGACAGACGTTTCGGCGGCAGAAATGAGGTTGGCAAATGTTAGTAAGGATAATTTCAGCAGCGATAGGGATCGTTTTTTTGCTGCTTTTTATAATTGTGGGCGGCTTGCCTCTTGAGGCTGTGACGCTTCTAATATCTCTTATAGGCATATATGAGCTGTATAAGGCTGTTTCGGGCAAAATAAAGCCTGTACACTTTGCAGGCTTTTTACTGAATATTTTTTATTTTATATTTGTTATAATGTCGGACAAAACAGAGTATTTTGATCTGATATTCATTTCAATGATATTGGTAATAATGACTGTGCTCGTCTTGCTGCATAAAACAAATACCATACTTGACGGCGCAATTACAGTGCTTGGTTTTTTCTATGTCACGGTAATGATGAGCCTAATATGCAGATTACGTGATTTTTCAATCATATTTACATGGCTTCCCTTTATTTTTGCCTTTGCAAGCGACACAGGCGCATATTTTATAGGCTCCGCTATAGGAAAGCACAAGCTTACTCCTGAGCTAAGCCCTCATAAATCGGTTGAAGGCGCAATAGGCGGTGTTGTAACTGCCGCTGTGCTGTCATCGATTTACGCTTTTGTTTGCTACAAATACTATGGTCTGGCTCCCGAATTTATATGGATACTTGCCATTGCCGGTGCTGTAGGTTCTGTATTTGGACAGCTTGGAGATTTGGCAGCATCCTCAATAAAAAGACAGGTCGGTATAAAGGACTACGGCAAAATTATGCCGGGGCATGGCGGTGTTATGGACAGATTTGATTCCGTATTGTTTACAATGCCTTTTGTTTATATTATTATGTGTATTTTTTCTTAAGGAGTGTTTACTTTGACTGAAAATATCGCAATTCTTGGTTCAACAGGTTCTATAGGCACGCAGACTCTTGAAGTGATAAGAGATATTGGCGGCATAAAAGTATGGGCAATGAGTACGAATACCAGGATAGATCTTTTTGAAAAACAGGTGAGAGAGTTCAAGCCCGATATCGTTTGTGTAATGGATAAAAACAAGGCCGATGAATTCAAAAAAAATGTGGCGGATCTGCCTGTTAAGATATATACGGGAATGGAAGGGCTTATTGCCGTAGCCACATATAAAAAGGCTGATACCGTAGTTAATTCCGTTGTGGGCAATATAGGTCTTGTGCCAACTACAGAAGCCATAAAGGCCAAAAAAAATATTGCTCTTGCCAATAAGGAAACTCTTGTTACATCAGGCGAGCTTGTAATGAAGCTTATAGAAGAAAACGGAGTTGCAATGTATCCCGTAGACAGTGAGCATTCAGCAATATTTCAATCTCTGCAGGGAAATAAAGGCAACAAGATAGCTAAGATATTTCTTACCGCTTCGGGAGGACCGTTCAGAACATATGAGGATGTATCAAAGGTGACTGTGGATGATGCGCTTAAGCATCCAAATTGGGATATGGGCAAAAAAATAACCATAGATTCTGCTACACTTATGAATAAAGGACTTGAAGTCATAGAGGCAAAGTGGCTTTTTAATGTAGAGCTGGATCAAATAGAGGTGCTGGTGCATCCTCAGAGCATTGTGCATTCAATGGTAGGCTATGAAGACGGCGCCGTTATAGCCGAATTGGGCGAACCCGATATGAGAGTGCCGATACAGTATGCTCTTACCTATCCAAAGAGAGTCAGGAATTCTTTTCCGAAAATAAATTTTTTTGAAAGAAATGACCTTACCTTTGAAAAGCCCCATGCAGACAAGTTCCCGTGTCTTGGCTTGGCGTATAAAGCAATAAGAACGGGCGGCACTATGCCTGCCGTTTTAAATGCGGCAAATGAAATTGCCGTTGCCAAATTTATAGATAGGAAGATAGGCTTTTTAGATATCCCAAAACTTATAGAAAAGACAATGAGTGCATATACTGTTAAGTATAATTATAATTTAGAGGATGTTCTCAAGGCCGACAAATGGGCAAGGGAATATGCCGAAAATACAGAGGTGGATTAATTGTCTGTTATTTTAACTTTACTTATTTTTACCGTGATCGTGGTGATACATGAGGCAGGACATTTTTGGGTAGCGAAAAAATGCAATGTTTTGGTTGAAGAATTTTCTGTCGGTATGGGTCCTAAATTATGCGGATTCAAAAAAGGGGATACTGAATATAACATAAGAATACTTCCCTTAGGCGGCTTTTGCAGAATGGCCGATGAGGCAGAAGACAGAGATGATGTTATATCATTTAATGACACCACGCCTTTGCAGAGAATAGCCATATGCTTTGCAGGCCCTGTTATGAATTTCATACTTGCCTTTGCTGCCATGACAATTATTGGAATGTGCACATATATGATGACCACCGATATAGTGGCTATCAGTGAAAATTCCGCAGCGGCCGAGGCGGGAATACAGGCAGGCGATACCATAACCGCTGTAAACGGTCATAAGGTATACAGCAGGAGCGACTTTGATTTTTATACAAGTCAAAGCACGGATGACAATTATTTGATTACTGTTAAAAGAAACGGCAGAAATATGGACTTTAATATTTCTCCCAGATATGATGAAAAGGAAAAAAGAAGTCTTTTTGGCTTTAGCCTTGATATAAAAGCACCGTATTTTGATGTCATGGGTTTAAACAAAGATCGTTTGCTTGAAAAAGCAAGCTTGGTCAAATATTTTTCATATGGTTTTTTCAGTATGGTCAGTATCGTCAAAATGACGGCATATGCTTTTGTGCAGCTCATAACAAGCAAAATAGCCATTACGGAAATGTCGGGGCCTATAGGCATCACTTCCGCAGTAGGCGAGGTATACAGAGAAAGCGCAGCCCTCAGCAAATGGGCTGTCATATTGTCAATGCTTGAACTGACAGCCTTGCTGAGTGCCAACCTGGGCGTTATTAATCTTATGCCTTTGCCGGCAATAGACGGAGGACGTATAGTAATTGCTTTTATAGAGCTTATCACAAGGAGAACCGTACCCAAAAATATAGAAGGGCTGGTGCATTTTATAGGCTTCGTTCTTTTAATGGCACTTGGCATATATATAGCATATAACGATGTACTTAAATTGATTTAAAGGGTGATTTAAATGATAGAAAGAAAAAAAACACGAACAGTGAAAATAGGCAATGTACTTGTCGGAGGCAATAATCCCATAGCGATACAATCCATGTGCAATACAAAAACCTCTGATGTAGAAGCAACAGTCGGTCAAATCAAGGAGCTTGAGGAAGCCGGCTGCGAAATAATAAGAGTTGCCGTTCCCGATATGGCGGCGGCGGAAGCAATAAAAGATATAAAAAAGCAAATAAATATCCCGCTTGTAGCCGATATACATTTTGATTACAGGCTTGCGTTGAAGGCTATAGAAAACGGCGTTGACAAACTGAGGATAAATCCCGGAAATATAGGCAGCGAGGACAGAGTAAAAGCTGTTGTCGAAGCTGCAAAGGAAAAAGGAATACCTATAAGAATAGGCGTTAATTCGGGATCCCTTGAAAAAAATATACTTGAAAAATATGGAGAGGTCACGCCTCAAGGTCTTGTGGAAAGCGCATTGGGTCATGTGAGGATATTGGAAAAATATGATTTTCACGATATAGTTATTTCAATAAAAGCTTCCAACGTACCTTTTTCACTTGATACTTACTCACTTCTTTCAAATACGGTGGACTATCCTATACATTTAGGCATAACCGAAGCCGGCACAAAATGGGCGGGTACTGTTAAATCTTCCGTAGGAATAGGCGCTATACTGGCTATGGGTATAGGCGACACTATAAGGGTATCTCTTACAGGAAGCCCTGTAGACGAAGTGAGAGTGGCAAAGGAGATACTTAAATCACTGGGATTGAGAAAATTCGGAATAGAATTCATATCATGCCCAACGTGCGGAAGAACATCCATAGATCTTATAGGCCTTGCCAATAAGGTCGAGGAAAAATGCAGAAATATAAATAAAGATATAAAGGTCGCAGTGATGGGCTGTGCCGTAAACGGACCGGGAGAAGCAAGAGAGGCGGATATAGGTATTGCCGGCGGAAAGGGCTACGGGCTTATATTCAAAAAAGGCGAAATACTTAAAAAGCTTCCCGAAAATCAGCTTTTAAACGCTCTTATAGAGGAGATAGATAAGCTGTGATTTGGAGTGGTATACATGAAAAATACAGAATTTAATAAGGTGTTTGGCAATATAGACCTTTCTGCAAATGTCAGGACAAATTTGAAAAATACGATCGTCGATACATTGAAGGTTACCAATGAAAGCAAAAATGTAGAGGTGCATCTTTTATCCGATGCATTTGTTGACGAAAGCTGTATAAATGATTTGGAATCAGATATTTTAGATGCATTTCCGGGTATCGAAGGCGTAAGCGCAGACATTTCATACAATATGGAAAACTGCACGGATGAAGAAAAGATCGCTCAATATTGGCACAGACTCGAGGATATAGTAAGGAGCAGAAATTTTGTGTGTTCGGCTTTGTTTAAAAATGCCGAATGGCATCTTGATGAAAACATACTTAATATCTTTGTGGACAATAATTCTGCCTTTTTATTCAAAAACTTTGATCTTGATAAAGAATTTAGCAAGGTACTGGAGCAAAGACTTAATATAAATGTCAATGTTGTGTTCAAAAATAAAGAAATTGATGAAGGGGCTATAGAGGAAAAGAAAAGGCTCATTTTAAAACACAACGAAGAATATATGGCTCAGGCTGCCGCTCGTATGGAAGCCTCCGCCACCGTTCCCGTAATAAGTGATACCGACTTTAATAAAAAAAGAAGAATAAAAGCTTCAGCGCCTTCTTTAGCTACCATAGAGCAAGAACCTGTTTCCATTACGGAAGCGTGCAGAAAAATGGGAGAAGCCGTTATCGAGGGAAGAATATATATGGAAGCCCAAACAAGGGAGACAAAAAACGGTCGACTGATTGTTAAAAGTGCCGTTACAGACGGAACAAACTCCGTATATATCAAAATGTTCATACAGCCCGAGGAATACGGAAAATATAAAAAGCTTGTAAATAAAGGTAAAAAGCCTGTATATGTAAGAATAAAGGGCAATATAGAAAACGATCCCTTTGAAAATAATGAGCAGGTACTTATCATAAGGGAGATAAACGAAGCACAGGCGCCGGAAATAAGGCCCGATAATGCACCTGAAAAGAGAGTGGAACTGCATCTTCATACAAATATGAGTATGATGGATGGCATTACGTCTGCATATGAGTACATTGACAGAGCCGTATATTGGGGTCATAAGGCAATTGCATTTACAGATCACGGTGTGGTACAAGCCTTTCCCGATGTACTTCACGCAATAGAAGGCAAAAATATCAAACCTCTTTACGGCTGTGAAGGATATATGGTAAACGATATCGGTGCAATCGTTAAAAATTCCCATGGCCAAAGCATAGATACTACATATGTTGTGTTTGACCTCGAGACTACCGGCCTGAACAACAAAAGCGACAAGATCATAGAGATAGGAGCCGTTAAGGTAAAGAACGGTGAAATAATAGACAGATTTTCTACATTTGTTTATCCCGAAAGACATATAGAACCTAAGATATCAAAGCTTACGGGAATATATGACGAAATGGTTGAAGGCTACGGTACCGAAGAAGACATTGTTCCCGAATTTATGGGATTCATAGGCGACAGTGTGCTTGTGGCACATAATGCCGGCTTCGATGTGGGATTTTTGAGAAGGTTTGCAAAAGAAAAGGGCGATAATATAGATAACACCGTTATAGATACTCTTGAGCTTTCAAGAGCACTTTTGCCTGCGCTCAATAATTTCAAGCTGGATACGGTATGCGATGAGCTCAATATTTCTCTTGAAAATCATCACAGAGCCGTTCATGATGCGGAAGCTACAGCACTTTGCTTTATGGAATTTATAAAAATGCTTAAGTCAAAAGGTATTGTAAGTATAAATGAAATTAATGCAGCCTGTAGCGAATCCATAGATAAATCCAAGATTACAAAGAGATATCATATTATAATTTTTGCAAAAAATCAGGCGGGATTGAAAAATCTTTATGAGCTTGTGTCTGCATCACACATTAAATACTTCAATAAAAGAAGCTCAAGGCCGTGTATTCCCAAATCCGAGATACTTAAATACAGGGAAAATCTTGTGTTGGGTTCAGCCTGCGAAGCAGGTGATCTGTATGAAGCCGTATACAGTGATATGCCCGAAGAGGATATAAAAGAAATAGTGGCGTTCTATGATTACCTTGAAGTACAGCCTATAGACAACAATAGATTTATGATAAACAATACGAGCCGTAATGGTAAATCTGTTGAAAGCGAAGATGATCTTATCAATATAAATAAAAGAATAGTTGAGCTTGGCGATAAATACAATAAGCCTGTAGTTGCAACGGGTGATGTGCATTTTATCGATCCCGAATGCGCCGACTACAGAAGAATAGTACAGATAGGCGAAGGCTTTAAACTTGAAGACTGCGAGGATCAGGCGCCTCTTTATTTCAGGACAACAGAGGAAATGCTCAATGAATTTTCCTATTTGGAAAAAAGTAAAGCATATGAAATAGTTGTAACGAACACAAACATTGTTGCCGATATGATAGATGACGGTATCATAGCTATACCTCACAAGAAATGTCCGCCGAAAATAGAAGGCTCGGAGGAGGATCTGCGCAGGATAACCACACAAAGAGCAAAAGAGATATATGGCGATCCTCTGCCCGAAATAATAGAAACAAGATTAAATAAAGAGCTTGAATCTATAATAGGCAATGGCTATGCGGTGCTTTATATCATAGCTCGTTTGCTTGTAAAAGACTCAAATGAGCATGGATACATAGTTGGTTCAAGAGGTTCTGTTGGAAGTTCATTTGCCGCAACTATGGCAGGCATAACAGAGGTGAATCCTCTTGATCCTCATTATGTATGTCCAAACTGCAAATACTCTGATTTCACTTCGGAGGAAGTGCAGAAGGTAGCGGGCAATTCGGGCTTTGACCTGCCTGATAAAAAATGCCCCGTATGCGGCACGGAAATGAATAAAAACGGCCAGGCAATACCATTCGAGACATTCCTGGGCTTTAAGGGAGATAAGGAGCCCGACATAGACCTTAATTTTTCCGGAGAGGACCAAACAAGGGCTCACAAGTATTGCGAAACTTTGTTCGAGGGCGGTAATGTATATAAGGCCGGCACAATATCCACATTACAGGATAAAACAGTGTACGGATATGTATTGAAATATTGTGAACAAAAGGGCATAGCAATGAAAACAAGCGAGATAAACCGTCTTGTGGAAGGCTGTGTGGGAGTAAAGCGTTCAACAGGTCAGCATCCCGGAGGCCTTGTAATTGTTCCCGATTATACTGATATACATGAATTTTGTCCTGTTCAGCATCCTGCAAATAAGGCGGACTCCGGCGTGACAACGACACATTTTGACTATCATTCGATAGATGCCTGCCTCCTTAAGCTGGATATGCTGGGTCATGATGTACCTACAATACTGCGTATGTATAAAGATATTACCGGCTTTGATCCGCTTGATGTGCCTATGAATGACAAAGCAACAATGTCATTGTTTACATCTCCCGAGGCTCTTGGGGTGACAAAAGAGCAAATACACTGTGAAACAGGTACATTAGGACTTCCCGAATTCGGAACGAATTTTGTAATAGGTATGCTTCTTGAGACACAGCCAAAATCGTTTTCCGGCCTTGTTAAGATATCCGGACTTTCCCATGGTACCGATGTATGGAACGGAAATGCACAGGAGCTTATTGAAGAAGGTGTATGTACTC
Organism: uncultured Clostridia bacterium; assembly: GCA_947585865.1. Classification (GTDB taxonomy): domain Bacteria; phylum Bacillota; class Clostridia; order Lachnospirales; family CAG-274; genus CANPXH01. The sequence continues at coordinate 25,048 of CANPXH010000001.1, forward strand.
TTAACGAAGTTATTCCTACAAGAGATGATATAATGGTATATCTTATGCTCCATAATGTACCGAATGCAGATGCATTTTCGATAATGGAAAATGTGAGAAAAGGAAGAGGCCTGAGACCCGATGAAGAAGAGCTTATGCGCAAGCATGACGTTCCTGAATGGTATATAAAAAGCTGTAAAAAAATAAAGTATATGTTCCCAAAAGGACACGCTGTGGCATATTGCACAAATACGTTTAGAATAGGCTACTTTAAAATAAACTATCCGTTAGCATTTTATGCAGCACATTTTTCAATGAAATATGAAAATTTTGAATATGATAATATGTGTTTCGGGCTTGAAAAAGCTCAGCAAAGATATGATGAGATAGCAGCAATGGGAAAACAGGCTTCCGATAAAGACAGATCTGTGGCAGATATATTAAAGCTTGTCATAGAAATGTATGTACGTGGATATAAATTTACAAAGATCGATATTCATAGATCAGAGGCAACAAAATTCAAGGTAGTCAAAAATGACAATGGCGAAGAAGTGCTGCTGCCGCCTTTGTGTACAATAGAAGGCATGGGTGTATCTGTGGCAGAATCTGTGGTCGAAGCAAGAAAAGACGGTGAATTTGAAACTCTTGAAGATATGATGAACAGAACTCAGCTTGGAAAGAAACTTATAGAGCTGATGAAGATAAACGGAGTTGTAGACGGAATAAGAGATACGGATCAGCTGACATTGTTTACATAATTAAATTCAAAGCATATATAGGGTTCAAAAAAAATAGGGCCGATTTAGGGCAAATATACCCTTAACTATTCGCAAAACTATCCTTTTACGAATAGTTAAGGAACTGCCCCGACCTATTTTTTATGTATAAAATTCTTGTAATTCCACTTAAAAAGGCATTATTCTTTGGAATAACGCCCTTTAATCTTTAATAATATTTCAGCTTCAAGTATTGCACACTGTATTCTGCCAAACTTATTACAGTATTCCCTTTATATATTCTGCAATATCAGCATCTTTACATTCCGCAAAGAAATATTCGCTGAATTTTTCGCCGCTTACTGCACCCTTTAGCAATTCCTGATCTATATTCTTAAGTATCGTAAGCATATCCGTATGAGTTATCTTCTTTACCTCATCGAGTATCTTTTTATTTCTCTGTTCGGGCACTACTCTCTCCTTGGGATAGCCCTGTCCGCTCTTTCCTGAGAATAACTGTTCAAAAGTATATTTAAGATTGAGCTCTGCTCCCCAACCAAATCCTTTGGCAAAAGGAAATGCTGCACAATTGCCGTCATTTATCTGAGCAAACATATAGCCGTCTGAGGGATCGACGATGTGTCCGCACAGCACTCCCGGAAAAGCATTGCAGGCAAGCATAGCGCCTTCACCTGTACCGCAGCCTGTTACAACAAAATCTGCCGCACCGGAGTTAAGGAGTATCGCAGCCAATATACCGCACTGTACATATGTAAGCTGTGCCTTGTCCTCGGCAGTATACATACCATAGTTAAATACCTCATGCCCCTTAGGCTCGACAACGCTTTTTAATGTTGAAAATATAAGTTCGTTCTTTGCTGCCTGACTGTTTTCATTGATCAAAGCAATTTTCATAATTTCGCACCTCTCATAAATTGATTTTATATATACACTATAAAATAAATAAAGGGATTTGTCAACTGTATATACAAAAAAAGGCAGCTTATAAAGCTGCCCTTTTGCGGTGTATCCTCCTGCCTGTCAGCAGGCTTTTTTATAATAGCCCAATGAAATAAGACTATCCAAATATATAACGTTGTTTTTCCTTACAATAGGTCTTCTCTTTGCTTGTTTGCGTTTATTGGCCTTTGCACTGTCTGCGGCAATACCATATATAAGCCAGCATACAGATGCTATTGCTATAAAAGGAAGCGTTGCCCTTTCCATGCTTTCAAATGCCACATTGCCGCTCCAGCTTATAAAGAAATTGATGCAAAATAATGTACAGGATACAGTTACGATCGTCAATGCTCTTCTGCATAATTTTTTGATATTCATATAATAACCTCCATTGTAATAATATGTTCGATAAATTTTTTGGTATCATTGAAAATATTTCCATATTTTTATTTGATTTACGCTTATTATATCACATATATGTTCGTTTGTCAAATGTTTGTTCGATATTTTTCGAATTTTTTTTCTGACTTTTATTTTTAATGCGGTTATGCTATACTTTATTTGAATATATATGCGTTCAGGGGGTATTTATATGAAACTTGTTACCTTTATACATCTTGGCAAAACTATGGTCGGCGCTATTACCGACAGGTATATTTATCCATTGCCCTTTTCTTCCATGAATGAGCTTATAATTTCTGAATGTAATATAGAAAAGCTAATTGCTATGGCAGGCAATCCCATTGCCATACAGGAAAGTCAAATATTGGCTCCCATACCTGAGCCAAGACAGGATATCATATGTCTCGGTATCAATTTTCTTGATCATGCTGCCGAGTCTGCACGCTATAAAAAAGAAGCCTTTGGCGGCGACAGACCCTATGCGGTGTATTTTTCCAAGAGGGTTAACGAATGCTTGCCCGATAAAGGCTTGCTGCCCGATCATAGGAATATTGTAGACAGTTTGGATTATGAGTGTGAACTGGCGCTTGTAATAAGCAAAGATGCTAAAAATGTTCCAAAAGAAAAAGCTTTTGACTATGTATTCGGCTATACTATCATGAATGATATAAGCGCACGTAATTTACAAACAAGGCATAAGCAGTGGTATTTCGGCAAAAGTCTTGACGGCTTTACTCCTATGGGTCCTTGTATCGTAACGGAAGATGAGTTTTCAAGACCTCCCGTACTTTCGGTCAAATCCTTTGTTAATGGCGAGCTCAGACAAAACAGCGCCACAGATCTTTTTATATTTGATATACCTCATGTGATCGCAGAACTGTCACAGGGTATGACCCTCAAGGCAGGAACGATCATTGCCATGGGTACTCCTGCCGGCGTAGGCATGGGATTCCAACCGCCTAAATTTATTAAAAAAGGCGATGTTGTGGAATGCGTTATAGAAAAGATAGGAAAGCTTACCACATATATAGGTTGATAATAAAAAAGCCTGAATTTTGAGGATCACCTCATTGTTTCAGGCTTTTTATAAGTTTATTGAGCTTTTTGATATCGTTTTTTTCGGAGCTTGGCGAAAACATTATTTTTTCTGCCAGCATTATTGTTTTATCAACGGTCTCTGAGGAATTGCCTCTTTCTTTAAGCAAGGCTCCCAGCTCTTTAAGTGAATTTGTATTTGCACCTGTTTTTTCGGAAAGGCTGTTAATTAAAACAGAAGCTTTTTCAGAGTCGCTCGCTTTCATATATTTTACGATCTTATTCAAAAATTTGAAAGCTTTCAAAAGCAATATCAAAGCTATTACAGTCAGCACTGCCGTTATGATAAATACAGCCAATGCTTTAAGTACACTATTCATTATATTTTTAGGTGTGTATTTTTCTTTGTCTACCGTTCTGAAATAATTATTTATATCTGTATTGGGGTGTTCTTTTTTATTGTTTTCCTCCTCTATAATCTTTTTAGTTTCTTCCATAGACGGAGGATCTGAAACGTTGACGTTTATCCAGCCCTTTTCACTGTCGTATATTTCCACCCACGCATAAACATTGGCATTTGTTATATCTACATTGAATTTTCCGCTTTTCCTGTCGTATTTACTCGCCAATATCTGTTCGTCATCGATCTTATATCCGCTTACATACCGTGCCGGAATCCCCATATCTCTGAGTATCAAAACAGCGGCGGAGGCAAAATGTGTTGAATTGCCCTTTCTGTCGTCTTCAAGAAAATTGTTGACAAAATCCTTGCCATACGGAAGAGTCTGCGTCGTTATGCTGTATGTATAATTATTGATGAGATAGTCGGCTACCGCCTTGGCGGCATCTTCATTTTTAAGGAAATTTTGTTCTGCACATATTTTGTCTGTTATTTTCTTGTTTTCATCATCGATATTCAGATAAGAGTTTATATCCTCCGTGTCGGCACTTGTCCACATATTCATTCTGTAGTTATAATCCTGACCGATAAATTCCCTGAGCAATACGCTTTCATCATCGGGCATATCAAGCTGCACGGTTTTTATCTTCTTCATATCGGGCTTGAAATACGCCTGGTATCCTACCTGCCCTGCATCAAAGCTGCTGCGATTATTGAAATCCTTGTATTCCACATATTTCATAACAGCAATATCTCTTACGGTCGCCTTTAAGCTATTGGTGTAGTCTTTTGGTAAGCTTTTGGCGCCGCCTGTAAGGAGAGCAGCGGTTCCTATGATACAGGCAATAAAACAAAGCTGCGATATATATAGACTGTCACCCTTTTGAAAATATGTATTTTTTCTTGCGGGCTTGAATCGATTGCCAAATAATATTTTGCGCTTTGAGCACAAATTCAAAACACACACGATAACAAGAGTCACTATCAGCGCAGCTCCAAATTTTTTATCTACATTCCCGCCGCCGAATTTAATAAATCCAAGCAAAAGCGAAACAAGGACACCATATAAAATTTTGGACATATAGCGGCCTATGATAAGAGCAGTGATAATGACTACAGCCACGGTCACGGTATGCGCTACCATATTGATTGTAAAAGATGTATCTGTCATTATCTTGTCAAATCCGTCTACCTCCGGCAAGCTGAAGGCTATACGTATAACGCTGTATGACTCATTCATTATAGCCAATATCCCGTTTTTGAGTATCTCAAAATTATTTTCGATATATTTGTAAAGTATATATATCAAGCCGCTGTTTACTGCAAGAGCGGCAATAATATTTATATCGGCGAGCATTAAAATAAAAGCTAATATTGCATCGATCTTAAATATAGCCTTCATTTCTATATGGATATTGAAGCTGTTAAAACTGATATATACTATCAGCAATGTTGAAATAAAAACAAGAATATATCTGATGATAAAGTTAAAAATATTCATATCGGAAATCACATATCCTTGTTTATTGAATACTATTCCTGTTTTTACCGTGTTCTTTTTTTTCATTGGACCGACTCCACCGTGTTGCTTATATAAATAAACCTATGTCCTTTATATATTTTTTTATATTCATTTATTCCTCTGTTCGCTATCATATCCGGGGCAGAGTCGTATATGTCGATAAGCAGATCATATGCGCTGCTTTCGTCTGAAACATATCCGCTTTTAAATTCCTCTGCTCCCGCAGGCAGCCAAAAAACATAAAAATTTCTTTTATGCTTCAATACCGCATACAGCTCATCCAGCGCCTTGTCTATATTATTAACGTACATATCCAGCAATACGACTGCCTCATCCATGCTTGTCCTTTCGTATTCCCGTACATATATATCATCCATACGTGCGGTCAGCTTCCAATTTATACCGTTGAGCCTGTCTCCTTCCCTGTATTCTCTGAAGGAGCTTATATCACCGCTGTTTGAACTGTAAACATTTTCCGATGGTATATTGTCCGTATCTATTGCGCCTGTCATATCGGTGCTGCAGCTTTCAGTCTCCTTTGGGAAAACAACAAATGAATATTTTGATCCGCTTGACATACTTTTTTTCAATATACCTAGCATATCGGTATATTCCACTTTTTCAATATTGATATCAAATATCCCGTTATAAACTATCTTAAACGGCCGTCTTATATTTTTGCCGCAGAGCACTCCCAAGGGAAAGGAATAGCTTTCGGCCGTGCCTTTATAATATCTGTTTTTTATTGAAAGCGTAACGGTAACATTGCTTACAGGACAAAGGCACCTGTTTTTTATGCTGAGCTTTATAAGGCCCTTGTCTTTTTTTCTGTATTCTGTTTTATCAGTGGATATATGTATGACACAGCCTTTTGAGAGTGCAAACAAAAATATATCGGCAGCCGCAAACACAATAAGAGCCGCCGCAATTTTAAACAAGGGATATACATTAAAATAAACAGCGGCAGATATTAAAATAAATATTAATACAATAAAAGAGGTTACCTTAAATATTCGCATTCACATCATTCCCGTGATCATATCCTTATTTTCTTTACAATGTCTCCTATGACTTTTTCGGCATTTATGCCCTCGGCTCTGGCATCATTGCTGAGTTCTATCCTGTGGCAGGCGGTGCAGTAGATTATATCGAGCACATCATCGACCGAAACAAATTCTCTTCCGTTGTATAATGCACTTGCCTTTGCCATTTTAAGTATTGCAATACTTCCTCTCGGGCTTATGCCTATTGCCGTATATTTATTTTTTCTGGTAGAGTTTACAATATTAACTATGAATTCATATATATTCTCCTTAACATATATGTCCTCGGCAGCCGTTCTCAATTCTGTAAGCTCACCGGCTGAAATAATATTTTTTAATACCTCAAGCTTATTATCCTTGGCGCCCTTCATTATGCTGATCTCATCCTTGGCATCGGGATAGCCTATGGATGTTCTTATCATAAATCTTTCGATCTGTGACTGAGGAAGTCTCTGAGTGCCTGCTGAACCAAAGGGATTTTGAGTAGCGATGACAATGAAAGGCTCGGGAAGCTTTCTTGTGACTCCGTCAACTGTATATCGCCCTTCCTCCATAAGCTCGAGAAGAGCCGACTGGGTCTTGGATGATGTTCTGTTTATCTCATCTGCAAGGAAAAGATTGCATACCGCTCCTCCTTTTATATATTCAAAATCGCCTTTTTTCTGATTATACATATTAAATCCTATAACATCGCTTGGCATTACATCAGGCGTAAACTGTATCCTGTTATAGTCAAGCCCAAGCGTTCTTGAAAGAGCCAATGCAAGCGTTGTCTTGCCGACGCCGGGTATATCCTCAAGAAGTATATGACCGCCTGCAATTATAGCCAGCACTACATTTTTAATTATATCCTTCTTGCCTATAATGACCTTGCTTATCTCATCTGTTATCGTATTTATATTCTTCATAACGCTCCTCCGATATAAGTAAACAATATACATAATTATAGCATATAATTTTTTTCGTGTAAATATTTTTATAAAATTGACATTCGGAGCTATTTGTTGTAAAATATGTATAATGATTTAAGCGAAGCCGTATTTTCGCAATAAATCGAACTGCTCATTTTATTTTCATAAGGCTTTCGTCTATGAATAAATATTTATGAAGTGAGGTCACTGTATGTTTGGACATAATAAAAAAGACAACGGCAGCTATAATATAGATTTTCCGGAAAGGATAATAATTATAGCTGTTATAATAATCTTTATAGCGGTAATAGTGCTCTGTGCTTTTAAATTTATATTTAAAGAGCCGCCTCCGGAGGATATTACTCCCAAGGATTTTACAGAGTATTCCCACGAAAACGATTTTAACAAAAATGTATACGGAGAGGCACAGACTCCCAATATGGAAAATATTCCCGCCGATCCTTCCGAGCCGACGCCTATATCATGCTGGGGCGATTCCTACACGATAGCCGCTGACTATTCCACACCGTCTTATGTGGCATATCTGTCAAAAAATGCGGTAAGGCTTTGTTATAATTTAGGTGTAAATCAAGGCTCTATAGAGGATATTGCCGCACGTCAGGGCGGAGTTCCCCTTTATGTTGCGCCCTTTGATATCCCGGCTAAGGTAGAGTACAGAGAAATAGCTGTTTCAAATTCCTACGGCTATGAGCCGAATATAGACTTTGACAAGAATTCAGGTTTTAACCCCTGTAAAATAAACGGTATTGAAGGAATACTCTCTCAGTTCTACGGCACATATAAATTTACAAGGCTTGCAAGCGGCTTTGAAGATATCATCCTTGAGCCCACACCTGTTGTTACCAAAGCTATGGAGCTCAGGAAAAACGACATCACAATATTTTTTATAGGAAATACCAAAAATTTTGTGGATGATGCCAAGACGATCGAAATATACAAAAAAATGGCTGAATTTTTGGATTCGGATAAATATTTGGTAATAGGCCCTATCGTAGGAGATGTGGACAGGATAAAGAAGATAAATTCAGATCTTTCATCAGCCTTCGGCAATAAATTTTTAGATCTTTACAGTTATCTTTACAATGATGCCGTCAAAGAATATGATGTAACGATAAACGAAGAGGATAAGCCCGGCATAGCCAAGGGCAACATCCCTGCCAACTTTGTGTTAAACGGCAAAGGCTTCAGCAAGCAAGGCGCCGAGATCGTCGGAAAAAAGGTATCCGATACGCTCAGCAGCTTAGGCTATTATGAATAGGAGATAAAAAAATGAAAAATAAATACAGCTTTATTGCATATGTGATCATGGCGATTTTGATATTCATAACGGCGATCGCTCTTATATTGGCGGCAGGAAACATCAAAACAAATAAGGCTGCTCTCGAAAGCAAGAACAAAGAGATACTCGATTATGTAAACCATTCGGTAGAGCTTTGCGAAAAAGCCTACGATGTTTCAAAAGCCGATGAAAATGAAAGAACATTTTTAAATGACTACATCGACAATATAAACAAGTATGAAAATGTCAGAACAAAGGCAAATATAGCTGTTGCTATGCTTACGGATACGGCGGATATGCTTGCGAATAAATATTCAATAGGCCTTATTACAGAAAAAGTTTCAAGAGAAACACAGCATGAGCTTGCCATAGTAAGATCGGATATAGAAAATGCTGTCTATGCAGAATAAACGCCACAGGAGGAAAACACAATGATAAGAACAAGATTTGCGCCAAGCCCCACAGGCTATATGCACATAGGAAATTTAAGAACGGCTTTATATGAATTCCTTATTGCAAAATCACAAGGCGGCAAATTCATATTGAGAATAGAGGATACGGACAGAGAAAGATACGTAGAGGGTGCTACGGACATAATATATAAAACTCTTGAGATGGCTCATATGCCCCATGACGAGGGCCCGGATATAGGCGGCCCCTATGGACCTTATGTGCAGAGCGAGAGAAAAAATGACTATATCGACTATGCCAAACAGCTTATAGAAAAGGGAGAGGCATATTATTGCTTCTGCACAAAGGAAAGACTTGATTCTCTCAAGGTGGATATCGGTAATGAAGCTGTTGCCAAATATGACAGGCATTGTCTTTCTCTTTCCAAAGAGGAAATAGATAATAACCTTAAAAACGGCGTTCCCTATGTTATAAGGCAAAAAATAAAAGAAGGAACGACCACATTCCACGATGTTGTATACGGAGATATTACCGTTGAAAATGAAGAAATGGAAGATCAGATATTAATTAAGACCGATGGTTTTCCCACATATAATTTTGCCAATGTAATAGACGATCATAAAATGAATATAACTCATGTTGTAAGAGGTGCAGAGTATCTTTCTTCTACGCCCAAATATAATTTGCTCTATGAGGCTTTCGGCTGGGAAATACCTACCTATATACATCTTCCCGCAGTTATGAAGGACAAGCACAACAAGCTGTCAAAAAGAAACGGCGATGCTTCTTTTCAGGATCTTATTGCAAAGGGCTATCTGCCCGAGGCCATAGTAAACTATATTGCCCTTCTCGGCTGGTCTCCTTCCGTGAATCAAGAAATTTTCACTATGGATGAGCTTATCAAGGAATTTGATGTAAAGGGCCTTTCCAAATCTCCTTCGATATTTGATATCGACAAGCTTACATGGATGAACGGCGAATATATTAAAAAGATGGATCCCGAAAGCTTCTACAAATGGGCGGAGGATGAGTTGAGATCTGCCGTTAAGCGAGACGATATCGATCTTAAAAAGGTCGCAGGATATGTACAGTCCAGAATAGGAACATTAAAGGATATTGCCGATATGGTAGACTTCATAGACGAGCTGCCGAAATATTCTTCAGATCTGTATGTTCATAAGAAAATGAAAACAACAAAGGAAATGTGTATTGAGAATCTCAATAAGATACTTCCTGTTCTTGAAAATATCGACCAATGGGATAACGATACTATATACAATTCCATGATGAATGTAATACAAGAGCTGAATATTAAAAATGGTCAAATGTTTTGGCCGGTAAGGACTGCTCTTTCAGGCAAGCCTACGTCTCCATGCGGCGCCAGTGAATTGGCGGAGCTTCTTGGCAAGGAGGACTCTATTGCCAGAATAAAGAAGGGAATAGATCTGCTTTCAGAATAAATTAAATAAATATTCACAAATTACTATTGAAATTTAAGTAAAAAAGAATTATACTTAATTTAAACAATTTTTCATAAGAAAGAAGGATGAAAATGCTCAATATTAAATACGATCTATCAAAAAATCCAAAGAAAAAGCCGGATCAAAATAATCTTGGCTTCGGCATTTACTACACAGATAATATGTTTGCAATGGACTACACCGAAGGCACAGGCTGGCATGATGCAAGGATAGTTCCTTATGCACCTATTTCTCTCGATCCTGCCGCTATGGTGCTCCACTACGCACAGGAGTCCTTTGAAGGCTTAAAGGCTTACAGAACTCCAAGCGGTGATATTCAGCTTTTCAGACCCGAGAAGAATGCTGCAAGAATGCAGAATACAAATAAAAGAATGTGTATCCCTGCCCTTCCTGTGGAGGATTTCGTACAGGCTTGTAAGGCTCTTGTTTCCGTGGAAAAGGATTGGGTACCGTCTGCCGAGGGTACATCACTTTATTTAAGACCGTTTGTAATAGCAACAGAGCCGCACTTGGGCGTGCGTCCTTCTGCAACTTATACATTCTTTATAATCGCATCTCCTGTCGGGGCATATTACTCAACAGGCATCAATCCTGTTAAGATATATGTTGAAGATGAGTATGTAAGAGCTGCTCCCGGTTTGACAGGCTTTACGAAATGCGGCGGAAACTATGCCGCATCCCTTGCCGCTCAGGTAAAGGGTCATGATCTTGGATACGAGCAGGTACTTTGGCTCGACGGTGTTGAAAGAAAATATGTTGAGGAAGTAGGCTCAATGAACTGCTTCTTTAAGATCGACGGTACTATATACACCGCTCCGACAGTCGGCACGGTACTTCCCGGCATCACAAGAATGTCATGTATAGAGCTTCTTGAAAAGTGGGGATATAAGGTATCAGAAGACAGACTTGCCATAGTTGATATCATAAAGGCTTCCAAAGAAGGCAAGCTTGAAGAAGTATTCGGCACAGGCACGGCTGCTGTTATTTCTCCTGTCGGTGAGCTTCGTTATGAGGATGATGTGTGCATTATAAATGACGGAAAGATAGGCGAAGTAACTCAAAAGCTTTATGATACTCTCACAGGCATACAGTGGGGTAAGATCAAAGACGATATGGGTTGGACAACCAAAGTTGAGTGATCATACAACGGGCGCCGCATTGATAAATGCGGCGCCCTATTTTTATGCAATATTGTTATTAAGTATGGCCGACCGCCCTTTATTTAGTGTCAGTTATATTAATCGGTCGATATTTTGTATTTCTTTGATGCACCGTCATCCAATGTCTGTATAATTGTGTATCCGTTTGCCTTTATCGTCTCATAAAAATGCTCCTTTTGCATTTGTATCAATTCATTATTGTCATAGTCAAATATTTTATCTGCAAGACCTTTTATCTCCTCGTGGGTAACAGGCGTCTTGCAAAATTCTTCAACAGACGATCTGTAATAGGAACCATCCTTTGGCTGTATTATCTCAACAGGGCTGTTTATAAGCTTTTCAATATCATAATCACTTGGATTGTTAACTGCGGACAAGTCGGTATCGGCAGTAAATATATATGCCATTGGCATACTATAAGAGCTGTCCAGTTCTATGACATCCTTATTTACAACATAGCTTTCGGAATATACTGTGGCATAAAGCATTAGCATATTGCTTTCTGCTCTGTAGTCATGAAGCTTTGCAGATGTTACCTTAAAGCCGCCTTCAGGCTTATCAACGTCACTTTCCACGGCATACACAAGTCTTAAAAGCTTATCATCGCCCCTGTATTCATAGCTCTTAAGCTCGCTGCTGTATCTAAAGGCGTCGGATATATCCACATAATCCGTTTCATCTATATCTTCTTTATTATTTAAAGAAAATATCACAACCAATATAACAGCCAACACGGCCAAAACAGCAATAATTATAAAAATTCTTTTATGCTCTTCCAAAAAATTTTTTAGTTTGTTTAAAATTTCATCGTTCATAATTTCCCCCAAATTTTATGAGATAGCTGTAATGAGATTTCTGAGTTCGGATAAAACATTTTTTTCATCCATAATGCCATAAGTGATATAAGGCTCTCCGCCGTTGGCGGTAAAAAGTATGCGCCCTTTGCTTTCCGATACTGTTTTCATAAGGCTTGCGGTATTGACCGAAGCATCCGATTTAAAATAAATCAGTATCTTATTGCCCTTTTGAGCAATATTTGTGGTGCCTATGCTGTGGCCCATAGCCTTTGTAAGTGCGACATCCAAAAGATTTGCAACGGATCTGGGCATAGTACCGAAACGGTCTTCCATCTCCTCCTGAACATCATAATAATCATCCAAGCCGGAAATAAGAGATATTTTCTTGTACATTTCAAGCTTCTGTTCCTCGTTGGATATATAGGAATTTGGAATAAAGGCATTGAGCTTGATATCAATGGCTGTTTCAAATTCCTCATTGATGTCTATGCCCTTAAGCTCCATAACAGCCTCGTTAAGCAGCTTGCAGTAAAGCTCATAGCCAACGCTGTCCATATGACCATGCTGTTCGGCTCCCAGCAAATTGCCTGCGCCTCTTATCTCAAGATCTCTCATAGCAACTCTGAAGCCTGATCCAAACTCGGTAAATTCCTTTATTGTCTGTAATCTTTTCTCGGCATCCTGCTGCAGCACCTTGTCCCTTGCATACATAAGATAAGCATAGCTTGTTCTGTAAGAACGCCCTACGCGCCCTCTTAACTGATAAAGCTGACTGAGACCCATTTTATCTGCGTTTGATATTATTATAGTATTTACATTGGGAATGTCAAGTCCTGTTTCGATAATAGTGGTACAAACAAGAACATCGATGTTGCCTTCCGTAAACTCCATCATAATGTCCTCAAGCTCTTTTTTGCCCATTTTTCCATGAGCGAAGGCAAAGCGTGCTTCCGGCACAAGGGCTTGTAATTCTCTTGTTATATTGGAAATATTGTTTACCCTGTTGTATAGGAAATACACTTGTCCGTTTCTTGCAAGCTCTCTGTGTATAGCATCTCTTACGGATTCCTGCTCATATTCCATTACGTAGGTCTGAACGGGCAGTCTGTCATGAGGCGGTTCTTCCAGTATGCTCATATCCCTTATCCCGGTCATACTCATATGAAGTGTTCTGGGAATAGGCGTAGCTGTAAGAGTAAGGACATTTACGTTTTTCCTTAATTCCTTGAGCTTTTCCTTGTGAGCCACGCCAAAGCGCTGCTCTTCGTCTATTATCACAAGTCCGAGATCCTTAAAACTGATATCCTTGCTGAGTATCCTGTGAGTACCTATTACTATATCTGTCTTTCCGCTTTTAAGCTCTGATACGATCTTCTTCTGTTCACCTGTGTTTACAAAGCGGGAAAGCATTTTAACAACTACGGGATAAGGCTCCATCCTTGCCTTGAAATTTACATAATGCTGTTTGGCAAGTATAGTCGTCGGCACAAGATAAGCAACCTGTTTGCCGTCTTGCACTGTCTTGAATGCCGCTCTGATAGCTATTTCCGTTTTGCCGTAGCCGACATCTCCGCATATAAGTCTGTCCATTACCTTGCCGGCTTCCATATCTGATTTCACATCTTCTATAGCTGCAAGCTGATCCTCTGTCTCCTCATATTCAAAATCTTCTTCAAACTCCCTTTGCCATAAAGTATCGGGAGAATACATATACCCTTTGGCCTCCTGCCTTAGAGCATATAGCTCTACGAGATCCTTGGCTGCTATGTGAGCAGCCTGCCTTGCTTTTGATTTAGCCCTTTCCCAGCTTGTGCCGCCAAGTCTGTTAAGCTTTGGCTTGGCAGTTTCGCCGCCTATATATTTCTGCACCATATCCATTTGATTTATGGCAACATAGAGCACATCCTCTTTGGCATAGCCTATTTTCATATAGTCTTTGCTTACGCCGTCTGTAAGTATCTGTTCTATACCTCTGTATATTCCTACGCCATGGTTTTCATGGACTACATAATCGCCGACTTTAAGATCCGAAATATTTTGTATAGGCGTACCGTCTTTGCTTTTCCTTCGGGTTCTGCGCCTTTTCTTTTCTTCAACGAGCACATCGTTTTCCGTAATGACAGCGAGCTTGTCAGATGTGTATTCAAAGCCGTGTGACAGATATCCCCTTGTAATGCAGACCACACCTTCCTTAAGAGAGGCATCGTCTGTATTTTCCGCATATACGGCCTTTATGTTCCTTTCGGTAAGCTCATTAAGCATCCTCATACATTTTGTATGGCCGCCTGCAAGAAATATGACCTTATTGCCCTTCTTGCACATATAGCTTATATCCTCAGTCATAAGGTTAAGATCATTTTTTACAATTGCAATGCTCTTTACACTAAAGCTTATTATAGACTTGGGATCGTATTCCTTTATGGTATGAAGGAACGCACACATAAGGATAGTTTGCCTGCCGTTAAGAGCAGAAACAATATCCTCATAGCTGTATATCATATTCATTTGAGAAGGCAGCATATGGCCTTTTTCTATCCTGCCTTCTATGCTTTCCGTAAATTCATTGAGTATAAATTTACTGTGATCGGCTACTCTTGACGGTTCATCTAAATACACGATAGCATCATCGTCAAAATAATCCATAAGAGTAACGGTATTGTCGTAAAAATAATTTATATATTTCTCGATACCCGAAAAGCTTTTTTCCTCTCTGAGTCTTTCTGTTATCTCATTTATTGTAAGTTTGATCTTATCAGGCACATTTTTGTAGCTTTTAAGCTCACTTTCCATATTTTCAACAGCTTTTTCAATATCCTCTTCTTTATATACAAGCTCTCGCATAGGATATATAGTAAGCTCTCTTGCGTTCTCAACGGAACGCTGGGAAACTGTGTCCAATATTCTTACCGAATCCACCTCATCATCCCACAGCTCTATTCTGACGGCATTGGAGCTGACAGAGGAGTATATATCAAATATGCCTCCTCTTAAAGCAAACTGTCCTTGCCCTTCTACCATATCGCAGCGCTCATAGCCCATAAACACAAGCTGCCTGCAAAGCTCTTGAATATCCAATTTGTCGCCGACTTTGATATTTATGATAAAGCTTTCAAAAACATTTCTTGGCACAAGTCTGTCAAACAATGCCTCAACAGAAAGCACAACGGCAGTTTTCTCGCCTGTGACAAGCCTAGATATGATC
Organism: uncultured Clostridia bacterium; assembly: GCA_947585865.1. Lineage (GTDB taxonomy): Bacteria > Bacillota > Clostridia > Lachnospirales > CAG-274 > CANPXH01. The sequence continues at coordinate 40,367 of CANPXH010000001.1, forward strand.
TCAAAGCGCTCCTTGATTATATCAAGACTTTTAACATCCGCCCAATAGAATATAACATCCTTAGACGGATAAAGCTGTACTTTGTCCTTGAGAAAAAATTTGAGATCATTGTATATTTCTTTGGCTCTTAATTCGGAATTTGTTATAATGAGCGAAGAACGATCAAGGCTCTGTGCAATAGCTGCAATAATGTGGCTTTTCTGCGTGTCTATGACGCCTGCGGTAAGTATGGGAGTCACATTGCATTCAATATCCTTTTTTAATTTTATATAATCTTCATTTTTGTCGAGAAAATCAAAATAAATGCTCATTTCAATCTATCCTTTTTGTTGCTTATGATAAACAATATAAGTGCGAACCATACAAATACAAAGGTCATTATATCGGATAACGCAAGACTTTCATTGTATAATATTACACCGACCAAAAATTGCAGCGTTGGATTTATGTACATAAGTATACCCGAAAGAGACATAGATATGTTCTTTATACCCGATGCAAAGAAAAGCAGCGGAACAGACGTCACAACACCCGAAAGCGGCAAAAGAACATAGTTCAGCCCTCTTAGATTGCCTATAGCTCCCATCCCCTTGTATTCAAACAGCAATATGCCTATAAGCGCAAAGGGTACGACTGCAAGAGTCTCTGTGAAATTAGACGCTTCGCTGCTTATATCTATCTTTTTCTTAAAGGCGGAATACAGCGAAAAAGACCCGCCTATTATAAGGGCAATATAAGGTATGGAAGCCTCACGTATCACAGGGATAAGTATACCCATAAAAGCTGTTGCAACGGCGATCCATTGAAGTACATTGAGCTTTTCTCTGTATATTATAAAACCAAGCAATATACTTATGATAGGGTTTATAAAATATGCAAGGCTGGCATCGAGCACATGGCCGGTATTTACAGCCCAAATATATGAACCCCAGTTTATTGTAAGGAAAATGCCGCATACGGCAAGGTGAATAAAAAGCCTTGTATCTTTGAGTATATTTTTGATAACGTATACTTCTTTTTTAAGGCAAAGTATGATAAAGCAGAATATAAGAGCCCATACTATCCTGGAACAAAGTATATATACGGGATCAAGATCGCTCATAAGCTTCCAGTATATGGGAAGGAGACCCCAAAGTACATAGCACATAGAAACATAAAAAGCGGATCTTTTCATTGCTCATCCTCCGAAGTCTGTTTTCCTTGGCCTCTTTTGTTATATTTATTCATTGCTTCGGCAGTATCATTTTGTTTTACTATCATGGCTATGGCGTCACCTGCATCGGTAATGCCCTTAATAATGCCGTCATGCTCTTCCTCTGTAAATTTGCTAAGAACATATTTGGCAAGATCCCATTTGTCCGGCTTTTGGCCTATGCCTACTCTTACCCTGGTAAAATTATCGTAGCCAAGCTGATACATTATGCTTCTTAAGCCCTTTTGCCCGCCGTCGCTGCCCTTTTTCCTTATGCGTATACCGCCCACCGGCAAATTGATATCATCACATACAACTATTATATCTTCAGGCTCCAGTTTGTAAAATGATACAAATTCCCTGACAGATTCTCCGCTCAGATTCATAAATGTAAGGGGCTGAATAAGCATGACCTTTTCAAAGCCCATATGTCCTTCCCCTACCACAGCTCTGAATTTTTCCTTATTCATATCAATATTATAATCGTAGGCAAGCTTGTTTATGACCTCAAAACCTACATTATGCCTTGTCCAGGCGTAATCTCTGCCCGGATTGCCCAAACCGACTATGGCCTTCATATACTTCACTTCCGTTTCATATGTGTTCAATAAAGTCAAGGATATTCGTACTACGCTTACGCTACGTACTCATAACCGACGGCTTTTACCAAAGCCTTTGTATTCAGCAGGAGCTTGTACCCCTGCTGAATACAAAAGTAAGTACTCGCCGCTTATAGAAGCGGGAGACTTACCCGTCGGTTAAAGTATAACACAAAAAACATATTTTTACAAATATATAGGCGTATTTTTATTATAATTGAAATATTCAGCTCCATTTTCATATTAATATTGAAAAAAATTTAAAATTAGGGTATAGTTATATAAGAACATTTTTACCTACGGAGGTCATAAATATGGCATTTGACGGTGTTACTGTATCAGCACTTGTTTCGGAAATAAAAAATAAAGTCATAGGTGGGAGAATAGACAAGATATATCAGCCCGAAGGCGATGAGATAATACTTAGTATAAGAAGCTTTGGCAAAGCCTATAAGCTGCTGCTTACCGCCAACCCTTCCAACCCTAAGTTCCATTTTACAAATATCAGCAAGGACAATCCTCCTGAACCGCCTTTGTTTTGTATGGTTATGCGAAAGCATTTGCAAGGCGGAAAAATAATCGATATAGAGCAGCCGAATTTTGACAGGATGATCAACATATATGTGGAATCTCTTAATGAAATGGGCGATCATTCCGTTAAAAAGCTTATAATGGAAATAATGGGGCGGCACAGCAACATTATACTTACAGACAGCGACGGCACCATATTGGACTGTATCAAACATATAACTCACGATAAAAGCTCTGTAAGAGAGGTATTGCCGGGCAAAAAATATGAGATGCCGCCTAAGCAGGATAAAATAAACACTCTTATGCTGGACAAAGACAACTTTTTTACAGTGGTCAAAAACAACGGTGCAAAAAAAATACAAGCCCTTATATATCAAAGCTATACCGGCATAAGCCCAATAATGGCAACAGAGATATGTACAAGAGCCGGCACAGACGGCTCGGACTTTGCCGAAACGCTGTCAAGCGAAAAGATCGACAGGCTTTATACGGAATTTAAAAAAATAGTTGACGATATAGGCAGTGAAAATTTTTATCCTTGCATTATCAAGGATGATAAGGGCAATATCATCGATCTCTTCCCTATAAAGCCAAGCTTTGGGAATATTGAAAAATACGAGAGTATGTCCGCCCTTACCGAGGATTTTTACAAAACAAGGGATCTCACATACAGAATAAATCAGAAAACGCAGGATCTAAAGAAGCTTATAAACCAAAATATAGAGCGCTGCATAAAGAAAAAGGAAATACAGCTCAAGACTCTCAAGGATATTGAAAACAGGAACGAGCTTAGGCTGTACGGTGAACTTATAACGGCAAATATATATTCCGTAAAAAAAGGTATGACCCTTGTTAAGCTTGTGAATTTTTATTCGGAAAACGGTGAAGAGATAGAAATAGAACTTGACGGCGATCTTACTCCCGCCGAAAATGCTCAAAAATATTTTAAAGCCTACAACAAAGCAAAAAGGACTTATAATGCCATACAAGAACAGATAATATCCAATAATGAAGAACTCGCCTATCTTGAAGGCGTGTTGACATCAGTGAACAACTGCATAACGGAACAGGATATAAGGGAAATAAGGCAAGAATTGCGAGATGAAGGATATATCAAAAAGGTGAAGGCTCAAAAAGGAAAAGCTTCAAAGAAAAGATCATCTCCTATGCACTTTATTTCATCTGACGGCTATGATATATATGTAGGCAAAAATAATGTGCAAAACGATGAGCTTACACTGCATTTTGCCAAGCCAAGAGATATGTGGTTCCATACCAAAACGATCCCGGGCTCTCACGTCATAGTAGTGAACAAGGGCGAAGCTATACCCGACAGCACGCTGAATGAGGCGGCAATGCTGTCTGCCTATTTCAGCAAGGCAAGAAATTCTGCTATGGTGCCTGTAGACTATACAGAGAAAAGAAATGTCAAAAAGCCCAATGGCGCCAAGCCCGGAATGGTCATATATGAAACCAACAAAACAGCTTATATGACCCCTTCCGAAGAGGATATCAATAAAATAAAAAGGATAGATCAATAAAGAACAAATTATCTGACGTGTCAAGCCTATGCTTTGTATGCGGCAGCATCTCATCATCCCGATGTTTCCGCATTTCGGAAAGTCCATATGGCCGACGATCGATATATGTTCTCTGTATTCTTTATATCGTGATAACAGAAGTGTCTTATAATATAAAAAGGACTGTCTATTTGGATATGACAGTCCTTTTTTAGTCAAGGATATTCGTACTACGCTTACGCTACGTACTCATAACCGACGGCTTTTACCAAAGCCTTTGTATTCAGCAGGAGCTTGTACCCTTGCTGAATACAAAAGTAAGTACTCGCCGCTTATAGAAGCGGGAGACTTACCCGTCGGTTAAAAAATTTATCTATACGTTAAAACAGCTTCCTCCGATAAACTCTCTTATAAGGGAGTTGGGAGGTATGCTTTCAGAGCTTATATTGAGAAAGCTGTTGAGAAAATTAAGCAGTCTCTTTGCTTCGGGGTATCCGCTTTCCGAATGATCTATGCTGAACAGCAGCGGTTCCGCATAGGTCTTGAGCACACCCAATTCATAAATAAGCGCTGAATTAAACATGGCATCCGCCTGTTCCTGATATGGGAATATGTTTTTATTTTCTCCTTCCAACACCTTGTGCCACATATCTATGGTGCTTTTGGCGCTAAAGCCTCTGTAATTGTTGTCTCTTACTATCCTTCTGAGAAGTCTTGTGTCGGTAGTTGATATTCTGCTGTGTTCATCTATATTTAGCTGAGTCAGAGCGCTGATGTATATTTTAAATTTATCTTCCTTAGGTATCCTATGGGTAAGCTTTTCATTTATGCCATGGATGCCTTCTATGATAAGTATGCTGTCAGGCCCCATTTTTATAAGCTTTCCTTTAGGCTTGCCTTCACCTGTTATAAAGTCATATAAAGGAGTTTCTACAGCTTCGCCGCTCAAGAGCCTTAAAATATCATCATTAAAGCGCTCTACCTGTAAAGAATCAAGGCACTCAAAATCCTGTTTGCCGTCTTCGCCCACAGGTATATCCGCTCTCGGCTTGTAATAATCATCCAATGATATTATGCTGGGGAAAAGCCCCAGTGCTTTAAGCTGAATACCCAGTCTGTTTGAAAATGTTGTTTTGCCCGATGATGACGGGCCTGCTATAAGAACTATTTTCTTGCCCCTTTTAAATATCTCATCGGCGATATTTGCTATTTTCTTTTCCTGCAATGCTTCGGAAATAAGTATTATCTCCTTGAGCCTTCCGTCACATATAAGGTCATTAAGAGCGCCTGCCGAGGACACCTCCAATATTCTTGACCAATTTGTATACTCGGCATATATTTGTGTCAGCTTGGGATATGCTTTGTATTCATTTATATGCCCCTTCACGCTTCGGCTCTCGAATTGCAGCACAAATCCGTCACTGTGCATATGAAGATCAAATACCCTTATATAGCCTGTCTGCGGCACCATAGTGCCATACAGATAGTCGTAATAATCATTCATTTTGTATATTGTGACATTAAGAGATTTTACGTATTTCAAAGCTTTTTTTCTGTGCTCAAGGCCATATTTATCAAATATTTCAATAGCCTCATTTATAGGCACGTTAAACTTTTCTATGGCATAATTCCTGTTTACGATATTTTGCATCTCCGCTTTAATATCCTGCAACAGCTTTTTAGTTATTTTAACACCGCTGATATGGCAAAAGAAATTGTTATTTATTGTATGCTCGACCCATACCGCTTTGTTGTGGCCAACAATATTGGCTATAGCAGCGAGCATTATGAATGCACAGCTTCTTTGATAAGTCCTGTTGCCAAATTCAGATGTGATATCCAAAAATTCAACCGTACAATCCTTATTGATAACATAGTTCAGATCTCTTTCTATATTGTTGACCTTTGCCAAAAGTATTCTGCCGCTTTCCTCTCCCGCATAGCTTTTGCTAAGCTCCATAAGCGATGTGTGATCATCGGCCTGCATATAGCTGTCGTTGTTTATGATATGCACCTTGTAATGCTTCATATATATCCCCCTTTATATTTTCATAAGTGTTTGACCGTTTATTTCAGACTCCATAACTTCTACGGCGTCAAATTTATTTTTTATATACCTGCATATCTCAGGCACAACTATGACCTCTGTCAAATAATGAGTGCCGTCTATGATACACAAGCCCATATCTTCGGCATTCTGAGCATCGTGATATCCGATATCTCCGCTTATATATACATCACAGCCCTTTTCAACCGCCGCAAGGAGAAGATCGGTATCGCAGCCCTTTCCCGTGCAAAGCCCTACCTTTTTCACATTTCTGTTAAAATCTCCGTTTATGCTGAGGCTGTCGGCGCCAAGCCTTTCCTTTACAAATAATGCAAATTCTTTAAAGGTCATATCATTTTTTAAATATCCGACTTTACCTAAAAATCCGTTTTCTCCCACAGGAAGAAGACCCTCTGTGCTTTCAAGACCGAGAATTTTGGCGAGGGTTGTATTTGTGCCGCCTTCCGCTATATCCAAATTGGTGTGTGCGGAATATATTATCAAATCGTTTTTGACTGCCTTTGCTATTTTTTTTGCAATAGGCGTTTTGTAATCCATATTTTTAATGCCCTTGAATATAAACGGATGGTGGGTGATTATCATATCGGCTTTTTTATCTGTAGCCTCATTTATTACCTCATCACGACAATCCAAAGCAACTATTATCCTGCTTACGCCTGCATTTTCATCTCCGACCATAAGTCCAACATTATCCCAATCCTCCGCAAGATATTTTGGTGCAAGCTTTTCTATGTGTTCGATTATATCCTTTGCTTTTACAGACATTTTAATACCTCCTCGTAAAGCTCGGAAAGCTCGGTCAATTCCTTGTATTTTGCTTTTTCCGTCTTATTGCTTTTCTGCATATTTTCAAGTATATTCATTATTTTATACAGTTCCTCCTTGGCAAATTCCTTGAGCACAGGAGATCTTTTTTTTATAAGCGTTCTGCCAAAAAGATATTCAAGAGGAGTGTAGCTTTCGCTTCCCTTGACTGCATTTATTACGGTATAATACTTTCCCTTTTCTTTTATCATATTTTCATCTGCTATCTTAAAGCCTACGGAATGTATGTACAGCCTTACCTTATCAATATCTCTTTGGGGCTGTAAAACAAGCTGAGATGCATTGTTGACAACGTTTGGATTGCTTTGCAGTATATTTATTGCAAGAAGACCTCCCGTGCCCGCTATTACTATACAGTCTGTTTTGTCTCCTTCTGATATTACTTCAAGGCCGTTTCCGCATCTGACATCTATATATCTATCCATATTATGAAGGGCGATGTTGCGATATGCTTTATCACAGGAGCCTTTGCTTATATCTGCCGCAACAGCCCTTTCTATAATATTGTTTTTAATAAGATATATGGGCAAATACCCATGATCAGTACCTATATCCGCCAGCATACGGCATTTATCCACCATTTGGCATACTGCTTTGAGTCTTTTTGAAAGCATATATATCACCTTAAAAATATAAGGCTGTCGATGACAGCCTTATAAAATATTTTATAAATAATCCTTAAGCTTTTTGCTTCTGCTGGGATGTCTCAGCTTTCTTAAAGCCTTAGCCTCGATCTGTCTTATTCTTTCTCTTGTTACCTCAAACTGTGAGCCGACCTCTTCAAGAGTCCTGGCTTTGCCGTCTTTAAGGCCAAATCTCAGCTTGAGCACTTCTCTTTCCCTTTCCGTAAGGGTATCCAATACCTGATCGAGCTGTGTCTTAAGGAGCGAAAAAGCCGCTGCATCTGCAGGAGCAGGTATATCCTCATCGGGTATGAAATCACCTAAATGACTGTCTTCCTCTTCACCTATAGGAGTTTCCAAAGAAACAGGCTCTTGAGCGATCTTTCTTATTTCTCTTACCTTTTCCACAGGCATTTGCATTTCTCTTGCAAGCTCGTCATCGGTAGGCTCTCTGCCCTTTTCCTGCAAAAGCTGTCTTGAAACTCTTATGATCTTATTTATATTTTCGACCATATGGACAGGGATCCTTATTGTTCTTGCCTGATCTGCTATGGCTCTGGTTATAGCCTGTCTTATCCACCAAGTGGCATATGTGCTGAACTTAAAGCCCTTTCTGTAGTCGAATTTCTCTACAGCCTTTATAAGACCTAAGTTGCCTTCTTGTATAAGATCAAGGAAAAGCATACCTCTTCCCACATATTTTTTTGCAATGCTCACAACAAGACGAAGATTGGCCTCAGCAAGTCTCCTCTTGGCGTCCTCATCGCCCTGCTCTATTTTTTCCGCAAGCTCGATCTCTTCCTCAGCGGAAAGAAGAGGCACATTACCTATTTCCTTAAGATACATACGAACATGGTCGTCAATATTTATATTGTTATCTGAAACAGACAGATCAAGCTCTCTGTCTTCGTTCTCATCATCGTCATCCTCTTCAAGAGGAACCGTACCTATAACATCTATCCCCTGCTGCTCCAAATATTCATATACTTTGTCGATCTGATCAGGGTCTAAATCTATATTAGACAGACTATCCATAATTACGCTGTAATCCAAAATATTTTTGTTTTTCTTGGCGATAGCAATGAGTTCCTTCATTTTACTGGTAAAAGTAACGTCATCTATGGATTTCATTTATACCCTTCCTTTCTCACTTGTAAATATTTTAACCATCAGCAAATGATATATACAAATTGTTTACTTTTCTTTTATTTTCAATAAGCTGTGAAAGATTTGGATTGGTGTAATCATCGCTGATAAGCTTATCGTAGTAAGCCGATTTTATAGCCTTGACAATATCATTTACAGCCTTGACTACCTCATCCTGATCAAATTTTACCCTCTTTACGAATATGGCCGTAAATTTCCTTTGTTCATCGGGAGTTTCGATACATCCCAAAACCGTGCCCGAATTTACTTCCTTATTGCTTTTATAAAGAGAATATATTGTCTCCATTATTTTTATGTAAAAGGGATCCAAAAGTTCCTTTGGCTCCAAATATCGGCTGATAACATCATAATATCTCTTATCCGCCATAACAATATTTATTATATCTTCTCTTGCTCCGTCGATCCCTTTTTTATTGCTGCTTTTTCGTATGCCGGTATTGCTGACATTTGTTATGCCGTTGTTAAGCTTGTTTATCTCGCTTTGGATAGCAGACAGATCGATCCCCGTAATTCGTGATACTTCTTTAAGATAAGCGTCTGCTTCTATGCTGCTGCTTACCTCCGACATAAGCTTGGCAATATCTTTTGAAAAATCTATTCTTTCTTCCAAAACATCAAGATCATATTGCTTTTGTATCTGCTCTGCTCTGAATAATATATGGCTCTTTGCATTGTTCAAAAGCTCGCCAAAGGCAGCCGCACCGAATTTTTTTATAAATTCATCGGGATCCTTTGCATCAGTGACCTGAAGCACCTTTACTTTAAGGCCTGCTCCCGTAAGCACGGGAATGGCACGAAGCACAGCCTTAACGCCTGCCTCATCACTGTCAAAAAGAAGTATTACGCTGTCGGCATATGCCTTCATCACTCTTGAATGATTTTCATTAAAAGCTGTGCCTAGAGATGCGACTACATTTTTGAATCCCGCTTGATATATTGCAATGGCATCCATATATCCTTCCACAAGTATGAGCTCTCTTTTTTTCGCCTGCTTGGCCAAATTTAGATTGTAAAGATTCTTGCTTTTGTTAAATATATCGGTCTCCGGAGAATTAAGGTATTTAGGTTGTCCGTCTCCCAGTATCCTTCCTCCGAATCCTATTATATTGCCGTATACGTCTATTATGGGAAACATCAGTCTGTTAAAAAACTTATCATAAAATGCACCGTCAGCTTTTTTATATGAAAGTCCGCTTTTAATTATTGTATCGTCATCAAAGCCTTCTTCCCTGAGCTTGTTATATAAAGCCCCCTTGGCTATGGGGGAATATCCCAGTCCGAATTTGCGTCTCGCTCCGAGAGTTACTTCTCTTTTATCAAGATACTCTGTGGCATTTTTACCTTCATCGCTCATAAGACAGTCGTAATAGAAGCGAGCTGCGATCTTATGTATATTATAGAGCTTTTGCTTAAGCTCCTTTTTTTGCTGTGCATCCCTTGAAAAGCTGACCTCTGGCAATGTATAATTGATTCTGTCCGCAAGGAATTTCAAGGCATCAACAAAGCTGAGATTTTCCCGCTCCATTATAAAGCCTATAACATTTCCTCCGGCACCGCAGCCAAAGCAATGATAATACTGTCCGTCTTGATGCACATGAAATGACGGTGTTTTTTCGTTATGGAAAGGACAAAGCCCCACATAAGAGCTTCCGCTTCTTCTCAGCTTGACATATTCGCCTACTACATCCACGATATCGTTGCCCGAACGTATATCCTCTATAACATCGTCTGAATAGTAGCTCATATGTCACTCCCTCCTTGTAATATCAACTCCGATATATTTTAATATTCGACATTTATATGAAATATCCTTTTTTAAATATATTTTTTTAATTTATCTCCCAAGGCATCTCTTGTCTTTACGGCGTACCTGTCTGTCATTCCCGCTATGTAATCGGCAACTATCCTTTCTTCCGTTTCGGCGCCTTTTCTGTTTTTGTACATAGCCTTGAATTCTTCCGGCAATTCATCAAAATTATCGACATAATAGCTGAAAAGTATACTTAGAAATCTGCTGTATTCCTTTCTTTCGGTATTGAGCTTTCCCGAATTGTATACGTTTTCAAACATATATCCTCTCAGGTTATACATAGATGTGCGCACTTCTTTGGTCATTCTTATGTCGTTTACATCCATGCTGTTTTTGATTATATCCCTTATCAGGAAATCAATTCTCTCCTTTGAATTTTTGCCAAGCATTTTTACACATTCCTGCGGCAGATCGTTATCCGTGATGATCCTCGCTCTTATGGCATCGTCAATGTCGTGATTGATATATGCTATCTTATCCGATAGCTGAACTATTTTTCCTTCCAGTGTTTTGGGGGAGCCGGCGCCTCTGTGATTTAAAATACCGTCAAGAACTTCCCTTGTAAGGTTAAGCCCTTTGCCGTCTTTTTCGACTCTTTCCACAACTCTTACGCTTTGCACATTGTGTTCAAAACCGCCCGGCATTACTCTGTTAAGATCCTCTTCCCCAAGGTGTCCGAAGGGAGTATGTCCAAGATCGTGACCCAAAGCAATAGCCTCTGTAAGATCCTCGTTAAGCTTCAATGCCGTTGCTAATGTCCTTGCTATTTGAGATACCTCAAGGGTATGGGTAAGTCTAGTCCTGTAGTGATCGCCTTCCGGGGATATAAAAGCCTGTGTTTTATGCATAAGTCGTCTGAAGGCTTTTGAATGTATTATCCTGTCTCTGTCTCTTTGGTAGCACGTTCTTATGTCGCATGGCTCTTCATGTCTTATTCTGCCCTTGCTTTCCCTGCTCTTTGAGGCATAGGGGCTGAGTATTCTTTCTTCCGTTTCCTCATTCCGTTCTCTTATTGTCATAAAATCACCTCTATTATTTATATTTTCTCTTTTACGCCAAAATCCTTTTTTTAGCGCAAAACAAAAGGCGGCCGAATATCAGCCGCCGAAAAATAAATGCTCTATTAAAATTTTAAGACCTATTATTATAAGTACGCAGCCTCCTATCCTTGCAGCATAGGACTGAAAAACGCCGCTTATCTTTTTGCCAAGCATAACGCCTATATAGGATATAACAAAGGCAACTATGCCTATTACAAAACAGGAGAACCAAATATCGGTATCCTCCATAAGCGCAAGCGTGACTCCTACTGCAAGAGCATCAATGCTCGTAGCTATGGCAAGCGCCGTAAGATTGCTTACAGACATTATTTTACTTTCTGTCTGCTCTGTGGAAACTTCTTCGGTATCGAAGCTGTCCTTTATCATGCCGCCGCCTATTATCGCAAGGAGTATGAATGCTATCCAATGGTCGAAGCTTACTATGTAATGAGAAAATCGGCTTGCAAGAGCATAGCCTATAAGAGGCATTACAAACTGAAATGCACCAAAAAAGCTGCCGAACACAACAGCGTGCCTTATCTTTATCTTTGGCAGCATAAGTCCGTTGGATACAGACACCGCAAAGGCGTCCATAGCAAGACTTACCGCCACAAAAAACAATTCTATAAAACTCATTGTCTTCCTCCAAAAGCTTTTTCTAAATGATAACTCATATTCATATTGCTGTCAATACATTTTTCTTGACAAAAGCTGCCGTAACAAGCATAATATAATTAAAAAAACAAAAGGATCGTTTGATATGAAAAAATTTATTTTACCTCTTATTTTTATTATTTCAATAGGTATGTCGATATCTGCATATGGAGCTATGCCCAAAAACAAAATAGCCCTTTACGGCGATGAAAATTTTATACAAGAGATGCTCAAGGACAGCAATGATAACATTTCCCCCGATGCCTTATATGTTGCCGAAAACGGCCAAGACAAAAACAGCGGCACTGCGGACAGTCCGCTTAAAACCATACAGGCAGCCTTGGATAAGGTAAAGCCGGGGCAAACGATATATGTAAGAAGCGGTACTTACAGCGGCATTAACTATTTTAATTGTTCGGGAACGGAAAAGAATTACATAACGCTCAGGAATTATCCGGGAGAAAAACCCTTGCTCACAGCAAATAAGCAAGGCGCCATATTAAATCTGAACGGCAGCAAATATATTAAAATAGAAGGCCTTGAGATAGGCAGATTATCTGCGCCGATAGCTCAAGGGATACTTTTGGATGCTGATGAAAACCATATTATCATTAGAAATAACGATATACACGACCTTGTTACGACTATGCCCGGCGAAAACGATGACGGAGAAGCAAATGCAATTCTTTGCTACGGCGAGGGTAAAACAAAGGAAAGCTCCATAAACAATATCTGCATAGAAAATAACAATGTATACAACAACACTACAGGCTGGTGCGAATCTGTTTCCGTAACGGGAAATACGGAATATATCAATATAATAAACAACACTGTACATGACAATACGAACATAGGCATAGATTTTTACGGAAATGCGGGCTACTGCTCCGTTAAGGAACTGGATCAGCCCAGATATTGTGTGGCAGCGGGAAACACGATATACAATTCCGTATGTGATTATGCCGATTGTGCGGGGCTTTATGTTGACGGCGCAAGAGATATTATATTGGAGAACAATATTTCCCATAACAATATGTACGGTATTGAGATCGGCTCAGAGGAAGGAAAAGACAAGCCTCTTGTAAAAAATATAATCGTGCGAAATAATCTTGTATATGGCAATCCTTCGGGAGGCATTGCTGTAGGCGGATACGATGCAGAAAATACAGGCGTGGTCACAGATACTAAAATATACAACAATACTATCGTAAATAACGGCGAAGGAGAAAACGGCTGGAACGGAGAGCTTTGCTTTTCAAAATGCGATGGTATAGATGTGAGAAATAATATCATATACAAGGAAAGCAAAAAATACCCTATGATTGGCGGAGAGTTTGACGGCAATTTTGTTAAAAATGTTACCTTCAGCCACAATATATACTATAATCCTCTTGGCGCAGAAGAAATATATTTTGAATTTATGGCAAATGAAACAGAGGGTATCGCTGCCTTCAATGCTTGGGCAGGCGGTAACGACACCTTCGGCAAGCCAAATTTTTATTCAGACTACAGCCTTATAAAAGACTCATATGGTATAGATATGGGTGATATGTCTGTAAATGAATATACAGGCAAATACGATCTGGCAAATAATCCCAGAGTCATCGGTACCATAGATGCAGGCGCCTTTGAATACCAAAGCACTTTAAAAGGTGATGTGGATAAGAACGGTACAGTTGATGTAAATGACGGCAAAATAATATTGCAGATAATAAGCGGTATCACAAAGGATCTTACGCCTTACGATACAAATGCAATAGACTATAACGGTGACGGCAAAGAAGATATTCTTGACCCTATAGATATATTAAAAAAATGACCCGGTATAGGGTCATTTTTCTTTTGGATCGAATATAAGCGCCATTACAAAGGCCGAAAGGATAGCGGCGCATATTCCTGCCGCTGTTGCTTTAAGACCTCCGGTAAGAATGCCTATCATTCCCGATTCGTCTATTTCCTTCATTACACCCTTTGACAGGTTGTATCCGAAGCCCAATAAGGGCACTGTTGCTCCCGCTCCGCCTATGTCCACCACATATCGGTATATCCCAAGACCGCCGAGCACACAGCCGGCTATTACGTAAAACACAAGTATCCTTGCGGAAGTAAGCTTTGTTTTATCAATAAGTATTTGACCTATTGCACATATAACGCCTCCTACCCAAAAGGCATTTATATAATCCATCATTGACTCACCCCCTGATTTTCTATTACCACACAATGGGCAATGCCCGCAATGGATTCGCCCTGCTGAACGCTTGTGGGGCTCATCAATGCACCTGTAGGCACAAACAGTATGCTGTTTATCATCTTCCTTCTCAACTTGTGATAAAGCATTCCCGCAAATGTTACGGCCGAACAAGCACAGCCGCTTCCTCCGCTGTGTGTATCTTGTCTGTCCTTGTCGAATATTTCAATGCCGCAGTCTATATGGACCTTACTGATATCATAGCCTTTTTCTTTAAGGAGCTTCAAAAGCAGGTCCTTTCCCACATAGCCCAAATCTCCTGTGACAATATGATCATAGTGATCCGGCTTTCTGCCAAAATCCTGAAAATGCTGATAGATGGCATCCGCTGCCGCAGGCGCCATGGCGGCACCCATATTGTTTGCATCGGTTATGCCCATATCCACTATCTTTCCTGTCGTTATTCCCGTAATATAAGGATGTTCGTTTCCTTCTGTTATCACAGCGGCTCCGTCGCCTGTAACTGTCCACGTTGCCGTAGGCGTTCTCTGAGTGCCGAGATCCATAGGGAAGCGAAATTGCTTTTCGGCTGAGCAAAAGTGACTTGACGCCCCCGCTATCGTGTTTTTGGCTCCGCCGCCGTCTATAAGTATCGCACAAAGGCTCATTGCTTCACCCATTGTAGAGCAAGCGCCGAATACCCCGAAAAAAGGTATTTTCAATCCCCTTACCCCAAAGGTACTTCCGCAGCATTGATTCAATAGATCGCCTGTTATAACATAGTCTATATCCCGGGGTGAAAGTCCTGCCTTGTTTATGGCAAGCTTTAAATTGTCCGATGCCATTTTGCTTTCCGCCTTTTCCCAGCTTTCCTGCCCCAAAAGATTGTCCTGCAATATTACATCAAAATACTCCCTTAGCGGGCCTTCGCCTTCTTTTGTGCCTACAGTTGAGGCTGTAGCTTTTATTGATATATTTTTGTCAAATTTCATTGACTGCTTTCCTATATGCTTTGCCATTTAACGATCACTTCCTAGCCTAAAATACAATATACTATACCTACAATGACCGATGTGAGCACGCCATATAAAATAACGGGGCCCGCAACAATAAATATCTTGGCGCCTAGGCCAAGTATCATTCCTTCTTTTTTAAACTCTATGGCCGGAGACGTTACCGAATTGGAAAATCCCGTTATGGGCACTATCGATCCTGCTCCCGCAAATTTGCCCAGCTTGCTGTACAGTCCGAGACCCGTAAGTATTGAAGCGGCGACAACAAGTATTACAGAGGTATATGTGCCCGCTTCTTCAACGCTTGCGCCATAAAACTTGGCAATATTCGTTATTACCTGACCTATCGTGCATATTATGCCTCCCACAATAAAGGCTTTGACACAATTTTTTATTATAGGGCTGTTCGGCGATGCTTTCTTTACCATTTTGCCGTACTGTTCTTTTGTCATTTCCTTACCCATTATATTGCCTCCTCTATATGAAATAAAAGCCATCTACAAAATAATAGAGCATAGAGCCTGCGGCCTTGCCCAGTGCAAGCGCAGCTATAAAATATTTGATACCCTTATAAAGCCTTGTTCTCCTTGACAGTATGGGTATCACATTCAATACCTCGGCAAGAGATACCGCCAAACAGCCGTAAAATATTCCGATGCAGGTGCTAAGTATTATGACAGGCACTGCTCCTATGGGAATATAATAGTCATACATTATCGTAAATGCACCGAATATACCTCCTGCGATTATCGCTTCTTCGTATAGCTTAATATTATTTTCCGTCTTTGTTTTCATTGCAAGGCGAGGCACTACGCCGATTATTGCTATAAAAGCAAATACCGCTCCCGATATCACTACCCCTGCGCCAAGACCCAAAAGTATAAGAAAAACGTATTTTAACGCTGTCATTTTTTGTTCTCCTTGTTCAGTGTATCTATTATGTTTGTATTTACGTCATCTTCATATACAGACATTTCCACCTCTATAGGCGTAGGATCGCTAGTAAGCTTTTTGCCGCCCAGGTGATTGAAAAATACGATAATGCCCAATGCAAGTCCTATTGAATAAGGCAGGTCTATTATAGCGGGATCCGTAACCTTTTCGCCGAAAAAAATATAATAATAATTTTCAAACACGGTGGCCATCTGTGCATCCGAATGAAAGCTCATTATTGCCGTTGCCGAGCCTGCAAAAAGTATAATGGACACAAACGCTACCTTAAGCACGAGCCATAATATATTCTGCTTCTTTTTTGTGCTGTATTCAACTATTGTGTCCATTTCTCCCACATTGCTTATGGTATTGCCCGGGAAAGCATTATCTATGGCGTTTATTATATCTATTACGGAAATAAGATAGCATTTGTTTTCCCTCTTGGTTATAGTCATAAGTATAATGTCCTCTATTCTGTTTTTAAGTCCGCCTTCGGTATATACCTTGGCAACATCTTTTATTTTGATATATCCGGTACTGGTTACGCTTATTTTTTTATCAGGCTTTATATATATTTCCATAGCATCGCTCCTATAGCTCTTTTAAATTATGGTGCCATAAAAATTATTTTTTATTCATTAAAGCCCTCTCTCATTTTTTTCAGTATCTTCTTTTCAAGCCTTGATATCTGTACCTGTGATACACCTATTATTTCGGCTACACTGCTTTGAGTCATTCCCTCCATATATCGCATTTTTATTATGTCTCTTTCTCTTTTATCCAAACTGTTTAATTTTTCCTCCAGCACGATATTGTCTATTATAGCATCGCATTTGTCATTATTGCCGGCGATGGTATCCATAACATACATATCACGGCCCTTATCCGTTTCTATCTTTTTGTATATCGACTCCACATCCCTCATGGAATTAAGGGCAAGCACAATGTCCTCGCCGCTTATGCCTGTATATTCGGAGAGCTCCTGTATGTTCGGCTCTCGGCCGAATTTTACCCTGAACCCTTCCTTTGCCCTCATCAATTTAAATGCTGTTTCCTTTATGCCTCTGCTTATTTTTATGATACCGTCATCTCTTAAAAATCTCTTTATCTCTCCGCATATCATGGGTACCGCATATGTGGACAGCTTTACGTCATAACTCAGATCAAATTTTTTAACAGCCTTTACAAGCCCCATTGCTCCAAGCTGATACAGATCCTCATTTTCCGCTCCACGCCCTGTAAACCTTTTTACGATGCTCCAAATAAGTCCTGTATTTTCATTTATAAGAATTTCAAAGGCATTCTTATCGCCCTTCTGCGCTTTTTCAATAAGCTTATGTACATCCTCCATATTATTTCAGTTCCTTATACATAGTAATTTTGGTGCCTTTATCCTTTTGCGATATGACGCACACCTTGTCCATAAATGCTTCCATTATCGTAAATCCCATGCCTGAGCGTTCTTCCTGCGGCTTAGTTGTATACAGAGGTTTTCTTGCAAGCTCTATATTTTCTATACCCCTTCCATAGTCTTCTACCTCGACCATAAGGGCATCATTTTCTATTTCACAATATATTCGTACCGTGCCGCTATCGTCATAGCCATGTATTATTGAATTGGTCACAGCCTCGGATACGGCCATTTTAATATCCTCCATATCATTTACGGAAGGATTTTTATACAGCAAAAAGCCTGATACCGCCAATCTTGCAAAGGATTCGTTTTGTGAAACGGCATCAAATCTTATTTCCATTTTATTCATTTGTTATCACCTGCCTATAATTTCAAGCTGTTTACAGCATTTTTTATCGTATCGTAGTTTTTTATTATTTTATAAAGGCCCGATAAAGTATATATCCTTTCCATGTTCCCTCTTATGCCTACAAGAGAAACCGTACCCATTTTTTCGCTCATTTCCTTATATCTGCCCAGTATCATACCTATGCCCGAACTGTCCATAAACTCGACGCCGCTCAGATCTATCACAATATTTTTGATGCTGTGAGACATATTGTCATATATATATCTTTTTATTATCTCGGTATTGTGATGATCTATATCACCGAACAGATTTACTATTAATGTATTTCCTTCCAAGCTGCTTTTTATTTTCATATAAAAACCTCCTTTACTTAATTTTAAGACATTTACAGTGCTTGTTCAAATAATTTTGTTAAACAAATTTTCCAAAAAAACTTTACTTTTCTCAAAAATATGATACAATATTATTAGAACGATAGAATATATTTTCGAAAGGTTGGTATTATGCAAGACTTAACAGATATGCAAAGAAAGATATACGACTACATAAAAGAAGAAATACGCAAGGGCATTACCCCTTCCATACGTGAGATAGGCAAGGCTGTCGGACTTTCTTCCACTTCATCCATACACCTTCATCTGAACAGTCTCGAACGCAAGGGCTATATACATAGACCTAAGTCAAAGAAAAGATGTATAGAGATATTGGACAACAGCTTTTATGAGTATGACGATGTGTCCGCTGCTCCGGAATACAGCAACATACCTATTATAGGCACTGTTGCCGCCGGTTCTCCGATACTTGCCGATGAAAACATAGAAGGATATTTCCCCGTGCCTGTAAGCTATCTTACAAATGACATTACATTTATGCTGAGAATAAAAGGCAACAGTATGATAAATGCCGGCATATTCAACAACGACCTTGTCCTCGTGCGCCAACAGGTGACTGCACGCAACGGTGATATTATAATCGCTCTTATAGATGATTCGGCTACCTGCAAGACCTTCTATAAGGAAGAGGAATATATAAGGCTCCAGCCTGAAAATGACGACTATGAACCCATATATGTAAGGGATTGCCGTATCCTCGGCAAAGTTACCGGACTTTTCAGGAGCTTTTGATATGGACAGCTTTTTGGATTATCTAATTAAAAAGTCGGATATCGGCAGGAATGAATACTTCAACTACAGGCAGCCCTCACGTAAGGCAGCAAAAAAGCTGTCCTACGAAAAAATAACCGAGCCTACTGCCGAAAGCTATGTCGTATTCGATTTTGAAACAACGGGTATGAATCCCGAACTTAACAGAATAATCGAAATAGGCGCAGTAAAGATCACAAATAATGAGGTAACTGGTTCTTTTAACGCTCTTATCGATCCGGAGCAATATATACCCTACAGCATCACCCGTATCACACACATCACAAATGATTCGGTAGCCGACAGACCGACTATAAGCACTGTGCTGCCAAAGTTTTGCGATTTTGTTGAAGATATGCCCCTTGTAGCGCATAACGCTCCCTTTGATATGAGCTTTCTTTTAGCCAACTGCCAGCGTGAAAATTTAACTTTAAGCAATCCCGCCATAGATACTCTGTATCTCAGCAGAAAATATAACAAGGAATGTGAAAAGCATAATCTAGCATATCTCACCGACTATTTTGATATAAAATTAAAAAATGCCCACAGAGCCTACTTTGATGCCTTGGCTACCTGTGAGCTGTATAAAATAA
Source organism: uncultured Clostridia bacterium (assembly GCA_947585865.1). Lineage (GTDB taxonomy): Bacteria > Bacillota > Clostridia > Lachnospirales > CAG-274 > CANPXH01. Next base: position 60,028 of record CANPXH010000001.1, read on the forward strand.
TACAACAGAAATATTACTCTCTTATCGATCTGTAGATCGCATATAAATCGAATATAAAATATTTGCAAAATATTGCGAGATATTTCTTTAAATATATCAACCTTATATAAAAAACAGGCCGTGTTGCAGCGGCCTGTTTAAATGTGCGTGACATGATTCGAACACGCGGCCTTCTGATCCGTAGTCAGACGCTCTATCCAACTGAGCTACACGCACACAACAAAAGTATTTTACAACTAAAAGCAAATTTTGTCAAGATGAAAATATATGTTTAATATAAAATAAATTTTAGATTATCTTAATTTTAGTGTTGCAATTTATACTTTGATATGTTAAAGTATTAATATGCTAAAATAATAAAAAAACGGAGGCTTTACTATGAAAAAATTTTTAAGCATATTACTTGCAGGCACAATGCTCTTTGGTATGGTCGGCTGCGGAGGCAATACGGATACTCCCGATGCGGAGAATACCGACACCGCTGCTGAGGATACTGCCGATGCTATCGAAAATACAGATGATGTTCTTGTAATCGGTCTTGATGACACATTTGAACCAATGGGCTTCAGAGATGAGAACAACGAGCTTGTAGGCTTCGACATCGATCTTGCCAAGGCTGCTGCCGAAAAGATGGGCACAGAGGTAAAATTCCAGCCTATTGACTGGGATAGCAAGGAAATGGAGATCGAAACAGGCAAGATAGACCTTATATGGAACGGCTTTTCTACCTCTGAGGAGAGAGAAAAGACATTCACTCTTTCTAAGCCATACCTTGACAACAAGCAGATAATATTGGTACCTGCCGATTCAGAAATAGCTGCAAAGGCAGATCTTGCAGGCAAGGTAGTAGGCGCTCAGGACGGTTCAACTGCTGTTGATGCCATTAATAAAGATGATATTCACAATGAATTTGCAAACCTGGCTACATATGATACAAATGTTCTTGCATTCCAAGATCTTGCAATAGGCAGAGTTGACGCCGTAGTTGCCGATATCGTTGCCGCACAGTATTATATTGCAACAAACGAAGACGCAAATCTTAAAATACTTGACGAAGACTTTGGATCAGAGCAGTATGTTATAGCCGCAAAGAAAGGCAACACAGAGTTAATGGACAAGGTTCAGACTGCTATTGATGAGCTGAATGCAGACGGTACCTCAGCCGAGATATCAAAGAAATGGTTTGGCGAGGATATAGTTGTAAAATAAGGTATATTGGAAAACAATATTCTGATAATATGATCGGGGCTGTTCATCAGCCCCTTATTTTTGAAAGGAAGTGAACCAATGTCGGATATAGCTTCATGGGTATCTCAGATGCTTATAGGCTGTAAGCTCACCATAGAGCTTTTTGCCATAACACTTATATTTTCACTGCCTCTCGGACTTATTCTTTCATTTATAAGAATAGCTAGGTCGCCAAAGGGTGCTATATCAAAGGCGATATATTACTGCATAGAGTGGATAGTATCGGGCTTCATACTTATTATGAGAGGCACTCCCCTTATGCTCCAAATATTCTTTGTATACTTTGGTCTGCCCTATCTTCCCGTTATAGGCAAGTATCTTACCTTTGATAGATTTCCGGCAGGCGCCATAGCCTTTGTGTTAAACTATGGTGCATATTATGCCGAAATATTCAGAGGAGGTCTTTTATCCGTTGATAAAGGTCAATACGAGGCGTCAAAAGTACTGGGTCTTACTCCTACTCAAACAAAATTCAGGATAGTGCTTCCTCAAATGTTCAGAATAGCCCTTCCATCTGTTGCAAACGAAACGATCATATTGCTTAAGGATACAGCTCTTATAACGGCTATAGGTCTTTCGGATCTGTTGAAGGTGACCACAAATATTGTAAACAGGACCACAAACATATCAGCCTTTGCGGTCGCTGCCGTATTTTATCTTATATTCAGCTACATACTTACGATCATATTCCAAAAGCTGGAAAAGAAATTTGATTTTTAGGAGGTCGAGCTTATGTCAATAATTGAAGTACGAAATCTTAAAAAAAGCTTTGGCTCTCTTGAAGTTCTAAAGGATATAAGTATCGATATCGAAAAAGGAGATATCGTTGCGATACTGGGTCCTTCAGGCTCAGGCAAATCCACATTTCTCAGAAGTCTTATAGACTTGGAGGAAATAGACGGCGGAGATATATGCATAGAGGGAAAATATCTTGCAAAAAACGGTATATATCCTTCCGAAAAAGAAAAGAGAAAAATACTGAGCAAAACAGGTATGGTTTTCCAGCATTTCAATTTATTCCCTCACCTTAATATAAAGAAAAACCTTATGCTTGCTCCCCTTTTGGCCAAACAAGACAGCAGGGAAAACATAGCGGAGCTTGCCAAAGAGACCCTTGAGAAAGTCGGCCTGGCAGATAAAATAAATGCTATGCCTTCTACCCTTTCCGGCGGCCAAAAGCAAAGGGTTGCAATAGCAAGAGCTTTGATGCTCAGGCCGGATATAGTCCTTTTTGACGAGCCGACATCCGCACTTGATCCCGAGCTTACGGGAGAGGTGCTAAATGTTATCAGAGAGCTTGCCAAGGAAGGAAACACAATGCTTATCGTTACTCACGAGATAGGCTTTGCCTCAGAGGTGGCAAATAAAATAATATTTATGGAAGACGGCTACATACAAGCTGTCGGTACTCCAAACGAAGTAATAATAAATCAGACGAACGAGCGTATCAATGCTTTTTTGAACAAGGTAAAATAGAAAATATCACTTACATACAGAGCGTGTCCGTTTTACAGACTCGCTCTGTTTATATATTCGCTTTTTATACTTATGTATATATCATAATATTGTTTTGATCAAATATTATCACTGCCTTTTACCTGCCTATATGATACGTTCTTACAATATCATAAAAGCATAAGAAGCATTGGCAGGCGGGAGTTTATGATTTAAAAACATTTATCAGTGTGGTAATTTTATTTTGAAATATCGGATATAAGTATATACGGATATTTAATATTAAAAACTCTTCATTCTCATTTGCTCTCCAGTTCACTTGCGATCCCGTTGATCGTTATATTTTCATCGAGCCACTTGTTGTTATTGGTGTGACAGTACAGATATTCAAGCTTGATCGCCTTATAATATATTTCATTCACATCAGACAAAATATCTATCTGAGTATATCCGTCTTTAAATTTATTCTCAAAAGAATTTATTGCTTCCGATATTTGCATATACTCGTGTTTTATGCTGCTGTCTTTTATAGAAATAAGCAATCTGTCGTTTTCGCTGTATAGCTTTTCCATTGCATTTTTCACATTTTTGCAATACCCTTCAATATCATACTGATCATAATTATCTGTCGCAAATTTAAGCTTTTCGGCAGCCGATCTTACCGAATACATATATTCAAACAACTTCTCATCATGGTTTTTTACGGCTGCAATCTGCTTATTTATATCATTCTCCCTGTTTTCTATATTATCCTTTAGCATATGATCTTTAGGCATTTTGGTATTTTTAACGATATGTGCCATTTCATCTGTTATATCGTGACCAAAGGATAATGTACAAGGATAAAAAATATTCATATCCATAGCATTTATCTGTATCTCCCGGTCGCTGAATATGCTCTGTGTAAAAGGATAATTAAAAAGATAGGCATTCAGTGTTTCAAGTATTTCATAAGCTGTATCAAATGCAGATTGTGAATCATTTTTATCGGCATAATCCAAAAGAGCATAAGCTCTGAACAGGTCTTCCTTTACTTTTTCATTGTCAACGCATTCTGTCAATTGACCTATTCTCTTTATTTCATGACCTAAATAAACGGTTTCAATCTCTCCGCCATTGTACTCATACTTGTAATATTTCTTTAGATCCATTGTAGACTCAAGTATAATTTCTTTTATAACGGCAAATCTGAAAGGAGACATATTATCAAAAAATAAATGCCTTAATTTAATTATTTTTTCATTTTCCATATTATCAGATACATTTTCCCCATGGTCTATATCCATATTCCCTTTGTAAATACAACCGACAGTTAAAATTAAAATTAAAAAAACAAAAATAATTTTCTTCATACAACACACTCCTTATTATAATGATAAATGAAGTGTAGCACAAACATATTAAAAAGCTGTTAAATAACACTATAATGTGTGTATATTATAACATGAAAAACAGGCTGCTACCCAATCAATTAATCAGATAACAGCCTGTTATTTTGATTCTTCAATCATTTCAATCACTTTCTTTTTTGTTTTTTTTATTAAATTTCACTTCTCAACTTCATTCTATGAATTTCTCTTCTTTATAAGTTCATTTAATTTACATTTTATTTTTCAAATATTCAATTTTAGATTTGATCGATAATTAAATTATCAATTCAATTTATTAAATGAACTTTTATTTGATCGTTAAATATTATTTCTTAAATTCGTAATGTTATTAATAATGAAATTTAATTTTTCTTGATTACAACAGTTACATCTATATTAATTTGTCCGAGTCATTATAACACATCTAGCTGTGATTATTATGCTATTTCTACACCTTTTTCGAGTTCAATCCGGCATTTATATTTGTCAAGATCAAGCTTTCATTTTTCATACTTAAGGTTTTTTTGTTTTTTTATAGTGTTTAGGTTTCAATACTTTTGTAAAAGTTGTTCAGCTATTATGTTATATGACTAAATATGCTGTGTTTGGTGGTCTCACTCCTTTCATTTTTTCTTTTATTATAACCTGTAGGTTATCTTGTATATATATAATAACCTATATCTTATGATTTGTCAATACCTTTTTTTAAAAAAATATAAAAAAATTTATTTTCGAAATTATCTAATTTAAAAATTAAAACGGCTGATTTGCTTTTTCATAATCAGCCATTTTAAAATTTAAAACAGATTTATTTGTCTGGGCAGATCGTTTTTCTCCTTGTCATCTTCATTTATAAAATGACCTGTGGCAGGAACTTTTGAACATCTGTAATATTCTATATCCTCTGATATAAAATCCTCTTTTATCATTATCCTTGTAAGCCTGCTGTTTTTCTTAAGGGTATATATCTGCACGCCGCCTGTGCTCTTTGTTTGCTTGAGCGGTATGAATGAAGAATTTACAAGCATTGCCTTGTCGCTGTCTCTTACGAGGATAATATCCCTATCCTCTTCTATATATAGTATGCCCACAAGAGGACATTTTCCCGAATACGCATTTATGAGCTTTTTCCTATTTACCTTTGTAGCATAGGCAGACATTTCCACCTTTGCTATTTTTCCGTTTTCGTAGGCAAAGAGCAAATAGCCTTTGTAATCATTGGCATTTGCCATATAAACGATCTTTTCATCGGCATCCATGCCCAGTATATTGTTTAGATACTCGCCCATGCTGCTTGTCTTGCATTCAGGCAGATCATATGCTTTTACCTTATATACGTTCTGTTTGTCTGAAAACATAAGCAGCTCATTTTTGTTATTGCTCTCAACTATCTGCACTATCTCATCGTTTTCTTTAAGCTTATGCTCGGCAGAGACTCTGAGCGATGCCTGTAATGACACCTGTGTTATTTTCTTGAAATAATTTTCCTTGGTAAGAAACAGCGTGACAGGGTATTCCTCTATAAGATCGTCTTCGCTTACTGTCACTATTTCTTCCTGGTATATAATATCGGTCCTTCTTGGCTTGCCGTATTTTTTTGCTATCTGCTTAAGCTCATCTATGATAATATCATTTATGAGCGCCTCACAGTTAAGTATATCCTGAAGCTCTGACATTTCCTTTTCAAGATCTTTTATTGCCTCGGTCTGCTTCAAAAGATAATCTTTATTAAGATTCCTAAGCTTTATCTCAGCCACATACTCTGCCTGGAGCTCATCTATATCAAAGCCCTTCATAAGATTGGGGATGACCATGGAGTCTTCCTCGGTTCCCCTAATTATTCTGATCGCTTTGTCAATATCCAATATTATTTCCTGCAAGCCGATCAATAAATGATGTCTGTCCCACTTCTTATCAAAGTCATATTCCGTTTGCCTTTTGATACATTCCACTCTGAAGGCGAGCCATTCATCAAGTATGCCGCTTATGCCCATAGTCCTTGGGCGGCCGTTTACCAATATATTGAAATTACAGCTAAAGCTGTCTTCCAATGGCGTCATGGAATAAAGCTTTGACATAAGCTTATCGGGATCGGTATTCCTTTTTACATCTATCGTTATCTTAAGGCCCTTAAGATCTGTTTCGTTTCTGACATCATTTATTTCTTTGAGCTTATTCAGTTTTACAAGGGATATTATTTTCTCAATGATGCTTTCTATATTTGTGGAATAAGGAATTTCATATATTTCTATCAGACTGTTCTTTTTGTCATATCTGTAGCGACCTCTTACTTTAAAATTTCCTCTTCCCGTCTTATATATTTTGTCAATTTCCTCTTCGTTGTAAATAAGCTCTCCGCCTGTGGAAAAATCGGGAGCCTTAAGGTATTTCTTGATATCCGTTTTTTTATTCTTGATATAGTGTATAGTGGTATCGCATATCTCTTTTAAATTAAAGCTGCATATGGAGCTTGCCATACTAACGGCAATACCCTGATTAGGTGTAACCAGTAAATTGGGAAATGTGGTGGGGAAAAGCACAGGCTCCTTCATTTTGCCATCGTAATTGTCTATAAAGTCCACTGTATTCTTGTCAATGCCCTTAAACAGCTCGTTGCAAAATGTATCCAGCTTTACCTCCGTATATCTTGAAGCGGCATATGCCATATCCCTGGAATATGCCTTGCCGAAGTTGCCCTTGCTGTCTACAAAGGGATGCAGCAAAGCGTCATTTCCCCTTGTAAGTCTTACCATAGTTTCATATATAGTTGCATCGCCGTGAGGATTAAGCTTCATAGTTTGTCCCACTACATTGGTAGACTTAGTCCTGCTGCCGTTTAAAAGCCCCATTTTATACATAGTATAAAGCAGCTTTCTGTGGGCAGGCTTGAAGCCGTCTATTTCAGGAATTGCTCTTGAAATTATTTCACTCATGGCATAGGGCATATAGTTAAGCTCAAGCGTTTCTGTAATATTCTGCTCTATGAAATTGTTCACAACCGTATTATCGTCTTTCTTTTTGGCCATAATATTACCTCTTAGCTTATTTCTGTAAGATCAATGTACATATGTCCGAATTCCTCTATATGCTCTTTTCTGCCCTTAAGGTTGTCACCTAAAAGCATATCAAACATTTCCGCCGTTTTCTCCGCATCCTCCGGGAGCACGAGAATAAGCCTTCTTGTTTCGGGATTCATAGTAGTCTGCCACATCATTTCGGGCTCATTTTCGCCAAGACCCTTTGAACGCTGCACCTCATATTTGCCGTTTATCCTGCTTATAATATCCGCCTTTTCCTTTTCAGTATAGGCAAAATATGTTTTCTTGGCCGAATTTATCTCATAGAGAGGAGATTCGGCTATGAATACCTTTCTCTGCTCTATAAGCGTAGGAACAAGTCTATAGAGCATAGTCAGTATAAGAGTTCTTATATGAAAGCCGTCTACATCGGCATCTGTACATATTACTATTTTAGACCATCTCAGCTGGTTTATATCAAAGCTGTTCAGATCTGAGCTGTGCTTTGTCTTTATCTCAACACCGCAGCCCAGCACCTTAAGAAGATCCGTTATTATCTCGCTTTTGAATATCTTGTCGTAGTTGGCTTTAAGGCAGTTGAGTATCTTGCCTCTTACAGGCATAACGCCCTGGAATTCGGCATCCCTTCCCAATACTACCGAACCGAGAGCGGAGTCGCCCTCCACAATATACAGCTCTCGTCTTGAAACATCCTTTGTACGGCAGTTGACAAACTTTTCAACACGGTTGTTCATATCAAGAGAGCCGGTAAGCTTTTTCTTTATATTTACTCTTGTCTTTTCGGCAGTTTCCCTGCTTCTCTTGTTTACAAGCACCTGTTTTGCGATCTTGTCGGCATCGGCCTTGTTTTCTATAAAATAGATCTCAAGCTGTTTTTTCAAATAATCGGTTAGAGCTTCTCTTATAAACTTGTTTGTAATGGATTTCTTAGTTTGATTTTCATAGCTTGTAACAGTTGAAAAACTGTTTATTATAAGCACAAGAGAATCCTCTACATCCGTAAATACGATCTTCTTTTCTGTCTTATTGTAAAGATTGTTGTTTTTAAGATAATTATCTATTGCATACACAAAGGCTGTTCTTACCGCTTTATCGGGAGAACCGCCATGCTCAAGAAAGCTGGAGTTGTGATAATATTCCAATAAATTCACATCGTTGTTGAAGCAGAAGGCAAGCTCAAATTTGAACTTATATTCCTCCTTATCCTCTCTGTCACGGCCCTTGGTTTCGTTTTCATAATACTGTATCTCGGTAAAAGCCTTTTCGCCTGCTGTTTCATTTATATAATCTTTTATTCCTTCGGGATAACAATAGGTATATTTTTCTTTGGTCCTCTCATCCGTAAGTATAAAAGTAAGCCCTGCATTTACTATGCACTGTCTTTTCAATACGCCCTGATAATATTCCAAAGGTATTTCTATATCCGTAAACACCTCGCGATCCGGCTTCCAATGTATGACAGAGCCTGTCTTTTTGCTGACGGTAGGTTCTTTTTTAAGCCCGCCTACATTTTCTCCTTTCTCAAAATAAAGCTCATATTTATATCCGTCTCTTACAATAGTGACTTCCATAAACTCTGAGCTGTACTGAGTTGCGCAAAGGCCCAGGCCGTTAAGACCAAGGCTGTATTCGTAGTTGTCTCCGCTGTTATTGTTATACTTTCCGCCTGCATACATTTCGCAGAATAAAAGTTCCCAATTGAACTTTTCCTCGTTGGCATTATAGTCTACAGGTATACCTCTGCCGTGGTCGATAACAGTTATATCATTGTCCTTGCCCAATATTATTTCGATCTTGTTGCCATAGCCTTCTCTTGCCTCATCAATGGCATTTGAAAGTATCTCAAATACAGAGTGTTCACAGCCCTCTATACCGTCTGAGCCGAATATAACACTTGGGCGCAGACGCACTCTGTCAGCACCTTTAAGAGCACTGATGCTTTCATTTGTATATTCTGTAGCCTTGTTATTGCTCATATTTCTTCTGTCCTTTCATTACTCTATATTATAGCTTACCTTATTTAGCCAAAATTTGCAAGCAAAAAAATAAATTAATTTTTCACATAAAAAAAGGATAACCCATATGTACGTAGAATATATATATTAGATACAATTGGAACGAGCGTTCCGATATTTTACCAACTGCATAAAAGCAAGGAGGAGATTATTATGGTACAAATATTAGCCGGGGGTAAAGGCGAAGGAAAAACAAAGAAATTGATCGAAATGGCAAACAATGCCGCAAAGGAAGCAAACGGATGTATAGTATACATAGATGATGATTCAAGACATATTTACGATCTTGATCACTCTATCAGATTTGTTGAAATAGCTGAGTTCCCTCTTGTAAATTACAGAGAATTACTAAGTTTTGTTTATGGCATGATCTCTCAAAACGGCGATATAGAGAAAATTTTCATCGACGGTATATTCAAGATGGTCTCTAAGCTGAACAGTGAAGATTTTATAAAGCTTGTCGCTAAATTCAAATCAATAAGTGAAAAATACAGTATTGACTTTATTGCTTCCGCCAATGCTCTTCCGGCAGAACTGCCAAAGGAAATTGCAGACGTGGTAATGGCTTAAATATACAAATATTACGGAGCTGACATTCAGCTCCGTTTTTCATTGCTTCATCGATCGATGTTATCAAATATAAAATTGCACATTTTCCCGCCAACATAATATCTGACTATCAGCCCATTATCCGTATAATCAGCATATCCGTATTCCGAATCCTCTCTGCCATCCATTTTGAAACCGCCCATCAGAAAAGTATCATTTTTCCCTTTGATCAAAATATCCGAGAAATTACTTCCCCTATACAGATCGGTTGCAAGATGATCAGCTGTGAAATTAGATGCAAATGTGTTTTTTTGTAAATCAAAATCTGATGCTGTAGATACATCAACAATATAGTTTGTGTCATTTAGCCTTGTGATTTTTATTCCGTCAAGGCAAGAAGTTCTATTATCGTTGCTGCTGAATAACGCTTGGATATATGATGACAGATTCTTATAACCGTTGCTGTAAAGCCGGTAATTAATACAAAATCGTCTATATGCCTTTATTAATTTTTCACTATATTCATTATAGTCTGCATAATTAAATATACCTGTGGGAATAATATACCTGCCATTAAAAATATCGTATTCTCCATCTCCGCTTAAGTCCGATAAAATAGGCGTGCCCTTTACTATGTCATAGGTATTGCCTATCACACCTTCCTTTCCAAGAAATGCGTGACCAATTATTCCATCGGAATACATAAGATTTCCCCGTATACCTGCGCTGTTATATCTGTATGTATTGACCATATTATCGATCTCATTCTTATTTATATTGGCAATACTCATATTTTTGATCATTGTATCTGTGGCATTATTTAAAATCAAGGATATACTGTCAATATTATCATATATGTATTTCGTATTTGTCATATATATATCCAAATATTTATTGTTGAGAAGAAGTCCTATTTCATTCCCATTATTACAGTAATATAATTTACCCTCTTCTCGCTCCCTATAATTCATTTTGTCCAATGATGCGGCATAAATCGCTGTATTTGAAAATATGATTGCAATAAATAAAATAAAAAGACCTTTAATATTTTTCATAATATAATATCCTTTCAAATGTCAGTTTTTATATTTAAGGCTTCCGTCTAAATTAAGAGTAACCTTCTTTCCGTCTTTTTTCTCAAAAGCTGTAAATTCTCCGTTAGGCAATGCCTGTATGCCATAATATCCGTCTACTTTCTTTTCACTAAAAAGCCTTAATATAAAACATTCCTTATCCGAACCGCCTTCAAAATCCATTACGCCACTGTAATGCTCTACAACAACATTTGAGCCTGAAATATATTGTATATCATAGTCTTTGGAATATTTTGAATTATAACCGGGAAGCTCATAACCAAGCGGTTTATCTATGGACTTCTTCAGATGCCCTTCTGTATCATATATGTCAAACCTGCCATTTTTCACAAATGTAACGATATCGTTGACAGCATATGTTTTTAATGCATAGGTTCCGCCCCCATCGTATGCCGCTTCGACCACGACACGACCATATGGATCAAGAAGTCCGACTTTATCATCCTTGTCCTTATAAATATAGGAGCTGCAGCCTATAGCCCTTATATATGGATACTGAGCAACGATATTTCCGCTGTCATCTATAAGACTGTAGCTGTCAATGATCCTTCCGCTTATAAATCCTTTTCCTCCGTCGGATTTACTGTATTCATGGGAATTTTCAACTATTTCAAGCCTGCAAGTAATTATGTTTGCCGTTCTTGTGTCATTATTCCATTCCACTTCAAAGCCTAATGAATTGGAAATAAATCTCAGAGGTATCATTACATTGCCGTTTATTATCTTCGCCTCCGTATCCATTTCAACTCTGTTTCCGTTTATAAATGCTGTTTTAAGATCGGCAGGTATCATAATATATGTATCCTTAAAAGATACATAAAGCTGTTCTATGTCCTTTTTCCAGTCTACCTTTCCGCCTAAGCTCTCAAACACTTCCTTTGCGGGCACAAGTGTGTAATTGCCTTCAATAACAGGCTGAAATGATAAGCTGAGAGGACTACCGTCTATCGATATATTTACATTATTATTTTCGGCAAATGTATTGATATTAAATACCGCCCAAAAAAATATGAGCATAAATAATTTAATAAATATGTGTTTCATAATATACCTCCTCGTTTTAAAATGCGTAAGTGTATTGTAAATAATACATTGACTTATTTGCAATATTTAAGCCTAGGCATATTGGTATTATAACATAAATTGCATTTAAAAAATATACAATTATAAATGTACAAAGGAGTGAATTCAAGCAATAATAAAAGGCAGAAGAAATTATCACGGCATCTTTGCTTAATATATATCGGTTTTTGAGTTTGCACAAAGCCGAAAAAAGTCCCAAATAATCACATAAATCAAATAGTTGTAGTTATTATGTCGGAATTGTCAATAAGTGAAACAACATGAATTTCTTTTTTGTTTTCGTCAATTTTAAGATAATACAGATTATCATTACGTATATCCAAAATTTGTAAATCAAAGCCGTAATCCGTGTATTTGGTTATTTTTCTTGCCTCTCTGTTTTCGTTTATCTCCGCAATGTTTAATCCATCCTCTGCAACAATAGTATAAATTTTTTCTTTGTTTGAGTAAATAGGTTCTTCTTTTGCTACGTTTAAAGCATAAAACATTTCCTCATTATCTCCGGATATGTCGCTTCTGAATATACCGTATGATACTTTTGATGTTTGAACCTTGTAATATTTGTAATTACCAATAGCTATTGAGGAATTGGAAAAAGATATTCCATTCACTTCATCGGCTTGTGTAAAGCTTTCTGTATTGAAATCACATTTATACAAAAAAGCTTCGGGTTCTGAGGGAACCTGTTGTATAGCGGGGAATACAGACAAATAAACTTCATTTCCGTTTTCCGAACAAATCGAAGCCGATTGATTTTCGGGAACAGTGACTTTTTTTAGCGTATTTCCGTTCATATCACTTTTAATTAATTGAGAGACGCTGTCGCTTTTATTAATATAATAAATATTATTTATTCCAATATAAAAATCGGTTATGTCATCGGAACTCAGCAAAATATTTATATTGCTTGTATCCATATCTATGTATCCGAGATAATATTCTGAATTGTTAAATCCGGAGTAATAAACTCTATTGTTTGTTATTTTCTCAATTGAAACAGGCTGTTCCTCTGAAATTATATTTTCAAAATCATTACCGGTTTCGTCTATTTTCGCTATATAGTATTTTATGCCCACGGGATATGAATATTGAAAATATATGGGGGTTTCCTTGTTCTCTGCTGCATCTGTATCATTACGGTTATATAATCTCAGCATAGTGGCAATAGCCTGTTCTCTTGTATAATTCATCCATGGCGAGAACTTACCTTCGCCTGTGCCTGCCATAACATAAGTATCGCCACTCTTCATGGAAGCTACGGAATATACGGCATCCTTTGCCCAATCTGCAAAATAGCTTTCATCAACGAATTTATCTGTTTTTTCTGTACCCTCAATATTCAGGAGCTTGGCAAGATTATTGAGCATAACCGCCGCCTCTTGACGGGTAATAGTGTCCTTGGGTGCAAATATGCCGTTTCCTCTTCCTGCCACTATATTAAGATCGTAAGCAGTTGTTACATAAATATCATTAACATCTCCGAAAGGACTTTCTAAATTTTCAGCAATAGTGTAATTCGTTTTAGATATATAAGTCATAACTGCCAACTTACAAAATTCCTGCCTTGTTATCTTCCTTATATACTGTGATCGTATTTCCTCGGGAACAATGCCTGCTTCTATAGCCTTTTTTATGCTTTCCTTAGCCCACGCACTTGGTTCATCATGAGCTTGTGTCGCTGTAAGAAAATCTTCTTTTGTTGCATAGCTATTTCCATATAAGTCATAGTATTTTGTATAGCCGGCGAAAGTGCTTTCAATGTATGCTTCGTTGTTTTCTTCTTTTATTGACATTTCTCCGAACTCAAGACCTGCAGCTAACTCAAAATCTGAATTAAGCACTCCTTCAGTAATATCGGCTCGACCCATAAGCCCATTTACTATAAGAGTATTTCCCGGCTGTATTTCAGGTTTTATTTTATAATAAAAATCTGAAAGAGCATTTCCTTTATCATCTATGATACAAGAATACAGACCGGGCATATCACTATCGGGAAAATAATTGTATACAAACTTGCCTTCCAAGCCTTTTATAGGTGTCAAAAATGTAAGACCGGCTTTTGTGTTAACAAGATTATTGTTACTGTCATACGTTTGAATTTCTCCATTAATATATCGTTCTGTCCTTCCTGTTTCACTATCGTAATATATTCTGAAATACTCTTCCTCTATTATTTCATTAAAGTTTTCGTCTAAAAGCCCATATAACCGTGGGTAGCTATCACTGCTTCTTATGCAATATCTGCCATCAGTTTCGTAAATATCATAATAACCCTTATCTTTAAGAATATTGGCATAATAATCACATATATAATAAAGTCCGTTTTCCCCTTTCTTGAAATAGTAATTTTCGCCAAGTTTGAATATACCCTCTGTCGGTTTGAAATCATCTGAAAAATATACAGGTTCACTCCAAGGTTCTTCATAGCATTTTAATCTTCCATTATCATACCATATATTGGAATATTCTCCAAAGGGTATGGCAACTTCTAGTTTGCTGTTGTAAACTCCATATTCGTTATTGCTGTTAACGGCAATTATATTTTTCCCTGCGCCTATAAGTCTTACAAAGCTGTTATCTATAAGTTTATTGCCATTTGTATCACATATGTAGTAATATATTTCATCCGGTTTGTTTTCGTTAATTACAATAAGTTTGTAAAAATCTGTTTTTTCGATTCTCTCAATATTAAGGGGTTGTGGTATTTCTTTGAAGTCATTGTCACAGTTTATTATTTTTGCTTCGTCATTATAGCAATAATTTGTATTATCTATATTATTAATTTCTCCAAAAGCAAATGTACTCATAAGCAAGCATACTGCTGGTATTGCAGTAAATTTATTCATAATCTTTCTCCTTTTTTATTTCTATCTTACAGACGGATATTCGTTAAATAAATTTATAATGCCATCGTATAAAGCCTGTCCTACCTTGTCAACGCCGTTTTTCATTATTTCTGCATCATTCTCGTTGGTAAGAAAACCTATTTCGCAAAGAGCTGCCGGTATCTTGTTTACCTTGAGTACAACATATGTATTGGACTTGACCTTTCTGTTGCTTGTGCCAAGCTTTGCAATAAGCCGGTCGAGCATTTCCTCTGCAACAGCATAGCTTGTAAGTCCGTTGCCGAGATCGTTGGGATAAAGAGAATAGGTTTCAGTACCGTTTGCCTCCGTATTGTTTTCGACAGAATTTATATGTATTGATATAAACATATCTCCGCCTATGTCATTTGCCATTTCCGCTCTTTCCTCAAGCCCAACATCCCTGTCATCGGGTCTTGTCATATAGCATTTGACTCTGCCGTCGGAATCCAGTTTACTCTTAAGGCTGTTTGCCATAGCAAGAGTTATATCCTTTTCAATAATATCATTTCCCATAGCTCCGGGCTGAGAGCCGCCGTGACCCGCATCTACAATAACTATCTTATTATATTTTTCCTTTGGCGGTATGGGCTTAAAACATATGTAACCGTTGACATTTCTTATATCCATAGCTATTATACGATTTTCGTTAAAGGTTATGGTGGTTTTATTACCTACGGATACGGTACAGCTTTTCACATAATCGGATTCAGGTGTAAAAGCAGTATTGGAGGTCTGCAGCTTTTTGTTTATTGTAATTATGTATTTTCCTTCATTATAGCTGTCCTGCTCAGATATGTCGGATAAAGCCAAGCCTGTATTTTTAATATAGAGAGCATCGTTATCATAGTCGTACCATATATATTCATTATTTGCTGAGGTCACAGGCTGAGCTTTTATTGTTGTCAGTACTGTCGTAACCTCCGCCTTTGTGGTAAGCATTGCTGTAGTCGTTTCTGTAGTCTGCTCTGTGGTAACGGTTGTTTGAACGGTTGTGGTCTCAATATCTTTCGTAATGATATTTGCAATTCGGGTTTTACTATCCCATTCTATTTTAAAATCAAGAGCGGAAGAAACAAACCTCAAGGGTATCATTGTCTTGTTGTTTATTATCTTAGCCTTAGTATCCATTTTCTTTGCCTGTCCATTTACATAGGCTTTATCGGAATTTATGGGAATAACAACAAGGGTGCTGCCGTAGGTAACAAATACCTGTTCAACATCCTTTTTCCACTCTACCTTAGCGCCCATACTCTCAAATACCTCTCTTGCAGGCACAAGGGTATAGTCGTTTAATATAATAGGCGGCATAGTTAGATCCGTGATTTTCTCACCGTTTATCGCCACAAACACTTCCTCGGCATTATAATTATGTTTTTGATAATCATATGTAAGTGTGATATTTATATATTTATTGCCGGCATATATAGAAGTATTTAACAATAATATTGTTATAATTGATATAATAATAAATTTGAATCTATTCATATATATTTCTCCGTAAAATAAAACTTAGTTTATATGTATTATACTATATCGTAATTTACGTATTCTCATCTGCCTTGCAGCAACAGAGCCTCTGCATTGTAGCAATAGCCTGTTCTCTCGTGTAATTCATCCATGGGGAGAACTTGCCATCGCCTGTGCCTGCCATAACATATGTATCCCCGCTTTTCATTGCTGCCACAGAATATATTGATGACTTTGCCCAATCGGCAAAATAGCTTTCGTCTACAAACCCTTCAATATTTTCCGTACCCTTGATATTCAGTAGCTTTGCAAGGTTATTAAGCATAACGGCAGCCTCCTGCCGTGTTATATTCTTATCGGGTGCAAACATATTATTTCCAACGCCGTTTACGATGTGCAGTTCATAAGCGGCATTGATATACTCTGCATCTGTATCTCTGAAATAGCTCTTGTCGGCAGTATATTTCATTCCCGTTACAGCAGTATATGTATTAACGGCAAGCTGACAAAATTCATCACGGTTTATTTTTTTAATATACTGTGACTGCAATTTTTCGGGAACAATGCCCAATGCTATTGCCTTTTCTATTGTTTCCTTAGCCCAGTCGCTTGCCTCTCCCTTTGTATTGGCTGCCGCAAGAGCCTCTGCCTTTGTTTCGTATTGATTGCCGTACAGGTCATAATACTTTGTGTCGCTGCCTGTCCATACGCTTTCAATATATGCGGCTCCGTTTTCCTCCTTAACGAACATATCGCCGTATTCGGGACCTGCTATCTCTTTGAACTCCGAATTGAGAACGCATACCTGCGTATCGGTATGTCCTGCAGGCACTCTTGCAATAAGAGTACCGTCGGAATATGCCTTAGGCTCTATGGTATAATACATGTTGCTCAGTTTATTTCCTTCGCCGTCAATAACACAGGAATTAGGGGTGATCATGGGATCATCGGGAAAGCTGTTGAATACATATCTATCGGTCATACCCTCTATGGGAGTCATAAAGACAAGGTCGCTGTCTTTTCTTTCAATAAAATTATTGCCGCTGTCATATATATCCTCATAATTATCTCCATAGCAAAATATCATACCATTTACATTGATATCTATACGATAGTATTTTTCTTCTATGACCTCATTAAGATTTTCGTCTAAAAGTCCATAAAGTCTCGGATATTTGTCGCTGCTTCTTACAGTTATCTTTCCTGTGCCTGTGCCGTTTATTTCATAATAGGGCTTATCCTTTATGACCTCGCCGTTATGACTGCATATGTACTTTAATTTCTCGCTGTTTTCCTTGTAGAAATAAGCGGTATTATATATATCCTCTATCTTTTCTGTCTGCTTAAAATCCTTTGAGGAAATATATGTATGCTTTTCGCTTACATAATCAAAGCAGTCGAATACACCGTTTTTGCAGCTTATTGAAGTATACTCAAAGGGTATTGCCAATTCAAGGTCACTGTTGTATACGCCATCCATATCGTTTTCGTTTGAGGCAATTATGCTGCCGTCTGCCCCGTCAAGATATTTGAAAGGCTGCTCTATGAGCTTATTTCCGTTTTCATCACATATATATGATGTGGGTAATGACTTAGCGCTTTCATCTACTACGACAAGTTCATAGTACTGAGTGCTTTCAATAGGTCTTATATCAAGGGGCTGAGGTACTTTGCTAAAGTCGGAATTATAAAATTCAACGGCGTTATCCTTGATACATTTGTATGTATCTGTATTTTCATTATATTCTATATTTCTGTATTCAAAGGGTATAACGGCATTAAGGTCTTGGTCAAACAGACCTCTCATACCGTTTTCATCTGCCGCAAAAATGTATCCGTTGAGCATTTCAGCCCACATATAAGGACTCTTTGACACCTTTTCGCCGTTGTCGTCAATGTATTCAATTGCCTGTTTTTCATCAATATAATAATATTTGTCATTGATCTGATGGTCTGCAAAAGCTGTTACATTCATAACAGAGCATAATGCAAGAGTAAAAATAATAAATTTTTTCATATCGTGATCCCTCCTGTTTTTGTATAATTTTCGGTTTATTATCAGCGATTACAGTCGACAATATCTTATATACAGCAACAACAATTATAGCCCATAAACGGACAATTGTCAATATAAGAGCGCTACTATATAATCAAACCAAAGACACCGAACAACACTTTGCTTACTAAAAGATGGTGAATTTATGATAGTTTTTACAAAATTGTGGCAAACAATGAAGGAAAAAAATATTTCCCAGTACAAGCTTATGAAGGACTACGGCTTTAGCAGCGGTCAGCTTGACAGACTGAGAAAAAATTCCAATGTCAACACTTATACGCTGGATCAGCTTTGCTCCATTCTTAATTGTAAGCTTGAGGATATTGCCGAATATATTGAAGAAAATTAAAAAAAATAAATTCAGGCAATATCACCTGAATTTATTATATCACAATTATTTGAAATAAAATATTAAAAAACCTTTTCAAATGGCCAGTCTATGATCCCGCCGAAGTCATATACATTCTTATAGCCCAAGCTGTCCAATATGCGACAGGCTATAGCGCTTCTTCTGCCGCTGCGGCAATATACGAGCACAGGCTTATCTTTATCTTTTATGATGCTTTCCGCTTTGTCCTTTACGGTATCCAAGGGTATCAATACAGAATTATATATATAGCCTTCCGCAAGCTCCTCTTCGTCACGAACATCAATTATTGTCACATCCTTGCTGCTGTCCATCATTTTCTTGGCATCAACTTGATTTATTTTGCAACTCATATTTATCACCTATTCTATATCCAGCTCTACAGGACAGTGGTCGGAACCAAGCACCTCTGTGTGTATCTTGGAGTCTATAAGCCTGTCCTTAAGACGTTGGCTTACGATATAATAGTCGATACGCCAGCCTGCGTTTTTTTCTCTTGCTCTGAACCTGTAGCTCCACCAGCTATATATGCCCTCCGCATCGGGATAGAAATATCTGAATGTATCAATGAATCCGCTTTCCAAAAGCTTAGTCATTTTTTCTCTTTCTTCATCGGTAAAGCCGGCATTTTTTCTGTTGGTCTTTGGATTCTTAAGATCTATCTCGTTGTGAGCAACATTCAGGTCTCCGCAGAGTATAACAGGCTTGTTCTCATCAAGCTTAAGAAGATATTTTCTAAAATCCTCCTCCCATTTCATTCTGTAATCAAGACGTGCCAGCTCGTTTTGAGAATTGGGAGTATAACACGTTACATAATAGAAGTCCTCAAATTCACAGGTAATAACTCTGCCCTCTTTGTCATGCTCCTCTATGCCTATGCCGTAGGTCACATTGAGAGGCTCTTTTTTTGTAAATACAGCCGTTCCCGAATATCCTTTTTTTTCCGCATAGTTCCAGTAGCAGTTATATCCGGGGAGAGGCAGGTCGATCTGCCCCTCCTGTAGCTTTGTTTCCTGCAATGAAAATATATCGGCGTCTATGCTGTTAAAAAATTCCGTAAAATTTTTGCCGACACAGGCTCTAAGCCCATTTACGTTCCACGATATAAGCTTCATCATTTCAATACCTCATAAAGTTTGTCAATAGCGTATATGCCTATTTCATGTGATATCTCTCCCTTAAGGAGCGCATATACTTCCGTCATATCAGCTTTTGAGTTTTTATACTGCAAAATATTTTCTATAACGGATCTTGCAAATATATCCGTAAGTCTGCCCTCGGGGTTAAAGTTATTATTATTGTCAAATGCCTTTACTATACCTAAGCTCTTGGCTGTGGCTATTGGCATTTCGTAGCTTTTGCCCTTTGTTACATCATCAAAGTTGTCATCAATATTCTCGACCTTATCTATTACATCCATAGCCATAGTCACGAACTCAGCCCTTGTCATAACCGTCTTGGCATCAAGAGCATCTTTATTTATATAATCCTTAAGTGATGCTGAGGATGACTGCAGCATTGTAAGTATTTTCTTTGCAACGGTATCAGCGCCGAATTCACTTAATATCTCAGAGGAAATACCGTTATTTCTGTCAACGGCATTCAGCACCTTGCTGCCCTCTTCACCCATGGTTTTATAAAGATTTTGAGTAACGTCGTTTAAGTTGACATAGAAATATGCCTTTGATTTAACTATATCTATTACATTTTGAACATACAGATTTTCATTTGCCTTATATTCTCCGCTTTCAAAGCTTCTCTCGGCAGTCGGTGTCATAAGTATGACAACGGCCTTTTTATCCTCGGCAGGCTTTATATAGTAGTTATAAAGGTAGTATGCAAAGGAATTATTGGCATTGATATCCGATGAAGCATATGCGTAATTGTGATACTCATTTTCGCTGCCTCTGTCATCGCCGTCGTTATTTCCGAAGTTTATAAGCACATAATCGCCTTCGTTAAGGCCTTCCGTATATTTCTTATATTCTTCCGTGTTTATATAATTCTTTACCGTGGCATCCTTTACCGCAAGATTATTGACGGTGATCTTGCCTGAAAGATATTTTTGAAGATAGTCTCCATATCCTCCTGCATTCACCGCATAATCTCCCTTGTCGTCGCCTGCCGCAGGAGTACCGCCCAGCACGAACAGGTTGGCTGTCTTAAGTGACTGTGTCCTGTCTACAGCTATTTCGGAGGCCACTATATGATCGCCTATGGTCAGACCCGAATCCTTTATGGCGTCTGCCATTTTGCTTGCTATAAGATTTGCACCAAATTTATTGTAATGCGTAAGGTCTACCGTACCGTCTTCTTTGATATTGTGCAGACCTTGGGTAGTCAATACGCCGTACTGCTCATAAAGGGCCTTTGTGATATCGAACATATCAAGGCATAAAATATCCTCTTCTTCCGCAAGCTGCTTTACCGCTGTAATATATCCGTCTTTTTCGCCGAAATGAGGAGTTATCTTTCCGTCACTGTCAAAGAATATCCTGCACATCGGAGTGAGCAGCACAGGTATGGCTCCCGCTTTCTTTATTGCATCTACATGCTGCTTCATATACCATTTGAATGTACCGCTTTCATAAGGATAGAACATCTCACCGTATGGATATTCCGTGTTTTTATAGCTGTTGTAAAGCTTTTCAGGAGTCTTTGAAAGTGTAGCTGCCATAGTGGGATATATACCGTTTGCATCTGGCTCTCCCAATACGACAGAATGCTCCAAGAAAGCCGCATCGTCTGTCCTTTGGTCGTTTGTGCCAAACTGTATGAATACATAATCTCCGGGCTGTACCTCGTTCAATACTTCCTTGAGTCTGCCCTGATTGAGATATGATCTTGCGCTTCTGCCGCCTTCCGCCTTGTTAATAAGGTCAACATCGCTGTCAAGATAATTTATGAGATATTCTCCCCAACCGCCTATGGTATTGTCATCACCGTAATACTTAGCTGTTGAGTCGCCCATTAAATACAGCTTTATTTTGGCATCCTTTGCCTCGTCAAGAGTATTTACCACACTGATACCGTCAGCCATTACGACGTCCTCGTCTCCGCCGGCTCTAAGGCATATCGTACCTGCGCCCAATGGCTCACTGTCCTCGGCTGTAAGCGTTGCAAACGCCTTATTTGTTCCTTCTATAAAGAAGCTTGAGGAAATTTTGCTTTTGTCCTTTGAAAGGGTCACGCTAAAGTATGGATTGTCCTCGCCGGAGTTCTGATATATATTGCCCTTAAGGCTCGTATCATCCTTTGCAAGCACTGTTTCCTCGCCATTTATCACCTTGCAAAGATAGAGTATCACACTCTTGGTGTTGCTGCCTCTGCCAAGCTTTATCATATATCCGCTGTCCGTATCCTTGTTGTAATTAATATAAATATTGTAAAAGCCTGTGGAAGCAAGACCTTTCTTTTCGGGATTGAATCTGAAGCGCCCTTCCAATTTTATATTATCCCAATTGCCATTGTCATATACGAGAGTACAGGTGCTGTCGTTGGGGCATCCTGCCGCTATAAAATCATTGTAGCCGTTATTCAGCTTATTCCATACGTCATTACTGCTCCAGCCTTCTGTACCCTTGTCGAAGCCCGTTCTGAAAATAGCTCCTCCTTCTTTATTTTTAGGCATTACGGCAGTCTTTGTTGTGTATGAAACAGGCTCGCCGTATTGACCATAGGTGGTCACCGTGGCAGGAAGTACCTCTATCATAATATTATAGCCTATATCCTGCTTTGTGAGCTCATAGCTTTGGTAATATTCGCCTACGCCTTCCTTTATAATTATTTTTTCATCGCCCTTGACTGCATACCATCTTATTTTAGCAGCGTCTATGGCGTTGTCGCTTTCAAGCCTGTAGCTGTATTCTGCCTTGAGTGTCTGACCTGTTACGGCCTTGTCCTCATTGGCTATGGATATGCCGCCGATCTGAGGAACGGCAGTCCTTGGCGCAGTAACGGTCACGTTTGCATAGGCTGACATACCGTTTCCCACAGAAGCATATACCTTTGCGGTGCCTGTTTTCACGCCTGTGATCACGCCGTTTTCGTCAATAGAAGCTATATCCTCGTTATCGGAGGAATATGTTATTTCAGCTTTGTTTTCCATAGGCAAAGAAATTGCCTTAAGACTGTAGTTCTCACCCTGGGGAACAGATATATCATAGCTGTTCAGCGTTATATCACATATCTCTGCAGTTCCCTTTTTGTCGGCAGGCATCCAGTTGTCATTGCCTTTTAATACATTATAGGCATTGAATCCCGCTGCCTGTTCTTCCGTAAGCACCCTTACAAAATCAGCACGCTTAGAGGTATCCAAAATATGGCCTTGTGCGGTAGTTGAACCATATTCGTAAAATCTCATTTTGTTGACCATAGTAGTATTATCCCATGTGCTGAATCCTTCGGCCTTCATAATATCCGGAAGAGCGCAGTTTATAAATACACTGTTGGAGCCTGAATCGGGATATGCCGCATCGCACTGCCACGGCCTGCCAAGGTCTATTTTGGAAGCCATATCCTCGGTATAGCTGTCATCTACAGTAAGACGGCAGTTATTGAAAACATAGCCTATATTGAAAAGCGTAGTATTGGGAGCGGTAAAATGACCGCCGTTCTTATAGCTCATTAGCTTAAGATCGCAGTTGTCAAAGTACGCCGTAGCATCGCCGAATATGAAATCCACCGTACCCTCTATATATGAATCCTTTATATATACTCTGGCATTGTTGGCGGAGCCGTATACGTTCTGACCCTTTGAAGCGCCTTTTAAGTAGAGTGTATCCTGCCTGCCGATCATTTTACAATTGTCCAGCACTATCTTGTCCGCAAGAGTCTCAAGGGCAACGGCCTGTGTCTGCTTCCTCACATCGTTATCGGGTTCGTCAATGTTGTAGGAATTGACAAATGTTATATTCTTAGCTTTAAATCCCAAGGCAGCTGCATTCACAGTGACCGTAGCGGTCTTGTCCGTGCCGAAATTCCTGCTTTCGTCAGGATGCCCGTTGGCCTTGTCATAGGTAATCACAACATCTTGTTTGGTATTGTTCACAAAGCTTATATACGGTTTATCTACAGTTACCTCCTCATTGTATGTACCCGGTGCAATATTTATCATAACAGGCGCTTTTTCCGTCGGTGTCTTCTTTATAGAGTCAAGAGCCGCCTGTATGCTTGTATAATCGCTTTCACCTGTCTTGCCTACCTTTATGGTAAGAGGTGAAGAAAGGGTATTATCTGCGTATACACACATACCGCACAGCGAAAGTGAGCAGGAAAGTATAGCAGATATTATTCTTTTGCATTTCATTTTCATAATACATACCTCCATAAAAATATTGCTAATAATATTTTAACATAATATTGAAATATACACAAGACAAAAAAAGAGCCTCCTTAAGAAGCTCTTTGAATGCGTCTGTAGATCTACCATTACTCACTTGCGCTTGCAATCCTGCGGATCAAAATATGCGATGCTTTTGCAAGCCGTTTATCTCTACGATTCTTTTAAAATTAATTTTTCATTTTTTCCCATAAAAGCATATTGTCCTTAAACACTACATCAATACTTCCGTTATCCTTAAGCCAAGACAGATAGGAACGTACAGTGCTGCCTACGAGCACATATTGTTCAAAATTCATTATGAGTTTATATTTATCAAAAAGTTTTTGCAGTATTTTCTCAAAGCATATAGGTTCACTGCATATATTTACGATCTCTTCGGCAATATCGCATACCTTATCTATATTGTATTGTGCCAGATCCGCTATATTATCTGCAGCTTCGGCGTGAGACGGAACAAATATCTTGGCCTCCATGGTCTTTACTCTTTCGAGAGTATTTATATATTCTCCCACATCGTATATAAAGCTTATGCAATATTTATCGAGAGTAGCTTTGCTTGAAAGACAGTCCGCCAAATACACAACATCGTCATCTGTTCTAAAGCCTACCATATTGAAAAAATGGCCTTTAAGGTCTATTGTCTTAAGGCATCCCGGCAAATTCTCATCTGTGAGCTCTTCCGCATCGCTCTCCCGAGCCAATAAAAATTTGTGTCTCAGGTCTTTACAGGGATATCCGCCGTATAAGAATGCGGGCTCCAATACGGTATGCTTTGTAATATCGCATTCTATACCCTTGGCATATATATTACAGCCTGTTCTGTCTTGGAGATATTTATTTCCGCCTATGTGGTCTGCATTTGAATGAGTATTGTAAATAGCCTTTAAAGTCCAGTTTTTTTCATCCAATATACGCTTTATCCTTCGCCCCGCCTCTTTGTCGTTTCCACTGTCTATAATACACACATCACTATCGCTAAGCTTCACAAGCCCTATTTTGGCAGGGCTTTGTATATAATAGCATTTTTCCGTCAGCTGTATCAGTTCATACATATAACGAACCTCCGTTTCTTATTTGGCAATTATTTTTTCTATTATATCCCACAATTCATCCCTGCCTGCTTTTGTCTCACTGCTGAATGGTATAAGTATATCCTCCTTGCTCAGATCGAAAGCTCTTCTGAGCATGGCAATATGCTTTTGAAGCTGGCTCCTTTTAAGCTTATCGGACTTAGTTGCGGCAATAATAATATTATGACCGTAATGTTTAAGCCACTCATACATCATAATATCATTTTCGCCCGGTTCATGCCTTATGTCCACAAGCATGATTATAGCCTTGAGCTGTTCTCTTTTTAGAAGATAATTTTCTATCATTTTGCCCCATTTTGCTATTTCTGTCTTAGGCGCTCTTGCATAGCCGTAACCCGGCAGATCGACCAGATAAAGCAAATTTTCCACATCGTAAAAGTTAATGGTCCTTGTTTTGCCCGGACTTTGGCTTGTTCTGGCTATAGCCTTACGATATACCATAGAATTTATAAGCGAACTCTTGCCTACATTTGATTTGCCCGCAAAAGCGATCTCAGGCTTGTCATCGGCAGGATACTGCTCCCACTTGACCGCAACAGCCGCCAAAGATACATTGTTGACTTTCATAACAAATTCCTCCGTAAAAAATAATTTCTTTATACAATATAATCTAATTGAATCATATTAATTAATATATTGTTAAATTTTTGTCAATTATCTTGATTTTGAAAAAAATGTATGTTATACTTATAGTGTGGCTATGGAGGTTTGCCCCTATTTTCTTACCATAGCCGCATTTCGAGGTCTTTTGTTCTACTCCTCTTTTGTGGCCTCGAGAGAAGAGCGCCTTGTAAAAGGCGCTCTTCTTAATATAATGCCTCAACGGACTTTTGTGTTATTTTTTCGGCATTTCCTCCAAAAGCGTCTTATTAAGGACAGTGAAATCAATAGGCTTTGCAATGTGTCTGTTCATGCCGGCCTTAATTGTGTTATTTACATCCTCCATAAACGCATTGGCTGTCATTGCTATTATGACAACAGACTGACTGTCCGGATGAGAAGAAGCTCTTATCTGTCTTGTAGCTTCATAGCCATCCATGACAGGCATCTGAATATCCATAAAGATACCGTCATAATATCCTTGAGGTGAAGCATTAAATTTATCGACAGCTTCTTTGCCGTTTTCGGCAGTCTCTATATTGGCGCCGTACATTCCCAATATTTCAAGAAGTATTTCCTGATTGAGCAAATTGTCTTCAACAAGCAGGAATCTGTACTTGCTGTAATCAAACTCGATAGGCTGTTCTTCCTCGTTCTTTTTCCTCACCATATTAATGGCATTTTTAAAGGAGCGCATAAAGAACGGCTTTTGTATATATGTATCAACTCTTGCCTCAAGCGCATCTTTTTCAATATCCTGCCAGTCATAGGCCGTAAGAACGGCAATAATAATATCATTGCCCGCAACGCTTCTTATTGCTCTTATGGTCTCCTTGCCGTTCATTCCGGGCATACGCCAGTCAATGAGTATGATATCATAGGGCTTGCCTGCTTCCTGAGCTTCGTTTACCAAATCGCTTGCTCTGCTGCTGTCCTGTATGCTGTATGCTTCCATTCCGTAGTTTCTGAGAAGAGTGGTAACGTTTTCGCACACATCCGTATCATCGTCTATTATAAGCACCTTTTTGCTCTTGAAATAGGAATAATCCTCAGGCTGTGCATTTTCAGGCTGAGCCTCCATTTCCAATATTATGGTAAAGCGTGAGCCCTTTCCCACTTCGCTTGCCACGTCTATGGTACCGTTCATAAGAGATATTATATTCTTTGTGATAGACATACCAAGACCCGTGCCTTCTATGGTGTTGGCAATAGAGTCGTTTTCACGGGTAAAGGGATCGAATATAGTTTTTAAAAATTCCTTGGTCATACCCTTTCCCGTGTCGCTTATCACAAATTTATATTTAAAGTAGCCTTTGTGTACAGAAGGCAGTTCCTCTACCGAAAACCTTATCATACCCAAGGGCGCAGTGAACTTTATTGAATTTGACAATATATTTATAAACACCTGATTCAGTCTTAATGTATCGCTTATAAGCTCTGTATGCTCTACATTGGCGATGACATTGAGATCCAGCTCCTTTGCGCTGGCCTGGGGCTCTATTATCTCCACAAGCCCCTGAAGGAATTCGTCAAGTGAAAAATACTGATTATTTATAGCCATTTTGCCGCTCTCGATCTTAGACATATCCAGCACATCGTTTATAAGACTTAAAAGATGACCTGAAGCTGATGTGATCTTATTAAGGCAATCCATGACCCTTTCGGTGTTGTTTATATTATTCTTTGCTATTGTTGTCATTCCTATGATGGCATTCATAGGTGTCCTTATATCATGAGACATATTTGAAAGGAATCTGCTCTTTGCAACATTTGCTGCCTTTGCATTTGCAAGAGAATCCATAAGCACCTGCTGTCTTTGCTCTTCCTCCGCCTTTCTTTCATCTATGATACGCACGAGCATAACTATCATCAGATCTGTCTCATTGGGATCGTTTACCCTTATTGCATTTGTAAGATACCAGTGTATATCACTGTCGGGCACTTTATTCTTTGATTCAAACGTAATGCATTTTCTTCCGTCTTCAAAGGATCTTATAAGGGATTCCCTTTTAAATGTATCGATGAATTTTTCCTTCATGCTCGGTACGACATATATAGCGGAATCCAATATGAAATCATCATAGGTCTTTGACTTTACCGTACCGGTAAACACGCTTTTATCATAATAAATTATAGAATATTCATTTGTGGTCAAATTTGCGTTCACAATAAGAGGATAGCCGTATGAAATACCGCTTATGAGCGCATTTCTTTCTATGGTGGCAAGCTTTTCTTTTGCCTGCTCCTGCTCTATTCTGGCAGTATCGTCATTAAAAGCGGCGATTATTATTTCCCTGCCGTCAAGATCGTTGGTGTACTCAAATATACCGCCTGCATAAAATGTTGAGCCGTCTTTTTTTACAAGTCTGTTTGTAAATTCCTTTGTGCCCTGAGTTTCTCTGACCGAATCCAATATACTGTTTGTATAGTGTACGTCATTGAAATGCAGATTTACCGACAGATCGTCTCCTCTGTCTTCCCAAAGCTCTTCGGGTGAATCGTAACCCATAAGCTCCATATAAACATGATTGAAGTCAATTATCTTATACGGCCTGTATGCCGTTATCTGCACTATGCCCGAAGGCACGGAATTATACAGATGGGTCGCAAAGCTCGCCTTATTTTCGAGCTGCTTTATGTTTGACCTATATATTTGATAAAACAAAATGATAATTATGCAAATGCAAAGTATTATAACGAAAAACGTCATTATGGTATTTCTGAACATATTGCTGCGCTGAGCTCTTATCGCTTCTCTTGATACAGCAGAAACAAATGTACACCTGCTCAAGCTCTCAAGCCTGTTGACGGAAAAAACTATTTCATTGCCGTTGTATTTAAGTATGACGCTTCCCGATTTGCAATTTTCTATATAATTCTTGAAATCATCTATATCCTTTTGCCTATTTTTATTATCGACCATCTGAAGGATATTGTCATTTACGCTAAATATGCTTCCATGATCCGGCGCAAGTATTATCGTACCGTCAAGTCCGACTATGCAGCTGCTTCCACCGCCGGACAGCATATTAAGAGTGTAGCGGTCATTTAAAATGCTTATATCGTATTTTTTCAGGAAATATGCCGCTTCGCCGTTTTTGAATATTATCTTTTTAAACACGGCTATATAACGTTCATTTTCGGATACTCTGACATTTGTTATCACGCCTGTATCGTCACCCGATGCACTTATCTCGTTTGTCTCCTCCGAAGCATCGTTTGTTGTGATCAGACTCTTTCCGTTAAAAATAAGGTCATAGGTTATATTCTCTTCGTGTGGAAGTGCCATAACATGGTTTTTGGCACGTATATCCTCAGGTTCATCAAATATCTTAAGATGCTCATTTACGATAGACAAGAAATTGTAATCGCTGTTTATCTGAGAATTAATGGATCTCCTGACCTCATCTGTAAGGCCGTCTATATTTTCTATGGATGACTCATAAAAAAAATTGGTCATTCTGTTTGAATAGAGGATGATTATACATAATATCAAAACAATTATGGCTACGGTTATCTGTAGTGTCCTCTTAATGTTATCCCTCATGATGATTCTCCGTATTTCTATTTGAGCCTGTCCGCCAACTCCTCAAACTGTTTTCTTGCGATTTTGAAGCAGTCTAAAAGCTTTGGATTAAACTGGCCGCACTCCCCGTTAGTGATCATTCTGAACGCCTCGCTTGGTGTAAAAGGAGGCTTATATACTCTTTCGCTCACAAGAGCATCATAGACATCGGCTATAGATACTATCTGAGCGCAAAGAGGGATCTCATCGCCTGTAAGTCCATCCGGATATCCCCTTCCGTCATATCTTTCGTGATGACTTCTGGCAATTTGTCTGCCGTATTTAAAATATATTTCTTCGTCCGTATCGCAAACGGCGTCTATTATCTCAGAGCCTTTTGTGGTATGGGTCTTCATTATCTCGAATTCCTCATCGGTAAGTCTGCCCGGCTTAAGCAATATTGTATCCGAAACGGATATCTTGCCCACATCGTGCATTACCGACGCAAAGGCCATGGCATCGATAAGCTCATCCGTAAGGCCGTATTCGGGATAATTTTCCGCCACGGATGCCAAAAGCACCCTTGTAAATTCTCTTACCCTGTATATATGCATTCCCGATTCATGATTACGAAACTCGACTATAGCGCCCAGGGTATCCCAAAGATTCCTGTTGGTCTGATTTATTTTCTCGGCCTGGAGCATTATTTTTTTTGTCTGCTCATCCACAAGATCCTCAAGGCTGTTTTTATGTAAATACAATTCCACTATGTTGTCTATACGTGTCTTGACGATCTGAGAATCAAAAGGCTTTTCTATAACATCGCTTACGCCCATGGAATAGCCCTTCTTTTTCACTTCGTTTGAAGTATCGCCTGTAATAAGCACGGTAGGGATAGAGCTGTCCATGTTGTTTTTGTGCATAAAATCCAGCACGCCGAAGCCGTCCATGTTAGGCATAAATATATCCAAAAGCACAGCGCATATCTCATCTTTATATTTTTCCAGCATAGCTATAGCCTGCAAACCGTCTTCGGCCTTTATTATCTTATAGCTGTCGGAAAATATAAGCTCCAAAATATCTCTGTTCATTTCCATATCGTCAACAACCAATAATGTGTTCCTCATACCTGTTTCACCTTTCACTCTACAAAAATGATCTTTCCACTAAATTTCCACCCATTTGTTTTTGCCGCTGTTTTTAGCATCGTACATTGCCTTGTCGGCTCTCCTGTAAAGCGTAAGGAAATCATCGTCCTCATGCTTTCGGAAGGTAAGTCCGAGAGATCCCGTCACAACGATCTTCATTTCACGATCTATATTGATATTTGGAATGCTCTCGCATATCCTATCCACTGTATTGTATACAACATCGGCGCTGCAATGATTGAAGAATACGGCAAATTCATCTCCGCCCATTCTGCATATCTTTGCATTATTCTTGCAGATACCGCTAAGCGTATCGGCAATATTGATTATAAGTTTATCCCCCATATAATGACCGTAGGTATCGTTGACATTTTTAAAATTATCCAGATCGAGCATTAAAAATGCACATTCTCCGTCGTCGTCGGTTTCCAAGCAGCGGTCAATATATTTTTTAAAATATACCTGATTGTACAGCCCTGTAAGGTAATCCCTTTCAGCCCTGTTCCTCAGTTCTATATTCACAAGCTTTTCTTTGTGTATCGATCTTATACGTCCTATTATTTCCCTGGATCGACCCGTATCCTCATCGGCAACAGAATAAAGATTTACGTTTCCCCAAACATAATCGCTTCTGTTTCCTATCTTAAGCCTGCATTCAAACGATGTTTCCTTGCCGGTTTCTTTTATAAAATTAAAGTTATTTATGAAAACATTGATATCGCTTCTGTATACTTTATCCTTCCAGCTATCGGCATTGTCTGCGTTCTCTATCCTCTCGATCTCAATATAATCGCCGTTTACAACAGAATATATTATGCACAGATCGCTGCCCACATGGTAGTTGATTATTTTTTCTTCCGTGCCCTCAAGTATCATCCTCATTTGAGAGTTCTGTATAAGTATCTGATCTCTCATAAGATTTACTTCGCTTTTCAGAAGCTTGGTATCCGTAATGTCGGCTATAAAAATTTCCATTATGTCATTTTTTACATTGCCGTAGCATATGACCGACATCGAGCTTCCGTTCTTTATTCTGAGCCTATGATCAAAGCACCCTTCCGTAGAGTCCTCAAGAGCTTTTTTTATCGTATTGCTGTACTCCTGCCATTCGTTATCAAATATAAGCATTTTTTGAGTAAGACCTTTTGCAATGTCCTCATCATTATAGCCTGTCAATTTTTCAAAATTTTCATCATGGCTTATTATCTTATATCCGTTTTTCAGATCAACAGAATATTTGGAGTACTTGACCTTTTCCATATAGTGTGTCATAATACGCCTCCAACAACAAATATCCTCATTTTTATTGAGAATATTTGCTTATAATATCACATATTTCTATATAATTTTTCTCTGCCTCATCATACAGTGCCTCAATATTCGGATCATTCGGATACTCATTTGCTCCTCTGAATATTTCAACGATTTTCTCTACTGTACTGCTGATGGGATTCAGCCCAAGATTGGCCGCAACGCCCTTTACGGTATGCGCAGCCATAAATGCGGCATCCTTATCCTTGGCGTCGATAGCTGTCTTTATCTTTTTAAAGTTTTCATCATCGGGAAATTTTATAAGAAATTTCTTATATATGTTAACGTTGCCCATAAATCTGGCAAGTGCGGTCTTAACATCAACGCCCTTACTTTCCAGCTCAGTTATAAATTCGTTGTTCATATGACCCTCCTGATATATAAAA
The DNA here is from genome assembly GCA_947585865.1 of uncultured Clostridia bacterium. GTDB lineage: Bacteria > Bacillota > Clostridia > Lachnospirales > CAG-274 > CANPXH01. The sequence continues at coordinate 92,022 of CANPXH010000001.1, forward strand.
TTTTAAAATCGTACATGCTTCATCAATATAAACTTAAATATATTATACTAAAATAATACCTCATTTTCAAGTATTTGTTATTAAATAACATTATTGTCAACCAAGTTTTAACATATCAGTTGACAATATAAATATATTATGGTATACTGGCAAAATATAAGGAGGTTTACGAATATGATATTCTCAACAAAGGAACTTATTATCACCGGCCTTTTTACGGCTTTTTTTGTGTGCTTGGACCTTTGTCTGTGCCGATAGGTCCTGTGCCGATAAGTCTTACCGGACTTGTGCTTTTTATTTCCCTCTATGTCATAGGCTGCAAAAAAACAGTTATGGCATATTTGTTATACCTTTTGATCGGCGCTGTGGGGCTGCCGGTCTTTTCGGGATATGCGGGAGGCTTGGGAAAGCTTATAGGGCCTACGGGCGGATATCTTGCAGGTTTTATTTTTACTGCCCTTCTGAGCGGTATAATTATAGATAAGTTCTATAATAAAAAAGCGATATCGATACTTGGTATGCTTTTAGGTATTCTGGTGCTTTATGCCTTCGGCACATTATGGTTCGTCATCACAAATGACGGATATGCCGTAAAGGAAATACTCATGCTGTGCGTTATTCCCTTTATACCGTTTGATATTGCCAAAATATTGATCGCAGCCTTTTTAGGCCCGGTTGTTAAAAACAGATGCTTTGGTATACCCCGTTGATATATTGCATATCGATAAATAACCGTTTATAATTCCCGCACAAAAACAGCCTGCCGCATTATGCGGCAGGCTTGTGATATTATTCCTCATCAAATTTTATGGGCTTGATGATCTCGCCAATATCGTACTTATTAAGTATTTTGGCATTTGCGGTTAAGATCTGGATCTTTTCATCGGACATAACGGAGATCATACTGTTCAATGCCTTCCTGTCCTTTTCTGACTTTGTCATTTTTGTGGAATTGAGAGTTGAGCCCGTAGCTATATCCTGTCTGATAAGCTGATCCATAGTGATGCCGAAAAAGTCAGCTATAGCTACAAGATTAGTCATGCTTGTACCTCTTTGTCCTCTTTCAATCAATCCCAAAAATCCGGGCGCCATACCAATAACTCTTGCGAAATCGTCAATGGTCATACCTCTTCTTTTTCGCTCATACCTGATGTTAGCTCCAATGATCTTAGAATAATCCATAATAATTCCCTCCTTATTAGATCTTTTGACCAATAATTCCCTTATTTTTGGCTAATGTTATTTTAACATACATTCAGTATATTTGCAAGTTTTGAATACATAAATGCATATTAAACGCATAACGATCTATTTTTCTAAATACATACTGTATCCTATGTTTTCAAGCTCTTTCGCTTTATCCTCTACAGATGATGCAAGTTCCTTTTTGTAGCTGTCCACCTTTTTGCCTATCTCGCTGTCAAAAGCTCCCAGTATCTCCGCAGCTAAAAGCCCGGCATTCTTTGCACCGTTTATGGCAACGGTGGCTACGGGTATGCCTCCCGGCATCTGTACTATGGAATAAAGAGAGTCAACGCCGCTCAATGCTCTTGTCTTTACAGGCACTCCTATTACCGGAAGATCGGTTATTGCCGCCGTCATTCCCGGCAAATGAGCTGCGCCTCCTGCGCCTGCAATAATTATCTTAAGTCCTCTTTCTCTTGCAGTTTTTGCGTATTCATACATCCTGTCCGGGGTCCTGTGAGCAGACACTATTGTAAGCTCATAATCGATCCCAAAATCATCAAGTACCTTTGCCGCTTCGGCCATTACGGGAAGATCCGAATCACTGCCCATTATAATTCCAACCTGTGGCATTTTTTACACCTCCTCAGATGTTATCTTTAATAATTTATATGCTCTGTCTGCCAAAAGCTCTGCTTCAGACAGAGTATCGGCAGTAACAGTTATATGACCCATTTTTCTTTTAGGCTTTGATATCGTCTTGCCATATATATGTACTGTGGCTCCCTTGAGCTTCATTACGTCATACAATCCTTTTACGAGCACAGGGCCGCTATGCTCCTCTTCGCCTAATATATTTACCATTACGGTCGGTCTTATAAGCCTTGTATTTCCTAGAGGCAGACCCGTAATAGCCCTTATATGATTTTCAAACTGACTCGTTATACATCCTTCTATAGTATAATGGCCCGAATTATGCGGGCGTGGAGCCACCTCGTTTATAAGGATATCATCGTTTTCCGTTACGAACATTTCTATACAGAACATTCCGATTCCGTCAAATATCTCCATGACTTTTTTTGCCGAGTCCATAGCCTTAGCCGTTGCCTGCACAGGTATATGGGCAGGCACAAGAGTCTTATGGAGTATACTGTCTTTATGCTCGTTATCGCCTACGGGATATGTAACAACATCGCCGTTTAGACTTCTGCACGCAAGTATGGAAGTCTCGGTCTTAAAATTGATCATTTTCTCTGCCATAAGCGGTATGCTGCCGCTGCCAAGAAGAGAATAGGCATTTTCAATATCTTTTCTGTTGTGCACAACAGCATTGCCCTTCCCGTCATATCCTCCCGTTCTTGTCTTGAGCATATAGGGATAGCCGTATTTTTCTGCCGCTCTTTCCATATCGTCGGTGTTTTCGATTTTCATAAACCTTGGCACGGAAAGCCCTGCCTCATACATCTTAAGCTTTTGAACATACTTGTCCTGTATTATCTCAAGACTTTTTGCGGTAGGATATACCTTATATCCCTTTTCCTCAAGCTCTTCAAGAGCCTTTGCATCTATATGCTCAAATTCATATGTGATAACATCGGACTTGTCCGCAAGAAGCTTAAACGCATTCTTATCATCAAAGTCCGCAACAATATGCTCATCACATATGCTGTGAGCCGGACAGTCTTCGGAGGGATCCAGCACCGTCACATAAAAGCCCATTTTTTTTGCCTCCAGGAGCATCATTTGTCCAAGCTGTCCTCCGCCTATTATACCGATCTTAGTTTTTAAATAATCCTTTTCCAATGCTTACACACCTCACACCATAATATAATATCATAATATTGTATAATTGGCAACCTATCTGTCTTCATATCTGAAATACTCAAAATCGGCATAGCTGTTATTGTCAGACTCATCACTTAGGGCAAATATCCCCACAAGCGTTCCCGTATGGCGCTTTCTGTCATTTGGCACTCCCTCATCGCAAAGGTATATGCAATTTTCAAGAGTATTTACTTCTGTCCAATCGATACCATCCACGCTGTAAAGAAAACGTCTTGTAAGCCCTCTTACTTCAACTCTAAGATACACTTCAGCTCCGTCATAATGTACCAAAGCTATCTCTTCTTCTCCCATATTTCTGTTTATAACGAGCTCTATGCCCTTTGAACAGCGATCGAAACGAATATATGTGGAGGTTGAATAATAGCAGGTGAGCCCCGCCTTGTCATTTATACTTTCAGGCACAAATGTAAGCTTGGTCTCAGCGTTATAGCTTAGCTCCGATTCACGCCTTACAAGAATATTTTTTGCAGCCGTATCATACAGATCTCCCTTACATACATATAATCTCAAGCCTTTGTCGGTAAATCTCCATTTACTGTCATCGGGATTTCTTACCCATTCCCAGTCAAGAGACAGGCTTCCCTTTTTAAAATCGTAAAAACCGTTTTGTTCATAAACGGTCATTGGAAGACCGGGCATTTCCTGCTCAAGGCTTGGCCTTTTGTCATTTATGATAAACCAGCCGTCTTCAGTCCATATTACGGGATCCAAGGCTGTTTCCCTGCCTATTGTCGTATAGTTGCCGCCGTTTCTTCTGCCGCACAGGTACATACAATACCATTGTCCGTTTTGTGTTTCAACAAGCTTACCGTGACCGCTTCGCTGTATCAAAGCTTCAGGGTCTGTCTGTCTCAATATGGGATTATACGGACAATTTTCATAAGGTCCGTATAGGTCCTTGCTCCTTGCTATGCTTATGCCATGACCGTAGCCTGTGCCGCCTTCCGCCACCATAGCATAGTACCAGCCGTTTTTCTTAAAAATATGCGGCCCTTCGGGGCATCTTTCGCCTGTGCCGGGCCATACCTGCACTTTTTCCCCTATCACCTTTGTGCAATCATCACTCAGAGGAACGATACAAGCTCCGGGAGCGATCACCATATAATGCCTGCCGTCATCATCTATAAAGTGTGACGGATCTATATCATCTACAGGGAGCACGGCAGGTTTGCTGTAAGGCCCCTCGGGTTTATCCGACGTCATAACAAGCTGACTTCTCATGGGAATATTTTCATCATTATGCCTAAGTGTGGCAAATATATAGTACTTGCCCTTGTAATAGGATATATCGGGCGCCCATATGCCCCTTGAATCCAAAATGCCGGACAGATCCAAATATTCGCTTTTTGTTATAGCATGGCCTATTATTTCCCAATGCACAAGATCCCTTGAATGGGATATAACAATAGCGGGAAAATACTGAAATGTAGAGTTGACCTTATAATAGTCCTCGCCTACTCTTATAACAGACGGGTCGGGGAAAAAACCCCTGTGTACGGGATTGTTGTATTTCATAGCCGTTTCCTTTCTTTTTTTACAATTATATCAAAATGTGGATACTTTTTCAATAATTTAAAAAACCGATGCACTTTATGCATCGGCTTTCATCAATTAAACATCCTATCGAATATACCTTTTTTCTTTGTATTCTTGTCGGTAAGAGAATCACCGAATTTCTGCAAAAGCTCTTTTTGGCTTTGCTTTAGATCTGTAGGTACTATTACCTTGAGAGTAACGATAAGACTGCCTCTCATTTTGTCATTTCTGACATTGTATGCTCCCTTGCCTCTCAATGTTATTTTTGTCTCAGGCTGTGTTCCCGGCTTTATGGTATACTTTTCATCACCGTCTATAGTTGGTATAGTGATCTCAGCGCCCAATGTCGCCTGAACTATGTTTATCGCCACCTCTGTATAGAGGTCGTTGCCTTCTCTTATGAACTGCTTGCTTGGCATTACGTTTATTTTAATGTAAAGATCGCCGTTAGGCCCGCCTTTCTGCCCTGCACCGCCCATACCGTTCTTGCGTATGGACTGGCCGTGAGCAATGCCCTTTGGTATATCCACGGTAATATTTTTCTTGACCTCAACATTACCTCTGCCGCCGCAGTGAGGACATTTTTCCTTTATTACGGTACCCTCGCCGCCGCAGTCGGGACAAGTCCTTTCAGTGGTAACGGGGCCGAAGGGAGTCTGCTTTGTAGACCTTACTCTGCCCGTGCCGCCGCACTTTCCGCAATTTACCGGAGACGTGCCTTTCTTGGCACCGCTGCCGCCGCATTCCGAACATACCTCGGAAACAGGAATATTGATCTCCTTCCTGCATCCAAACATAGACTCCTCAAAGGTAATAGTCAAGCTCATCTGCATATCGGCGCCCCTTGACGGACCGCTTCTTCCTCTTGAGCCGCCGCCGAATATATCGCTGAAGCCGCCGCCGAAGCCGCTGAATATATCGCCGAATATATCTCCCATATCCATACCGCTGAAGCCGCCGGTAAAACCGCCTGCTCCGCCCATACCGCCTTCAAACGCAGCATGGCCGTACTGATCGTAGGCCGCCTTTTTTTGAGGATCGCTCAGTATTTCATAGGCTTCGTTTATCTCCTTCATTCGTTCTTCGGCATCAGGCTCTTTGCTGATATCCGGGTGATATTTTTTCGCCATGCGGCGATATCCTTTTTTTATTTCATCGGCGCTTGCGCTTTTATCAACGCCGAGCACCTCATAATAATCTTTTTTGGATGCCATAGTTTCACCTCTTTATTAACCGCAACAAAGAGTCAAAGCCACAGCCTTGACTCTTTGCGGGGCATATATCGGAATAAAGTTCCTCAATTATCTCAACCGTCTATAATATCATCATTTCCTGCGCCTGCATTAGCCATATCCTCCGGCTTAACGCCTGCTGCCTGTGCCTGCTGATACATTCTTGTTGAGAACTCCTGTACAACATTGCTTAAAGACTCACAAGCAGTCTTCAATGTTGCAACATCGGTCTCACTCATATTTTCAGCAACAAGGCCATCGTTTACCTTCTTAAGATTTTCTACCTCGGATTCGATCTTAGCCTTGTCCTCGGCACTTATCTTGTCACCCATATCTTTTATGAGCTTTTCAGTTTGGAATACAAGAGAGTCAGCTTCATTCTTAGTATCCACAGCTTCCTTTCTCTTGGCATCCTGCTCTGCATACTGCTCAGCTTCCTTAACAGCCCTGTCGATCTCCTCATCACTTAAATTAGTGCTTGATGTAATGGTGATATTCTGCTCCTTGCCTGTACCCAGATCCTTGGCGCTTACCTTAGTGATACCGTTTGCATCGATATCGAATGAGACCTCGATCTGAGGGATACCTCTTGGCGCAGGAGCGATTCCGTCAAGACGGAAGCGGCCTAGGCTCTTGTTATCTCTTGCCATAGGTCTTTCACCCTGAACGACATTTATATCAACGGCAGTCTGATTATCCTCATAAGTTGAGAATATTTGCTTCTTGTTTGTAGGTATAGTTGTGTTTCTGGGAATAAGAGCGGTAGCTACGCCGCCTGCTGTCTCAATACCCAATGTAAGAGGAGTTACATCCAAAAGAAGTATGCTGCCTGCTCCCTCATCTCCTGCCAAAGTACCGCCTTGTATAGCCGCACCTATAGCTACGCACTCATCGGGATTGATGCCCTTGAAGGGCTCTTTGCCTGTTATCTTCTTTACCTCATCCTGTACGGCAGGGATCCTTGTGGAGCCGCCTACAAGAAGAACCTTTGTAAGCTCGCTTGCAGTAATATCGGCATCCTTAAGAGCAGTCTGAACAGGGCCTAACGTAGCTTCTACAAGATCTGATGTAAGTTCATTGAACTTAGCTCTTGTAAGAGTTGCATCCATATGCTTGGGGCCGTCTGCTCCCACTGTGATATAAGGGATGTTGATATTGGATGTTGTAGCGGATGAAAGCTCTTTTTTAGCCTTTTCCGCAGCCTCCTTCAATCTCTGCATTGCCATCTTGTCGGATGAAAGGTCTATGCCTTCCTTAGCTTTGAAATCATTTACAAGATAGTCTATTATTCTCTGATCGAAATCATCGCCGCCCAAATGGTTGTTACCGCTTGTGGCAAGCACCTCGATAGAGCCGTCACCGATATCGATTATAGATACATCGAATGTACCGCCGCCAAGGTCGTATACCATTATCTTCTGCTCCTGCTCGTTATCAAGTCCGTAAGCAAGAGCCGCAGCGGTAGGTTCATTTATTATTCTCTTTACATCAAGGCCTGCTATCTTGCCGGCATCCTTTGTGGCTTGCCTTTGGGCATCTGTGAAATATGCGGGCACAGTTATAACAGCCTCCGTAACGCTTTCGCCTATATAGCTTTCAGCATCTTTCTTAAGCTTTTGTAATATCATGGCAGAAATCTCCTGAGGAGAATACTTCTTGCCGTCATTTTCAAACTTATAGTCCTCTCCCATATGTCTCTTAATGGAAATAACAGTACCGTCTACATTTGTAACGGCCTGACGCTTTGCGGTCTCGCCCACAAGTCTTTCGCCGCTCTTTGTAAAGCCTACTATAGAAGGTGTTGTTCTCTCGCCTTCCGCATTGGCAATAACGGTTGGCTGGCCGCCTTCCATAACAGCTACACATGAATTTGTTGTTCCTAAGTCAATACCTATGATTTTTCCCATTTGTCATCTCTCCTTAATAAATTAAATTCCATTACTCATACATCTTAGTTGGCAACTTTGACCATACTTGGCCTTATTACCTTATCTCCATGCCTATAGCCCTTCTGAAATACTTCGACTATAACATTATCATCGCAGCTTTCATCGTCTATATGCATAACTGCCGCATGTACATTTGGATCAAAGGGCTCGCCCTCAGCGGGTATCTCCTCCACTCCAATGCTTTTCAGCACCTCCGTAAATTGCTTGAGTATCATTTCAACTCCCTTGTAGGTACTGCTCTCCTTGTCCTCAGACATATTTACCGCTCTTTCAAAATTATCGAGAATAGGAAGCATCTTCTCAACGGTATCTCTTACTCCGTTATTATACATTCCCATCTTTTCCGAATTGGTCCTCTTGCGGAAATTTTCAAACTCCGCAAGCTGTCTGAGCCATTTATCATAATTCTCCTTGGCAAGAGCCTCTGCCTTTTCCAGCTTTTGTTCAAGAGTTTCCTCCTTAGGCTCTTCGGCCTGCTCTTCCTCCTCGGAGATCTCAGCAGTTTCTTCAACTGTTTCCTTTGGCGTCGTCTCCTCTGTCCGATCGTCAATTTTATCTTTTTCCAAAATTTCCTCTTTATTCATCATAACCTCCATCCTCACCGTCGACAAAGGCGCCTATTACACTGTCAAGCTTTTTGACGATCTCAGTAAGCACCGACACTGTCTGACTGTAGTTCATTCTCGTAGGGCCTATAATACCTATCTTTCCCACGGAATCATTTCCGAAGCGATAGTTGGCTCTGACTATACTGCAATCTCTCAGCTCCTCCATATTATTTTCTCCGCCGATAATTATTTGTATTTTATCGGCTGATGTATCATCACCCTCGCCTAAGAGGGTTATGAGCATATCTTTTTCTTCAAAGGCTCTGAAAATATTTTTTGCCTTTGCGATATCGCTGAATTCGGGAAAACCAAGCAGATTTTTTACACCGCTTGTGTATACGTGTACATCTTCTTCCTGATTGAGCACCGAGATAACGGTCTTGAAAACCTTTGTGACCATATCTCTGTACCGAGCCAGGCTTGACAAAAGCTCGCTTACGGCTTTACTGTCTATCTCCTCTATGGAGCGGCCCTTTAAAACACTGTTTATCCCGGAAGATACTTTGTTCAGTTCTTCATATTCGGGAATATTTCTTACTCTTATTATATTGTTTTTGATAGACTTATTATCCAAAACTATAACAACGGCTATCTCGCTTTCGTCAATGGGTATCAATTGGATATGCTTGATCCTCACCTTTCTGCTTTTAGGCTCTGTTACAACTGTAGTGTAGCTTGTGAGCATGGCAAGAGCCTTAGCCGTTTGCTCCATCATATACTCTATTCTGTTTACATTAAAGGATATTGCGTTTTTAAGAAAATCCACTTCCTCCGAAGACAGTTCCTTAGACCTCATAAGATTATCCACATAAAGTCTGTAGCCCTTTTGCGACGGAACTCTTCCTGCCGAAGTATGAGGCTGTTCTATAAAGCCAAGTTCCTCCAGATCACTCATTTCGTTTCTTATGGTGGCCGGAGAAATACCCAGATCATATTTTTTGGCAATGGTACGTGAGCCTATAGGCTCTGCCGTAGCAATATAATCGGTGATGATAGCCTCCAATATTCTTATCTTTCTGTCGTTAAGCTTCATAGGATCACTTCTCTTTCTTGTTAGCACTCATTTGGGTCGAGTGCTAACTGTAAGTATAATATACCACAGCAGTTAAACTTTGTCAATAGTTTTTAATAATTTTTTTTGCAAGTTTTGCAAAATAAAAAAAGCTGTAAATGAACAGCTTTTTAAGAAATATTTATTTGAGTAAATCTGCTTAAGCTTAACCTCGTCTCCGAATATTTAAATATTTGGGAGCGCCCGTTTCACATATTTCCGAAATCCATTATGTAGCTGTGAGCCGAAGCCTTTATTTCCTCCCATTTGTGATCGTTGGCCTTGTCATATACGGCTACGACCTCCATACCGGCAGACCTGGCGGAAAGTATGCCCTTTATAACATCCTCATATACCCTGCATTCTTTTGGCAGAACATCGAGCCTTTCCGCACAGAGCAAATATATATCCGGGAAATCTTTATTCCTCACACTTTTATCCGAGCCGTCTGCAAAGGCGTCAAAATAATTCATAACGCCTTCACGCTTAAGCACGGGCAGATAAAATTCGGGGTTTGAAGCGGTCGCAAGGCCTATCCTGACGCCCTGCTGTTTCAGCTTGTATATATAATTTTTAACATAGGGCTTTAATACAACATTGTTTTCATATTCTTCAAGGGCATGAGTGTTCCACTCCTCCATTATATCTCCCACGCTCTCTTTTATATTGTATTTATTTTTTGTATAAACGGCGCCGTTGTAGAAGCTCATCGTACTTATGGCATCCACATAATCTTCGGGAACATCCATACCTCTGCGGGCAAAAAAATCCCTGTCTACCTTGTTCCATACATATGTACTGTCTGCGATCGTTCCGTCAAAATCAAATATTACCGCTTTCATTTTCTGAACCTCTTGAAAAATTCCTTCATGAGCGCCGAACACTCTTCCTGCATTATGCCCTCTTTTATATTGACAAAATGATTGAATCGGCTTTCCTGCAATATATTGTATATAGAGCCCGCACAACCTGCCTTTGGATTTCTGGAGCCGAATACGACCTCCTTTATCCTTGCCTGCAGTATAGCCCCGGAGCACATTGGACAAGGCTCTACCGTCACAAAAAGAGTGCAGTCCTCAAGACGCCAGTCGCCCATAGCCTTGCACGCCTCATCGATCGCTATTATTTCTGCATGGGCAAGCACATTGCCGTATGTTACCCTCATATTGGCTCCTTTGCCGATCACCTTATCATTGTATACTATCACACAGCCTATAGGCACTTCACCTTTGTCATAGGCTATATGGGCCTGTTCCAAAGCCATGTCCATGTATTTTTCATAGTCCATACGATCACCTTAAAAAGAATTTGTATACCGGATATATAAGCTTGAGCCTTTCAAACACTATGTCCGCCAGATCTTCCGAATAAAACTCCATATTGCCGTAATCTTCATATCTTATAAAATCCAAATATTTTCTTTGTGCCCAGTCCATTATATCCTCGGGCAAGTCCTTATTGTATATCCTCTTGTACTTTTCTCCCGAAAGCACAAAAACATCCTGTGCATTATATTTTTTTATCACTCTTCTGCACGCCGAAACATTGGCGTCGATCTTTTTTCTGAATTCCGCCATGCCCTTGGGATCGGCATAAAAGAAAAATCCATATCTCCACCAGTCCGGGGATATTTCAAAGAAAAATGTGGGATTGGGATACGTAATGTGAGGGCTTCCGTCTGCCCTTAAAAAAAACCACTTACATTCTTTATACGGATTTTTGTTGTTTGAAAATCTTATATCCCTGTTGGCACGGGATATTTTCGGTTTTTCATTAAATGAGCGGTCATATTCATGAAATTTTTTAAATAGCTCCTCCGAAAGGTGCAGCATCGGTCCATGCACATACTCTCTGTACATATCCTTATGCTCTTGGAACCACTGCTTGTTATTGTTGTACCTTATGCCTATAAGGTATTCGTTTGTCTTTTCACTGAAGAAATCAGCCATTGTATCACCTTGCCATATGTATTCGATTATGTATGGAGAATATACGGCAGACCGTTCTGCCACGGCTTACGGATAACAATGAGCGCAGACCTGTGGCGCTGCTGTGTTATGAAGCATTTTTACACCGTAAGATCGTAGGCAGCTAAAGCATATATACTCAATACTTTTATATTATAGCACACATTTTCAAATTAGTCCATAGCAACGAACTCTTGCGTATAAAGGCATATTGATAAATATGGTCATTGGGCGTTAAGTTTATTATGGAAAATACTTGACTTTATACAAGTGTAATGTTATAATCATATTACAAATGATAATAATTATCACTTAAAAGGAGGATCATATTATGAAAAAATTTGTATGTCCCGTTTGCGGCTATGTTCATGAAGGCGACTGCCCTCCCGATAAATGCCCACAGTGCGGCGTTCCCGGTTCTAAATTCAAGGTAGTTGAAGAGGCAAATTTAAACTGGGCCTGCGAACATCAGGTAGGTATCGTAGACGGAGTTGATCCTGAAATAGTACAGGGTCTCAGAGATAACTTTAACGGCGAGTGTTCAGAAGTCGGTATGTATCTTGCAATGAGCAGAGTAGCTGACAGAGAAGGCTATCCCGAGGTTGCTGAAGCTTATAAGAGAATAGCTTATGAAGAGGCTGAGCACGCTGCTAAATTTGCAGAGCTTTTAGGCGAGGTAGTTACAGCTTCCACAAAGAAGAACCTTGAGTTAAGAGTTATGGCAGAGCACGGCGCTACCGAGGGTAAGCTCAAGCTTGCCAAGATGGCTAAGGAGCAGAATCTTGACGCTATACATGACACAGTTCACGAGATGGCAAGAGATGAAGCAAGACACGGATGTGCATTCAACGGCTTACTTAAGAGATATTTCGGCTAATACATATCCTTTTATATCAAAGGCTGTGGTATTGTAAACCGCAGCCCTGCAGAACATACGGCAAAAACGACCGACAGTTGAGCCTATCACGGCTGATACTGTCGGTCGTATTTTTTTATATATTCATTTAAATATATCATACCGCTGCAATACGCTTTACAGCTCACTTTATTTTTATATCAGAAATATCTATATCGTTTTCAAGTGCAATTTTTTCCAAGTCATCATATTCTGCCTTGATTTTGCATACGCCGTATCCTTTTGATGTTTTAACTCTCACATCGCCGTATTGTGTGGGATATATCTCTTCGCTCCTATCTAAAATGTATCGGTTTAGGCTGTTTTCTCTTATTCCTATGGTAGTGGTATGCTTAAAAATGAGACGTACCATTTCATCCTTTTTATTTTCCGAACATATGCAGGCAAGAAGTATTCCCGGTCGGTTTTTCTTCATACCTATAGGTATGGTAAATACATCCAAGGCTCCGGCATCCATAAGTCTGTTCATGGCAAAGGCGATCCCTTCGCCTGTCATATCGTCTAAATTACACATAAGCTCCACAGCCTTATCCGCCATATCCGCCGTTTCGCCTATAAAAGCCCTTACGCAGTTGGCAGCTTCAAAATCCTTAGTGCCCAATCCGTAGCCCGTCTTATTTATTTTCATAACAGGCATATTGCCGAATACCGAAACAAAATTTTTCAAAAGCGCAGCACCTGTAGGCGTGCAAAGCTCTCCGTCAATATTGTTGCTGTATATGGGCACATCCTTAAGTATATACTCCGTTGCGGGAGCCGGAACGGGAAGTATACCGTGTGCGCAGCGTACCTGACCCTTGCCCGTATTTACAGGTGAGGCGATTATCTTATCGGGAGATATCTCATCGATAAGCATACACACGCCTACAATATCGGCAACGGCATCCATAGTACCTACTTCATGAAAATGTATATTGTCTATTTCACAGTTGTGAGCCTTGCCTTCTGCCTCGGCTATGAGCCTGTATACGGATAGAGCTTCTTTTTTCACACTGTCTTTAATGTCCAAGCTGTCTATGATATTTTCAATATCACTAAGGCTTCTGTGGCAGTGCTCACTGTGATGCTCATGATCGTGACCGTGATGATGTTCATGATGGTGTTTATGGTCGTGTTCATGATGTTCATGGTGTTCATGGTCTTCATGGTGTTCATGATGAGCAAATATCTCTTCGCTTTCTTCAACTCCGGCAATACTCACGCTTATATGAGTACCAATGATACCGCATTTTTTCTCCCTGCGCATTACTATCTCAGCATTGGGTATGCCCGCATTGTTAAGCCTTTTTATAACATCCTCCGGGTCGGGATGAAGCTCTAAAAGCGCTGCCATGAGCATATCCCCTGCCGCTCCCATATTGCATTCTATATACAATGTCTTCATACTATTTTCCTCCTATATGATTTATCATGCTGGCCATGTAGCCTGCACCAAAGCCATTGTCTATATTCACAACGCTTACACCGCTGGCGCAGGAATTCAGCATAGATAAAAGAGCCGACAATCCGCCGAAGGATGCGCCGTATCCCACGCTGGTGGGCACTGCTATAACAGGACAGTCTGCAAGTCCTCCTACAACACTTGCAAGAGCGCCCTCCATACCTGCGACAGCAATGATTACATTTGCGTTCATTATATCCCTTGAATGGGCAAGGAGCCTGTGTATCCCCGCAACGCCCACATCATACAGACATTTTACATTATTGCCCAGCACACGGCAGGTGAGAGCGGCTTCTTCCGCAACCGGCATATCGCTTGTGCCGCCTGTTACGATAAGTATTGTACCCTTTGTATTAGGCTCGGGGATACTGCCCACAACGCCTATGCCGCCCATTTCATAATACTGCATATCCATATCCTTATTAACGATATCGGCCTTTTCTTTTGAAAGCCTTGTAATAAGTATTGTTTTCTGGCCTTTGTTTATCAAAGCCATAGCTATCTTAACGATCTGTTCGGGAGTCTTGCCGCCTCCGTATATAACTTCGGATACCCCCTGTCTCAATCCTCTGTGATGATCTACGCTGGCAAAGCCCAATTCTTCAAAGGGTTCGAGCTTAAGCCTTAGCTCAGCTTCCGAAACGGTTATTTCCCCTTCCGCCACGGCATTCAGTATTTCTATTATACTTTCTTTATCCATTGCTTTTCCTGCCCTTCATATCAAGCGCTATATCTTCAAAATACGGCGACAGCTTCTTTATTATATCTGCCCGCATTTCAAAAGCCCTTTCAATATCTTCATCCGTAAACTGCAATTTTGCCATACTGTGATACATTCTTACTCTGATATCCTTAAATCCCAGCTCATGAAGGATATCTTCCGAAGCCTCTATTTTTTCCAGCTTGTCCGATGTTATTTTGTTTCCCGTATTCAGCCTTGTGGCAAGGCAAGCATAGGCAGGCTTGTTCCATGTAAAAAGCCCCGCTTCTTTTGAAAGTCTTCTTACATCGGCTTTTGTAAGTCCGCATTCTCTTAAAGGAGACAGTATGCTCAGTTCTCTGAGTGCTGTCATACCCGGCCTGTCGTTTGCGTCATCGGAAGCATTTGTGCCGTCTATTATTGTGGTATAGCCGTCCTCCAATGCTCTTTCGCATATAGCCGAAAATATTTTATGCTTACAGTAATAGCACCTGTTATAAGGATTTGCCGTGATATCGCCGTGCCGCAATATATCATAGTCTATAACATTGACCTCGGCGCCTATGCTCTTTGCAAGCCTTAAGGCATCTGTATATTCATGATCGGGCTGGAACTGTGTCCTGACATAATATGCCTTTACGTCTGCATTATATTTTATAGCTGCATAAAATAAATAAGAGGAATCCACGCCTCCCGAAAAGCCCAATGCTATCTTATTGTTTTCCGCAAAAAAATTTTCAAGTGTCATAGTCTGCTCCAACTGTATAAAGGCGGTATAGACCGCCTTTATACATTATCTCTTAACAAATCTTTTTTTTACAATGTCCTCGGGGTCTTTTACAAACAATATAACAAGCCATATCACAAGACCAAGAGCAACTGCCGAAAATCCCAAGTATGTATCATTCAGCATATCCGCAGCAGCAGGCGTGAAATAATCGGCGCCAAGCTCAGCGTATTCAAATACGGCATCAACAAGCCACATAAGTGATGCGCCCCAATACATAAGCGAAAGAGTACCCAGCTTTTTGCTGCTGTCAAGGCCTGTGAAATACCATACTGTTGTGGATATTATCGCAGCAAATACTGTGATAAGCAGCGTCATTTTATGCTTCCTCCTCGGATCTTGCCGTTTTCTTTTCAAGAGATATGGATACGGCAACACCGCAAGCCCATACGCCTGTTACAAGTATTGCCATAGCGCCGCCCGCAGCAGCCATTTCATGGAGCATTTCCGCTCGTGCTCCGGGTATGGCAGCGTTTGTCAAAAACGGAAAATACGGCACTATCTCACCATGCCATAAATGCTCAAATGCCAAAAGCGCCGATCCTCCCCAAAGCATATTGTTGAGCCACTTTAATTTTTCCGAAAATTTGGTTTTTGCCTCAACAGCGCCTTTCTCTTTTTTCTCAATGACCTTTTCGGCGATCGTTGTTGCGACTGCTTCAACAGCAGGTACTATAAAACATGCCATATATCTTCCTCCTTTTTTTACCGATGTTTTTATTATAACAGCAATTTCCTTTCTTGTAAAGCCGTATGTACGCAACAGGTGCATCTGTTCCGATAACGGTATGCAAAAAAGGTCGTATCCGTTATTATATATCGGTATGAAATTTACATTGTGAAAATAAAGGCGAAGATATGTTCCGTATTTTGGAAAGGGGAGGAAAATCAATATCTCCGCCTTATTCCCGTATTTAAAGTTTAAGCCTTAAAGTTCACTTTATGTCAATAAATAATTTGCATAATAATTATTAATTTTTTATTAAAATTCCGATTGAGGACAGATCACAAAACAGCAGCTTTCAAAAAGGCGTATTTTTTACAGCAAAAATGTATTGATAAAAACCGCCGCATTATAAATGCGGCGGTCAGTCTGTCAATAAACCTCCATTACGCACAGTAAATGGAGGTTTATTTGACTTAAAAACCGATATATTGAAGTATTAATAGATGGGAAAGGATTGTCCTTACACAAATGAAGGGCAAATTTTTTCAGGTTCATGCACGCAAATTTAAGCTTGACCCATTTTGTGACCTGAGCCAAACCTCTGTATTGTGTATATCTCATGCCGTGCTTTTCTTTTGCATCGGCAAATACACGTTCTATGGTTTCTTTTCTCTGTTTATAAAGTTCTTTGATCTCTTCTGTGAGCCGCCATTTTTCCACCTGCTCCAGATATTCATTCCATATGTGTACTGTTATTGTTCTTTGGTGTGTTTTGCTCTGAGTACAGCTTTTTAAGTGGGGACAGTTCTTACATATTTCGGGATCGCTTTTATATTCTCTGTAGCCTTCTCTGTTTGTAGTACTGTATTTCAGTATATGACCTTCGGGGCATATCACATTATCATTATCTTTATCATATTTAAAGTCATTTTTTCTGAAGCCTTTGTTTTTATTCCCTTTTGGTGATGTATATGGGGCTGCCAATCTTATCCCTTTGTCTATGAGTTTTTTACTTATCCATGGTGTTTTATATGCTGAGTCTGCCGTTACGATTTCTATTTGCGGAAAGTCGATATACAATCCGTCAAACAATGGATCAAAAGCTACGCTGTCATGTATATTTCCCGCTGTTACATGAGCGCATAATACATACCCTTTTGGATCACAGGCTGTATGCGCTTCATATGCCATACACTTTTTGTGTTCGCCCTTGTGGAAAACTCCGCTTTCGGGGTCTGTTGTGGATATGGTCACTTCCTTTTCTTTTTTATCTTTATCTTTTGGCTCAAAGGGTTTCTTTCCTCGTTTTTCTCTGTCTTCATTTATTTCATTGAATAACTGTTCTTCATAAACTTTAGCAGCTTCAGGTATAGCCTTTTTGATTTTCTTTTTAATATTGGCATTTGCTTTTATGTGTGTTCCGTCTATAAATACCGCTTCGGGGGATAAATATCCTTTTTTATTTATTTCATTAAGTATCCAATAAAATATACTCTCTATGGTTTCTTCTGTAAATCTATGCTTGAAGTTATAACTTATTGTTGCAAAATGCGGTATGTCTTTATACATAGGATAGCCTATAAACCATCTGTATGCTACATTCATTTTTATTTCTTCATATGTTCTTCTCAATGAGGTTATACCGTATAAATGTTGTATCAATACCATTTTTATAAGTACAATCGGATCTATTGACGGTCTTCCGTTATTGGGACAATATAAGCCTTCTACTATTTCATATATTTTTGTAAAATCTACGGCTCTTTCTATTTTCCGCAATAAATGATCCTTTGGTACAAATTCCTCTACCACAAAATATTCAACCTGCTCTGTTTCTTTTTTCTCTCTTTGTATCACCTATACCACCTCCTTCTTTTATTATACCATAAATTAACAAAAAAGCCCAGTAAAACTGGACTTTTTTGACAGACTGACCGCCGCATTATAAATGCGGCGGTTTCAGACTGTCGAAAAACAATATTTTAAAAGTAAATATAAATTAAAATAAAGAGCAGCTTGCAAAAAAAGCGTCGCAGACTTTAATCCGCAGGAGGAATTCACTTCCTCCGAGGACAGGAACTTTTCTGTAATTTAGGCATTTATGCCTAAATTACGGAAAACACGGCTGGTTCCTACCTTAATTCAATTGAAAGAAATGCAGGCATTTCTTTCAAGCGTGTCGATTTTATCGACACGCAAACCGCCGCATTATAAATGCGGCGGTTTGCGTATTCAATATTATCATACCGTGGCTATGGAAATACAAAGGCATCATTTATTCAATAGATATACTCCGAAATTCAGATATGCGGCAAATATACACCACAATATATAAGGTATATTCAAATATGCCGCAGCAGGTCTTATATTATAAAATTTGTATATCATGATGCCTATAGCCGCTATCAATGCCAAAAGCCATATAAAAGCTGCCAAAAAAAGCATTGCTCTGAAAAAAATAATACTCCAGAAAAAATTTAATACAAGCTGTGCGCCGTACCATTTCAGTGCATTACCGCTTTTGGAACTGCCCGATGTATATATCATATATGAGGATATGCCCATAAGTATATACAATGTTGTCCAAACTATAGGAAATACTATGTCGGGCGGACTTAAGGGCGGCTGTTCCGCCATTTTGTAGGCAGCCATACCCGCTCTGCTGATATAAGCCGATATGCTCCCTACGGCAAGAGGTATTAATATTGCAATTATCAAATTTGTTTTGCTTTTCATGATGTGCTTCTCCTTTTTTTATATTATATGAGGAAAAGCCATATCTTATGCCGATCATCCAAAGCTTGGCGGTGTTGTATCTACGCCATGGTTTATACGGCCTGCGGGAGAAGGCGTTGAAAGATCAAAATAAAGTCTTGAATCCTTTGTAACACCAAAATCTTTATTTGATCCTGTGTCCTGCACCTTATTAAAGGCTTCCCTGAACATGGCATTATGAGCCTCTTCCCTGTTCAGCAAAAAGTCGATCGTCGACCTTACCTTTCTGTCGGCTATCTGTCTGTATAAATATTCATACACTACCTTTGCCCTTTGTTCTGAGGCAATGTTTGAAAGAAGATCGGCACAAAGATCACCTGTTACGCTTACGTAATCGCCTGTCCATGAATAGCCCGATGAATTTATAAGGCCGGGATCTAATCCCAAAAGCACATGAGTCTCTATTTCTCCCACATCCGTTGCCATATAGTTTACATCATGACCGTTAAGCAGATTTATGGTTTCCGCCACCATTTCCATATGGCTCAGTTCCTCGGCAGCTATATCCATAAACATATCCTTTATTTCCTTGTCCTTTATCCTAAAGCTCTGCGCCATATACTGCAGGGCTGCCTTGAGCTCGCCATTGGCTCCGCCCAACTGCTCCTGCATAAGTGCGGCATATTGAGGATTTGGCCTTTCTACCTCTACGGGATGGAACAGCTTTTTTTCATGTCTGAACATATTCATCTCTCCTTTGTTGTTTTTGTTATTTTGTCCTTAAAAAGCATCAATTATTCTTTTTTGCCACAATAAAAAAAGGCGGATGCAGGATATGATATCCAACATCCGCCGCAGCAGTTTGCGGTCTGATCTCATATATAGATAATTTTATTCAAGAGAATAAAACAAATTTACATAGCAGTTATCCTTATTGAATTAAGCACCGCCAAAAGCGCAACGCCTACATCCGCAAATACCGCAAGCCACATATTGCTTATACCCAAAACGGCGAGCACAAGCACAATGACCTTTACCCCGAGGACAAATGCGACATTTTCTCTGCAAAGCCTCATTGTAGCTCTGGCCAATCTTATTGCGACGGGAAGCTTTGCGAGGGAATCCTCCATTATCACCACATCCGCCGCCTCAATAGCCGCATCCGAACCTATGCCGCCCATAGCGATACCTACATCGGCTCTTGCCAATACAGGTGCATCGTTTATTCCGTCGCCTATAGCCGCTACTATATCGGAGCCCTTGTCATGTATATCCTCCACCGCCTTTACCTTATCCTGAGGCAAAAGCTCTGAATACACATTTTTTATACCGACCTCATTCGCAATGCCTTCTGCAATATCCCTTTTGTCTCCTGTAAGCATTGCTATATTTTTAATACCCAATAAATCAAGCTGCGAAACGGCGCTTTTGCTGTCTTCCTTAACTGTGTCTTCAACAGATACGGCTCCTATACATATGTTGTCCACAGCCACATAAACATTATATCCGTCATCACAACCTATGGCTCTGCTTTCCATAAGCTTTTTACTTCCCACAAGTACCGTCTTGCCGTCTGCCTTTCCCGAAAGGCCAAAGCCCGTAATATTGTTTATATCCTCAATTTCAATATATTCGCCTTTATAGTATCTGACTATGGCGGCAGCTATGGGATGAGTTGAGAACCTTTCAATGCTTGCCGCATATTTAAGGGCATCCTCTCCATCTACTGCGGCAACTTCAAACTCGCCCTTCGTTATAGTACCTGTTTTATCCATAACTACCGCATCTGTTTTGCTGAGCAGTTCCAAAAAATTTCCGCCCTTTACAAGCACGCCCTTTTTTGACATCATACCTATGCCCGCAAAGAATGTAAGGGGTATAGATACCACAAGAGCACACGGGCATGAAGCCACAAGGAATATAAGCGCTCTGTAAAACCA
The DNA here is from genome assembly GCA_947585865.1 of uncultured Clostridia bacterium. Taxonomy (GTDB): domain Bacteria; phylum Bacillota; class Clostridia; order Lachnospirales; family CAG-274; genus CANPXH01. The sequence continues at coordinate 112,561 of CANPXH010000001.1, forward strand.
TGTTCTGAATCCGAAGCCAAAAGCTGCCGGTATAACCACAACGGCAACGGCACACAGCACAACAATAGGAGTATATATCTCCGCAAAACGTGATATGAAGCTCTCTGTTTCCGACTTACGTGAAGAAGCATTCTCGACCATATCCATTATGCGGGAAACAGTTGAATCGGCATATTTCTTTTCCGCTCTTACATAAATGAGAGATGAATTGTTTACAGAACCGCTTATTACATTATCTCCCTCTGTTTTATCAACAGGCACGGATTCTCCCGTAAGCGATTTCATATCGAGAGTGGTGCTGCCCTGTGTTATGATACCGTCTACAGGTATTTTCTCTCCGGGCTTTATCACAACGATATCTCCTATATTTAAGTCTTCGGCTTCAATAGATATTATATTTCCGTTTTTTAATATATTCGCATCATCTATATTCAGTTCCATAAGATCCTTTATTGAACGTCTTGAGCGATTGACGACCGCTCCCTGTAAAAATTCACCCAGTTGATAAAACAGCATAACGGCTACAGCCTCGGTGTATTCACCTATTGCAAGGGCACAGATCGTCGCAAGCGACATAAGAAAATTTTCATCAAACAAATGCCCCTTCAATATGTTTTCAACAGCTTCAAGCACCACATCGTATCCGAATATGACATAAGCAATTATATAAAGCACAACACTGATGCTGCCTTGTAAAAATATGGCTGAGCCCAATGCGGCAAGGCCGACGGCTAATCTTATCACGCCCTTTTTTATATAGCCGTCATCCTCGCTGTGATCATGACAGCAGCCGCAGCCTTCCTCATTGCAATGATCGTGTTCATGATGATGTTCATGTCCGCAGCAATGCCCGTGTCCTTCACAACAGTCCTTTTTATGCCTGTGTTCATTTACTTCCGCTTCATTCATAATTATCCTCCTCATATCCGTTTTTATGCCTTATATGCTCTATACCCATTTCCAAAAGTGTGGCAACGTGGTCGTCATCCAAGGAATAGACTGCCGTTTGCCCTTCTTTTCTGAACTTTACAAGATCGCTTTGCCTAAGTACCCTTAACTGATGGGATATGGCCGACTGATTCATATCCAGCTCCCTTACAAGATCGCTCACACACATTTCTTTTTGAAAAAGCGCATATAATATTTTGATCCTGGTGGAATCATCAAAGTTTTTAAAAAAATCCGCAAGGTCATAGCACATTTCTTCCGAAAGCATATTATGTTTATTATTTGACATATCCGCCCTCCTTATATGTTTATATGAATAATTGTTCATATAAACATTATATCATATACTATGCATTTGTCAATACCAAATATGACGTTTTCTCTTGACGAACATTTGTTTTGGTGGTATTATTTAAGCAATGGATAAATTCCACGCTTTTTTGCGCATTTATAATATCAATGCGTAAATATCGTCTATATAAAATATTCAGTATACGGAGATATTCATATGAGTGATGAAAACCGTTTTAAGATAGTGTCCGACTTCAAGCCTACAGGTGACCAGCCCCAAGCTATAGACAAGATCGTAAAAGGTCTCAAGGAAGGCAAAAAATTCCAAACGATACTTGGCGTCACAGGTTCGGGCAAAACATTTACAATGGCAAATATTATAGAAAAAATAAATAAGCCCACCCTTGTCATAGCTCACAACAAAACATTGGCAGCTCAGCTGTACAATGAATTCAAGGAGTTCTTTCCCAACAATGCGGTGGAATATTTTGTGTCCTATTACGATTACTATCAGCCCGAAGCCTATGTGCCTCAGTCCGACACATATATAGAAAAGGACAGTGCCGTCAATGATGAGATAGACAAGCTGAGACATTCCGCCACCTCTGCGCTTTTTGAACGCAGCGATGTGCTTATAGTTGCCAGTGTGAGCTGCATTTACGGTCTCGGTGCGCCTATCGACTACAAGGAAATGACTCTTTCAATACGACCCGGAATGGTAAAAAGCAGAGAGGATGTACTTCGGAAGCTGGTGGAAATACAATATAACAGGAATGAGATCGACTTTCAAAGAGGCTGCTTCAGAGCAAAAGGAGATGTAGTCGAAGTATATCCGGCAGGAAGCACCGATACGGCAGTGAGGATAGAATTTTTCGGCGATGAGATAGACAGGATAACCGAGTTTGACGTATTGACGGGAGAGATACTCGGCAGAAGGAGCCATATATCCATTTTTCCCGCATCTCATTACGTCACCAATCAAGACAATATGAAAAGAGCCCTTCACGATATAAGCGAAGAGCTTGACCAACGCTATGCCGAGCTTAAATCTCAAGACAAGCTCCTTGAGGCGCAAAGGCTTATGCAAAGGACCAACTATGATATGGAAATGATGCAGGAAATGGGTTTTTGTTCCGGCATAGAAAACTATTCAAGACATCTCGACGGTAGACCTGCCGGCAGTATGCCCCACACTCTTATAGACTATTTTCCCGATGATTTTCTTATGATAGTTGATGAGAGCCACGTTACCATACCCCAGGTAGGTGGTATGTACAACGGAGATCGTTCCAGAAAAACAACGCTTGTGGACTACGGCTTCCGCCTGCCTTCGGCTCTTGACAACAGACCTCTTAAATTTGAAGAATTTGAGGGCAAGATAAAGCAGATGATATTTGTTTCCGCAACTCCCGGCAAATATGAAAACGCTCATGCCGAAGCGGTCGCCGAGCAAATAATAAGACCTACAGGCCTGCTTGATCCCAATGTTGAGATACGCCCCGTAAAGGGTCAGATAGACGATCTTATAAAGGAGATAAACAAAACGACAGCCAAGGGAAATAAAGTGCTTGTGACCACTCTTACCAAAAAAATGGCGGAGGATCTGACACGCTACCTTAAGGAAGCGGGAATAAGGGTACAATATCTTCACTCCGACATAGATACTCTTGAGCGCCTTGAGATCATAAGGGATCTGCGGCTTAATGTATTTGATGTGATAGTGGGCATAAATCTTCTGAGAGAGGGATTGGATATACCTGAGGTAAGCCTTGTAGCCATACTGGATGCAGACAAGGAAGGTTTTTTGCGAAGCGAAACATCACTTATACAGACTATAGGCCGTGCCGCAAGAAATGCCGACGGAAAAGTGATCATGTATGCCGAGACAATGACCGACTCCATGCGCAGCGCTATAAGCGAAACAAACAGAAGACGGTATATACAGCAGCAATACAATACAGAACACGGCATCGTGCCCAAAACCATAAAGAAAAAGGTGCATGAGATAATAAAGGTAACTCAAAGCGTAAATGCGCTTAAGACGGATATTATGGACAAGGCCCCCGAGTCTATGTCAAGGGAAGAGCTTTTGGAAGCTATTAAGAAAATAGAGAAGAATATGAAAAAAGCAGCTTCCGAGCTTAACTTTGAAAAGGCGGCGGAGCTTAGAGACAAGATGCTTGAGATGAAAAAATTATCTTTGATGTAGGTGATACCATGGCTAAAAACGAGATAGTAATAAAAGGTGCAAGAGAAAATAATCTGAAAAACTTTGATCTTAGTATACCGAGAGACAAGCTTGTTGTTTTTACGGGCTTAAGCGGCAGCGGCAAGTCAAGCCTTGCCTTTGACACTATATATGCCGAAGGCCAAAGACGATATGTGGAGAGTCTCAGTTCCTATGCCAGAATGTTTTTGGGTCAAATGGAAAAGCCCGAAGTGGACAGCATAGAAGGACTTTCTCCCGCCATATCCATAGATCAAAAGACTACCAACAACAATCCCCGTTCAACAGTGGGAACCGTCACCGAAATATATGATTACCTAAGGCTTCTTTTTGCAAGGGTAGGTATCCCACACTGTCCGAAATGCGGCAAGGAAATAAAGCGCCAAACAGTGGATCAGATCGTGGACAGGATATGCGCCATGGATGAAGGAACACGTTTCCAGCTTCTTGCTCCTATTGTAAGGAACAGAAAGGGAGAGCATATCAAGCTTTTGGAGGATGCAAAAAAAAGCGGTTATGTAAGAGTACGTGTAGACGGTATCATATACGACCTGAACGAAAAAATAGAAATGGATAAAAATAAAAAGCACAATGTTGAGATAGTTGTGGACAGGCTTATTGTAAAAGAAGGCATAGCTCAAAGATTGAGCGAATCCATTGAAACCGCCTCTGCCTTAACAGGCGGCATTGTTATAATGGATATCATAGGCGGGGATGAAATAACATTCAGCCAAAATTTTTCATGTCCGGACTGCGGCATAAGCATAAGCGAAATAGAACCTCCTCTTTTTTCTTTCAACAATCCCAACGGCGCCTGCCCAAAATGTATGGGCTTGGGTGTTAAAATGATAATAGATGAGGATCTTGTTATACCCGATAAGACCCTTTCCCTGTCAGAAGGCGCTATTACAGCCATGGGCTACGGCAATATCGCAAGCCCGAATTCACCTGTGTATTCTGTGCTTTTGGCATTGAAAAATATATATGATTTCGACTTCAACACTCCCATAAAGGATATGCCCCGTGAAGCCCTCGATGCCATACTGTACGGTACTCACGGCAAAACAATAGAGGTGCCGTATATGGTCGCAGGCAAGCAGAAGTTCTACACATTTGCCTTTGAAGGCATAATAACAAGTCTTGAAAGGCGATATAACGAAAGCAACTCCGAAATGATGCGTGACGAATACGAAAAGTATATGACAAACATCGAATGCCCTTGCTGCCACGGCAAAAGGCTCAAGCCTGAGGTGCTTGCTGTAAAAATAGCCGACAAAAGCATATCAGACGTTACGGAAATGTCAATAAAGGATATACAAAAATTCTTTGAAAATATAAAATGGACAGACAGGCAAAAAGCCATTGGTCAGCAGATCTTCAAGGAAATAAACGCAAGGATAGGTTTCCTTATAGATGTAGGGCTCGATTATCTTTCCCTTGCAAGAACAGCAGGCACCTTAAGCGGCGGTGAGGCTCAGAGAATAAGACTCGCTACGCAGATCGGCTCAGGACTTGTAGGCGTGCTTTATATTTTAGATGAGCCAAGCATAGGCTTACATCAAAGAGATAATGACAAGCTCCTTGCAACGCTCAAGCACTTAAGAGACATAGGAAATACACTTATAGTTGTGGAGCACGATGAGGATACAATGCGGGCTTCGGATCATATAGTGGATATAGGCCCCTATGCGGGAGATAAAGGCGGCGAGGTCGTTTTCTCAGGTGAATACAAGGATATATTGAAATGTGAAGGATCCATAACGGGAGCCTTCTTAAGCGGAAGAGAAAAGATAGAGATCCCCAAGAGCCGAAGAAAAGGCAGCGGTGAAGCAATAACAGTAAGAGGCGCAAGACAAAACAATCTCAAAAATATAGATGTGGAAATACCTTTGGGGAAGCTTATAGCTGTCACGGGAGTATCCGGCAGCGGCAAAAGCTCATTTGTAAACGATATACTTTACAAAACTCTTGCAAGAGATGTGAACAGAGCTAAAATAAAGCCGGGAAAGTACGACAGCATAGAAGGAATACAGCACATAGACAAAGTGATAAATATAGACCAAAGTCCAATAGGCAGGACTCCCCGTTCAAATCCCGCCACATATACAGGGCTTTTCGATCTTATAAGAGATGTATTTGCGCAGCTTCCCGAAGCTAAGGTAAGAGGCTTTCAAAAAGGGCGCTTCAGCTTTAACGTAAAAGGCGGCCGCTGCGAGGCTTGCAGCGGTGACGGTATACTTAAAATAGAAATGCATTTTTTGCCCGATGTTTATGTTCCCTGCGAGGTATGCGGTGGCAAACGCTACAACAGAGAGACTCTCGAAGTAAAATATAAAGGCAAAAGCATTGCAGATGTGCTGGATATGACAATAGACGAAGCTTGCACATTTTTTGAAAATCAACCACGCCTTATGCAAAAGCTTAAAACAATGAAGGAAGTCGGTTTGGGATATGTCAAGCTTGGTCAAAGCTCAACTACGCTGAGCGGCGGTGAAGCACAGAGAGTAAAGCTTGCCACAGAATTGAGCAGAAGGAGCACAGGCAAAACTCTTTATGTACTCGATGAGCCTACCACAGGGCTGCATTCCTATGATGTGAGAAAGCTCATAGATATACTTCAGCAGCTTACAGACGGCGGAAATACCGTAGTGGTCATAGAACATAATCTGGATGTTATAAAATGCGCCGATCATATAATAGATCTTGGCCCCGAAGGCGGCGACGGAGGCGGCACTGTAGTGGCATCAGGCACTCCCGAACAAGTCGCCAAGGTCAAAAAATCATACACAGGACAATATCTCAATAAAATATTGTATAATTGATTGTCAGTCCATATTGTAAATTGACCGACGATCCATATTGTATAATTGACCGACGATCCATTAAATTCTAAGTAAACCTTAAGGGGCTGCTGCAAGCTGAAAATTTTTGAGAAAAGTTTTATGAATAACTAAAAAATCCCGAGATGGTATAGCCCGATCCCGGGATTTTTTATTACCGCTGCACAAGCTGTTCACAATTTGTTATCGCTATACGACAGCCCCTTTTATTTGAACGTAATTTACGGTTTGTCATAATTATTTCGCCGCAAGATTATTGTGTTAAACAGAAAAAGTACTTGATGAAATATATCATCTTAATATATGGCACATCAAAGCCTCGTGAAATCAGTTTCAAGCAATGCTTGTATCCTGCAAAATCGGCAAAAGACCCACGGAACAAACATTACATTTACATCCTCAGACTCAATACGATAATTACATATCCTCATTCATTGTCGGTCGGCCTTGTGTTTCGTCTGAAATTTTTGCCCGGAGCCATTATCTCGGGTTCTTTGCTCATCTGATCCTCCTCCTCAAGATGATGAAACGGCGCCGTAGGTTTAAATGTATTGCTCACAATACCCTTTTCTTCTTGAAGCTTTTCAATGCTTGTCCTTTTGATCTTATCCAAAGGCACAATAGACAAGGCTGCTTCCTGTGCCCCGGAAGACATAGCCTTAAGCTTCATATATGTTTCGTACCTTGGCAAAAGAACGTTAGTATAATTATTGTATTCTTCTCTGTTTTTTTCTATGCTGCTCGGAGATGAAAAGACTTTTTTAAGCCCGGAATAAAGTTCTACCTTTTGGGGCTCCTCACTTAAAAGCGTATCCGATCCCATAGTGAAGGCAGTAAACTTATCCTCTCTTTCTCCTCTGAACATTACAAAATTCCCTTTTTTGTTATCTATGAATGTTTCCTTAAGAGTTGCGGCAATGCTTGTTCCCAATGTATTGTAATCCTCTTCTGTAAGCTTTTCCTTTTTGCCCATACCATAAAACATGATCGCAGGCATTCCGTTTACATAGAGTCTGTCCGCCGCTCTTTCCAGCATATCCCTGCCGCTGTTTTCCGTAAGGGGCAAGCCCGAAAGCCTGCTCAGCACTACTATACCGCTGACATTGTTATTTAAAAAATCCTCGGAAAACGTATCGTATTTCAGACTGAACTCTTCAGGCGCCGTATATGTATATACATCCTCTGTTCTGTCGTTTTCGGGATATTCAAATTCTATACTTGTTTCAGGCTTGTCCTTTTTCTCCTCCTCGGCTTTGTCCTTTTTTGCATCATCGTTCACCGCTTCGGCTTTTGGCTCAATAATTTTTTCAATATCGGGCTCGATAATATTTTTAAATATATTGTGTTTATCCTTCTTTTTTTTATTAAGCTTCACTTCTTCCGTATCGTAGTCCGGAAATTGAAGTCCTACGAAGCTGCCGTTCACCTCTACGGAAATAGCATCAATACCGCCCTGAGCAATGGCATCCTTAATGATCCTTACAGCTTCGCTGAGATCATCGATATTGATGAGCCGTTTGCCGTTTACGGCTATCTTGCTAAGGGCGGCGAGAGCCTCTTCTTCGCTTTCAAACACATCGCCTAACAAAGAGCCGATAAACTCAATATGATCCTCATTATCAAGGAATTCCGTACTTGCTTTTGCTTCTTTTTGATCTTTAAGATCATTTATTTTATCATCGTCAAAAGCGTCTGTATTCTTTGTTTTATTTGTTTCCATAGCATATCCTCCTATTTTAATGTGATCTTATCCGAGTCATCGGTTTCTGTTGTGCTCTCAGCCTCGGCAGTAGTCTCGGTCGTTATATTTGATGTGACCGATCCCTCCCATTCGGTAAGCTGCTTTTGGCCCAAATATATGAAAGCAATAAGTACATGCGCTATGAACACTGCAAGCACAAACCATTTTATGTGCTCCTTGGCCTCATGGCGTTTTTCGTCATCATCGGCTCTGGATAGCTTGACTCCCAAAAATACGGCATACAGCGCCGCCAGTGCATACACGATGCCAATTATACCGTCTCGCAGCAGTGTAAAGAAGTTTACGGCAGGCTGAAGCAATCTTCCGTAATGGCCTTCCAATCTTATGCCTGCATCAAAGAGCGATACATCGGGGCCTTTCCAGTTTGCCAAAGGATCATCGTACTTTTCGGGAAGCTCGGCCTTCTTTGTTGCAAACTTATAAACATACAGGTGAGCATCATATATATCGTCATCGGATATCTCACGCCTTGCTTCCGTAGTAGTCTCACTCGGATCCTCAAAATTAAATACTATATCCGCCGATGTTGTCGTCTCGGTCTCCGATTCGGAAGTCGTTTCGATACGCATATCGTCTTCGCTGAAGCCCAGAAGAACTACATTGCCTTTTGAATCTGACCATGCATTGAAGTAAGCGCCTCTTATTCCTTTGGAACCGCTCAGAGTACCCTTTGAAGTGTTTTCATCGCCTGAGATTTCCGTGTTTTCCCAAGCAAACGGATCTTCAACTTCCGTTATGGTACTTGCGTCATTATTTTTGAGAGTGATATCATATGGTATATAACCCTTATCCAAGGATGACATATAGAGCTGATTGACTCCTGTTATACGAGTTCTGTCAAACTCCATGAAATGAGGATCGCCCGTATCGCATTGGAAGGAGCCGAAATATCCCGATATATTATTTATATCAACGGATTTTTTCCTTGTGCTTATGGCAACTCTGTACCAATACTTATCGCCGCTGAACAGCAGATAATCCACATCTCCTTCCGATCCGTAGGCAACGTTATTCAACTCGCCTACTCTGCTTACCTGCTTTTTTATCTCGGCATTAAGGGATTTGACATTTACATCCTTCTGAGCGCCTAAGGTAATTATTTACCCAGCCCTTTGAACAATCCCAATAGGATATAGTCATTTTCACATCGAAATTGGCGGAGGAATAACCTGCGCCCTGCATCACATTTTTGTATGTAATGGAATTGAAAAACTCATCAAGAGAATAGGAATACCTTTCCTTTGAGCCGTAGGAATGCTCATCTTCATCAAAGTTATATACATACATTTTATTGTTGTAGCATACCGTAAGAGCAGAGTCATTTAAATTTGTGACCAAATTATAATTGCCAATACCCAAGTCGCTCACCTTGGCTGAGTCTGCGTCGCAATAAAGTATCTTGCAATAATCCTTGCCTATCTCATGCTCCATTACAACAGTTGCCACTCTGAAATCCGAATCGTCTACGGCCTTGGGATCCTTTTCCGTTTTGATATCATCCGGATCTATGGTTATGTCGCTGTCCGCAGAATATTTCTCATCATAATCATTTATAGTGATAACATCCTCGCCTTTTGCAAAGTTCGTGGCATCCTTCATCATATTTTCAAAATACGAATCGGATGTATCATATTCCATTGTGTATTCGTAAGGCTCGTAATCAAAATTATAATCGGGGCCGTAATCCTCTCTGTAAGTCGTCTGAAATCCATACACAACAACAGCACCGTTATATTCGGTAACGGTCTCATCGCCCTTCACAACGGTCTTTTCCTCGGCCTTTGATTGATTTACTCCTATAACTCTGAAATTTCTCAGATATCTGCCGTCGCAATATTCGGGAGGTATATAAAACACCTTGTCATCGCTTTGGACAAGTTTTGGCGCACCTGTATAACCTCCTGACATTTCCTCAAGAAATTTATCGTTATAATCTATATCCAAAAGCTCTTCCTCTTCATCGGCATCGCTTACGCTTCCCTGGGGCTGAAACAGCTTAAATGTCTTGCTGCCGCCTCCGACAAAGTATACTACTATAAAGAACAGAATAATACTTACGATAATTATTATTTTATACTGTATCGGTATTCCGAATTTATTCATATTATCTCCGCCCTTTTATACTGATATGATATTATCAGGTATCAAAATAAGAAAAGTGCATATAGTCAACAGTGCCTGTCCACTCTCCTCCCCAGCTAAATCCATATTTTTTAAATATATTCACGACCTCAGGTGTTACGGAATATGGATTTTCATAGGGTTCAAACAGCTTTCCCACCTTAGCGCCATCGCTGTAGCGACAATAGTTTTCATCCGGATTGATATCTACGGCCGTTCCGAGAGCGTGCTCTGAAAGCCTGCCGCCGTGAGTGTTCCTATAGTTATAACAGCCCACGCTTTTTATGGGAAATGCAAGAGCAAAAAGCTCTCTGAAAGCATTTGTATAATTGTCCTTTAAATTTTTATTCACAGTCAAAGTCATTGTGGAAGCATATCTTTTGCCATAATCGTCAAGCTTCCATACGTCTATATTTATATTCTCCATCATCTGCTTTGAAAGTGAAGCGGAGCTGAAAAACTCCTTCGGCGCTATGGTTTCAAGATTTGCCTTGTATATGTCCTCCTGCAAAAAAGGCGAGAGAACGGTCTCGTTAAAAAGCTCCTCCGTGCTTTGAGAAAAAAGACTTTTTTTTGCTTCGTGCTTTTTAAGTATCTCCTCTATTACCTCTTCTCCTCCCGAAACGGTGTCGAAATACACGGGATCCGAAGCAGCAAAATCACATACTATCTGTATTGAATATCGCTTTTGGGGCTCTAAAATATCAGGGGGCAAAAGATAAACTCCGCCCCTTCCCACAACATATCCGTCTTTGCCGCCATTTCTCAGCAGATCGCCGCTTTTTGCTTTCTCAGTAAAAACGGTGCCTTTTTCATCCGAAAGTATTACATAGCAGTCCTCATCCTTTTTGGCGTAGTACCTTAGTGCAAGGCTGTCTCCTGCATATATTTTTTCATTATTTTCGGGTGAAAGTATGACAGGCTTTATTTTATTGCTTTTTATATCGGCTTGCACATATGCGCTCATTATCATTGCGCATATGAAAATAAATACGATCGTGCCAACTTTCTTCAACATTACTCTACCTCATATTTAAGATAAATATATACCAAATGTCAGTATATTGTAATTATCCTTGTATTCATATCTGGCATAGTCCGTATATTGCTTAAACAGGAATATGCCTAAGCCTCCCTCATTGCGCTCATCTATAGAAAGCATTATATTCGGATCGGCTGCTTTCAGCGGATCGAATTCCATGCCTCCGTCTTTTATACATACTTCTACACGGTCTTTGTCACTTTCAATGGTTATGGATACTTCAACTCCACTGTTTTCATTAGCCATGAGTATATTTACAAATACCTCCTCATAGGCAAGCTTAAGCTTTTTTACGGCTTCTGTTTTAGCCGTATTGTCTTCAAAAAGATCCATGCCCTTTTTGTATGCTGTTTCAAAATCGCCTATGTCAAAACATACAGAACATTTCATAAAATTCCTCACGCAAAACGTATAATAGCAGCAAAGCCGGTTATTTCAAATACATCCTTTACTCCCTCTGACGCTCCTGTCAAATACATATCACATTCCTTTGAATTGCATATCTTCTGTGCTCTTATAAAAGCTCTTAATGTGGCGGAGCAAACATATTCCACATCGGACATATTGAATTCAAATTCATTGCACCCTTCGTTAAGTGCTTTTTCAAAATCTGTATACACTGCCTCGCTGGATATTGTGTCCGCTGTTCCCGACAGTTTTATAACAGCTTTTTTATCTTTTATTTCCAAATTACTGCTGAGCATTATACCGCTTCCTCCATTTCCTTAAGTATTATTTCATTACGCCTTCCCAGATCGTAATAAACCTCCTCGCCTATAAATATGTTCTTTCTGGTCTCGCTAAGATCCATAGTCTCAAATTTGTAAAGCGGGCAGCGATAGCTTGGAGTAAACTTTGTCTTAAGGGGATAGTTGCCGAACGTAACTATTATAGAGTTACCGGTACTCTCCTTATTGTTGAGCCTTTGAAGTTCGGAAGGATATATAAGAGGTCTCTGCTGTAGCTGCTGAGAATAATTTATATCCTTATCCGCCATAACGGACCCTGATACGCTGCCTGTCTGCACAGTCATATTTCCGCAAAGTTCGGAAAATTCCTTACAGGTATTTATATCGTTGGAGCCTATGAACATCTTCATACCGCAGTTGGATTTTATAATATCGGCAACAGTGTCGCCGTATACGTTATTAAGCTGGGCATAGGACTGTACCACCATATTGAACCATATCTTACGGCTTCTGCCTACGGTGATCATTTTGTCAAACTTATCTATCTTAGGCATATTACCGAATTCATCCAGTATAAAATATACATTCCTCGGAAGTGAAAGATCCTCTCTTGCCGACGCCTTTTTTATAAGAGCTTTATAAATACAAAGCACAAACATGGAAGCAAGAGCGTGTCTTGTATCCTTCTCATCGGGTATCTTCATGAAAAGAGCCGTTTTTTCATCTGCAAATATATTGGGATCGATATCCGTGGCGCTTGTAAGAGAACATATGCCCTCGTCATTAAACATGGACATCTTGTCGAAGGCTATTGACATATAGCTGGACAATGTGTTTTCGGCAGCGGTCGTTACCTGCTTTGAAAGAGAAACGCATCTTGCAATAGGTGAACGGCCCGCAAAGTAGTTTTTAAGGGCCTCAAAGTTGTTCTCGGAATTTGATATGGCTTTGTTCAGATTGTAAAAATTATACTTGTCCTTTGTCATGCCCAGCTCAGGTCTTTCGCTGTCCTCAAGCATAGCCAAAAGAGTAGCCATAACTATAGAACGGGCACCCTTCTCCCACACAGGATCATCGGAAGATTCTATGGGGCAGAGCACGCTTACAAGGTCGTTGAGATCCTCATATAATTCATCATAAATTATCTGCCTTTTCATTTTGGCGTCTACTATAACCTTGTCTATATCCGAATATGCCTTTCCGTAATATTCATACCATTTATCGGTAAAAGTTTCTTTTGCATCTTCCAGTTCAAGCCCGGGATAGCTTTCTATTTCATCGGTGTGCTCCAGTATATTGTTTCCCGCTTCTATATACATTTGATAGCGGTCATATATATCGCCTAAAGGATTCCACCTGAAGGATGAATATGTGTCTCTCAGATCAAGCACCATTACCTTGTATCCTCTTTCCTTAAGAAAGCCCGAATGAAGCTGGAACAATTCTCCCTTGGGGTCTGTCATTATCATTGAAGAGCCTGCTCCTGAGGCAGCAAGTATCTGTATCATAGGGTTTATGAACGTGGTCGTCTTTCCCGAACCTGTAGAGCCTATTATTATGCTGTGCATAGGGCTTGCGATATTTATTTTAAGCCCGGCATTTTTTTCGTAATATGCTCTTACGGGAACTCCGTCTTTTGAAGAATCGGCAAGTCTGGAAAAATTAATAGGAAAGAAATTGGAATCTCTTTCTTTCGCCGTCATAAAGCGGGAATCTTCAAGTCCTGCATTTACGGCAGTGACCTTGTTTGTATTCATCATTCTCTTTGCGCTCTTTGCACTTCTGTTGCCAAATATAAAGTAAGCTATTAAAAGACATACCAAAACAAACATACCTGTAAGATATGTGGACAAGCTTGCAAACACGGAAAAATCCAGCAACAGCCAATAGTTATTTGTCTCTATGGCCTTTGCGGAATTATGCAGAAAGCTTGTGATAACGGCTCCCAGCAGCGTAGATAAAACAGCGAAAATGACTATGTAGAGCAATGCCTTTTTTGCCCTTTCTTTTATTTTTTCCTTCATATGGCATTCATCCTTTCTATGAAATACTTATATAGAGCTTTCAACACTGAACTCTTTATATAAATATTTCATATTATGAATTTACAGCCTGCACAAGACACTGCTTATGCAGGCGAAATTCATAACAAAGATTACTTTGATGCGGTAGCGACCCATTCCTGAAGCGGGCCTACACCGACCTTGAGAGCAACAATAAGTATAAAGATAAGCAGGAAGCCTAATATTGCATTCTTAAGGTGCTGCTTAGCTTTTTCTCTTTCCTGAGGCTCTTCGGCTTTTGCCAACTTTGCACCAAGGAAAACACAGTAAATAGAACCTATAGCCACAACAAGCGCTATAACAGGATTTAAAGCACTGTTAAGTAGCGCAACTATAGGTGCTGTGATCTCATTCATAGCATTGTCGGCAGCATTTGCCGCTGATTTTACTGCGGCACTTGTTGTTGTTTCAACTAAATAGAACCAATTCATAATCATTCTCCTTTCTTATTATTTTGGCAAATTATTTTTTATGTAAAGTCATAAAATGACCTACCAACATTATTGAAATTTATTTACCGAGTTCCGGAGTACTTATCTCCTTTTCCTTGGAAATAAAAGGCGTAGGTTTGGCTTTCTCAACAGGGGGCTTATTATGCATCACTCTTGACATATCGATAAGCTCATCAAGACTCAGTCGCCTTACATAAGGATCGTTGTTCTCGGCTGCCTTTGCTGCCGAGATCGGTTTTTCGTTATTGTTTTCTTTTTTTTGTCCAAAGGTGTTGGGTATTTTATAATCAAGACCCTGCTCCCTTTTTTCTCTTTCCGCTCTAAGGCTAGATATATGTTCTTCCCACTTATCACGGTTACTTGCCATATTGCATAGCCTCCCTTATCTTATATGGATATTCCTTCTTACATAAGAGGAATATATCTTGATCGCCGCCGCAATAATAATTGCAGCCGGTATTATCCACAATATATTTATAAAAGACTTCCTCTTTAGGTTGATAATGTACGCATTGGCGTTGCCTGCTTTATCCGAAGCTACAATCCTGTAAAGCCCCGGCTCATCGATCTCATCCGATGCGTTTGTCTGAAGCACTCCGCCTTTGTATATTTCAACGGATGTATCCTCTTTGTCTTTTATTATGCCGAATCGATCCAGTGCGATCCCGCCTTCGCCCACTCCTTCAAAAGCAAGCATGGGGATATCCGTATCTCTTGTAAAATTAAGCGTATAGTCCGGGAGTTTACCGACGTTGCTTTTAAACAGCACTCTGTAATTTCCGTCTTGCTCAGCTTTATAGAATGCATTTTCCAAAGGCTGTTTCTGACCCTCCAGCATCACCGAGGAAATGGTGTAGTCCTGAGGCGGATCAATGTAATTAAGCCTGTTCTGAGGTCCGTTTATTATATAAAAGCTATATACCGCCACATTCGCAACATTAAAATACGATCTGTCCACATTGATATCGGCACTGTCCATGGCCTCATCGGAAAAGCCCTGCAGCTCGCCTTCAGTATATCTTTCATCATCGATATCCGCCGAATCATACACAAGGCTCATCACATAATACCCCGGATCGGAAAACGTTTTCCCGCTTGAGAAGCTTGCTTCGGCTCCGTCTTTATATATCGTTATATTCATTCTCTTATCGGCGGGAGCATATATCTTTACCGACTTATCGGTAACGGCATAATTGGGGATATTTGAATAAAATGAATACATATCTCCCATAGAGATGGAATACATATTCTTATCTATGGAATATGACTGTATCAACGGCGACTTACTGTAAAGGCTTTCTTCATCGGCAATATCTTCCGAAGACGGCTCTCTTATTATAAATCCTATGCTTCCGCTGTCTTTTCCGTTGCTTATGGTAAGAACATAGCTTCCGTTGTCGTATATGTATCCTCCCGATACTATTTCAACGGCTTCACCGTCTTTTGTAAGACTGATATGTGTGCGATCGCCGAATGAGAACTTTATTACATTTTCAACGATCCTGCCAAGCTGCTGAGAGCTCGTTACATAATCATTTTCATTCAAATAATATCTGTATTCACCTGTATCCTCGATGTATGCTTCGCTCAGTTTTACATCTGCCGCATATGTTTTGGCGGATAATAAAAACACAAGCATAAATAAAAGAACAATATTTTTTCTCATTTTATCACCGCATCAAGACTGTTTATAAGATCTATATCTTCACTCATTACCGTGTATTCGTAAATTTCACTGTCCAGCAGCGTGTTTATTCTGGCGCCTTCAACGGCAGAGGCTATTTCTCCGCCTGCACTGTCTGAACAAATTATTGCATCTATGACGCCTTCCTTAAGATCGGAGATAAGAGCAGCTCTGTCCGAATAGTTCTCGACTTTGGCATCCTCGGGAACGGATACGAACCTGATATATTCAAAATCGGCGGGAACGCCTATTTTCACGCTTTCAAGATCTGCGGACATTTTGTACTCATCACGGCTTATTATACAAGCGGTCTCATATTTGATCGCCTTGCTTTTCCACATACCGTAGCTTAAGGGATCGCCCATAGGTACAGAACCTATAGCGACGGTACAGCCGCTATCCGATATTTTGTCTCTGTCTTCTTCGGTCACGGTGATATCATTTGTGCCATAGTATTTCTCTATGGCGTTTATTATATCACCGCATTCATATCCCTTTTCATATGCTATGGATATTTTATCACTGCCCTCCGAGCATCCGCACAGAGCAACGGCAGCAGTGAGTATACATAATAATTTCTTCATGCCGTTATCACCTATTCAAACATACTTCTAAGCTTTTGCGAAGCGATTATCCTTATGGAAGTTCTTTGTGTAGGCGTTGTTATAACAAAAGCCTGACCTCTTCCGTTCGTGACGATCTCCTCCTGCTCCGTTTCGTTGATAGCTCCCGCTTTTTCATAAAGCTTGCACAGATCGTGCATATCATTGGGCGCAAGAGCAAATATAAATGAATACTGACAGGCATTTATTATGGCGGTGGACTTTCTTGCTATTTCCTCTGTACCCACAAAGTCCTTTATATTCTGAGTAATTATGATCTGCATACCGTTGTATTTACGAATACGTTTTGCAAGCTGGAACATAAAATCAAGAGCTATTGGGTATTTGGGATCGATAAATACGTGAGCCTCGTCTATGACCACTATTATCTTGCGCTGGGCATTATATTTCGTATTGTAATCTCTGTTTTTTATTATCTCATTGTCGAGCCACTTGAGTATGAGAAGCATTTGCGCATTTGCAATAGTGTTGTTCTTATTGGCAAGGAGCGACTGAAAATTAAACACAGTGAAATTTTCCTTGACATCAAGAGTGGAATATCCGTTCCAAAGATTGGAATTCCTGCCGCCTGTTGCAAATTTAGAAATATAATTTATAAGTATCCTTAAATTATTTTTGCTGTATTCGCCCTTGGCAGTCTGATAATCTATGAGCAATGTATCGTACAGATCGTCAAACACAGGGTAATCCTCGGGCTTTAGCCTTGTGAGATCCGTCATCTCGTCAATACCCTTTGATTCATATACTCTTACGATAACATTATTAAGATATTCAAGAGCATCGGGATCGATGCCGGGAAGTATCTGCTTGAAATACTCCTCAAGAAATTGAAGATGTACCGAAAAGCTTACGCTTGCAGATTCCTCATCGCTTATCAATTCATCATCGCTTAAGCAAGTAACGATATGGAACGGATTTATACGGCCCTGAGTAGCCGAACCCACATCTATGATATTGCCATGAAGATGATGAGCAAGTCCCGTATATTCATTTTCAGGATCCAGTATAAATATCTTGCTGTTTTCGGCGGAAAGATTTGAAAGCATCATCTTTGTGGCAAAGGATTTACCGCTTCCCGATTTTCCTATGACTACCATGTTGCTGTTTACTCTTTCATCGTCTCTGCGGAAGAAATCCACAAACACAGGCATATTTCCTGAGTTTCCCAAATTTATGCCGCCAATGTCTGAGATATGGCCATATATAAAGGGAAAGGCAGCCGCAATGGAAGATGAATGGATGCCCCTGCCCTTTTTTTGACATGGGTCATAGGCTGATATCTGAGAGCCTACAAAGGTATCAAACTGTCTGAACATCATATCCGTAACTCTGAATGACTGTTCTGAAAGAAGTCTCCTGACCTTTTTCTTGACATTGTTCGTATTTGTCACCTTTGCCATATCGGCATTGAGCTGCCGCATAGATTCATCATAATCATATACTGTCACATATACATTTACATCATATAATATTTCATTTTCTCCCTGCAGCATAACAAGAAGGTTTTGAAGCGTTGAAATATGGTTCTCTATCTCAAGTATCCTGCTTTCCTTTGATGTTATAGCCTCCTGGCCTCTAAGCTCCATAAGAGAACGGTCTATATTCCTTACCGCCTTAAAGCGGTCGATGGGATGCAGCTTCATAACGACCTTTGTGTCGGGGATGTTGAAAAGCTGAGAGCCCCATGCATTGCCAACCGTGGTGGGATAATTTATTATCCTGAAATTATGTGTAACAAGCTCATCTATTTTAGTAGTCCTTGCCGTAAATGAAATTTCATGAGGCAGTATCCATTCATAATATTCCTCCTCGCTCAGATCATCGACTTCTCTTTCGTCAAAGTCAGGTGAGAAATTATACTTTAAAAATACGGCAAGCTCCTTGGTATTAAGTATTTTTATATTTATACCGCCCTGCATAAGCTGATCCGCAACTATTCCGGTGGTCTCACCTACGCTTACAGGTGATGAATCAAATATACATATGTAATGGAAGCTGTCATATATCTTGTCCTCTGTATTTATGACATCGATATTTTCGATCCTGTCATAAATGATTTCAAGACGTGCTCTCAATTCATCCTCTTCTATAACACCGTTTATATAGGATTCGCTTATCTCATCGACCTTTTGATATTCCCTTTCCATATATTCATCATATATTATGGGTCTGTCGATCTTTACTATTGAAAGAGACTGATCCTCCATAGATACGCTTCTTATGGCTGCGCCGAATATTCGGTCTATAAGATAATCCTGTCTGTTTTCCGTAAGGAATCTGAATTCTACCGGGGATACTTCTATCACCTTGCAGCAATAATCCTTGCCGTAATAAATGATATCGTCTTTTAAGCCGGTAAAGGCTATGAGATCGGGAACTCCGAATCTCGTCTTTTTATCGGAGCTTTTCTTTTTGCCTACGGCTTTTTTCTCATCCTCCTCAGAGCTTTCTTCCCACTTGTCTTCCGTATCATTTGTGTATTTGTCATCAAGAGAATATTGCGACGTCACATGGGTGGGTCTTGAAAAATGTCTTATGATATATCCTATAAAAACATAGTTTTTATCTTCATCCACAGACACCAGCAATATCACAAATATAACTATGGTAGCAGTAAGGATGAAAAGCTTAAAAGGCAGATTTGAACAAAGCACAAGTATTGCCAGCGTGAAACCTATGGCACCCACTACAAAATCCGCTATTGAAATCCCCTTAAAGAGTTCAAAACTTACTCTCGTCTTTTTTCATTTCAACGGTCATATTTGCGGGAATATCGATATATACGTTTCCTCCGCTTATATTTCCGTTTGATGTATTGGTATAGAAGCAATCGCCTGATGAAAATTCTTCTTTATATATTTTGGCCTCTTCATTATATGTCTCTGTCAAACTGTCTTTTTCTATATTGGTCTCAGCCTGCGGCGAAGTGCTGCCTATGCTCGGAGACGCCTGTGAAGAAGAAGGCGCTGTATAACTGCTGTATAACGTACTTCCCGAGCTTGATGAAATACTGCCTGTATTTGAAGCATTAGAACTTGTGCCAAGACCCGACGAAGAAACGGCGGAGGATACGGCAGAGCCTATGCTTTGCACGGGAGTCTGCTGCACGGGCGGATTTGGAGAAGGTATCCTAAAGCTTACGGATGCCTTGTATACGGCTTCAAATCCTTCCGCCACACCGTAGTTCTTGGCATATACATTAAGCACATAATTACCCGGCTGAGTAACGGTCCTGTTCCTTTCGAGAGATGAGATTTGTCCGTTCTTGTAAAGCTCATAGCCAACATTAGGCGGAAAATCGAACACAGCCTGATTTACCTCCTGGTCGTTTTCCGAAACAGAGGAATAAAAGCGCTTGTAATTTGGGAATCTGTATATATACATGCCCTTGCTCTCACTGTCTTCCTCAACGGCAGGCACGCAAAGAGCTTCCGGGCAATTATATTTGCTGTTGTATACCGAAGCGGCAGGAGTGCCCATTATCCTAAATACGAAAAGAGTATCCGAAGCTTCGCCGCTCATAATATTTGAAGATATTATACGCAGTGTGTAATAGCCGCTCCTGTATATCGGTTCCTCACTAAACGGTACAACATTTCCGTCACATCTCAATTCTGTTTCCATTCCCTGCGGCAGATCGAGCAGCACCGCATCATAAGTCCTGCCGTTATTGGGAACCGTTGAAACAAACTGCCTGCCTCCCGCAAATGTTTCCGTATACATACCCAGTTTATTGTCGAATCTCTCAAACGGCGTCTCATTATTGGCCGTATATGCTACAGATATAGATGAAAAAGCCAATATAATACTGAAAACAAATGCGTAGATCCTATTCATTTTTTTCATCATACTCTGCCTCCGAATCTGTTATATTGTTGCATCCGTCATTATCAGCCGATCTGAATCCGCTGCTGATGCTGTTCTTGTCAAAAAATGTCTTCAACCATGTTTTATCAACTATATAATATATGACCGCAATGCCTAAAATAAGGGTCATCACCACATATATCTTGCTTCCGAACGTGTATCTGTAAAGCTTATCATACTTTGATACGAATACGGGTATACAGGATATAAGGTTGAATGTGCTGTGTACTATGGCAGAAGGGATAATGCTGTCATAATACATATATATACATCCCATAAAGAAGCCTATGACCGCAGCATATATGCTCCATACCAAATTGAAATGCATAAATCCGAATATAAGCGTGGCCATTATAAGACCCTTGAACGGGCCCAGCCTTGCGCACAGCTTACGCTGAAATACCCCTCTGAAAAACATTTCCTCCAGCACGGGAGTGACCACCGCCATTACAAACAGCGTTATATACATATTGCCGCTGAACATTATGGTGTAGCTGTCCGCATAGCTGCCAACTACAGCTTGGGGAAGTATATTCAATATGCCGCTTATCGTAAAGTTTAGCCCCACGCCCAATAGTATGAGAATGGCTATGCTTTTTTTATCGAGAGACGGCAGCTTAAGGCCTAACGCTTCCCTGAATCCTATGCCTTTTTTTTTATCTCTTTTCCTTGCGGAATTAACGGTAAATGCAAGAGCAAGAGCCGTGGTAGCCGCAATGCTTAGTCCATATGGCGTAAAAAGCATTGTGAAAACAAAATAATACAAGACATAAAGCAATACATAACCCAAAAGTGCGATATATATATTTTTCTCAGTTTTATCCTTAACCATGGCTTCTATTCTCAAGTATCTTCCCAGTCATCAACATCTTCCGTAGCATCGTCGGCCGTGTTTTCCCAATCATCTTCAAAGTCTTTGATGTTTGTATTTTCCTGCCAAGTCCTTCAAATTCTACGGTAGGAGCTATCCTGTCCAATATGACCGTAGTTGAGATCACAGGCATACCCCTTTGCCCCTGGAGTATAAAGTCGTATTCGCCGTCAAGAGGCATTTCAAATACATTTGAAGGTGTATTGATCTGGCGGTCTATGACCTCCATGCCCTTTACATATTCTTTATCGTCTTTGTCGGTATATATGCCGTAGTAATCTTCATACTGTGATACCGCTATGTAATAGCCTTCGGGCGCCACGAATCTGTCTATGGAATTGGTGCTGTAATATACTATATCAAAGGAAACGGTGCTTTGCTCTCCGCTTGCCTCGTCGTTTACAGTCAGTTCATAATGTCCGTCTTCATTTAAGCTTGAGCTGAATTCTATTTCTTCTCCGTTTCTTTCAAGCTTTGTTTCAACGCCTGCGGGAATATTTATGAGCACATCGTAATTGGATATCATACCGTCGGGCACGCTCACAAAAAATTCCGTATTTCCTGCCTTGAATGAATACATACCCATATTCTGATCGTAGTTGTTTTCCACATCATATTTGACAGAGGAGTCAAATTCCACATCTTCTTCGTCTACCTGAGGTATGGCGGAAGAATCTACGTCTATCGTTTGGTTGTCATTATTTTCATTGAATTCTATGGCTCCTTCTATAGCAGGAGATCTTTCTACGCCCTCTTGTATCCTAAATGTATACCTTGCCGTATTCACATCTTCTCCGTCTACATCGGTCACAAGAAGACTGTAGCTGCCCTCTTCGTTTATGTATTTCTTATTCTCAAAAGGAACAGGCAGACCGTCTTTAGTCATAGACACCTTCATATTGTACGGTATATCTATATATACATTGCCGCCTACTATACCGTCTTCAGGCGTATTGGTGTAAAAAACGTCTCCCGAACCGAAGGTTTCGGAATAGAGTTTAGCGCTTTCAAAATAAGTTTCTGACAAATAGTCGTTTATAATATCGCTGTTTGCGCTTGAGCCCAATATATCGCCTACGCTGCTCAGTCCGCTGCCTGCAGATATGTTCGGGGAGCTTATGGAGCTGCCGATCGTATTTGCGGCGGAGCTTACGGAATTTACGGCTGAGCCTACAGAGCTTGCCGCAGATCTCACGGAGGAAGCTGCCGAGCCAACGGAGGATGCAGCAGAGCCGATAGTGCTTCCTATTGAGCTTAAGGTATTGCCGCTTGATGATGTATTTCCGGCAGAAGATGAAGTCGCATCTTCATCCGAACCTATGCGAAAATTGAGCACGGTTTCGTAATATGTTTCATATCCGCCGCCTTGAGCATAGCTTGAACCGTATACCCTCAGATTGTAATTGCCGGATGCGCTGTATATCTGATTATTCACAAGACTTATTTTCTGACCGTCTTTTATAAGCGAATAACCCAGATTCCTCGGTATTACAAATTTGGCATTATCAACAGTCTCCCCGTAGCCCGTAACACTTGTCATAAAAGCCTTATAATTTGGGAGCATATATTTATACATTCCGTTGCCAAGATCGGATATGGAAGCAGTACAGCTCACAACAGGATATTTATATATGGCTGATGATGTCCTGTTCATAGGCGCTCCGCTTATTCTGAATGTAAACACGCCAACAAGAGGCTCCCCTGTTCCTGACGGTGCGGAAAGTCTCAGTATGTAGTATCCCTTGTTATATATAAGTGTCTTGTTTTTAAATTCTGTTTTGGTTCCCTCATATTCCATGTCGGCATTTATAAGACCCATAGGTATATCAAAATACACAGCGTCACTTACAACAGCGCCGTTGGGAACAGATGAGAGAAATTCAAGTCCGTTGCCGAGCTTTTCGTTGTAATATCCCGAATCGGGATCGAAAGTTTCTTCCAATGCGCCTACCTGAGCAGGCTGTCCAACAGTGTCGGATGTATCGTCTGATCTTGATCCTAGCAAAGAAGAAATGGGATCCGCCCCGTAAATATTAAGGTCAAACAGTGTAAATATAACACACAGTATGATCGCTACAGCCCTTTTTCTGTACATCATATAACCTCCGAATTAATATTATAATCCTATGTTATATTATAACATAAACACACCTTCATTTTTGTGTTGTTTGCGCTGTCAGCTTTACCGTTTGCGCTGTTAAAACGCTTTGTTTTTCTTTTTTTCGACAACAAAAAGTTACATTATTTTCCCTCTTTCAAAGCAAAAAAGCTCAGAGCATTATACTCTGAGCTTTTCCCGTATAAAATATTATCTGCGGATATTATTATATATATTATTTATAGCATTCAAATATATTCTCTACGTATTCCTTATCATGTACCTTTGTAAATTTGCTTACCAAAGGACAAAGTATAAGAGAAAATACCATACAGAATGCGCCTGCATTAAGAGGTGACGTAATGTTAAACGGAATAGGAAGGCTCCTTGCCGCACTTGTAAGCTCCGGGAACCATCCCAAAAGGAACAGTGCCGTATGTACAAGAGTGAATATTACCGCAAAGCCAAAGCATACGCCTACAGCCTTTGTCGTTACCTTCTTTGAAAACAGGCCGTACATGAACGGCGCCAGGAAAGAGCCTGAAAGAGCGCCCCATGAAATACTCATGAGCGTGGTTATATAGGCATTTTTCTTTGCAGCCATTATTACTGATACCACAAGGAATATAGCTATAAATACTCTTATAAAGAACACCTGCTTCTTTTCGTCAAATGACTTGCCCTTTGAGAGCATAGCGGGCTTTATAAGATCGAGAGTCAGTGTAGAGCTTGACGTCATTACAAGTGATGAAAGCGTAGACATTGAAGCTGAAAGCACAAGCACTACAATAAGGCCCAAAAGTATATCGGGAAGCACACTTTCCAGCATAGATGGAACGATCGCATCATATTCGAGCTTTCCGTTTATAACATTTATGAGAGTCTTAGATGTATCGGCAGGGTCTGTAGTTGCAAAAAGTCTGCCTAAGCCGCCATGGAAGTAGCTGCCTCCGGCAACTATAAGAGCAAATACAGTAGAGATGATAGTACCTCTTTTAATTGCGGCGTCATCTGATATTGAATAAAATTTCTGTATCATCTGAGGAAGACCCCATGTACCCAATGACGTAAGTATTACAACGCCCAAAAGGTCAGCAGGATTAGGGCCGAAAATAGAATTGAGAGTACCTGTGTTGCCTGCATCGTCTGCTATTGCGGCAAGACCTGCCATAGCTCCGTCAAAGCCGCCTGCCTTGTGAAGAACCGTAAATACCACAGTCAATATACCTGCAAGCATTATCATTCCCTGAACAAAGTCATTGAGCGCAGTTGCGTGAAATCCGCCTGCGATAACGTATATAGCCGTAAATACCGCCATTATTATTATACAATAGATATACGGAACACCCAGTGAAGACTCGAAAAGTCTTGACAATCCGTTATATACAGATGCCGTATAGGGTATAAGGAAGAGGAATATGATAAGTGAAGCAGCTATTTTGAGCTTCTTTGAATCATAACGTTTTTCAAAATATTCGGGCATTGTTGTAGCATCCAAATATTTTGTCATGATCCTGGTACGTCTGCCGAGTACGAGCCACGCAAGAAGCGAACCTATGATAGCGTTTCCGATACCGATCCAAAAAGCTGAAATACCGTATGTCCAGCCGAACTGACCGGCATATCCGATAAATACCACAGCAGAAAAGTAGGATGTACCAAAAGCAAACGCTGAGAACCAGGGGCCTATGCTCCTTCCGCCAAGAACAAAATCACTTACATTTTTTGTTTTTCTGTTGCAGTATACGCCTATTGCCACCATAAGCAAAAGGTATAATACCAGAATAAACCATTTTACCATTAGTCTTTCTCCTTTATATTTATATTTTGATGTCTGCACATCTTCATATATTATATTCTATAATGGAATATTTGTCAAATAAAGTTATGCTAAATTTGTATAAAAATACATATAAATCAAAGTCATGCTCCGAAAAAATGCACGCCGTGTTTTCACAGTTACATATCGTTTTGTTTTTCTCTTCCCTTTCGGCACTGTTCCGTGTATATACAAAACCGCAAAGCAGACAATGTATTTTGCGTATATTTTATTGTGATATTATTATTTTCGGGCATAATACACAAATATATACTCAATGGATTTTGTGCAAATATACCTTTGATATAATATATTCAAAGTGCTATAATAAGTATCGGTGTGTAACCTTAAAGGTGTAAGTCCGACTCGGAGCTGCACCTTTTTTTATTTTAGGAGGTAAAAAATGGAAGATCAATATTATTTGGGAAGAGAAAGGATAGGCAGGCTCATGGTAAAATACGCCGTGCCCTGTATTATTTCCCTTTTGGTGGGAGCACTTTACAACATAGTAGATCAAATATTCATAGCAAACGCCGATTATTTGGGTTCTTACGGAAACGCCGCCAATACGGTGGTGTTCCCTTTGACTGTGATAGCCCTTGCCGTTGCCGTAATGATAGGCGACGGCTGCTGTGCATTTGTAAGCTTGAGTCTTGGAAGCGGAGAAAATAAAAACGCAGGCGTAAGCATAGGAAATTCAATAATGCTGGCAATAGCCGTGAGCATATTTTTATCTGCTGTATATCTTTTATTCGGCGATAATATAATAATATTGTTCGGCGGCAGTGTAAACAAAGAGACATTTCTGTATTCAAGGGAATATTTCTTTTGGATATCGCTTGGCATACCCTTCTATATGTTCGGCCAGGCTATGAATCCCATAATAAGGGCGGACGGAAGCCCCGGATTTGCCATGATCTCAACGCTGTGCGGAGCAATAACGAACATCATACTCGATCCTGTATTTATATTTGCATTCAGATGGGGAATGATGGGGGCTGCCGTTGCAACGGTAATAGGTCAGATAGTAACAGCAGCCCTTGCGCTTTGGTATATATGCAACACAAGATCTGTCAAAATATCAAAAGACTGCTTTATATTTCACTCAGACATAATAATTCGTACTCTCACACTTGGCATATGCAGCTTTTTGTCTCAGATCTCTCTTGTTGCGGCAATGGCCGCCATAAACAATATGATACGCAAATACGGAGCAATGGATGTTATTTTCGGTCAAGAACAGTATGCTCAGATACCTATGGCGGTCGTAGGTATCGTGATGAAATTTTTTCAGATAGTCATTTCCATAGTTGTGGGTATGGCGGCAGGCTGCATACCTATAGTCGGATATAATATGGGAGCAAAAGAAAATTGCCGTGTTAAGAAGCTGTTCACATATCTGCTTATATCGGAAGCTCTTGTGGGAGCTGCTGCCCTTGGCGCGGCGGAGCTTCTTCCCATGCGGCTCATAGCCATATTCGGCGCAGCAAATGAGAGTATATATTATACCGAGTTTGCAATAAAAGCATTCCGTGTATATCTGTGCATGATAATATTTGCCTGTGTAAACAAGGCGGCATTTATTTTTCTTCAAGCTATGGGAAAAGCCGCTGCATCAACTGCTCTTTCCATGCTCAGGGAGATCGTATTCGGAGTAGGCTTTGCGATATTGCTTCCCGTTTTCTTCGGACTTGACGGCGTGCTGTATTCAATGCCCATATCCGATATACTTACGGCATTCGTATCCGCAGCGGTGATAATATCCGCCTACAGACAATTATCCGACAAAAAAACATATGCCTATGAGGCATAATATTTACACTGTCTTTTATATAAATTCAGAGCGTGCCTATGAGATATGCACGCTCTGAAGCCGTTATTGGCAAAATTTATATCCTTATGTGATACGATCTGCCTTTTACATATTGCGTAGATAATGTCTGCCGTATATATCAATATCTTTTATCGGTCATTTCTCCACATTGTATTTATAATATATCTCCTCTAAGTCGGCCTTTACAGTTTCTACAAAGCTTTGCGGCCCCAGTACCTTGATATGACTTGAATACTGCATGACCCAATATCTCATGGCCTGTAAATTAACATATACACTGACGCTGACCATGTCCTCCGTCTCGTCAAAAAAGCTTATATCCCTGCCGAACCAATCTATTATTGATGATATTATCTTTTTCTCGGCTTTGAATACGACCGTTGCGCTTTCCCCGGAAAACATATATACATGCTCCGCCATATGCCTTGGAAGATCAAAGCCGTTTTCAAGCCCCTTTACTTTTTCCTTCGGCTTTGCATCCTCGTCTGTATATCTTATATTAGTTATCCTGTCTATCCTGTAATTCGATACGCTGTCATACTTGTCATAATTGCATATCAGGTAATATCTTCCGTTTGTTGCGACCATCTGATAAGGATTGACCACATATTCCGCCGGTTTGCCGTCACTTCTTAAGCGGTAATGCAGCTTCTTGTCAACGCCATACTCATTGTAATTGAATATGACCTTTTTCTTTTTGGCGATAGCTTCGTCTAAAACTGATAATGTATAAAACAGGTCTTTATTCTCGGGCATATTTTCGGGCAGGTTCATTATGTGTCTTGTTTTGTACGGGAAATATTCGTTTGACAGCCCCTCAAGTTTTTTAATGAGCGCTCTGCATTGAGCGTACGGTATGTATTTTGAAAAAAGTATACTGTCTATAAGTATCCTCAGTTCTTCATCCGTAAAATTCCTGTCCATATAGAAGTCCGTAAGCATTACCTCATTTTCTTTTCTTTTGACCTCTCTGTAATTGATATCGTAGCCAAACTCAATAAGATCCATTATATTCGGCCTTATGGATTTTCTGTTGACATCCATACCGTACTTTTCATTAAGGAGCTTAAGAATATCCGACTGGCTGAGTCTGTGATTTGCATCGGTATATTTTTTCAGTATATCAAGTATATTTATGATCAGCATTTTCTTTGGCTGTTTTGTACACATGATCATCACCTCATAAAAATTGTATCATATATACGGTACTATTACAATCGTCAAAGGTATGTTTTGACCATATTTGATATCTTTATCCCGGCAAACAAATATGCACCTCCTTTTTTTATTATTGTGCCTGCACTGTTTGGAGAAAGCCAAGGCTTTTCCCGATATGTATTTTATCATAGCCTATGGTACATTTTATGGACATACAAGCTTCAAAATAAAAAAGGCACAGGCATAAATATGCGCTTGTGCCTTTTATCCGTATATTTCAGCGTTTTTCTCCCTTTCCCAAATATATCCTCTTTCTTTCTCTATCCACGGTATAATCCGTAAGTCTCTTTAAATTGCTGTACTGCGTATTGTTATCCTCAGCATCTGTGAGCAATGCAGTATTGTCGGTAACTAAGACCGCATCTCCTATGGCATAGCCCATACAATGTGTATCATTGTAATATCTTGCTTCGGGAATGGCGGAAACGACCTTTCCGTAAGTATCCATTATTTGTCGGCTTTCCGAAAGTCTTGAACTGTACGCCCGCCTGCCATCCTTTTGCCTGCTTATGCTTATATAATTTATGGCAATAATATTGCTCTTTTCCGCCACAAGAGAATATATATTTTCTATTTCATTGCAAGCCTCTTCTATGGCATAGTTGCATTTGTCATCTGTAAATACGGGAACGGCTATGTTGAGCATTATGGGCATATCCTTGTACATCGAGCAAAGCCTTTGTATATTTTCATATTCGGAATCTATCGTTCCGTTGCTCATGCTTTCAAAGGCATTTATGGCTATACGCTCGGCAGCTTCGGGAATAGCGCAGCCTTCCCTGTCCGCATCAAAGCCGTATATGATATCCGCCTTGGGAGCATAGCCTTTGAAAATACTGCTGTGGCTGTTGTATCTGTCCGTATCGTCATTATAATCAAGTTCTATATATACGGGCAGATCCAGACTGGCGCATATTTCCGCTATGGAATGTACCTGTTCGTATTCATTTTCTTCATTAAGCACGAGCATGGGCGTTTTTCCCTTGGCGTAGCAATTTACAACAAAGCTCATGGGAAAATCCTCACCCTTTTTTATATAGTAAATATATATGTCGTTTTCCGCCTGTATCTCTTTTTCAAAGCTGTCTATTTCGTTGTATGGCATATCTTCTTGTATATAAGCTCCGCTCATACATTTTTCATTTTCATCACACACCGCTTCGGCGCAAATGGTATAAGGCGTTATTCCCAAAGGCGTGTGTGCAGCTTCTTCTTTACTGCTAGTACAGCCAAACATCAGAATACACAATATGGATACAAGCAGCTTTTTCATATCTATTCCTCCGCAAGGTATGTGTTTACGGCCTCCAAATAGTGGACCGGGCAGCCGTTTTTATTATGTACTCTGTATTTTTCCTCAAAGGCAGTGTATGGTATAGACTTTCTTCCTCCCTCCCGTGCTCCGTTCCAATATTTTTCAAGCACCTCAAAGGGCAAAAAGTAATATTCTTCTTTATCCTGACAATGTACCAGCAGGAATGAAACGCCCCCGTGTTTTTTAAATTCACGCATAAATTCTATTTGATGTTCGTGTACGTTTTGAAGGGGAAGCCTGCCTTGATTTGTTTCCTTTGCGTCAAAGCATATCGGTATTCCCTGCGCCGCACCGATATAATCTATAGTCGACTTGCTGTCAAAATACGCAAGGGTGATAACGTTTTTGCTTTTATCCAATTTCATGGGAGTAATAGGCGTAGGTATTTTCTGTATTATAGCCAGATCTCTTTCTTTATATACCTTGTTGGTCATATTGATCATATCCTCAAAGGCACTGCCTCTTAATCCTCTTGTATTCCAATAGCCCATATTTATCTCTCCTTTATACATTTCAGCGCATACTCGGCCGCCGCTCTTATATCTTCCCTGCTGTCCTCGGCAAATCTTTTTATGATATCTTCCCTGTCGGCCTTCATATTGCCAAGGGCAATAAGTGCATTTCTTTGCAGCGTTCTTCTGCCTCTCCAGCCTGCCGCCGTAGGCTTGTATATTCTTTTGAATTCCTTATCGCTCATATTCAGCAGTTCTTCTATATTGGGATATGCATATTCACTGTAGGCTCTCTTGTATCCCGTATTTTTAGGACAGACCCTTTGGCATACATCACAGCCGTATATCTGAATGCCCAATGCCTTGCTTTCTTCATAACTGAGTACGCCCTTTTTTTGAGTGATATATGATATACATTTTTCATAGCGGAATGTGCCGTTATCAAAAGCATTTCCCGGGCATGAGCCTATGCACTTGCCGCAGCCTGTACAAACATCCTCATCTTTATTTGCAATAGGGGCATCCCATTTTTCATATTCCACATCGGTAAGCATATAGCCTATGAAAAACATACTTCCTATGTCACGGTTTATAACGCTTAGGTTTTTGCCGACCGTTCCCAAGCCGCATCTCACGGCTACCTCTCTGTCTGCAAGAGGCCCCGTATCGGAAAATATCATTGTGCTGTGATCCTCCAGCAATTCGTTTTTTATTATCTCCAGCTTTTCCTTTATTACACGGTGGTAATCCTTGCCCACAGCTCCGGATGATATGTTCCCCCTGTATTTGCCGTCGTCTATACTGTCATATATAACGTTATATGACGATCCCACAGCCACAAGGCTCTTAACGGCAGGCATAGTTACAGAAGGCTCTGTCCTTTCCTCTATACTGTAGGCTGTGAAGGGAACTGCGGTATATCTGAGTCTTTCTCTGAGAGCGTAAAACGGCTCTGCATTTCCCACGCCCGCTATTATATTTTCTCTTTTTGCTATAGCTTGCAGTTTGTCATACATTGTCATACTATCACCTTAAAGATATTCTAACACATTTTTAATCAAAATGTAATCATTTTCTACTTGCAATAGAAACATTTATACCTTATAATTATAAACTGTAAAATATTCGGAATACAATAATCGATAAACATAGATAAGGAGTGTGCGTAATGCCGCCTGTAAACAGAACCAACAAGCCTCTCAGGTTTAAGGAAAGATCATCAAAGCCAATGATATTTCCTCTTCAGCCCGATAATATATCAAGCGCTTATACAAAAAGCAAAAGACGCCGTGTAAACGGCAAGTCCGTTATAATATTAATAATACTTATCATCGCTGCCATACTATGCGCATATATGGCGCTTTATAAAAATGCCCTTGCGATCATGGTGAACGGCGAAACGGTAGGCTGTATAAAAGATATGAAGACCACCGAGGATGAACTTAACGCACTTATTTTGGCAAAGCTTAAGGAAAGTGCGGGAAATAATCTGGAGATCACGGATACCATAACGCTCAAGCCTGTAAATTCACTTTTCAGAAATGTATCCAAAAATACCGAGCAGGTAATATCCGATGTATGCAGTACCGTAAAATATAAGCAGGAGGCAACTACCATACTTGTAGAGGGCAAGGAAATGGCGATCGTGTCAAATGTGGAAAGCGCAAGAGAGGTGCTGCAGACGATACTGGATAAATACGTATGTCCTGCCGGCACTTCAGAGCCTCAGTTTGCTGTAAAGATAAACACAGGAACTACATTTGTAGATTCCGATGAGGTAAGCAGTGTAGATGAAGCGGTGGCTCTTCTCAACACTACCAAAACCGTTGAAAGAGAACACACCGTTGTAAAAGACGAAAGCTTCGGCGGCATTGCTTCTATGGCAGGAATGACCGAAAGTGAGCTTCTTGCTGCAAATCCTTCCATAACCAATGAGACAAAGACCAATTTACAGATCGGTCAGAAAATAAAAACAATATCAACCGTTCCTACCCTTGCAATAAGGACATTTAAGGTAACGACACAAACGCAGGAAATACCTTATCAGACCGTTACGCAGGAAAACAATTCTCAGCCTTCATCCTATTCCAGGGTAAGGCAAGAGGGTAAAAACGGAAAAAAAGAGGTCACTACCAAAACGCCTTTTATAAACGGCGAACAGGCAGGCGATCCCGTAACTTCAGAAAATATTATTGAAAAGCCTGTGAACAAGATCGTTGAGATCGGCACATATGTTCCCAGAAGCACAAGCAGCAGCACCGAAGATGATGACAGCTCATCGGAATCCGATGAGTAAACAGGATATCTCGGCTCTTAAGTATTTTGCCCCATAGCGTGGCAAAACACAAGGGAGCGGCAAATACATCCAAATAAAAATAATTGTGCGGTATCGAATATATATATCGATAACCGCACTCTTTTTTATATCCCACGGGCATCCGCCTGTTATTTTGCCTACAGACCCTTGCCGTCAAAATTCGGTATAAAGCTTTCCTCTGCTGTATCTCCTTCTTGTATAAAGCCATTTTCCACACCCAATGATATTGCATGATCCACAAGAGCGGCATACTCCTTTTCACTCACCTTGCTGTTAAGCTCGGTAATATCGGTAAATTTCCTTACGGGTGTGTACTGATTCATAAGACTTATATATACAGAATTTCCGTAATTTTTGTAGATATGTTCCACAACAGCCTTGGCATTTTCAAGCTGTGTCGGCAAAAGCAGATGCCTCACTATAACGCCCTTTTGCATAATGCCGCTGCTGTCGAACACCGCTTTGCCTTGCTGACGTACCATTTCCGCAAGCGCCTTCTTTGCAATATAAGGATAATCCTCGGCATTGGAATATTTTTTTGCAAGCATGGGATCCATATATTTGATATCCGTAAGATATATGTCCACTGTTTCTTCCAATGCCTTAAGTGTTTCGGTATTTTCATATCCGCTGCAATTATAGACTATCGGTATCGTCAATCCCCTTTTTCGTGCTTTACCTACAGCTTCTATTATATCAAGGCTGTAATGAGTGGGGGTGACCAGATTTATGTTCAGCGCACCCTTTTCCTGCAAATTTAAAAATATTTCCGAAAGCCTTTCCAAGCTTATGCTTTTGCCCCTTTGCATATTTGCTATATCATAATTTTGACAATATACGCATCTTAGAGGACAACCGCAAAAAAATACGGTTCCCGATCCGCTTTTGCCTGATATGCACGGCTCTTCCCAATAATGCAGAGCTGCTCTTGCGCAGTATATTTTGTTGTCCGCTCCGCAGTAGCCTCTGTGACCGTTTGCTCTGTCAGCGCCGCACTTTCTCGGACACATCGTACAGCCGTTTTTATTTTCCATAATATTTTACCCTTCAGTGAGAAATATTTCCGTCTCTTGCAAATGCCTGTAAGCGATCTGCATATTATTCGCCTGAGACCGACGCCATATTTTTATAAGATGATCATGCATTGCCTACAGTTTATTGTCGTATACTTTATTTGCTTGTGGATCAAATTGTTCAAAAAAAGCAGATTTTTCTTGACCTTTGGAGCCAAAAAGTGTATACTATCACTATCGGGGTATAGCGTAGCTTGGTAGCGCGCAGCGTTCGGGACGCTGAGGTCGCAGGTTCAAATCCTGTTGCCCCGACTTATTCGGAGCAGACTTTGCCTGCTCCGTTTTTTATGTATCACTTTAATTCATAGGACGCAAAAAGCTCATTTACCCTATCATCGAATTCGTCTATATTTTTTGATTTCTTTATTTTTTTGCTTATCTTTTCGCTGTCCTCAAAAGCGTATACCATATATGTGAGCAGTTCCTTCATTTTGTGCATTAAAGGTACACTGCCGTACAGTATTTCGCTGTATTCCTCATATATTCCATTATAAAAGCTTCTCAGGCTTTTCTTTGTAAGCCCGCCTTCTCCTTTTACGGCAAGAGGAAGTGCCGGATCTATAAGTACGCCCCTGCCTATCATAACGGTATCTGCAGCGGGGAACATTTCTGTAAGTTCGTTATATTTTTCAACATTGAAAATATCGCCGTTGAAGCACAGAGGTATTTTACTGTTTTCAACGGCATATCTGTATATTTCATAATTTGGCGTGTTCTTGTACATATCCTTTCTTGTGCGTGGGTGTATTATAAGCTCATGTATGGGATATTTGTTATATATTTCCATGAGCCTGTAAAACTCTTCGGGAGTCTCCCTGCCCAGCCTGGTTTTTACGGATATTTTATAATCGCTTTTATAAATTTTATCCAAGAAGATATCCAGCTTATCCGGGTATGCCAAAAAGCCCGATCCCCTGCCCTTTGATACAACTGTGCCCGAAGGACATCCCAAGTTCAGATCGAATTCCTTATAGCCGTATTGCTCAAGACTTTTGCACATAGTTAAAAATCCTTCTGCCGAATCGGTCAATATCTGAGGCACAAGATTTTGTCCTTTGTTATTTTTCGGCAGTATATCTCTCAGCACTTTTTTGCTGAGAGTTCCCTTTTCACAGGGAGATATAAAGGGAGTAAAGTATTTGTCCACACCGCCGAAATATTTATGCTGATTGCTTCTGAAAATATTGCCTGTTATCCCTTCCATGGGAGCAAGATATATCTTCATGGTTCCACCTTTATCCTTATGATATGAGCCTTGATCTTATAGGTATTGAATATAAGATATTTATATCATAATACATACTTGTATCATACGTCTGCTTTGCCTGCAAGTACCCTTTTGTAATCCTCGTAATTTGCCCTGAGCAGATCGGGAGTATTCAGTTCATAGGGGCATCTGCTTTTACATTGTCCGCAGTTTATACAGTTTTCAATCTGCTTCATATTGCTCTGCCATGTTTCCGAGAGCCATGTCTTTGAAGGTGCTCTTCTCAGCATAAGAGACATTCTGGCACAGTTGTTGATCTGTATGCCCATAGGACAAGGCATACAGTAGCCGCAGCCTCTGCAAAAATCAGAGCTAAATTCCTTTTTGTCCTTTTCTATCTCAGCCATGATTTCATCGGTCATTTCCGGAGTGTTGTCCATATAGTATAGCCATTCATCCAGTTCCTTTTCCCTCTGTATGCCCCATATAGGCATTACGTTGTCATACTGAGATATAAAGGAATATGCAAGGCGTGAATTTGTAATAAGGCCTCCTGCCAAAGCCTTCATAGCTATAAAGCCCATATTCTTTTCCTTGCATTTTTCCGCAAGCTCAAGCTCTCTTTTGCCTGACAGATAGCTGAAGGGGAACTGTAACGTTTCATAAAGGCCCGATCTTATTATTTCCTCTGCAACGCCTATTTTGTGTGCGGTTATGCCTATGTGCTTTATAACGCCCTGTCTTTTAAGATCCTCCATAAGCTCATACATTCCCGTACCGTCACCGGGAGCATAGCATCTGTCGGCGCAGTGGAATTGATATATGTCTATATAATCCGTTTTAAGAAGTCTGAGAGACGTCTCCAGCTGCTTCTTCATTTCTTCCGTATTCGTTGCCATTGTCTTTGTGGCAATAAATATGTTCTTTCTTATGTCGGAAAGAGCAAGCCCCAGTTTTTCTTCACTGTCTGTATAAGCTCTTGCCGTATCAAAAAATGTTATACCGCCGTCATATGCTTTCCTCAGTATCCTGACTGCGGTCTCCTTATCGTCTCTCTGTATTGGGAGAGCGCCAAAGCCATTTTGCACCGATGTGATCCCGGTGCTTCCGAGAGTTATTTTTTTCACTGCTGTCACTCCTTAAACAAAAAACAATATGTTTACAAAACCCAATAAAAATCCTAACAATGCGCCTAAATATACTATAGCTCTAAGCTCCCTGTGCATAATACCGAATATCATCTGCTCAAGCTCTTCCGCATCAAATGAGCTTACCTTATCTACAACTATACGCTCTATGTTGACAAGCCTGAGTATACTGTCTATATTTTCTTCTATTATCATTTTGCAAAGACCTATAAAGCCACGTATCACCTGAGGCGATCTGTCCTCATATTTTGCAACAACGTCACATATGCGCATCGAAAGTATTTCGTCAATGCTTTTTCCTATTTCGTCATATATTATTTCGGGAGCCTTCTCTGCGAGAACATTATTGATAATGCCGCCAAGCTTACCGATAAGCTCATCGTTTATAAAAAGGGATACGAAGCCCATACCCGATTTTTCCTTAATCATATCGATGCCGCTCTGAGCAAGCTTTGTTCCAATATCCGCATCATTTATTTTGGAAGACACAGCCAATGTTATGCTTTCTTGTATTGATACCTTATACATATCGATATTTTCTTCCGATATATGGGACATAATCACATCGGCAATTATCCTTTCATCGTTTCTCCTTTTTTGTACGGCATTCATAATAGAAATATATACCTTATCAAGACTTTCATCACTTGTTACGGTATTTATCACGGTATCACGGTTTAAAAGCTGTGTGCTTATAACGCTGCCTATAGATCTGGCTATACTATCCTTTTGCTTTGGTATAAGGCCCGGTGTGAAAGGTATATGAAATTTGCCTATATATATTGCCTTCCTTGGTCTGAAAAGCATTTTTATGGCAATGTCATTTGTAATATAGCCTATGACTCCGCCTAATATCGGAGGTGCGATAAATTCTACCATTGCTGAATATCTCCGAAGTATTTTTCTATAGCCTGACTTATTTTAAGAGCAAGCTCCTTTTGTCCTGCTTCGCTTATAAGATAAGCATATTCCTCGGGATTAGACATATATCCTGTTTCTATGAGGATCGCCGGACAGGCTGATATCCTTGTGAGAGCAAGATTGTTTTTTTCATAAGGCGCATTCATAGTCTGACTTACGTTTTCCACAAAGGCCGTAGGGGAATCATATGTATACAAGTCGAGAGTGCCCTTCAATTCGCCGAAATCTTCCCACTCGTTTCTTGAATTGCAATGTATGGACACTGCAACATCAGGCATTACTTCATTTATTTTAGCTGTTCTGGTTCCGAGAGCAACATATGTATCGTCACTCCTTGTGAGCACGACCTCCGCTCCCTTTGATTCAAGCCGGTCTTTTACCATATTTGTGATAGAAAGAGTTACCGTCTTTTCATATATATCTCCCAGACCCAAAGTACCGGCATCCTCTCCGCCGTGGCCTGCATCGAGCACTATTGTGGCGCCCTTTAATGTACCCTTCTCCAATTCCGATCTTTCATTTAAAATCACTGTCATATTTTTATTGTCAAATACAGGCTTATATCCTATATATTTGCCCGGCTGAGTAAAGTAAAAGGTATATACCGCATTACCCTCTATGTCTTTTTCATACTTTACATTTTTAAACATATCCTTATTCGGGTTTCCGAGACCTATGCCCTTTGTATCATAGAGTATCACCTTTATGCTGTCGGACTGAAGCAATACGGCATACTCCGTAGGTCTGTCCATGCCGAATACTATTCCGTTATTATAGCTAAGGCTTTTCACGGAATTTACGCCGTATATCTTGTTTGTTTTGTCTATAGCGCTTTTGTAGAGATAATTGTCGTGAACTGTTCTGTAGTATTCGGAATTTTCTCCTGTTATGCGCACAAGAGTGCCCTTCACATAAGGCGTGATAAGATCGTCATTTGCCTCATCGGGTCTTGAACGGACCGTGGGATTATCCATATTTACCTCACCTATAAAGCTTACGGCTTTGAAAGGATCCGAATAAGAAGCCGAACCGTTTACGGCATTTCTTGTTATTGTGTATGTGCTTTTGGAAGATGTGTTGTCAAACTCAAATACATTTTTACCCGGCTTAAGAGAAGCGTAATAGTTGAAAAAACCCTCCTCTGTAACATTGATCTTCTCTCCGTTTATGTAAAGCGGGTATGCAGGATCACAATGACCTGCAAGGCTGTAATTGGCCGCCGTTGTTACCAAGCCGTTTTTTACATAGTTCATTTTGATATCAGCCTGTGTGCTTACAGCCATAAGTGTTGTAAGCAGCCCTGCCAAAGCAAATATTTTTTTCATATAAATTCTCCCTTCTTTTGCTTATATATATAATTTTAAAACGACAGGATAATAAAGTCAAGTATTTTAAAATTTCACACTTGCGAACCCGCAAAAAAAGGAGGCGCTTTTGCACCTCCTAAGCGTGTCGATAAAATCAACACGCTTGAAAGAAATGCTTTTGCACCTCCTTTTTATTTATTTAAGTTCCTTTAATATCTCAAGTACATATTTCCATGTTCTCTGAACAGAGCCTATATCCATTCTCTCGTTGGGAGTGTGTATATCTTTCATTTCAGGGCCGAAGGAAACGCAGTCGAGACCCGGCATCTTGCCTGCAAAAAGGCCGCATTCAACTCCGGCGTGAAGAGCCTGCACCTTAGGCTTATAGCCGTACTGCTTTTCAAATATCTTTATCATAATATCTCTGAGCTTAGAGTCCTTTTTATACTCCCATGCGGGGTAGTCGCCTATGCAGTCGATCGTACCGCCCAGCATATCCATAAGATTTGCCATACGGCTTATAAGCTCTTCCTTCTCAGTGCCTATGCTGCTTCTTACGGCATATCTCATATACACTTCGTTTTCATCTGTCTTGAGTACGCCCATATTAAGTGATGTCTGCACAAGACCCGGTATATCGGCGCTCATTCTCTGTATTCCCTCGGGCAGATTTATAAGGGCTGTTATGAGCCTTCTTTGAACATCCTCAGTCATTACATTGTAAGTACCTCTTCCCACTTCCGTTACCTCAAATGAAAGTTCGGGATCCGAAACGATATATTCTCCGGAAAGAGTGGCATAAAATTTATGCCTTGCCACTCTTGCCGCTCTTACATCTTCAGAGGATACGACAATTTCCGCTATACATTCTCTTGGAATGGCATTTTCCTTGAGTCCGCCGTTTATTGATATGAGCCTGCAAGCGATCTCCTTGCGAAGTTCGTTTATAAAACGGCTCATAAGCTTATTGGCATTAGCCCTGCTCTTATCTATCTCAACGCCCGAATGACCGCCTGTAAGTCCGCTTATCTCGATCCTGAGGCAAACACCATCTGCCTTTTCACGCTTTATGGGAATATGGCACGTAGTGTTGTTGCCGCCGGCACAGCTTACGAGCAGCACTCCCTCATCCTCGGAATCCAAATTGAGCATAACTCGTGATGTGAGCACGGAACAGTCAATATCCGCCGCACCGAACATACCTGTTTCCTCATCTACCGTAAATATAGCTTCTATAGGAGGATGAGGAATATCATCTGCCGCCAGTATTGCAAGAGCAAATGCAACAGCTATGCCGTCATCTCCGCCAAGTGTTGTGCCTTCGGCGGTAACATAACCGTT
This sequence comes from uncultured Clostridia bacterium, assembly GCA_947585865.1. GTDB lineage: Bacteria > Bacillota > Clostridia > Lachnospirales > CAG-274 > CANPXH01. The sequence goes on from CANPXH010000001.1 coordinate 152,091, forward strand.
CTCTATCTTTATGTTCAGTCCATCTTTTTCAAAGTCAATGTCACAGCCTGCTTCTTTTTCGCACACCATATCCAAATGCCCCTGTATCATAACGGGAGCGGAATCCTCATAACCCTCTGTGCCCGGTTTGAAAATTATAACGTTGTTAAGGGCATCCTGTATATATTTAAGCCCATGCTTTTTTGCAAAATCAACACAGTGATCGCTTATTTTTTTTGTATTGCCGGAGCCGTGGGGTATAGAACATATTTCCTCAAAATACTCAAAAACCGCCTTTGGCTCCAAGCCTTCTAAAACTGCCATAGTATTTCCTCCTTATTTCTTCTTTTTATACACAGGCTTGCCCTGCTCTACAGGCTCGATAAGACCATCCTTGATCATAAGCTCGGTAAGATTTGCCGTAAATCTCTTATCCGCCTGTACCACAGCGCTGTTCCTGCTCATAAACTCCTTTGCCTGTATTCCTTCCACAAGGGAGCGCATTTCCTTCTCGGTTATCGTTTCGTGGGTCTTAAGGTAATGCATTACCTTATCCGATGCTTTTGAGAAAAGCATATTGGCAAGTCTCTCCTTTTGAAAATATGCCTTGCGCATACCCCACAGCGTCAAAATCGCAGTCACAAGAGCAAAGAGAAGAATACCCGCTATCATTATCGGTATCCTCATTATTTTGCCCCCTTCACAGTTATAAATCCGTTTCTTTGAAGAGTTGCCATATAGGTCACGACTCTGTCAAGCATTCTGTCCTTTTCCTTTGGGAATTTTTTCAGCATGATGTTTACTATATCGGATATGTTGTTTTTTCCGTCTATATTTTGCCATACCTCGCTGCCGTATTTATCCAATGATATATGACTTATACGTGGCTTATTAAAGAATTTTTGTGCCAAAAAATGATAAAAGCCTTTGTTCTCCATATCTACCTCGACCATACCGTCTTCTCCGATACGCCAAGGGCGTGCATCGCTTCTGACAGGAATACTCTCCATATAGTTGGGCGAAACTTTTTTCTTCTTAGCCATATACTGCTCCTTACCTTAAAATAAAATCAAATATGGGAAGCTGCCTCGGGCAGCCTCCCTATTTTTTGATACTCTGATCTGTTTGATACGTCACATTTTACTTCTTCTGCTTATTACCGAACATAAACCATAACATTATGGCAACAAGCACAACGAAGAACGCAACGCCGCCCCAGTTGCCTAAAATACCGCCTACGCTCAGATCGATGCCGAATACCGCAAATACCGCAAGTAAAATACCTATAAGGCCTTCGCCTGCTATCATACCTGATGAGAAAAGCACACCGTTATCTGCAACCTCCTTACGTCTGTCCTCGGATGCAAACTTTCTCTTATCTATCCAAAGACGGATAAGACCGCCTACCATGATAGGAGTTGAAAGATGTATAGGAAGATAAAGACCTATTGCAAAAGGAAGTACCGGTATACCGATTATTTCAACTGCAATAGCAATAAATACACCTGTGAATACAAGACCCCACGGAAGATTGCCGCCCATAACGCCTTCTACTACCATCTTCATAAGAGTAGCCTGAGGAGCAGGTATCTGACTTGAGCCGTATCCCCATGCAGCATTCAGAAGATAGAGAACGCCTGCTATGGCAAGACCTGCCGCAACGGCGCCTATAAGCTCGCCTACCTGCTGATTGAAGGGTGTAGCGCCTACGATATAGCCTGTCTTAAGATCCTGAGAGGTATCGCCTGCCATAGCGGCTACGATACAAATTACCGTACCGATACATATAGCTGTAGTCATACCTGCCATGCCTGTATTTCCCGTTGCCTTAAGTATGACCGTAGAAATAAGAAGCGTTGCGATAGCCATACCTGAAACAGGGTTGTTGGATGAGCCTACAAGGCCGACCATACGAGCTGAAACAGTTGCAAAGAAGAAGCCGAATACAACTATTATAATAGCTGCAAGCAAGCTTACGGGAACACTTGGTATTACCCAAAGAAGAAGAGCAACTACAACTGCGCCTATCATAGCTATAGGCAAGGATATAGTCTTTTCTGTACGTGAAACACCGCCTGTTTTTCCGAAGCCCTTCATTGCCTTTGCAAATGTAGATATAATAAGAGGAAGCGACTTTATAAGGCTCAATATACCGCCTGCCGCAACAGCGCCTGCGCCAATATAGCGCACGAAGCTGCCCCATAATGTCCATGTATCAAGAGTATTGAACGCCTCTGTTGCAGGATACATAACAGCATCTCCGCCTACGAGCACAAGCATAGGCATAATTACGAACCAGCCCAGAACAGCGCCGCCCAGCATATAAGATGCAACTCTTGCGCCGCAAATATAGCCAACGCCTACAAGAGCGGGAAGAACATCCATACCTATGCCTGAACCGGGATATTTGCTTATAGACCAGTCTACCTCGCTTGGGAACAGGCAGATGCCGTCTGCAATAAACTTATATATGGCAGCTATGCCTAAGCCTGAAAATACAAGCTTTGACTTGTCGCCGCCCTCTTCGCCTGCAAGAAGCACCTCGGCACAGGCTGTACCTTCCGGGAAAGGAAGAACGCCGTGTTCCTCAACGATAAGAGCCGTACGCAGGGGTATCATAAAGAGAGTACCGAGTATACCGCCGCATACAGATACACACGTTATCATAAGAAATGACGGAGCAACAACGGAGCTGTCCTCTGCTGCCCACATGAACAATGCGGGAAGTGTAAATATAGCACCTGCCGCAAGTGACTCGCCGGCAGAACCGACTGTCTGTACCATATTATTTTCAAGTATTGAGTTCTTGCGCAGAATAACACGGATAACACCCATTGAAATAACTGCCGCCGGGATAGAAGCCGATACGGTCATACCCACACGCAAGCCAAGATATGCGTTGGCAGCGCCGAATACGACTGCAAGAATAATACCTAAAATAATTGAAGTTGCTGTAAATTCCGGAACGATCTTGTCCGCCGGGATGTAAGGCTTAAAGGATTGTTTAGAATTGTCCATATAACCTACCTTCCTTCTGTATTATTTGTATTTTTTTACAACTTACTTTATAATTTTACAAAAAAACATGGGATAAGTCAACAAAAATTAAGATTTATTTAAGAAAATTGTATAAAATATATATAAATGATAGGCAAATTATACAAAAAGCAAATGCAAATTTTATCAAAAATAAATAATATGCGCCTTAAAAGCAAGCCTACGACCTGTAAGCAAAGCCGATATACAGGCATATATGACACGCCCGAAAGCCGTTTGTTACGATGATATGCATTTTATACCGAAACATACTTAAAACGCTTAAAGCATTTTATATTCCCGAGTTACCGTATCGCCGCATCCTCGCCCGATAATTTCGTAAAGCAAATGGCAAATAAAATAATCTTGATAATTATGCCGAAATTAGTTATAATGTTTGTAACATTATTTTTTACGTTTTATTACATATAAAAATAAAAATATAAAGGAAAGAAAGGAAATTGCACAATGCCGATCATTAATTATCTTGAACGAAACGCCTCTCTTTACTGCGACGATACCGCACTTGTAGAGGTGAATCCCGAACAGAAAGAGCCGGGAAGAATAACATGGAAGGATTACGAGCTTATACAGCCTACGTCAAATCAGTTTTACAGACGTGAGATAAGCTGGGGCGTATTCAACGAAAAAGCCAACCGTATGGCAAATATGCTCATAAGCCGTGGCATACTTAAGGGCAACAAGGTAGGCATACTTATGATGAACTGCCTTGAGTGGCTTCCCATATATTTTGGTGTGCTCAAGTCCGGAGCTATTGCCGTTCCGCTTAATTTCAGATATTCAGCAGACGAGATACTCTACTGTTCTGAGCTTGCGGAGCTGGATATACTCATATTCGGTCCTGAATTCATAGGCAGGATAGAGACCATAGAGCCCAAGCTCAGCAAGAACAGGCTCCTTATATACGTAGGATCCTCATGTCCTACATTTGCCGAGGATTACAATGAGCTTGTGTCAAATCATTCCAGCCAAAATCCGGGGCTTGATATAACCGATGACGATTATGCCGCTATATACTTCTCATCCGGCACAACAGGCTTCCCCAAGGCCATACTTCACAAGCACAGAAGCCTTGTACACTCAGCCATAGTCGAACAGAAGCACCACGGACAGACGAGAGACGACTGCTTCCTCTGTATACCGCCTCTCTACCACACAGGTGCAAAGATGCACTGGTTCGGCAGCCTTATATCAGGCTCAAAGGCAGTTATATTAAAGGGCACGAAGGCGGAATATGTATTCAATGTAGTATCCCGTGAGCACTGTACAATAGTATGGCTCCTTGTACCCTGGGCACAGGATATACTCGACGCTCTTGACAGCGGCGAACTTAAAATAGAAAACTACAAGCTTTCCCAGTGGAGACTTATGCACATAGGCGCTCAGCCCGTGCCGCCTTCACTTGTAAAGCACTGGAAGGACTACTTCCCCGATCACGATTACGATACGAACTACGGCTTAAGCGAATCCATAGGCCCCGGCTGCGTACATTTAGGTATAGAGAATGTACATAAGGTAGGCGCCATAGGCGTACCGGGCTACGGCTGGGAATGTAAGATAGTCGATCCGCAAGGCAATATTGTAAAGCAAGGCGAAGCGGGAGAGCTCTGTGTAAAGGGCCCCGGCGTTATGGAAGAATATTACAACGATCCCAAGTCCACAGCCGAGGTTTTAAAGGACGGCTGGCTTTGGACAGGCGATGCCGCCATGCAGGATAAAGACGGCTTCATATACCTTGTAGACAGAATAAAAGACGTTATAGTATCCGGCGGCGAAAATCTCTATCCCGTACAGATAGAGGACTTCCTCCGCACATTCGACAAGATACACGATGTTGCCGTAATAGGACTGCCCGACAAGCGTCTTGGAGAAATAGCAGGCGCTATAATTTCCATAAAAGACGGTATGACCTGTACGGAAGAAGAGATAAACGAATTCTGTATGGCTCTTCCCAGATATAAGAGACCCAAGAAGATAATATTTGCCGATGTTCCGAGAAACCCTACCGGCAAAATAGAAAAGCCTCTTTTAAGAAAGCTTTACGGCAAAGAGCGTCTTGTAGCGTTTGAAAATGAAGGCTGATAATTTCAGGAGGAAATATTATGAAAGAAATAATGTTAGGCAATAAAGCATTTGCCCGTGGACTGTATGAGGCAGGAGCAGAGGTGGTAAGCTCATACCCCGGCACACCCAGTACTGAGGTGACCGAGGAAGCTGCCAAATATGATGAAATATACTGCGAATGGGCGCCTAATGAAAAGGTAGCTATGGAAACTGCCTTCGGCGCATGCCTTGCAGGCAAGAGAAGCTTCTGCGGTATGAAGCACGTTGGTCTTAACGTAGCCGCAGACCCTCTTTTCACAATATCCTATACAGGCGTAAACGCAGGCATGATAATATGCGTTGCAGACGATCCGGCAATGCACTCTTCACAGAATGAACAGGATTCAAGACACTATGCCGTTGCGGCAAAGGTGCCTATGCTGGAGCCTGCCGATTCTTCGGAAGCTCTTGAGTTCACAAAGCTTGCATATGAGCTTTCCGAAAAATACGATACGCCCGTTATAATAAAAATGTGTACAAGGATAGCACATTCACAGAGCATTGTAAATACGGGAGAAAGGATAATGCCTCCCTCAAGGCCCTATGAAAAGAATATAGCAAAGTATGTTATGATGCCGGGTAACGCCATAAAGAGACATCCGATAGTTGAGCAAAGGACTCTTGATCTTATAAAATATGCCGAACAAACTCCTCTCAACAGGATCGAAGAAGGCAATGACAATTCCATAGGCATAATCACATCAAGCACATGCTATCAATATACAAAGGAAGCTCTTGGCAACAAATATCCCGTGCTCAAGCTGGGTATGGTAAATCCCCTTCCTGTTGAGAAGATAAAGAGCTTTGCAAAAAGAGTAGACAAAGTAATAGTTATAGAGGAGCTTGATCCCGTTATTGAAAATCACTGTAAGACAATAGGCGTTGATGTAACAGGCAAGGAGCTTTTCTCAATAATGGGCGAATTTTCGCAGTCCGCTGTGGCTAAGGCTCTCGGCGAGCCTGAAAAAGAAAGCTGTTCTGCAATAGACAAGCTGCCCGTAAGGCCTCCCGTTATGTGTGCAGGCTGCCCACACAGAGGACTGTTCTATACACTTTCAAAGAATAAACTCAATGTGTTGGGAGATATAGGCTGCTATACTCTCGGCGCAGTTGCTCCCTTAAGCGCAGTTGATATGACGCTTTGCATGGGCGCTTCAATAAGCTCACTTCACGGCTTCAACAAGGCATTGGGCAAAGAAAGTGAAAATAAGACAGTATGCGTTATAGGTGATTCCACATTTATGCATTCGGGTATGACAAGTCTTGCAAATATTGCCTATAACCAAAGCAATTCAACAGTCATAATACTGGATAATTCCATAACGGGTATGACAGGCCATCAGCAAAATCCTACCACAGGCTATAATATAAAGGGCGATCCCGCAGGTAAGATAGACCTTGAAGCTCTTTGTCACGCTATGGGCTTTAACAGAGTGGCAGTTGTCGATCCCTATGATCTTGAGGAAACGGAAAGAGTTATAAAAGAAGAGCTGGCTGCAGACGAGGCCTCCGTTATAATAAGCAGAAGACCTTGTGCCCTTCTCAAATATGTAAAGCATAAGCCGTCTCTTCATGTAGATACAGACAAGTGTAAGAGCTGCCGTGCTTGTATGAAGATAGGCTGCCCTGCCATAAGCTTCAAAAACGGCAAGGCTCATGTTGACAACACGCTTTGCGTAGGCTGCGGAGTATGTCAGCAGCTCTGTAAATTTGATGCACTGCTTGACAAGGAGGGAGAATAATGAACAATACAACAAATGTTATGATAGTCGGCGTAGGCGGACAGGGTTCTCTGCTTGCAAGCAAGCTTTTAGGTCACGTTGTTATGTCAAAGGGCTATGACGTAAAGGTATCCGAAGTACACGGCATGAGCCAGCGAGGCGGAAGCGTTGTTACATACGTGCGCTTTGGCGATAAGGTATATTCTCCCGTTATAGACAAGGGAGAAGCGGACTATATCATATCCTTTGAGGTGCTGGAAGCCGCTCGCTATCTGCCCTTCCTTAAAAAAGACGGCAAAGTGATAGTAAATTCACAGGAGATAGACCCTATGCCCGTTATTACGGGAGCTGCGGAATATCCCGAAAATTTGCTTGGCAAAATGACAGAGCTAGGCGTTGAAGTAAGCGCTATGGATGCACTTGCCCTTGCAAACGAGGCAGGCTCTCCCAAGGCCGCCAATATAGCTCTTATGGGCAGATTTTCAAAATTCTTTGAGGATATTACTGAGGAGGAATGGCTTAAGTCAATAGAGGCCTGCGTACCTCCCAAATTTCTTGAGCTGAACAAAAAAGCCTTTTATCTTGGCAGAAATTCATAATTTTAATACATAAAATACTAAAGAAAGGATATACAAAACCATGAGCAATTATTTTAACCCCGAAATCGAAACAATGCCCGTTGAAGAAATAAAAAAGCTGCAAAGTGAAAGACTTGTGGAACAGGTAAAGCACGTTTATGCAAATGTGGAATTTTACAGAAAAAGAATGGATGAAGCAGGGATAAAGCCCGAGGATATAAAGGGTATCGAAGATCTTCACAAGCTGCCCTTTATAACAAAAGATGACCTTCGTGACCAGTATCCCTACGGCTTTCTTGCAGTGCCTCTTTCCGACTGCGTAAGGATACAGTCCACAAGCGGCACCACAGGCAGACGTGTCGTAGCCTTCTACACTATGGAAGACGTGCTTATATGGGATACCTGCTGTGCAAGAGCCATTGTTGCCGCAGGTGGAACCAAAGACGATGTGGTACACGTAAGCTACGGCTACGGTCTTTTCACAGGAGGCCCCGGTCTTAACGGCGGCTCACATATGCTTGGCTCACTTACTCTGCCTATGTCATCCGGCAATACGGACAGACAGATACAGTTTATGACAGACCTTGGCTCTACCATACTTTGCTGTACTCCTTCCTATGCCGCTTATCTTGGAGAAAGCATAAACGAAAGAGGACTTAAGGACAAGATACATCTTAAGGCAGGTATATTCGGTGCCGAAGCATGGACAGAAGAAATGCGCCGTGGTATTGAAAAATCACTTGGCATAAAGGCTTACGATATATACGGTCTTACTGAAATAAGCGGTCCGGGCGTATCCTTTGAGTGCAGCGAACAGAAAGGTATGCACATAAATGAAGACCACTTTATAGCCGAGGTAATAGACCCCGAAACGGGAGAAGTGCTTCCCGAAGGCGAAAAAGGCGAGCTTGTATTCACCTGCATCACCAAAAAAGCCTTCCCACTTCTCAGATACAGAACAAGAGATATATGCGTGCTTTCACGTAAAAAATGCTCCTGCGGAAGAACTCATATAAGAATGAGCAAGCCTCTCGGCAGAAGCGACGATATGATGGTAGTCAAGGGTGTAAACGTATTCCCGTCACAGATAGAGACAGTTCTTCTCAACAACGGCTATGAAGCAAACTATCAGCTTGTTGTAGACAGAAAGAATAATTCCGATACTATCGCCTGCGATGTGGAATGGCTGCCAAGTAATCCGCCAAAGGATATTAAGGACAAGACAGAGCGTGAATATTTGCTTGTCAATAAGCTCAAGTCAATGCTCGGCATTGCAGTCAGGGTAAAGCTTGTTGAGCCTAAGTCCATACCAAGAAGCGAAGGCAAGGCCGTAAGAATAATAGATAAGAGAGATCTCTTTGAAGAAAGTGCGCTGAAGTAATATGATAATAGATTTTCACACACATATTTTCCCCGACAAAATAGCGTCCAAGACAATAGAATTCCTTTCAGCCAAAAGCGGTATAAAAAACAACACCGACGGTACCGTTTCGGGTCTTTATGAAAGTATGGAAAAAAGCGGAGTGGATATTTCCGTTGTACTGCCTGTGGCCACAAAGCCCTCTCAGTTCAATTCAATAAACCGCTTTGCCTGTGAGGTAAATGAAAAATACGAAGGCAGAATAATTTCATTCGGCGGTATACATCCCTACAGCGAAAATTGGAAGGATGAGCTTAGGGCCATAAAGGGCATGGGGCTTAAGGGCATAAAGCTCCACCCTGATTATCAGGAAGTTTTCATAGATGATATTGCCTGTAAGCGTGTAATATACGAGGCTTCCGCTCTTGATCTTATTATAACCGTACACGCAGGCAGAGATATAGGTTATCCCGATCCGGTACACTGTCCGCCAAAAAAAATGCGCTCGGTAATAGACGAGATAAAGCCTAAAAAGCTTGTGCTTGCACATATGGGCGGCTGGGAACAATGGGATGATGTTGAAGAGCTCATATGCGGGCAGAATGTATGGCTCGATACCGCATTTTCATTTGAGTATATAGAGAAAGAGCAATTTGACCGTATAGTAAAAAAACACGGTTACGAAAAGATACTCTTTGCCACAGACAGCCCGTGGAGCCCTCAGGCAAATTATATAGAAATATCAAAAGAATTTATACCCGATGACAAAATAAGAAATGCCGTATTAGGCGAAAATGCGGAGAGACTTTTAAATGGCACCCTGTAATGACAACAGAAAAATAAAAAGTGTAAGCGATTCCCTTACGGAATGTATGCGTATCGTAAAATATGAAGATATAAACGGAGGAACCCGTTTATTCGGCGGAAGACTCATGCAGTGGATGGATGAAACCGCCGGCATATGTGCAATGCGCCATTGCAAAAACGCCATAACAACAGCGGCAGTGGATAATCTGCAATTTAAAAAAGGCGCCTATATAGGCGATGTTATCTTGCTTTCCGCTAAGATAACACACGTAGGCAATACCTCTATGGAGGTGCGTGTGGATGTATATTTGGAAGAAATAAAAACAGGGCTGCGCTATGCTCTGAACAGAGCTTATTTTACGGAGGTAAGCGTATCCGAAGACGGCACGCCTATACCCGTAGAATATACCATAAAGCCTGAGACTCCGTCTGAACAAGCCGAATGGGAAGGCGCTTTAAAGCGCATAGAAATGCGCAAGCAAAGGCGCACACAGGGCTATTGATATATTATCGCCGTGTTTGCGTCAGCATATCAGCGCATTTAAAACAAATGTCTGCATTTCTTTCAGTCAATACAGAAGACAAAAGTGCTTTCAGCCAATATGAAAGTACAAATAAAATACGCCATAGGATATTGTTTCCTTGCGATACTGTATTATAAATTTATATGTATGCCAAAGAACAGAAAATTTCCTTTGGTTTTATAAAGCGGCAGCATTATAATATAATGCTGCCGCTTCAGCGTGTCAATAAAGTCGAAGCGCTTGAAATAAATGCTCGCATTTCTTTCAGTTGAATGCTTCTTATTTTCAAATTATATTTTTTAAGATACTTTTTTACAGCGATACACACATTTTTATATATTATCAACTGAAATTGATATACTGTCTTTCTATTTCGCCCCAGTCGGTCTTCTTTTTGTGATAGCCTATAAGAGATGTCATTCTGACCCAGGCAAGAGCAAACCTCAAAAATGATACTTCAGCCGCACAAAGTCCTATTGCTTTAAGAACATCCATAGGCGAAAGCTTTTGATCGATAGTATGCAGTCTTGCAAAGAAAGCCGTAAGCGACAGCATAGCCGAAAACACCACATATATCATCATGTACAAGAGCATAAACGGCACGTTCAAAAAATCCAAAAGAACGGCAAGTACCATAGTGCAGACGCCAAACACCTCTATATAAGGTGAAAACAACTCATAAATAAGGAAATACAAATATGAAACGGCGCCTACAAGACCGTATGAAAGATCTCCGAATATAGATCTGTGAGTTGTCATACTTTGGAAAAGTCCTATATGCCAACGGCGTCTTTGCTTGCAAAGATCCGTAAATCTCTCCGGCACCTGTGTCCAGCATATGGCATCCGATGCATAGCGCACTCTATAGGGTATCTTATTTTCTCTGCAGAATACGTGCATCTTGACTACAAGCTCCATATCCTCTCCTACCGTATCCGCATCATATCCGCCCGCACTTATAACAATGCTCTTTTTAAAAAGGCCAAATGCACCTGAAATAATTATACTTCCGTTAAACTTATCGAATAATATTCTTGCCGCAAGAAAAGAACGGTCGTATTCCAACACCTGCATACAGGAAAGAAGCTTGTTGGGCAACCCGTAATGCACTACCCTTCCCTCTCTTATCTCTGTACCGTTACACGGACGTACGGCGCCGCCTACAGCTATAACATTGTCATCCTCAAGCACAGGCCTGACGATCTTGCTGAGAGAATCATACTGGAGCACTGAATCTGCATCTATACACAAAAAATATGGATATTGGCTTGCATTTATGCCTACATTGAGCGCATCGGCTTTTCCGCCGTTTTCTTTTCTTATAAGGGTTATGGGCACATTGTCAACCTTTCCCTCATATACTTCTTGTATTTGATGACAGTGCAATGTCCTATGTATCGGGCGGTTCGTATGGGTCAAGCCATAGGCTTTCAGCACCGCCGCCGATGTACTGTCCTTTGAGCCGTCATCAATTACTATTATCTCATAAAGCTTGTAGTTCTGTAAAAGAAGAGAGTGTATCGTTGCAACGATAGTTGCCTCCTCATTATATGCCGGAACTAGAATTGAGACCGGCAAATAATAATCCTCCACAAGCTCATTTTTAAGTATATTCCTTCGCTTTGCTCCATGCAGCGTTGTCGTTCCTACGACTACCGCCAAAAACAAAAAGCTGGCATATCCTATCATATACAGCACAAAAAAGAAACCCACGAAGTTGAAGAAAATCTGCATAAAATCTCTCATACCGCTTCCTCCGCTATATATTCTTCCTTGAGTCTGTATCTAAGTATCTCATCGGCATATTTGTCATCCTTGACTCTTTCCTCGACCTGTGAATATCCTATACCCTTTGCCTTAAGGCTCGTTGCGGCATTATTTCTCACATGCCAGTTAAGGCTGTGCGCAGCCTCTATCAGCACATCTACAATATCGCTGCCGTCATATTTGGCAAGAGCCGATGCGCCTACCGCCGCATATTCCCAGTTGGCAGGCTCGGTATCTTTAACAAAGGCAACAAGCTGTTCCCTTGCCCTTTCATCCGGATACTTGCCTAAATAGCGAATGGCTGAAAGGCGCAGCTCTTTTCCCTTTTCCTCATTGGTCATTATATCCAGCATATTGTCCGTATATTTATCTGATTCAAAGCGTATGTAATTCATAATGGCGATTTGCGTAGATTCTTTATAGCTGTTGAATCTTTTCCATAATATAGATATGAGTTCGTCGCTGTCGCCTCGGTATGTAAGCAATCCGTCTTGCAGCACCTTTGCATGAAAGAAGGCATCATTTCGGTCGCATATCGTAACGGCATCGGCTATAGCCCACGCATCGCCAAAGGTATAAAGAGCTCTCATAGCATTGACTCTGCAATAAAAGCTGTCCTTAGCGGCATATTCGATAAGTATTTCCTGCAGCTCATCTTTGGGGATATGCCCGTTAAACTTTTCATCCCCTATAAAATATGCAAAATATGCCGCCTGGAGATTTTCCCGCTTTAAATATTTTTTTGCTGTCTTTATAAGTATAGGACCCATGGAAATAAGATATTCTACCGCCGCTTCATTTTCAAATTCCAAATGTCTGTCAACAGCAGCCTCAAATGTCATAAGCCCCATAGTGGTTGAAAGCAGTTTTTCTATACGCCTATAGTGTTTTTTTGGCGCCTTTCTCCCTTCACGTATATCATCAAGTACACCCTTTATTATCATATCATATTTTTCTATATCTTCTCTTAGCTTATGATCCTTGGCGTCCATTATTATATTGTAAATTATATTGAATACTATCATGCTGAAACATATGATACCATAGCCATAAAGAAATATCTCACTTCCCATTTGCCTTCGCCTCCATGTCCAGTTTGGTCCAATAGTCCTTTATCATATAATATGATCTTTTAAGTCTTTCGTGAGAGGTAACCTTAAGATTCCAGCCCTTCAGCGGAAATTTTTCCATAGGTATCGTATCCTCCATATGATGAGAACACGCTACGCCTGCGTACATCTCGTCTATGGAAAGATCTTCTATACCGTAGTTTTCATAATAATCATCGTGTATCTTCATTTCGGAAGGATTGCAGAAATTCAAAAGACCCCATGGTATACGCATTTCTATATATTCATTGTCATTTCCGCCGAATATGAAATCGGAAAGAGAATCAAAGGCCTCATCATCTGGGTTGGCATTGCCGTATCTTAGCTTGCCTGTTTCGTACTTTCTTCCCGTAATAGCCTTGCTGCCCTTATCGGGGATATATTCCGTCTTTGTCAAAGGCAGATATATATTGGTAAACCTTATACCGTCTTTTTTAGGCGGATCATAATACGGCAGCTCGCCGTAATGCTCTCTGCCGTACATGGCATTGAGAGCTTCATATCTTTTCTGCACAAGTATCCTGCTGTCGTCTTTGCCATGTATTTTTATAACAAAGTCGGCAGGTCTTTCAAAGGATATGTCGTAATTGAGGCAGTAGGTAGCTCCTGACTTGGGAGTTATATCCAAGGGTATGTATATCGTATCGTCATCGGATGTGCCAAAATTTCTGTGTACAAGGAAGTACAGAAATTTTTCATCGTATTTCATTGCCACATATGTATCCTTGTTGGCAGATACTATATCGGCTTCCGACCACTCGGAAACTCTTCCGTCAACATAGCACACGCTTTTTACCTTACCCGGATCGAATGCAAGCAAGCCAAAGTATTGCTCGTTTGTCTGATAGTCGCTCCAATAAGGAGTTTTATCCAAATCCGTATAAAGCATGGTGTTCCATGTCCTTTTGAACCATTCGTCTTGCCATGAGAATATGCAGCTGCCAGCACAGCCCACATCCATTATGTCATTATAGCAGTCAATAATACCCTGCCCCTGCTCCTGCTCGGTCATATGTCCTTGGTTTCTGTTTGTGTTGGCGTCTGTTTGAGCCATACCACGGCCTGTAGTCACTCCGTACTCACTTATGACCACAGGTATTGTATGAAATGAATTTATAGCTTTAAGATACGCCCGATATGTATTGTATCTTCCTTTTCTGTCAATATAATATCTGTCCTGAAGATAATCCGTAATTTTAGGCCCTTTTAGCTGAGATACAAAATATTTCATATTTCCCCATGCCGAAGGACCCATTCTTTCGCCGTATTCCTCTTCCGTAATGGAAGACGTAGCTCTCATTATCTCCAAATAATCGGGGAAATAAGAGTATATATGATAAGATGCAAAAGTTCCCGAACGGAAATATACCCGATTGATCTTTATATTTTCAACATTTATGCTCGTAGTCTTATTTCTGGCTATGACTACGCTTTCGGGATATACGAACGGATCGGTCGTAGGCCAGTTGGCAAAAGCAACAAGTCTTTGAGTGCCGTATCTCTCTGTCTCGTACTCTATTATCTTATCGCCTACTTCCGCCAAAAAGCTTTCAAAGGGCTTTGCATCCTCTGTGGTAAACATATATTTGCCCTTGTAGTGTTCCATACCCTCGTTTTTAAGGTTGGTATATTCCACTGTATAGTGCTCCCATTCCACGCCAAGGATATAGCCTATCACCCAAGGGGTAATATCCTTTCTGTAGCTTCCGTTTCCTTTGTTGCCATAGCTTAAGGCAATGTTCTTCTGACCGTGTATTACATCTATCATGGAACGGCAATCCTGTGTAAATGTGTTGTAAAACTCAGGGTCGTAGGCATCCATATGGCAATACATATCATAGTCGTCTACCCATACGCCTTGTATAAGATAAAGAGGGTCTTTATTATATCTGTTATATTCATAAAACGCATTGTAAAAATCATCATGGAGCATGGTATATACTCTTATGGTATTTGCTCCCATATCCTGTATTTCCTTGAACCATCTCTTATAGGTATCCTTGTCTATGGCAAAATCCGTTGCCCACTCGCCGGGAATGCCAACGCCCATATCGACTCCTCTTATTTCAAAGGTCTTGAATCCGCTGCCGTCGTCAAGATATATATCCTTGCCCATAGTAGTGACAAAGGTAGACACGTTCTTTTCCTCTGAGTCAAAATGCGGATAGATACCAAAATTATAATAGGCTATATTCATAATGAATCCTGCAGCCACCAATATGCACATTATGATTATAAATTTTTTCATATAGGTCTCCTGCCTTTTACAGATATCTTAGTGATCCCATTGCTTATTCAAAGAAGGATGTCCGTAGTGATTGAGTACGTCTATATTGGAGTCCATCCAGTCTCCCCGCTCCTTTATCCAGTCCTTTAAAAAAGTTTTTGCTTCATCGGGAGTGCGCTGATTTCTTTCTGAGGCGGTATATTGTATCTTTCCGTTTAAAGCATCTGCTTCATCGGTATAGAGCATATCCGTTTCATATGCCGTCTTCCACCTTTTATAATTCCTGTCCACAGCAGGACCGAGCCACTCAATGGTATCATCAATATAATTCAAAAGGCGTTCCTCGCTGAGATATGTCTTTCTCAGCTTTCTGTACCTTTTTATTACGGCACGCTCAAATTCCTCATCCTTAGACAGCATAACAAAGGGACCGCTATAGCCGCTTTCGGCCAAAACAAATCCCTTGCCGCCATGTACTTCATGGGTGTAATTGTTACAAGCATTATTGAAATCCCATACGCACATTCTGAACTTTTCTCCCGCTCTTTTGTACATATAGGTGGAATAGCTGCCCATATCTACATTACACGTAAATTCATTTACAAGATAATAGTTAATGAAATTATCCACATCTATGTAATTTCTGTAGCCATAGTCCTCTGTATCATGGTCATATGAAAAAAGCGCCTTTTCAAAAGCCGATATATCCAGCTCTATCTCTCTGGCCGTTTCAGGCGTGAGAGTAGACTTTCCCGGATATCTTATTGCCATATCATCCTTGCTTATCTTTACCCTTTCGGAAAATACGTCTATTTCTCTTGTGGCATCAAGCTCCGCTTCAACAGGGCGGTCCGTTCTCACAAGATAGCCCGTAAATTTTTCGCCCTTTATCGTTGTATTGAGGTCAAGTCGACAGTCATCACCGTTCGTTATCGTTTCGGTCATGAGATAAAGTCCTCTGTACTCTCCGTTTAGAAACAATTCGCAATATCTGACATTGGGAGCATATTCCATTATATCTCCCGAAATATTGTACCACATATAATTACGAACAAGGGATTTATCCAGATAGGGTCCGTGGAGCGCCCATTCGTGGTGGGCATCCATTCCCATTACGCTGATAGGTCTGTCCATACCGTTTTCATCCACAAATTTCATAAGATAAGGAGATTTCTCAAATCTTCTGGATGAGTGGCCTCTGACACGAAAAAGGCTTCTTGTGGTAAAATTCCTTTTGTCATAAAGATGATTGTTGCCCTCTTCGTTATCTATCACCGAAACGCTTACATTTATATAATCCGTTCCATCAGGCGCTTTTGTTGTGATAACCTCATCGAACATATCTACTTCGTCGGTGACCTGTCCGGGTATATCCTTCCCTTCGGTATCTATAAGCACAATAGGCAGATGAGTACAGAATATATCGTCCTTATGATCTGTACAGGGCGTGTATCCGGGCTCTTCCAAATGCTGATGATATCTTGTTGACGGAGTATCTCTGCTGACCATGCTAAGCAAACCAACGGTAGCTGCCATTACCAGTACAGCTGCAATACCCATAAGCTTATACTTCATAGTCCTTTCACCTGCTTAACTGCTTATATCATCATTTTGCATAACAATATTGAAATACTCAACACTGCCTGCCGCATATATTTCATCGCTTATCATGCTTCCGTGCTTATCGGCTTTGTCAAGCACCTTTTTGCTTATTTCATAAATAAGCTCTATACTGTCCTTCGTAGTGTTTTTAACTCTCATTGTGGCCTTGTGCATATATCTGTTGAATATAACTGCTTCAAGCCTTTCTTCATCGACTCTTGCGGCACGTATGATTATGAGCACACGGCCGTCGTTTTTTATGCGGCCGAAAAGGAGAAGCAGCACAAATGCAAAAATGCTTCCTATAGCGGCAACGGGGTAATCGCCTGCACCGCAGCATATGCCCACAACTATGGCCCAAAATATGTACACGGTATCTCTGGAATCCTTTATAGCCGTTCTGAAACGTACTATGGACAATGCACCGACCATACCTAATGAAAGTGCGATATTATTGCCTATAACTATCATAACGGTAGTGGTGATGATCGTAAGCATTACAAGGGATACATTGAATTTCTTGCTGTATATGCTTCCGTCATGGGATAATCTGTATGACAAAAAAATAAAGCACGCAATGACCGATGCGGCAAGCTGCCGCAAAATTATAGCTTGGGCGGTAAGTTCACCGCCTGATCCAAGTGCTTTCAATATAACTTCTTTCATTGAATTTCCTCCTCTTAATTGCTCAGTGTAACGCCTCTTGCAAGGCAATACTTACTGACCGATATCTCGGAACAGTCTGCCGAACTGACAAGTTGTTTTATATAGCTTAATAAAAAACCGTTGTATTTTACTTCCAAAACGGAGTTGAACGGATCAAGTGCGGGATATAGGGGTATATTTTTTGAAAACAGATCGTAATTTGCCTCGGTACCCATTATGCCGGAATCTATCGTTATCCTTATACGGTTTTCCTTGGCAATATATGCTTTGCGCAAGTATTCGACTATTACCTTTGGTCTGTAGCACATAGTGCTCATAAGGGCAAAGCACTCTGCCGCAAAAGGCTCCTTATATTGCAAAAGGACTGAATAGTCCTCTTTTATAAGCGCCTGCGCTTCATCCCGTGTCAGTCTTAAAGAGCGCTTTTTTTGATAAGCGCCTTCCTTCTGCTTCATCTCAAGCATAGCAAAATCCGAATCGGGATCGTATGCTCTCAGCCTTATCTTTCTTCTGAGTTCAAGTCCGTCAAGCTTATCCGTAAAATCCTTTTCATCGGGTGTATCAAAATACAGAGAACGTATCATATACCCGCACGAGCCGTTGTGCTCATCCCGGAGCATTATCTTTTCAAGATATCCTCTGATCCCGGCCGATAAAACAGGATTTATAAGGAATTTCTTTTCTTGTCTTAAAACCTCATTCATACAAAAACAGCCTCCGACAATGAGCAAACAAAAAAGGCGACACTTTCTTCACCGTTAATTGTGGCCTTACAATTACAGTACCAAATCGCCTAAAACTCACAGCATTGCAATCGTTTATAACAGCCTGCCTTGCTTATGCCCAAATATATCCAAGCAAATGCGACATACTGCCAATGCCATGCTCATCTTTTTCCAGTATATTATACATCATTCAGTGTTTTTTGTCAACGCATTTTTGCCCTTCCGTACCCCTGTATTTGCCCTTCCGTACCCCTGTATTTCTCCTCGGTTCCTTTATATTCCATACATCTTACGGTATGCATATGTTTTTTTATCACGGCGAAGCAGCCTTTCACTCCGCCGGGATAAAAGTAACATACCAATATTTGTCATACACTCAGATACGGATATCATTTGTTTATAGTATATGTATCGAGCAGCTTTGTTTCATTTTCTGTTTTCTGATACACAGTAACAGTCATAGATCGGTCGGTCACATCCACCCTTGTCATCTGGGGATATTTCCCGTCATCGCAAAACGCCGCATAATTCGGCTTTTCATCTATGGGATCGTAAAACTTGCTGCCTGTGGATGACCCAAGTGAAAAATAAACTATACCGTTTCCGTTATCGGCAGGCACATTTCCGTTCATTGGATATGAGCGTGTATAGCTGTGATCGTGTCCGGAGAATACCACATCCACGCCGACTTTTTTAAATACGCTTGGATACAAAGCCCGACCTTCAATTATATTTTCATCCTCCCCGTGATGACCGGCCGAGAAAAGTGAAAAATGGAGAGCAGCCACTATCCACTCGGGCTTTCCGTATTTTTCCTCGCATGATCTTACGGCATCGAGCATAAAGCTTTCGTGGGAAGATACATCCTCATTATTGGAATTGAGACAAAGGAAAAGCGCTCCTCTTCTGTAAAACCAATAATCACCGCTCATATCCCCTGATTTTCCCTCCGTTGCTTTGTCCATATTGGGCATATAGAAGTATCGGCTGAATTGCTCTGAATTTCTTTCATGATTTCCCACAACGGCAGCGATCGGAACCGACTTTAGAAGAGGCATACGGGTGAAAGCACAAAACAGTTCCGAGTCATTGCCGTCATCGGACTGATCTCCCAATGACAATATAAAACAAGGGTCATCCTCGCCCATTATCGTCTCAGCCAGTTCTTGATAAATATCGGCCGCCTCATCCTCTGCTTCCGCTATTTGAGGATCTCCGCCGCAAAGGAATGAAAAACCCTCTTTGGATATATCAAAGCTAAAGCTTTCGGAAGCTGCTTTATCTGTAACGCAATATTCATATTTGCCCGGAGTCAAATCCGTAATTACACCACGATAAGTGCATACTCCATTGTCGGAGCAAACAGCCTGCGCAGCATATGTCTTGGTTTTTTCGATATCGTCATTGCAGCATTTTACCTGTATATAAGGGGATTCACACACAGGCCCCTGCCATGTGACAAGCATTTCGCCGTCATCCCCGCCAACCCCCAGGCATACCGTATCTCTTTGCAGCGCCGCATTTTCCAAGGCAACGGTCTCCTCATCAACGGCACACAGACTATCCATGGCAAAGTATATATCGGAGCTGTTTTCATCAGACTGGTGCAGCTCTGCAGCCAAGACATTTGCGCCCTCTCTCAGCAAGGAGCTGTCTATTGTGAATTCCTTCTTCTGCGGATCTCCGTAGGCTTCATTACAGCCATAGAAATTTGGATAGGGATATCCGTTTTTAGGAGTGTTGCAGGATAATATCTCCTTACCGTTCAAATAGATTATCACCGCATCGTCATATGTTATTTCCGCCTGCAGCGGCATTTTTACATCCTTGGCATCCGCATTGAAATCAAGGCGAAAATAATATACAGGCACTGTTTTGCCCGTAGGCTCATACTGGCGCAGACACACCTTAGGGATCGATCCGTCTGAAAGTTCATTTAATCCTCCGTCTTTTGCTCCGAAGCTTCCCGATGCCGTATGCCAATTTGTATCGTCAAAATCAGCATATGTCCATGTCTTGTCGGATATTCCCGCCGTATCGTCTGTGTAGTGCCATATCCTTGTGTTTGTGTCCGTTATATCGCTTAAGGCAGGAAATCCCCTATTATCCGCCATATGGGATAATTTTCCGCTGCACCCTGCCAAGCACATGGTAAACACAACGACCCAAATATAAATTGCAATTTTATTTATACGGATCTTTTTCATTTACCTCTCCCCCTTTTCCCTATGTCGGGCATAACCCGAGCGCTGTATCTTATTTCATACGCCGCATAGGAACATCTCGCCTCAATGCTTTTATTTCAAACAAACGCAAAAATATCGTGAATTTTTTTAAACCAACTAAAATTTGCGCTTATAAGATCAATGCCTGCTCTTATTACAGGCAATGCCTGCCGCCTTGATACCGCTCATCTAAAAAACAGGGGCAGCCGCTTAATGCGGCCACCCCTTTATACATGGTATCAGTTCAATCTTGCTTCCAGCTCAGCCTTTTGCTCTTCGTATCCCGGCTTGCCCAAAAGCGCAAACATATTCTTCTTGTATGCTTCAACACCCGGCTGATCAAACGGATTGACGCCTAAAATATATCCGCTTATGGCAAGTGCCTTTTCAAAGAAATATACTATCTGACCGAAATGATAAGCATCGGTCTTTTCTATCTCGATGACCATAGTGGGAACACCGCCGTCAACATGAGCCAAGAAGGTTCCGCCGTAGGCTTTTGAATTTACATATTGTATACTCTTGCCTGCAACAAAATTAAGTCCGTCTACATTTTCGGGATCTTCCCCTATGATGATGTCCTTCTTTGCATTTTCTACCCACAATACGGTTTCAAAAAGATTCCTGCTGCCATCCTGTATAAACTGGCCTATGGAATGAAGATCCGTGGAGAAATTTGCGCTTACGGGGAATATGCCCTTTTGGTCTTTGCCCTCTGACTCGGCAAACAACTGCTTATACCATTCACCGAACATTGTAAGTGAAGGCTCGTAATTGGCAAGTATCTCAATGCACTTGCCCTTCTTGAGAAGTATATTCCTCAATGCCGCATACTTAAGGCAGTCGTTGTTCATAAGATCGTCATTTTTGTATTTATCTGCCGCATCCTGTGCGCCCTTCATAACTGCATCAATATCTATGCCTGCAGCCGCCATGAGCACAAGTCCTACAGGGGTGAGCACTGAGAATCTGCCGCCTATATCATCTGTGATGACAAATGTCTCATAGCCTTCCTTATCGCAAAGGGATTTAAGCGCTCCCCTTGACCTATCGGTAGTGGCAAATATCCTGTCCTTGGCACCTTCTTTGCCGTACTTGTCCTCTATCATCTTCTTGAATATCCTAAAAGCAATAGCAGGCTCTGTGGTCGTGCCTGACTTGGATATTACGTTGATAGAAAAATCCCTGTCGCCTATCATCTCTACTATATCGTTGAGATAATCTGAGCTTATGCTGTTGCCCACAAAGTATATATCGGGAAGACCCGGATGCTTTTTGTTGTTGTAATTATTGCCGTTTATAAAATCAAGAGCGGCACGGCCGCCGAGATATGAGCCGCCTATACCTATTACTACAAGCACTTCTGAATTAGCCTGTATTTTCTTTGCGGCTGCCTTTATCCTCTCAAATTCCTCTTTGTCATAGTTAAATGGAAGGTCGACCCATCCTATAAAATCATTGCCCGCACCCTTGCCGGAATAAAGAAGATCGCTTGCCATTTTTACGGCAGGCTCTATCTTTGCCAGCTCATCTTCTCTGACAAAGTTCTTAACACCGTTTAATTTTAAAGTAATGCCCATTTTGATTACCTCCTTGTATATAATGTTTTAAAGTTCTTCCAAAGTCTTAAAGCTGTATCCCTGTGCTCTCAGGGAATCTATTATCCTGCCGAGAGCCTCCGTATTGGAGCTTGAAACAGCATGGAGCAGCATTATCTCTCCGTTATGATATCTGCTCATTACCGTGTTATATGTGGCTTCTGCGCCGGGCTGCTGATCCGTGAGCCAATCCCTGTGTGCAAAACTCCAAAATACAGACTTATAGCCCATATTGTGAACAACAGCCAATGTTCTTTCGCTGTATTCGCCCATAGGCGGTCTGAAAAATTTAGGCATATCCACACCCGTTATCTTTTTAAAGCTCTCCGCCGTAGAGTCAAGCTCCTGCTTGAGCTGAGCATCCGTAAGCGTAGGCGAGCTTAAGTGTTTGGCAGAGTGATTGCCTACCGTATGACCCTCCGCAACCATTCTCTTTATAAGCTCAGGCTGACTTTCTATATAAGGCTTCGTTACAAAAAATGCCGCCTTGACGCCCTTTGCCTTAAGTATATCAAGTATCTTTGCGGAATATCCGTTTTCATATCCCTCGTCAAAAGTAAGGTATATGACCTTCTCGGAAGTCTTGCCCGTATAATAGGCGCTGTATTTGCTCAAGGCTACACTGTCATTGCCCCTCGGAACAGTATGATCGTTCGTAGGCATATAATACCAAGACTGCTTTGCATTTGAAAGCTTTGACGTATCAAACTGCTGTATGGTCGTGGTCTCCGTGGTGGCTTCCGTTGTAGTTGTGGTGGTCGTGGTTTTAAGCACCACGCCTGTAAGCTCCCCTATTATAAAGCCGTCTCGTTTAAAAGGCCCCGCCTCATTTGCACAGGCGCATACGCAAAGCATAACGGCAGCAAATGCAGCGATAAGACCGATCTTAAATAACTTCATAGATCCACCTTATAATTCCTTTATCTTAACGACCTCTACATCCATATCGCTCTCAAGCTTATCCATATCGCACTTCACCGTCACCATAACGTTGATGCCGTTTAAAAGGCCTTCTTTATATTCCGTCTCGGTATCATCGTCTGTTGAAAATGTAACGGTACTTCCCTGCTCTGTCTCTATGGTAACAGTATTCATTGAAGCATCTGTGACAACGCCTGTAATGTTATAAAGATCCTCCTTGTCTGTGCTGACAGCCTCGTTCTTGATAATTTCAGCTATATTCGCTTCTTCCGTATCCTCGTTGATATCCTCGGCTATATCCGCCGCCTCTTCCTTTACCTCCTTGGCAACGGCATTGTCGGATGGCCCTCCGCAAGCGGATGTAAAGGACATGGCTGCAATTGCAAATGATAAAGCTAAAATTTTTTTCATTTGTAAACCTCCCTTTGTATAAATTTACAACACTAAATTTATTCTATAGGTATTATAGCACAAATATTATATTATTTCCATATTTTTTTTGTAATTTTTGTAAAAAATATGATATGTATATTTTTGTTTGTATTTGTCGGCAAATAAAAAAAATAAGACTCAGTATGCCATAAGTCGTCTTTGACTGCGTGCCGACAGCATCGATACGCTTGCCTACTGAGCCTCTATTATCTTTTCCGCACATTTTATGCCGTCTACAGCCGCAGACATTATGCCTCCCGCATATCCGCAGCCTTCGCCGCAGGGAATAAGCCCCTTTACATTAAGAGAGCAAAAGTCGTTTCCCCTTAATATCCTCACGGGAGATGAGGATCGGCTCTCTACCGCCGTCATCACAGCATCTTCACAGGCAAAGCCCTGTATTTTTTTATCCATTTCCTTAAGCGCAAGCTGAAGAGATACATACATATAGTCAGGAAATATTTTGCTGAGATCCGAAGGAGTGACTCCCGGCTTATAAGTAGGCGCAACCGAACCGAGCCTTGTCGTTGCCATTCCTTTAAGCATATCCCCGACCCTCTGCACAGGCGCATGATAATTCTTGCCCCCTGCAATATATGCTTTATGCTCCAGCTCTCTTTGAAGCTCTACTCCTGCCAAAGCATAAGAGGAAGCAAAGTCAGCGGTATCTATGCCTATAAGCAGGGCTGAATTGGCATTTGCTCCGTCTCTGTCATAGCAGCTCATACCATTTGTGACAACGCTTTCTTTTTCGGAAGAAGCCGCAACCACATATCCTCCCGGACACATACAAAATGTATATGCGCTCCTGCCGTTGGGCAAATGAGCCACAAGCTTATAATCGGCTGCGGGCAGATATTTTGCAAATTTGCCGTACTGGACCTTGTTTATCATTTCCTGGCTGTGTTCTATCCTCACGCCCATGGCAAAAGGCTTTTGTTCCATACTCACGCCTTTTTTATAAAGCATTTCAAAGGTATCCCTTGCGGAGTGGCCTATTGCAAGCACAACGTATTTTGCAGGTATCTCATCGCCGTTTACCACTACGCCTTTAACAGCGCCCTTATCTATAATTATATCAGATACCTTGCTGTCAAAGCGTATTTCTCCGCCCATTGAAATTATGTCATTTCGTAAATTGGCAACTATCTCCACAAGCTTATCCGTGCCGATATGAGGCTTGGCAAGATAGAGTATATCCTTTGGCGCACCGTATCTCACAAGCTGTTCAAGCACATAATTACATCTTATATCCTTAATGCCCGTAGTCAGCTTGCCGTCGGAAAATGTTCCGGCACCTCCTTCGCCAAACTGTATATTGGACTTGATGTCCAGCACACCCTTTGTGCTAAAATCATACACTGCCTTTTGCCTGTCCTCAACCGAATATCCTCTTTCAAGTATAAGCGGCTCAAGACCTGCCTTTGCCAGTACGTGACCGGCAAACATTCCTCCCGGGCCAAAGCCTATTATCACAGGTCTTTCTTTGTGCTTTGGTTTGGGTACAGACCATTGGCTTTTTTCATATACGGACACATTTTTGATGTGAAGATATTTGTCTTCGTTTTCAACCGCAACAAAAAGAGCAATGTTATAGCATACATTGCTCTTATCTCTTGCATCGATAGACAGTCTTGCAATTTTTGCCGATAATATTTTTTTGTGGGATATCTTTAATACCTTTGCCGCCTTTTTTTTGAGAAAATTTATTTCGGGCTCAATGCTGACAGGTATTTTGATATTGGATATCTTAAGCATAGGAACAACACATCCTTTACTTCATACTCTCTGCCGCACTTGCTCCGGCAAGTCGCCCGCTGGACCATGCCCACTGAAGATTATATCCCCCGCAGTCGCCGTATATATCCAGCACCTCCCCGCAGGCATACAGCCCATTTATTATTTTGGACTCCATGGTTCTTTCGTCGAAATCCTCGGTAAGAGCGCCGCCGGCAGTCACCTGGGCATTGGCGAAGCCTTTCGTTCCTGTTATATCAAGTCTGTAATCCTTTAAAAGAGATGCCATTGACCAAAGCATCGTCTTATCCAGATCCTTTACCTTAAAGGACAGCTTTTCAATACCGGATCTTTTTGCAATAAGATTGCCTATCCTCTTGTTCACAAGGCCGGTAAAGAAGCCTTCCATAGTCAGATGTGACAAATTGTCTCGCCTGGATACCAGTATATCAAAGACCTCCTTGGGGGTATGCTCCGGCATTATATCAAAAGAAAGCGCCATATTTTTCTTAAAAGGCAGCTTTGCCGAAATCCTAAATATCGGAGGACCCGAAAGCCCATAGCTCGTAAAAAGTATCTCGCCCTTTTCTTCGGCTATATACCTGTCGTTATGTATCAGCCTGAGCACACCGTCAAATTTAATTCCCTGCAGGCTTTTGACTTCCTTGGGATCTGTTTTTATCTGCACCAATGCAGGCGCAAGCTCGGATACTCTGTGACCCAGGCTTTTAAGGAGATCAAAGCAGGAACCGTCTGAGCCCAAGGCAGGGGATGCGCATCCGCCTCCCGCTATTATGAGCCTGTCGGCATACAATACTCTGCCGTCTTTGGCTTCGAGCTTAAATCCCTTTTTGTTATTTGCAACAATACCTACATGAAAACCCGTCTCCGTTTTTACGCCAAGCCTTGCGATCTCATTTCTCAGACAATCGGAAACGGCAGATGCCTGGCCGGAAAACGGATATAATTTGCCATTTTCCTCTTCCTTTGGAAAAACTCCAAGCTGATTAAAAAAGTTTACCGTATCGTTAACGGTAAACCTTTCCAAACAATATTTGACAAAATATTTGCTGCGGCCGTAATAGTTATCCGTATCTGCACCGATATTGGAAAAATTGCATCGGCCGTTTCCCGTGGCAAGTATTTTCTTGCCTAAGCGATCCATTTTTTCAACTATCACAATATCAGCATTGGGAGCAGTGCGCCCGGCCTCTATGGCGGCAGCCATGCCTGACGCACCTCCTCCTATTATAACAAGCTTCATATCAATCACCTATACCCACTACCACAACAATATCGTAATCCGAAGCAACCGATGGATCCACAATTATTTCTGCATTGTTAAATTCTTTTGCTATATCGTTGCCCATACCGTTTTGCTTTACGTATATGCGGGCATTTTCCGTCTTTTCATTCTTGTATGTGCCTATAGACACTACATTGTAGCCTTCGTTTATAAGGCTGTTCTGTATCTGTGAGGCCTTGCCGTTTGTATATCCGCCGTTGAGCACCTGTACCGAAAGAGACTTGTCGTCTATATCGGTAACATTGGCTCCGTCACCTGAAGCAGCAGCCTCTGACACAGACTCTGCTTCTCTCTCGGCCTTTATTTCCGCCGACGGCTTTTGGAATATATCATAGCAGAATTCCTGGACCTCCGCATCATCCAGCACATAGCCTCCGGATATATCATACAAGCCGCCCATATATCCGGGCATAGTAGCGGTATATATATTGTCCGTATTGAAATCCTTTATTACAGACATATACTTTATTGCATCGGATACCCTTACATCCGTATCTATATATCTGAAAAACGTCGTAACGTAAGCAGCGGCATTGCTGAATATGGTATCGGTGTTTACAAGCTTTTTGATAAGAACCTTGCAAAATTCCTGCTGTACCTTTACTCTGTCTATATCCTGATTGTCATATCCGTACCTGAATCTTACAAGATGAACGGCCTGTTCTCCGTTAAGCGTCTGAAGTCCGGGCTGAAGGTCTATAAGAAGATCCTGACCGGGATCTGAATAATACATTCTCATAGGAACATCGTATTCTATACCGCCTATGGAATCCACAAGATATTCAAGCGCTTCAAACTTCACCTTTACATAATAATCTATGGGCACGCCTATTATTTTTTCTATTTCACTTTCCAAAAGAGGAACGCCGTATCTCTCCGCACCATAGTGGTGGACAGCGTTTATCTTCATGGCATGCTGACCCGGTTCCGGGAACTCCTCCTGCATTTTGGCAAAAGTATCGTCATCCACTCTTATGATAGTGTCTCTCGGTATGGATATAATATTCAATTCCCCAAGAGTATCGTTATAGCAGCATACCATAATGGTATCCGTTCGTGTTTCGTCTTCATCCACGCCAAGCACTACAAACGTAGTCCTCTCCTTAAGCTTAGGCTTTACAATATTTGCAACGGGGTTATCGGGAATGCCGTCGTTATTTATATCAAGCATATTTCCGCTCAGATAATACTGAAGGCCGAAATATGACAGTGCGCCTATACAATACACGCCCAATATTATGGCCAGCACGGTAAAGAATTTGGACTTAAGGCTTTTTTTCTTTTTTCTTTTTCTGCCTGTCGGCGAAGGCTTGCTCGTTCGTGTTCTGTTTGAAGAACCTTTTGAAGAAGAATGTCTCCTTCCCGAAGAGATGTTTTCTTCATATAGATCATATCTGTCCTTGCTCATTATTATTCCTCCACGGTAAGCCGTCAGTTGGGCTTGAATGAACTCTTTAAAGAAATTATACGGTTAAATACGATATTTTCTTCCGAACAATACTTGCTGTCGGCAATAAAATAACCGTTTCTCATAAACTGGAATCTGTCCATTTTCTTAACGCCCTTTACAGAAGGCTCCACATATGCCCGTACTGTCTTTAAGGAATCGGGGTTAAGAGAATATCCGTTATCGGAAGCCTCATCGGGTATAACGAGATTTTCATAGAGATTTACCCTTGCTTCAAGGGCAGTTGCACAGTTCACCCAGTGTATGGTACCTTTTACTTTACGTGCCGTAAAGTCAAGACCGCTCTTTGTGGCGGGATCGTAAGTACAGTGTATTTCCGTGATATTACCTTCACTGTCCTTTACCACATCCGTACAGGATACAAAATATGCGCCCTTGAGTCTTACCTCCTTGCCGGGAGCAAGTCTGAAAAACTTCTTCGGCGGATCCTCCATAAAGTCCTCACGTTCTATATACAGCTCCTTGGAGAAGGGTACCGTTCTTTTACCCATTTCTTCATTCTTGGGATGATTTTCTATCTCAAGCATTTCCGTTTGACCGTCGGGGTAATTATCTATGATGAGCTTTACGGGATCCAGCACAGCCATAACAACGGGGCACTTGGGCTGTAGATCTTCTCTTACGCAATATTCCAATTGCGCAAGATCAACTGTGGAATTGGCCTTAGCCACTCCCACCATTGCACAGAAGTTTCTTATGGCCTCGGGCGTATATCCTCTTCTTCTTATGCCGGAAAGCGTAATAAGTCTTGGATCATCCCAGCCGTCTACCTGTTTAGTTTCCACAAGATTTCTCAGATATCTTTTGCCCATTACCGTGTTTTCCAAATTAAGCTTTGCAAACTCGATCTGTCTTGGCTTAACGGGAAAATCTATATTGTTTACCACCCAGTCGTAAAGAGGCCTGTGATCCTCAAACTCCATGGTGCATATGGAATGAGTAACGCCCTCTATGGCATCTTCAACGGGATGAGCATAGTCGTACATAGGATATATACACCACTTGTCTCCTGTTGCATGGTGAGTTGCGTGAGCGATCCTGTATATGACCGGGTCTCTCATATTTATATTCGGTGAGGACATATCTATTTTAGCCCTCAGAGTCTTTTCTCCATCGGCAAACTCGCCTTTTTTCATTCTCTCAAAAAGATCCAAGTTTTCCTCAATGCTTCTGTTCCTGTAAGGACTTTCCTTTCCCGGCTCGGTAAGAGTGCCTCTTGAGAGCCTCACCTCTTCCGCACTCATATCGCATACAAAGGCAAGACCTTTTTTGATAAGCTCCACGGCATATTCATACATCTTATCAAAATAGCTTGATGCAAAGTAGAGCCTGTCTCCCCAGTCAAAGCCGAGCCATTTTATATCCTCCTGTATGGAGTTTACAAACTCGATATCTTCCTTTACGGGATTTGTGTCGTCAAACCTCAGATTGCATATGCCTCCGTACTGCTTTGCAAGTCCGAAGTTGAGGCAAATGCTCTTGGCATGGCCTATATGCAAATATCCGTTTGGTTCGGGCGGGAATCTTGTCACCACCTTTGACGTATCCTCCAAGTCTTCTTCTATAAATGTATTTATAAAATTGCTGCCATATACGGCATCCTTATCATTGTTGTCCATTGCTGACCTCCTAAAGTCCTTTTGAAGCAAAATCCCGATGATAGTAACATATCCCGCAGTGAGGACAAATACCCAAACGCAGTATGCTGTCATCGATATCAGTGGAAAATGTGTAGTCCATACGGATCTTGATATCTTCATTTACAACGGGGCAACTGTGAGTTTCAAAATAATAGTTTTTGCTCTCAGCAAAATCCCTACAGGCCGACAGCCTTTTGATATATTCAAGTAAATCCACTTTTTTCACCTCATATTTTATATTTTTTAATTATAATATAAATGAATTAAATATGCAAGGTTTGTAACAATTATTAATAAAATTGTAAAATTTGGCCGTAGGTCTCTTAAACAGTGGCTTTGGATATTCAAGAGCATTTTTTGTCAACCATTTAAAGACACCCGGTAAAAAATTACATATCTATTTATTATATACTGCCCTGCTTATATTTTGCCGTTTTTATATAACTTCACAGAAAAACCCCTTAAAGCAGCTGCGTTTTCCTTTGTCTGCTTTAAGGGGATAATGTCATAATAGGTAGGTCATTTTATCAATCTTCGTTGTTATGCAGATTTCTGTGTACGGTCCTTACGACTGTAGCAAGATCGCCCGCTTCTATCTGACCGGGTGCAGACGCCTTTCTTGCACTGCCAAATGTAACGGAAGAGCCGAAGATCTCACCTGCGATACGGCTGACTATTCCCCTTCCTCCCATACTCATGGTAATAATGGGGATGTCGGGATACTTTGTGTGTATTGTATCCGTTACCTCCAGCAGAGTCAAGACATCCTTGTTGCTCTGCGGCATAACGGCCAGCTTGGGTATATCCGCACCTGCTTCTATCATCTGCTTCATTCTGTCCAGCATATCGGATTTTGAAGGCGTTTTTTCAAAATCGTGGTTGGAAATTATTACGATAACATTGCTCTTATGTGCGGCATTCATGATCGATTCCACTGTCTTTTCTCCGCTCATAAGCTCAATATCCACCATATCTATAAGGCCGCTTTTGATAGCATGCCTGTTAAGAGTACCGTAATCTCTTGTATTTATCTTCTGTACGCCTCCCTCTTCAATACGTCTGAAGGTGAAAAGCAGAGGGATAGAGCCTATAAGCTTTCTTATGAGCCTAAGCATATCCAGGAGATTTTCCTCTTCTGTAATGTTGTCATACCAGTCTGCACGGAATTCAACTATATCCGGCTTAAGTGACGCTATGGTCATAGCCTGCGAAGTGATCTCATACTGCGTATGACCGACTATAGGAAGACATAATTTCGGAATACCTTCTCCTATTCTGATATTTCTTACCTCTATGGGACACATACCGTAACCTCCGATTACATTATTAACTGTTTTTTCGCTAACTATTATAGCAACGAAAATTTAATAAGTCAAGATAAATCAGGCCCTCAATAAATGTTCGTTCATATTGTATACTCTTTTGTCATACACACGGCATATACGCCGTATATTTTGTTTTGTTGATTTAACGTTGTATTTGTCGAAAAAAGACGTATTCATTTTATTGATTGGGTAATACATATTGCTTTATCATTAAAGTATAAAAAACAAAGGAGGTAAAATAATGAAAAAACTGATCTTGATAATCCTTGCAGTATTTATATCTGCATATCCCGTATTTGCTCACGGCGGCAGAACAGATTCAAACGGAGGCCACAGAGATAAAAATAACGTAAGCGGCCTTGGCTCCTATCATTATCACTGCGGCGGCTATCCCGCACACCTGCACATAAACGGCGTGTGTCCATATGACAGCACCATCTCCGCACCGTCTTATTCATCTTCATCTTCATCGGGATATACATACACAAAGCCTGCTGCGCCAAAGCCCGATCCCAGCAAAAACAACGTATATATTATGCACTGTGCGCCTCAAATGTCTGTAGGCGAAAGCTTTAAGGCAGACGCAGTTTCAAACAATGCCGATGCACCAATGACATGGTCATCAAGTGATGAGAGCATTGCTTCCGTGGATCCTGTAACAGGAGTTGTAACGGCAAACGGCATAGGCTCTGCCCTAATAACCGTTTCAAACGGCTACAAAAGTCAGTCTTATACCGTTGATTGCAAAGGCTATGTAGCCTATACCGATACAAAAGCCGAAATAAACGGCTGCCCCATACAGACATATAAATACGGAAAAGATATATATGTTTCCTGCAACGACCTTAACAGCTACGGCTTTAAGGCAAGCTTCTCATCAGACGAAGCAGGAAGCAGAGTGGATATAGACAAGGGCAGCAGCTTTATGCAGCCTAAGGAAGTGATAAGCTATCCCGATGGAAAGATAGCCTATGAAGCCGAACCCACTTCAATACAAGTGATATGCGGGCTTAACAATGCAAAATGCGTAAACGGAGACGGCATTATGTTCGTGGCTTTTGAAGAGCTTTCAGCTTTAGGTGAAGTACATTACAGCGAGCCGGAAAATAAATATACATTTACAACCTCCGAAAATACCATACTCTCATCGGAATATACGCAGACATATTATTATTGATACAGATATCCGCCTTTTGGCGGATATTTTTTTGTGATAAAAGCACCAAAACACTTTAATTTCATATATTGAAATTGTAAAGGCGGTGAATTTATGAAAGTAATGAACACTGAAATGAATAATGATATGACCTGCATACCCTTTGAAGAATATATAAAGGTAAAGGAGCTTGCCTTTGCCTATGTTCCTTCACAGAAAATATGCAGCTATTTTGAACCGACTGAAAGTCTTGTAAAGGGCACTGTTTTCCCAAGCTTATACAGACCCTATAAATAGGAGGCAATTATGAATAAAGAGCAAATTATGAAACGTCTTGCCGTGTTAGATTTTCTGGCTGTGGATCTGCAGCTCTATCTTGACACGCACCCTGATGATACGGAAGCAATAGATAAATACGACTCCGTGATAAAGGAAGCCGATATGCTCAGAATGAAGTATGAAGAGATGATCGGCCCATTGTATTCCTTCCGCTCTGCAAATATGGGCGATACCTTTAAATGGATAGATGACCCGTGGCCCTGGCAGAATTCAGCAAATTTTGAAATAAATGAGGAGGGAAGCAAATAATGTGGATATATGAAAAAAAGCTTGAATTTCCTGTAAAGATCAAAAAAACCGACCCTTCTCTTGCGAAGGTCATCATATCTCAGTTCGGAGGCCCCGACGGCGAGCTTGCGGCGTCATTAAGATATATCAGCCAAAGATTTGCCGCCGTTACTCCCGAATCCAAAGCAACGCTTTCCGATATAGGCACAGAAGAGCTTGCTCATTTGGAAATGATAGGAACTATATGCAGACAGCTTACTGCAGACGCAAATATCGATGAGATCAAAAAGGCGGGATTTGATTCCTATTATGTGGATCACGGCCTTGGCGTATATCCCGCAAGTGCTTCCGGCGTTCCTTTTACCGCTGCATATTTGCAGTCAAAAGGCGACCCTATAACAGATCTGTATGAAGATATGGCTGCCGATGGGGCGATTGCACAAGAACAACCTACATCAAAAACGATAGGACAAGCCTTTCCAACAACTGAATATCGACCGCAAAGGCGGCGTTTCTCAATCCCTAACCGGGAGAACAGGAACGCCGCTTTTTTTATGC
>CANPXH010000002.1 GCA_947585865.1 uncultured Clostridia bacterium
CGCCTGAGGACAGGAACTTTTCTGTAATTTTGGCAGAATTGCCAAAATTGCGGAAAACACGGCTGGTTCCTACCTTAACTAACTGAAAGAAATGCCAAAAAGCATTTCTTTCAAGCGTGTCGATTTTATCGACACGCAGAAAGGATGCCTCAATAGGGCATCCTTTTTTGGTTCATTGTTACTTGCTCAAATATTCATCTATTGCGGCTGCGGCTTTTTTACCGGCACCCATAGCCAGTATAACGGTAGCGGCGCCTGTCACGGCATCGCCTCCGGCATACACGCCTTCACGGCTTGTAAGGCCGGTTTCCTCCTCAGCCACTATACATCTTCTTTTGTTTACTTCAAGTCCGGGTGTATTTGAGCTTATAAGAGGATTGGGAGAGGTACCGAGACTCATTATGACAGTGTCTACTTCCATTGTAAAATCACTGCCTTCTATAACGACAGGACTTCTTCTGCCGCTTTCATCAGGCTCGCCCAATCTCATCTTGACACAATTCATACC
Organism: uncultured Clostridia bacterium; assembly: GCA_947585865.1. Classification (GTDB taxonomy): domain Bacteria; phylum Bacillota; class Clostridia; order Lachnospirales; family CAG-274; genus CANPXH01. The sequence goes on from CANPXH010000002.1 coordinate 509, forward strand.
GCACACATTGCCTTCCTTATCCACAAGTATTTCTGTAGGGTTTGTGAGAAGGTCAAATATAATGCCTTCCTCCTTGGCGTGGTGCACCTCCTCCACTCTTGCGGGGAGCTGTTCTTCGGCACGCCTGTATACTATATGGCTTTCGGCTCCCAGTCTTAAGGCAGTCCTTGCGGCATCCATGGCTACATTTCCGCCGCCTATTACAGCAACCTTCCTGCCTATCTTAACGGGAGTGTCATAATCATCAAGGTATGCTTTCATAAGATTTACTCTTGTAAGCATTTCGTTGGCTGAAAATACACCGTTGGCATTTTCGCCGGGTATACCCATAAACTTGGGAAGACCTGCGCCGCTGCCGATGAACACGGCCTCAAAGCCTTCGTCTTCAAAAAGCTGGTCTATTGTAAGAGTCCTGCCTATTATAACGTTCGTCTCTATTTTAACGCCAAGCTTTTTGATATTTTCTATCTCTGTTTTGACAACGGTCTCCTTGGGGAGTCTGAATTCCGGTATACCGTATTCCAAAACGCCGCCTGCCTTGTGGAGCGCTTCAAATATAGTTACATCGTATCCCTTTTTGGCAAGGTCTCCAGCACAGGTAAGGCCGGCAGGGCCTGCGCCTATCACGGCTACCTTTTTGCCCTTTGGAGCTTCCTTTGCGGTAAGATCCACATTATGCTCTCTTGACCAGTCGGCAGTAAATCTTTCGAGCTTGCCTATAGACACGGCATCGCCCTTGTTGCCAAGCACGCATTTGCCCTCGCACTGTGTTTCCTGCGGGCAGACACGGCCGCAAACGGCAGGGAGAGCCGAATACTTTGCTATCTCCTTGGCTGCGCCTTCAAAGTCCTTTTCTTTTATATTCTTTATAAAAGCGGGTATATCTATATTTACAGGACAGCCTGTTACGCACATGGGCTTTGGACAGTTAAGACATCTGGAAGCCTCAAGCACCGCTTCATCCTCGTTGTATCCGAGGCATACTTCTTTGAAATTAGTTGCTCTTACCTTAGGATCCTGTTCTCTTACAGGTATTCTTGTATAATTAACAGCCATTATCTGTCACCTCCGCATCCGCATCCGCCGTTTTTATGAGTAGCGCCTTCTTCATATCTGAGCTTTGCTTGGCCTTCTTCTGTTTTATACATAGCCTGGCGGCGCATAGCTTCATCATAATTTATGAGGTGGCCGTCAAATTCCGGACCGTCCACACAGGCAAATTTCACCTCGCTGCCCACAGTTACTCTGCAGGCTCCGCACATACCTGTGCCGTCTACCATAATAGGGTTCATGCTGACTATTGTGTGTATATTTAATTCCTTTGTCATCATGGAAGTAAACTTCATCATTATCATTGGCCCTATAACGACTGCGTGATCATAGTTCCTGCCTTGCTTTTCAACAAGCTCCTTGAGAAGATCCGTAACCCTGCCGTTATAGCCGTAGGTACCGTCATCCGTGGATATGTACAGGTTTTTGGCAACCTCTGACATTTCATCCTCGAGTATGATCAGATCCTTTGTTCTTGCGCCTATGATGACATCCGAGTCTATACCTCTGTTTTTGAGCCACTTTACCTGCGGATATACGGGGGCTGCGCCTACGCCGCCTGCCACAAATATAATGTGCTTTTTCTTAAGCTCATCTTCGGACATATCACAAAGATCGCTTGGCCTGCCGAGAGGGCCTACAAAATCACAGATGTGATCGCCTTCCTTGTAGGTCATAAGCTCCATTGTGGATTTGCCTATAGCCTGAGTCACTATAGTGACCGTACCCTTATTTTCATCGTAATCACATATGGTAAGAGGTATTCTCTCTCCCTTGTCACTGTTCTTCACAATGACAAACTGACCCGGCAATGCTGATTTTGCAACTCTGGGCGCTTCGATCTCCATTAAGAAAATGGTATCTGTCAGCATTTCCTTTTTTACTATCCTGTACATATTTATCCTCCTTATATATCTTTATATACAGCAGATGTTTTGTTCGTTTATGTCTTCCGATAATTTATAGTATACTATAAATCACCGAATTTTCAAAGGATTTTTTCGTTTTTTCCTTAAAAAAATTAATATTTACATAAAATACATATTATCCGCAATTATTTTTTATTGTAATTTAAAAAAAATGCTTGTTATTTTTCTATATAATATGTAAAATATAATTAAAGAATTATACCATGGCTTAGGAGTGACGTTATAATGAACAGTAAGGGTAACAGCGACCTGACGAACCACAAGAAAAAAACAAAAAGCGTTATGCCGGTAATGATGACGCTCGTTGTGGCAATGGGCTTTATTGTGAGTATAGCCAGCTTTTCCGTAGTGTACAAATATATTATGAGCGACTCGGAGGGAGAGATATCCACAGAAAGATTCAGCGCCAATGATATTGCAGGGCAGGCTTTGGCCAATCTTACGGGCTCAGATATAGATGCCGTTGTAAAGGCGGTAGATGCCAATGCGGGTACCGTTACGTTCCTTAATCTCAAAAACGAGACTACCAATACGGTCAGTCTGACCGATGAGAGCATACTTCCCCAAAACGTTACTATCGATAACGTTACGCCGGGCGATATATATACATATATATTTGACAAGGATAAGCAGCTTACCGAGCTTAAGGAATGCAAGAATGCGTGGGAATTTTCCGACTACGGCATCACAATAAACAAGACGGCTCAGCTTATCAAATTCACAGGCGAGGCCAAGAGCCATGCCGATCAGACATACAAATATGTAGACGGCATCACCACTGCCAAAAGATATGATGCCGTTATAACATTTGAAGAACTGAGTCCTTTGGATCTTGTGCAGGTGAAGGGCTATGACAACGGCAAGATAAATAAGATATATTCCATAAATGTGCAAAAAGGACACGGCCAGCTGCAGCTCAGGAACCTTAACTCCATAAGCTATCCCACACTGTATATAAATAACGAAAAACGTTCTGTCAACAAGAACACTCCCAATATATATCTTGCAGAGGGAACCTATACCGTTAAGATAACGGGCTCCAATTGTGACGATATAGTAAAAGAGGTCAACATAAATCCAAAGGAACCCTATGTTTTGGATCTTGCAAAGGCCATGGTCAAGTCCGGTGTGCTCAATGTGACCGCAAACGTATCCGATTATAAGCTCTATATCAATGACAAGGAATATTCGCCTACCGAATCGAATCTTCTGGAGTACGGAACATATACCGTAAAAGCGGTAAAGGACGGCTATCAGGACTTTACGACCCAAGTGACTATAGATGCGGATGAAAATACGTGTGCCATAAATATGATAAAGTCCGAGCAAAGCGCTTCCGTAACATTCAGCACAAGTCCGGAAGACACGGTCATATATATAGACGATTCACCGATAGGCACAGGCTCATTTACAAAGGAACTGCCGTTAGGTTCATATATAGCAACGGCAAAGCATGCGGGCTACGGTGATGTTACAAAGCAAATAAACCTTTCCGTAGACGGTCAGAGCATTTCGGCTGACTTTGTTCTTATGGCTAATTAAGGTCGTGAAGGTATGGGCAGAATAAAAAAAATATTATATGAATTGAATATCGACAGCAGGTTCAAGGATCACTTAGAGGATTTTAAGCTTGCTTGCAGTATGATAAGGGATTATATCAAAAAGGATTATAGGAACATATCCTTCAGTTCAAAGGTCATTATTATTTTTACAGCCATATATGTGCTGTCTCCCATAGACCTTATACCCAAGGCTGTTCCTGTTCTCGGCAAGCTTGACGATATTTCCGTTATAATATTTGCACTTAAGACGCTTAGATCGGAAATAGATATGTACAGACTGTGGCTCGATACAAAAGATATGAGAAAGTAAATAGGCTTTCACCGAAGAAATGTATATATTACAATGATCACTTTCAGCAAAAGGAACTGTTCAAACGGTTCCTTTTCTGCTTTGATATCATCAAAATAAAATGACCGATCTCCGGGTGACGCATCACCCAAAGATCGGTTTTTTTACTGTAGTTCGGAACGTGAATTGGCAATGTCGTCATCAGCCATGACCTTTATAAGATTTATATTGGTCTGGAAGATGTTGTGACAGTCCTTGAGCTCCACTTTTTCATTTGTCTTGCAAGTGAAATTGCTTATATGTATATCATGTATAGGCATCTGAGGCAGACCTGATATAGTGATAGGCTTGCCTGCCTTTGTACAGTTCACATCGTTTATATATATATTTTTGAATTCAGGCACTTCTTCGGGAGTGATCTCCTGGCCTTCCTTTGTATCCATATCGTAGCCCATATTAAACGTAAGAGCTTCGTTCCTTATGCTTATCATATTGATGTTGTCTATATATACCTTTTCGACAACACCGCCTCTGCCCAAGCAGCTCTTGAAACGTATGCCTATATCTGTGCCTATGAAGGTACAATCGCTTACGAAAATATTGCGAAGGCCGCCTGACATCTCGCTGCCTGCCACAAAGCCGCCGTGGCCGTGATAAACTATACAGTTGGTGATATCTACAAATTCGGAAGGCATACCCAACTTTCTGCCGTCTTCATTTTTGCCGGATTTGATACAGATGGCATCATCGCCTACGTCAAATATGGAATTATATACCTTGACGTATTTGCAGCTGTCTATATCCAAACCATCGGCATTTTGAGCAAACCACGGATTTCTCACATTTATGTTCCTTATGGTAACATTTTTGCAAAGCCATGGATGAATGCCCCAAGCAGGGGAATTCTGGAACGTAGGCCCGTCTAAAAGCACTCTGTTGCATCTTGTGAGGTTGAGAAGAACAGGTCTTAAAAAGCTGTGGTATTTCTCACATACCTCTTTGTTCTTGTAGAGATCGGGATTGGGTATGAGAGTCTTGTTGGCTTCAAGATTTGTCTCGGAAGGCCACCAAACTATTTCGCTTCCCGTATCATCCACTATGCCGCCTGCCTTAATGGTCTCCGCCCAGTTGCACTCAGCCATTTTCCATTGTTTGACAGGCCGCCACAGTCTGCCGTTGCCGTTTATGACACCTTCTCCGGTAATGGCAATGTTCTCAAGATCCTTGCCGTATATGGGAGATACGCAGCGGTACATAAACAGTCCTTCAAAGCTTGTGTTTATAAGAGGATAGTCTGACGGATTGTTTGAGAAGAATATAACAGCGCCGTTTTGCAAATGCAGATTGACATTGCTCATAAGCTCTATAGGCCCGGTATACCACACACCTCTTGGCACTACCACATAGCCGCCGCCGTCAGCATTACATTTTTCTATGGCTTTTCTGAAAGCTTCCTTGTTGTCGGTCATGGCATCACATACGGCGCCGAAGTCCGTAATGGGATAGGACACATCTCTGAATATTGGAAGCAATACGTCAAAATCGGGTTTTTCCATTATATATTTCCCTCCTGTCATTAGTTGACATACATTTAATATTATTGTATAACATTATTTAAAAATAGTCTAGTCTTTTTTTTGTTTTTATGGTATACTTATGGTAAGATATACAAAAAAATCCCGGAAAGAGTGATATTATATGCCTATTAAGGTTTCGGACAACTTGCCTGCAAAGGGCATTTTGAATGAAGAGAGAATATTTGTTATGGGAGAGGAGAGGGCTTTTCACCAGGATATAAGACCTCTTAAGATATTGATACTTAATCTTATGCCGAACAAACAGGAAACGGAGGTACAGCTTTTAAGACTTTTGTCCAACACACCGCTGCAGCTTGAGGTAAGCTTTTTACATATGGAAAGCCATATTTCCAAAAACACCTCGGAGGATTATCTGCAGGAATTCTACAAGGTATTTCCCGATGTAAAGGATCAAAAATTTGACGGTATGATAATAACGGGAGCGCCTGTAGAGCACCTGCCTTATGAACAGGTCAACTACTGGGCCGAGCTTACCGATATATTCGAGTGGACAAAGACTAATGTGAACAGCACCTTCCATATATGCTGGGGCGCACAGGCAGGACTTTATTACCACTATGGTGTGCCAAAATATCAGCTTGACAAAAAGGTGTTCGGCGTTTTCCCTCACACCAAGGTGTATAAGCACGAAGATCTTTTAAGAGGCTTTGACGATATATTTTATGTTCCTCATTCACGTCATACAGAGGTGCGTGAAGAGGATATAAAAAAGGTCAAGGAGCTGAATATACTCTCCGCTTCGGAGGAATCGGGAGTATATATAGTGGCCGATGATGACGGAAGCCAAATATTTGTTATGGGACATTCGGAATACGATTCGGATACTCTCAAAAATGAATATTTCAGAGATGTGGAAAAGGGGCTTGACATAGAGATACCCAAGCATTATTTTAAAAACGACGATCCTTCTCAGGGCCCTCTTTCCCTTTGGAAGGCTCATAGCTCGCTTCTCTACACCAATTGGCTCAATTACTATGTATATCAGAAGACACCTTATGATATAAACGAAATCGGTAAAAAGAATTAAAAGGAGGAATGTATATGAATAAAAAATTATTGGGGCTCATTCTTTTTATCACCGTTTTGGCAATGAGTATAAATATAGGCATTGCCGCAGATAAGCCTGTGGAAATCCAAGTCGGCATAAACGCCGTAGCATCAGGCGCCGCCGTGGATTATCCCGCCGAAGGCGGAAGCATAAAGATAAACACGGCGACAGGTACCGTCATAGGCTACAGCGGAGCGGTAACAAAGGCCGACATACCGGCTGTGCTGAACGGCGCACCCGTAAAGGCAGTGGGAAGCAATGCTTTTATGAATTGTAAAAGCCTTGCAAGGATAACATTCCCACAGTCTGTTGCAGCTATAGCGGCTGATTCCTTTGCCGGCTGCGACAAGACAAAGCTTGTTTTTGGCGTGATAAAGGGTTCGGCAGCGGAAAGCTATGCTGTGGCAAACGGCTTTAAAACAGAGTATGTTGAGGCCGTAACGGAGACGACCACATTACAGCATCCGGTACGCTACTACGGTGCAAAGAGATATAGGTGGAAGAATGTGACATCCTCCACAACGGAGGAAACTACCGAGGAGACTACCGATGAGCAGTATGAAGCCTCCGAAGACGAAGAGGAAAAAACGCTTTCAGGCGATGTCAGGGTGACGATAGGCAGCAGTATCATCACAGTAGGCAATGAAGAATTTGTCGTAGATGCGGCGCCTTATATCCAAGCAGAGTCCAATTCAACTCTTGTTCCCCTTCGCTTTGCGGCAGTTGCCATAAGCGGCGGAAATGTTGAGAAGGCTCAGGACAGCTCTATGATAACATGGTATGCCGATACCAAAACGGCAGCCATAGATACAGGCGACAGGACAGTTTCATTTACTGCCGGCAGCGACAAAATGGATATAGACGGTATATCCTATGATATGGACAACGGCGTGAAGGCTGAGATAACAGGCGGCAGGATGTTCATACCGATGAGAGCTTTAGGTGAAGCCCTTGATGTAAATGTATATTGGGATGCCGAGAACAGAACTGCGCTGTACAGTGAAAAATAGATACCGATAAACAGATCGCTCTCCACGGTCACAATACCGAGGAGAGCGATAATTATTTTTTATATGCTATTTTTTCCACCTTTTTTTTGATACGCTGCAGGGCGTTGTCTATACTTTTTTCTTCCTTGTCCATAATGACGGCTATCTCCGTATAGCTTTTGCCCTTAAGGTAAAGAGCCAATACCCTGCGTTCCATTTTGCTCAGGGCGTTTACTATAGCTCTTTCCATATTTTTGCGGCTTTCCTTTCCTATAACGAGCTCTTCGGGATTTATGTCCGAGCTGCTTATAAAATCCAAATAGGTATGATCCTCACCGTCTCCCACAGGGTTGTCCATGGATACGGAGGAATTAAGAGGAAGATGCTTTTGTCTGCTTGCTGCCTTTATTGCGCTTATTATCTGTCTGTTTATGCAAAGCTCGGCAAATGCCACGAAGCTTACCTCTTTTTCGGGATCGAAATCCCTTATTGCCTTATACAGTCCTACCATGCCCTCTTGTATGACATCTTCCTTATCTGCCCCCAGTATGAAATATCCTCTTGTTCTTTTCCTTATAAGACTTTTGCATTTGGTGTTTATAAGATATTCCAGCGCCGTAATGTCATTTTCCTTTTGCACCTTCATAACAAGATATTCATAGGGCATATTCTCGTATATATCCATAAACGATCACTTCTTTCTCCTGAGCCTTTCAAGAAAATCCGCTGCATCCTTGTCAAGATTATCCATGAGCATATTGTTTTTAACAGGTCTGTACAGATCTATTTTCTCTCTTATGTCTTTTGTGACGGAGCGAACATCTGCATACAGATCCCTTGCCGACATCCTGAGTGAGCCTTGCGAAAGTATAATGACCTGTTCCAGCCTGTCGGAAGTGGCAACGGTGACTTTATGATCTCGTGAGAGGACATGGCTCGTCTTTTCAATATATTGATCGGCAGTCTCGGCTTCTTTTGTATAGACAACGTATATGTTGCCTTCCTTGGTAACACTGCCTATTCCTCCTGCGACCTTATAGGCGTCAAACACAAGTATGAGTTCCATCTTTTTGACGCCTTGATAATTGCACATAATGTTCACAAGCTTGTCTCTTGCCGCATCGATGCTTTCCTCCGCCAGCTTATTGAGCTCATCCCATGCAAATATTATATTGTATCCGTCTACCAGTAAATATTCCTTGCTCATAACAGATCTGCCTTAAACTAAATTTATTCATTATGATTATACTATATTTAATATGCAATAACAAGATTAAATTCTTTGCCGTCGTAAAGCTTCGGCCCGCACATGGCGGGCAAAAGCCGTATAAACCATTGCTTCAAATGCCTTGCGGTGTATATTTTATATACTTGTCAAATAAATATATTTCCTATCACAGTTACGGCAAATGCGCATATCCATGCGATAAGGCACTGCAGCACGACCATAACGGCAGCCCACTTTGCGCCGAGCTCTCTTTTCACGGAGGCAACGGCGGCAACGCATGGTGTATAGAGCAGGCAGAACACAAGAAGGGCAAATGCAGCCAATGGAGTTATGGCAGACATAATTCCCTCCGTGGAGCCGAAGAGCACGGAAATAGTGGAGACTACGCTTTCCTTAGCCATAAAGCCTGCCATAAGAGATGTGGAAACTCTCCAGTCGCCAAAGCCCAAAGGCTTGAATATGGGAGCTATGGCTCCCGCTATAACGGCAAGTATGCTCTCCTGTGAGTTTGCCACAACATTCAGCCTGAAATCGAAGGTCTGCAGGAACCATACTATTATTGTTGCCACGAATATGACGGTAAAAGCCTTTTGCAGAAAGTCCTTTGCCTTATCCCAAAGAAGATGAGCCACATTTTTTGCTCCGGGCATACGGTAGTTAGGCAATTCCATTACGAAAGGAACGGCTTCGCCTTTGAAAATAGTGTTCTTTGCCAAAAGAGCCATTATTATTCCCACAAAAATACCTATGAAATACAGACATACCATTATAAGCCCGCTGTATTTAGGGAAAAATGCCGCTGTGAAGAAGCCGTATATGGGCAGCTTTGCGGTACAGCTCATAAAGGGCGTAAGCATTATGGTCATTTTTCTGTCTCTTTCGGAAGGCAGAGTCCTGCTTGCCATAACTCCAGGTACTGTACAGCCGAAGCCTATTAGCATAGGCACTACGCTTCTGCCCGAAAGGCCTATCTTTCTCAAAAGCTTGTCCATTACAAAGGCAACTCTTGCCATATATCCGCTGTCCTCCAAAAGCGAGAGGAAAAAGAACAATGTCACTATAATGGGTATAAAGCTCAGCACGCTTCCTACGCCGTTGAATATACCGTCTATTACAAGGGAACGGAGCACGTCATTCACATGAGATGCTGTAAGCAGAGCATCAACACTGTTTGTTATATATCCTATGACCGCTTCCAATATTGTTTGGAGCCAAGCTCCTATTACATTGAATGTGAGCCAGAATACAAGTGCCATTATGCCTGCGAAGGCAGGGATAGCCGTATATCTGCCTGTCAGCAGTATATCCGCCTTGCGGCTCCTTTCGTGCTCTTTGCTCTCTCTTGGCTTTACGACTGCGGCATCGCATACCTTATGTATGAATGAAAATCTCATATCGGCTATTGCCGCCGCTCTGTCAAGACCTCTTTCTTCTTCCATTTGAGCAATGATATCTTCTACGAATTGCTTTTCCTTATCTGAGAGCTTTAGAGCCTCAAGCACTCTTTCATCGCCTTCGATCAGCTTGTTTGCGGCAAACCTCACGGGAATATCAGCAGCCTTTGCATGATCCTCTATAAGGTGCATTATGCCGTGTATGCATCTGTGTACTGCACCGCCGTTGTCATCCTTGTCGCAGAAATCTTTTATGACGGAGCACTCCTGATATTTGGCAACATGAAGTGCGTGCTTTACAAGCTCATCAACGCCTTCGTTTCTGTTGGCGGCAATAGGTACAACGGGTATGCCCAGCAGGGCTTCCATTTCGTTTATATGTACGGAACCCCCGTTGCCTCTTACCTCATCCATCATATTGAGAGCCAGTACCATAGGTATATCCAGTTCCATAAGCTGCATCGTAAGATAGAGATTACGCTCTATATTGGTAGCGTCAACTATATTTATGATACCCTTCGGCTTTTCATTCAGTATAAACTGACGTGATACTATCTCTTCGCTGCTGTAGGGGGAAAGAGAGTATATGCCGGGGAGATCCGTCACAAGAGTGTGGGAATGGCCTTTGATCTCGCCGCTCTTTCTGTCTACCGTAACTCCGGGGAAATTGCCTACGTGCTGATTGGAGCCTGTAAGCTGATTGAATAAAGTTGTCTTGCCGCAGTTTTGATTTCCCGCAAGGGCAAATGTGAGCACTGTGCCCTCGGGCAAGGGGTTTTCTCCCTCTTTTTCGTGGTACCTGCCGCTTTCGCCCAAGCCGGGGTGAGGCCTTTTGGCGTGAAGAGCTTTTTTGTCAGCGGTATTTTTTTTCTCTTTTACAAGAGATGTATCTATGTCTATTTTAGCTGCGTCATCGAGGCGCAGTGTAAGCTCGTAGCCGTGTATCATAAGCTCCATGGGATCGCCCATAGGCGCATATTTAACAAGCGTCACCTCTGCGCCGGGTATAACGCCCATGTCCAAAAAGTGCTGGCGCAGAGAGCCTTCTCCGCCTACGGCGGTTATCACGGCAGTTTTTCCTATATCCAGTTCCTTAAGCGTCATAATATTATTCCCTTCATATTTTTTTTATATAATTTTATTCTAAGACCACATCCTTGTCAATATATTAAGTCGGATTTTGTTCTGTCAAATAATAATATGTATATTGATATATAATGAAAACTTAATAAAAATTTAAAAAATTTATAATTTAAGGTTGACTACGGCTAAAAAATTGTGTATAATTTTGTAGTGTGTAAAAAGGGGGAGACCTAACTACACAGGATTGATGTAACCGGAGGGAGGGAAGAAACAATGTCTGAGGTCAGAGTAAAAGAAAATGAATCATTGGATAGCGCTCTTCGTCGTTTTAAGAGAAACTGCGCAAAGGCAGGTATCATGGGCGAGGTAAGAAAAAGAGAGCACTATGATAAGCCCAGTGTAAAGCGTAAGAAGAAGTCTGAGGCTGCAAGAAAGCGTAAGTACAATTAAAAGGACAGTGATTTTATGTCATTAAAAGAACAGCTTCTCAATGACTTTAAGCAGGCAATGAAAGAAAAGGATACCGTAAGAAAAGAAGCGGTGCAAAGTATTCGTGCCGGCGTGCTGCAAATAGAAAAGGACAATCATATTGATGATCTTGATGATGACGGAGTTATAGGCGTTATTTCCAAGGAATTAAAAAAAATAGACGACGTTATGCCCGATTATATAAGGGCGGAGCGTCAAGATCTGATAGACATTGCCAATAAGAAGACAGAACTTCTCAGGGCTTACCTTCCCAAGCAGTTATCTGAGGAGGAAATAAGCGAGATCGTTTCGGCTGCCATTAAAGAAACAGGCGCTGCTTCTGTGAGAGATATGGGCAAGGTAATGGGCGCCGTATCTTCCAAAACAAGAGGCCGTGCAGATAATAAAAAGGTAAGCGAGATCGTCAGAAAAATGCTTATGCAGCTTTAATTATCGATACCTAAGGATGGGTAAATGCCCATCCTTTGTGTTTGCTTACACTAAGGTGCAGGCGGGAAATAAAATATAAATTGGAGGAAACAAAAATGAAAAAGAAATTATGTATGTTACTTGCTTTAGCTATGGCTATGGCAGCAGTTATCATTCCTGTACAGGCAGCAAACGGCGACGGCGACAGCGCAGCTAAGCTCGTTGCACACGATACAGCAGTATCAGGTTCAGCCGTTACCGTTATAGTATCAGGCGCAGCCGTAGAGAGCGACCAGCCTGCCGTTATAGTAAACGACAGAACTATGGTACCCTTTAGAGTAATAGCTGAGGCTCTTGACTGTGACGTTGACTGGAAGGCAGATACAAAGACTGTTGTTATGGAAAAGGACGGTCTTACAGCATCTATGACTATAGGCGAGCCTAAGTTAGTTTACAACGACGGCGACACAGAATATACTGTAGACATCGACACTCCTGCAACTATTATCAACAGCAGAACTATGGTGCCTGTAAGATTCCTTTCAGAGTACTTCGGCTTTGAAGTAGAATGGGATGCAGCTACAAGAACTGTAACGGTAAACGCTGCAAAGACAGAGGAAACTACCGTTGAGGCAACTACAGAGGAGACTACCGAGGCAGTAACAGAGGCCGATGAGGAAACTACGGAAGCTGACGAGGAAGAAACTACAAAGGCAGACGAGGAAGAAACAGAAGAAACTACCGAGGAAGTTACTGCAGAAGATACTACAGCAGAGGCAACTACCGAGGCAGAATAAACTGTAAATATTTGTGAATACTAAAGGGCTGTTTCACTAAGCCCAAAAAGAAAAAGGCTCGCTCCAAAAGGATCGGGCCTTTTCTGTGTGTAGATAAAGTCGACACGCTTGAAAGAAATGCTTGTATTTCTTTCAATGTCCGTAAAGGGCTAACGAGCAAATATTTATGCTTGGCAAATGCTGTATCTCAGATACTGAAAGTAACTGTCACATTTCCTTTACCGAGAATTTTTCGCAGTTCATCGGCATTGACGTTTTCTATTTTTCCTATGGGCGTAAGGCTCCATGAATTTGTATCGTAGTATATTACAAGGGTCCTGCCCTGATAGAGTATTATATTTCCCGGAACAGTATTCATAGGTACGTTATTCTGCGGAAGTGACGTGCTGAGCTCAGCGCCCTTTTCCATATTGGCATAGTCACTCATTTCGAGAGTGAGGGGTCCTTCTTTCATAAGCTCCTTAAGAGCCTCCACAGATGAGTTGTCTGCAAGCTTAGCTGTAAATTCTCTGCCGCCTATATTTATTTTCATTACTGCTTCCTCCTTGCTTTCCTGTACGGTCTGTTCTGCTGCTGCAGACACGTTTTTTTCTGTTATATTTTCCTCACGGCAGCCCTGAGCCGTAACAAGAGCGGCAATAAAGGGCGCCAAAAACAATAATTTCATATTTTTTTCTCCTTATCAGGCGCAGCACATACGCTTTTTGCCGCCTGTTATTATCTTGCATTTTGAATTTTCATCGTTCATTATTATTTCCCCTACGGCTGCGGCATATATATGCCCTGAAAGGGGATTTTTTATGCTCTCCACTCTTGTGGTAATGTCGGCTTCCACCTCGGATCTTTCAAAGGCGAGGTCTGTGTCCGTCATCTCACAGTTTATGAGCATAAGGTTTTTACAGTAGCAGAAGGGCTGTGTGCCTATTACGGTGCAGTTTATGAGAGTAAGCCCTTCGGAGTACCATGCCGGATATTCGCCTTTTATAATGCTGTTTTTAACGGTAATGTTCCTGCCGTGCCAAAATGCGTCTTTGGTGTCGAAAACGCAGTTTTCAAACACAGCGTTTTCTGTGTACTGGAATGAATATTTGCCCTTGAAATTCACATTTTTGAAATTCAAGTTTTCGGAGCGCATCATAAAATATTCGCTTTCGGCTCTTGTGCTTTCCATTGTTATATTCTTAACGGACCAGCCGAATTCGGGAGATATTATGTCGCAGTCTCTTATTATGACATTGCTGCATTCACGCAGTGCCTTTATGCCGTGAAGTCTGCTGTCGTATATTTTGATATCATCGGAATACCAAAGAGCGGCTCTGCAGTTTTCTGTCATTACGGAACCCTGTATTTTAAGCTTCTTGTTATGCCAAAATGGGTAGCGCAGGTCAAAATAACAGTCCTTTGCCTCTACATTGCGGGCTTCCTTTAAGGCGCTTTCTCCGTCTGCAGGACCGTCAAAGCTGCATTTCCTCACAGAAATATTCTTTCTGCCGTAGAGCGCCCTTTCTTCGTCAAAGCTTCTGTTCTCTATTATATCCATATTTGCTGCCTCCTAACATTTTCTTATCTGATGCACAAGGTAGTCAAGACAGTCTATCTGCCTTTCTTCCTTATGTATGCTGTCCAGTATGCTGCTCCTGTGGGCATACAGCATTTCCAAAAGCTCGTTTTTTCTGTTTCTGTCCATACAGGCTACACAGCTTTTTATTGTTTCACTGCTGCAGCCGGCATCCTTCATATTCTGTATTATATCCTCTCTTGAGGAATACTGGGGTATATCCATATGCTTCACCGACCTTATGCTTTTGTAATTATTATATTCAAAAAACTGCTTAATAGCAAATACTTATAAATAATACATTTGTATAGTTGAAAGCTATACAAAATCGTGGTATACTTATTAAAAAGGAGCTGATAATATGGAGATAAGGGTACTTCAATATTTTCTTGCCGTAGCAAGGGAGCAGAGCATAATAAGAGCGGCAGAGTCACTGCATCTTTCTCAGCCTACTCTTTCTACACAGCTCAGAGCGCTTGAGGATGAGCTTGGAAAACAACTGCTTATAAGGGGAACAAAGGGCTCAAGAAGGGTCACGCTTACAGACGAGGGAATGATACTGCGCAAAAGGGCTGAGGAAATAATACAGCTTGTGCAGAAGACCGAAAAGGAGATATCTCTTTCCGACAGCGTTGTAATGGGCGACGTATACATAGGAACGGGTGAGACCGATGCTGTGCGCTATATTGCAAGAGCCGCAAGGGAGCTGTATGCCGTTTATCCCGGCATACACTACCATATATCCAGCGGCAATTCGGAATTTGTACTGGAGCAGCTGGACAAGGGTCTTATAGATTTCGGCATAGTTTTCGGCTCTGTGGACACAGGAAAATTCAACTACACAGAGCTTCCTTTCAAAGATACATGGGGAGTGCTTATGCAGAAAAGCTCGCCCCTTGCGAAAAAGAAGAAAATAACTGCCGAAGATATATGCGATAAGCCTCTTATAATATCTCAGCAGGAAAAAGCCGGCGGCGGACTTATGAAATGGCTTGGGAAGGATATTTCAAAGCTTGAGATCACAGCCACATACAATCTTATATTCAATGCTTCCCTTATGGTGGAAGAGGGTCTTGGCTATGCCATAGGCCTTGACAAGATAATAAACACATCGGGCAGCTCACAGCTTTGTTTCAGACCTCTTTCGCCTAAAAGAGAGGCTTCCATGAGCATAATATGGAAAAAATATCAGGTGCTTACAAAGGCTGCCGAAAAATTTATAGAAAAAATAAATGAAACACTGCGGCAAAAGGAAACGCCGCATTGACGAATAAATCACCGAAAACACATTTATAGCAATACTCTTGCTGTTTACCAAAATGCTTAAGCGGCTTATACAGACTGCCGCACAGCATATAGATGCCGCCGTGTAAGACAGGGTATATACATTGGCATCTGCTGTGCTCATTATCATATCATCCCTTCTGCAAAAACTTAAATTTTTACCCCAAAAACAGTTGACTTTATGGGAATAAGGTGTTACAATAACCTTTGTGTGCGTAGAATACAGGTGAACTATGCCAATTTTACGTTTTTTACACAGTACAGATCATATTATTATTTAAGGAGGTGCAGTTAATGCCAACATTTAATCAGTTAGTAAGAAAGGGCAGACAGACAAAGGTCACTAAGTCTACAGCCCCTGCTTTGCAGAAGGGTCTTAACACTCTTAAAAAGAGACAGACAGATGTAAGCTCTCCGCAGAAGAGAGGCGTATGTACATCAGTTAAGACTGCTACACCCAAGAAGCCTAACTCAGCGCTCAGAAAGATCGCCAGAGTTCGTCTTTCTAACGGTATCGAAGTTACAGCATATATCCCCGGCGAAGGTCACAACCTTCAGGAGCATAGTGTTGTGCTTTTAAGAGGCGGCAGAGTTAAGGATGTTCCCGGTGTGCGTTACCACATCATAAGAGGAACTCTGGATACAGCCGGTGTTGCCGACAGAAAGCAGGCTCGTTCAAAGTACGGCGCAAAGCGCCCCAAGAAATAATAAAATATTTCTTTGTTTTAATTAATGCCTCGTACATTAATGATGTGATCTGTTACTGTTAGATGGATCATTAGTAGTGCAGGGCATGTATAGCAGCCGATAGTTGTATCGGGCTGCAAGTACCGTTGATTTAATAAGATTATGATTAAGGAGGGAAGAATCGTGCCAAGAAAAGGTCATGTTTCAAAAAGAGAAGTACTGCCTGATCCAATGTATAACAGCAAGCTTGTTACAAAGCTTATAAATTCTGTTATGTTAGATGGTAAGAAGGGCGTTGCCCAAAAGATAGTATACAATGCATTCGCTACGGTAGAGAGCAAGACAGGAAAGCCTGCTCTTGAAGCCTTTGAGGAGGCTTTGGGCAACATCATGCCTGTGCTTGAGGTAAAGGCTCGTCGTGTAGGCGGTGCAACATATCAGGTGCCTATGGAGATCAGACCTGACAGAAGACAGGCTTTGGCTCTCAGATGGCTTACATTATTCAGCAGAAAGCGTGGAGAAAAAACTATGGATGCCCGCCTTGCCGCTGAGATAATGGATGCTCTTAACAACGCCGGCGGCGCAGTTAAGAGAAAGGATGAAATGCATAGAATGGCAGAAGCTAATAAGGCTTTCTCACATTACAAGTGGTAATTATAAGGAGGATATATTAATATGTCTACGAGAGAATTCCCATTGGAGAGGACTCGTAATATCGGTATTATGGCTCATATCGATGCAGGTAAGACCACTCTTACAGAGAGGATCTTATTCTACACAGGCCGTACTTACAAGATAGGAGACACTCACGAGGGTACAGCCGTTATGGACTGGATGGATCAGGAGCAGGAAAGAGGTATCACTATCACCTCTGCCGCAACTACTACTCAGTGGCATATTGGCGATGCTCCTATGCACAGAATAAATATTATCGATACTCCCGGTCACGTTGACTTTACAGTAGAGGTAGAGCGTTCATTGAGAGTGCTTGACGGATCTGTAGCGGTTTTCTGTGCTAAGGGCGGTGTTGAGCCTCAGTCCGAGACGGTTTGGCGTCAGGCTGATAAATACAATGTACCCAGAATGGCTTTTGTAAATAAGATGGATATTATGGGTGCGGATTTCTACAATGTTGTAGATATGATAAAAACAAGATTAAATGCCAATCCTATCGCCGTACAGCTCCCTATAGGTGCTGAAGACGATTTCAGAGGTATAATAGACCTTATGGAGATGAAGGCATATTTCTATAATGACAAGCAGGGTACGGATATTTCAATAGAGGATATCCCTGCCGATATGGCAGATAAGGCTCAGGAGTACAGAGAGCTTATGGTCGAGTCCATAGCTACTACAGACGAAGAGCTTATGGAAAAATATCTTGAGGAAGGCGATCTTGAGATCGCAGAGATGAAGAAGGCACTGAGAAAGGCCTGTATAGCCTGCGAAGCGGTTCCCGTATTTTGCGGCTCAGCCTACAGGAACAAGGGCGTTCAGAAGATGCTTGACGGCGTACTTGAATATATGCCGGCTCCAACCGATATCCCTGCCATAAAGGGTCATATTCCCGGAGACGAAGAGCACATTATCGAAAAGCATTCTTCAGACGAAGAGCCCTTTGCCGCTCTTGCCTTTAAGATAATGAACGATCCTTTTGTAGGAAAGCTTGCTTTTTTCAGAGTTTATTCAGGCGTGCTTGAATCAGGCTCTTATGTATATAATTCAGTAAAGGGCAAGAAGGAAAGAATAGGCCGTATCCTTCAGATGCATGCCAATGACCGTAAAGAGATCGACAAGGTCTATGCAGGCGATATAGCCGCAGCCGTAGGTCTTAAGCTTACTACCACAGGCGATACTCTTTGCGATGAAAACAATCCGGTTATACTGGAATCAATGAACTTCCCGGATCCCGTTATATCTGTTGCCATTGAGCCTAAGACGAAGGCCGGCAGAGATAAAATGGGCATTGCGCTTGCAAAGCTTGCCGAAGAAGATCCTACATTCAAGACTTATACAAATCAGGAAACAGGCGATACTATAATAGCAGGTATGGGTGAACTCCATCTTGAGATAATAGTTGACCGTCTTTTGCGTGAATTTAAAGTCGAAGCCAATGTAGGCGCACCACAGGTAGCTTACAGAGAGGCATTTGGCCATAACGTGGATCAGGAACACAAGTATTCAAGACAGTCAGGCGGCCGTGGTCAGTACGGTCACTGTAAGGTCAGATTTGAGGTCATCGATGCAGATGCCGAGAATGAATACGAATTTGTCAACGAAGTCGTAGGCGGTGCTATTCCCAAGGAATACATCCCCGCTGTAGACGCAGGTATACGAGAAGCTATGCAGGCAGGCGTTATAGGCGGCTATCCTGTAGTGGGCTTAAGAGCTGTTGTATATGACGGCTCATATCATGAAGTGGACTCTTCCGAAATGGCGTTTAAGATCGCCGGCTCTATGGCGTTCAAAGAGGCGATGAGGAAATCCGATCCCAAGCTCCTTGAGCCTATAATGAAGGTTGAGATCACTATCCCCGAAGAATACATGGGCGATGTAATGGGCGATGTAAGCTCCAGAAGAGGCAGGATAGAGGGTATGGACGATCAGAACGGCGCAAAGGTGATACACGCATATGTACCCCTTGCCGAAATGTTCGGCTACTCCACAGCCCTTCGTTCATCCACTCAGGGAAGAGGTACCTACAATATGGAAGTACACCATTATGAGGCTGTTCCCAAGTCAATACAGGACAAGGTAGCAGAGGGCAGAGCCAACGACAGATAAAATTGTTAAAATAATACTTGCAAAATTTCAAAAAATTTACTATAATAAGTTATAGTATTTTGATCAGTAGGATTTATTGATGAAAAAGAAAAATCTATTTATTTTTAAGGAGGAAATTTTAAATGGCTAAGGCAAAATTTGAAAGAACCAAACCTCATGTTAATATCGGTACTATCGGTCATGTTGACCATGGTAAGACTACATTAACAGCAGCTATCACAAAGACATTACACGACAGATATCAGTTAGGTGAAGAGGTAGCCTTTGATAATATCGATAAGGCTCCTGAGGAAAGAGAAAGAGGTATCACTATCTCTACTGCTCACGTTGAGTATGAGACTCCTAATCGTCACTATGCTCACGTTGACTGCCCGGGTCATGCCGACTACGTTAAGAACATGATCACAGGTGCTGCTCAGATGGACGGCGCTATCCTTGTTGTTGCTGCAACAGACGGTCCTATGGCGCAGACAAGAGAGCATATCCTTCTTTCAAGACAGGTTGGCGTTCCTTACATCGTTGTATTTATGAACAAGTGTGATATGGTAGACGATGAGGAATTATTAGACTTAGTAGAGATGGAGATTTCTGAGCTTCTTGAAGAATACGGCTTTGAAGGCTGTCCTATCGTAAGAGGTTCTGCTTATCAGGCACTTCAGGATACAAGCGGCAAGTGGGGCGACGGTATCGTTGAGTTACTTGAGACTGTTGATAACTATATCCCCAATCCCGAAAGAGATACAGACAAGCCTTTCCTTATGCCTGTAGAAGACGTATTCTCTATTACAGGTAGAGGTACTGTTGCAACAGGTAGAGTTGAGAGAGGCGTTCTCCACGTTTCAGAAGAAGTTGAGATCGTTGGTATCGTTGAGAAGGCAAGAAAAGTTGTTGTAACAGGTATCGAGATGTTCAGAAAGCTTCTTGACGAGGCTCAGCCTGGTGATAACATCGGTGCTCTTTTAAGAGGTGTTGCAAGAGATGAGATCGAAAGAGGTCAGGTTTTGGCAGCTCCCGGTACTATCACTCCTCACACCAAGTTTACAGCTCAGGTTTACGTTCTTACAAAGGATGAGGGTGGCCGTCATAAGCCATTCTTCAACAACTATCGTCCTCAGTTCTATTTCAGAACAACTGACGTTACAGGCGTTATCTCTCTTCCCGAGGGTACAGAGATGTGTATGCCCGGCGATAATGTAGAAATGACTGTTGAGCTTATCAGCCCTATCGCTATGGAAGTCGGTCTTAGATTCGCTATCCGTGAGGGCGGCAGAACAGTAGGTTCAGGCGCCGTTGTTTCAATCATCGAGTAATATATTGAAACAGGTTTGAAAATATATTTAATAATAAAGACCGCAAGGCTAAAGGCTTTGCGGTCTTTTATTTGAGCAAATGATTTTTGGCTTTTTGCCTATCCGACCGATATCGGATCAAGAATAATCGGCTTTTGCATACCTATCGTAAGAGGGTGACACGTCAGCCTTGTACGATCATTTTATGTGCTTTGAATTGAATATTCGTACAGTAGGCTTTTGGGGGTTTATTTTTTTTAGTATCTTGGCGGTATAGTAGGCATCACCCAAGGCGTTGTGGAATTGCTTATCCTCATCTATGGTAATGTCAAGAGCCTCAACGGCATTTTTGAGCCCAATGGCGCCGCCTTTGCTAAAGCCTATGAATTTTGTGGCAATCCGCTGTATATCCACATATTTCATAATAATGGGAGGCTCTGCAATATGATGATATACCACGTTTCTGAAAAGCGCCTTTATATCGCTGTAGCCCCAAGTGCCAAGCACGATATCCCCGCCTGCAAATTTTTTAAACTGAGCAAAGGCTTCGGGAAAATTAGGCGCACCGTAAAAATCCTTATCGCAAAAGCCCGTTATTTTTTCAACATAGGGATGTATCTTAGGGTAGAGTATAGGCTTTATAAGTATGCTGAATGTATCCGTCACATTATAATTTTCGTCGACCTTTACTGCGCCTATCTGTATTATCTCAAAGCGGCATTTGGGCTCTACCGTGCTGCCGCTTCCGCCGTCGCCAAAGTCAAAGGCCTGATTGAATTCCAAGTCGAGCACTATCATTGTTTTTCCTCCTGAGAGCCCACTACCGTTTTGACGGTCTGAGCAAAGGCATTGACCGCCTTTGTCCTGTAGGTATTTTCTCTGTATGCCAGTACGAGAGTCCAATTCATATTGTTGCTGAGAGAATAGTATTTAGGCTGATTTGTAAGGCCCGAATACTTTGCGGAAAACTCAGGCACAAGGCAAAATCCCATACCGGCTGCCGAAAGCCTCAGAGCGGTCTCTATTCCCGTAGTTTCCAAAAGCACCTTAGGCTTCATATTGGCCTGAGCAAAAATATTGTCGGCTATTTGTCTGAGCCTTTGGCTGTGATGCAGCAGTATAAACTGCTCATCGGCAAGATCCCTTATATCTATTTGAGGATAGGGAGTGTCATTTTTTACCGTATTTATGGGAGTGTAATCGGGAGGTGCTGCCAAGTAAAGATTTTCCTTTACTATCTCTTCATATTCTATGCCCTTGCTTTTTATAGGCAGATTCATAAGACACAGATCCACCTGACCCCTTAAAAGCATATCCTCCAGCACAGATGAATTCCCTTCGGTTATTTTAAGCTCTATGCCGGGATATTCTTTTTTGAACACGGGAAGAATAGCGGGAAGAGGATTATTGGCTTTGGAAGGAGTGAGCCCTATATTCACACGGCCCTTTTTAAGCTCCGACATATCGTCAAATTCCTTGTGCAGGTCCTCGACTATATTTATTATGCGCTTTACGGATTTTATATACATTTCGCCTTCATACGTAAGCGAAAGCGGTATAGTGTTCCTGTCGAATATCGTTATTCCCATTTGGCTTTCCAGCCTGTTGATATATTGAGATAAAGAGGGCTGTGATATAAAAAGCTTCTTCGCAGCCTTGGAAAAACTTTTTTCTTCATTTATCGCCAATACGTATTCAAATTCCTTAAGATCCACTAAAATACCCCCTTATAGGATGAATGTTATATATAATATACAATAAAAAATATTTTATATAATTTCGTATTTATAGTACAATAAATTATGTATAATTACAAGTTTTTTATCGAATTTTTTTAAAATTTCACAGGAGGTTTTATAATGAGCAGACTTGATAAGATCAATGAGCTTATTGACAAATTACAGCAGGAGCCCACGGCTGCTTACAAAAGACTTGAAAAGCTTTTTGACGAAAACAGTTTTGTCGAACTGGGAGCATACAACAAGAACGCAGGCGTTGTAACAGGCTACGGTACGGTAAACGGAAAACTGGTATATGCCTTTGCTCAGGAAGGCGTTGTAAGCACAGAACACGCACGCAAGATAGACAATGTATATGCTCTTGCTCTTAAGATGGGCTGCCCGGTAGTGGCTGTTATGGATTCCAACGGTATGAAAATAGATGACGGTTTGGATACTCTTGAAGCCTATGGCATAATGTTTAGGAACCAAACGGCTGCCAGCGGAGTTATTCCTCAGATAAGTGTTGTTTTGGGCAACTGCTTAGGTATAAGCAGCTTCTTGTCAATACTTTCGGATTTTGTCATTATGTCTGACACAGGCGCCAAGATGTTTATGTCAAGCCCCAGCATATTTTCCGGCATAGAAGGCAAGGCAACTACCTATGAGGCGCTTGGCGGCGCAAAGACTCTTGCCGAAAACGGAGTCGTTCATTTCAATTGCCCCGATGAAGAAGCGTGCTTTGACAAGGCAAGAAGACTTATAGATTTTCTTCCTTCCAATAATTTAGACGATTACAGTCAAATACAGCCTTCCGATGATCTTAACAGAGAGGATCCTTCCCTCGATGCGATCGTGCCGGAAGACAATACGACCTCCATAGATATGAAATATATTATAAAATCTGTAGCCGATAACGGTGATTTCTTTGAAATATGCAAAAGCTATGCAAAAGAGATCATATCGGGATTTATACATCTTGACGGCGTTACGGTAGGCGTGGTCGCAAACAACGGCCAGCTTTCCGCAGCCGCTGCAAAGAAGGCAGGAGAAATAGTGAATATTTGCGATGCGTTTAATATTCCCATAATCACATTTACGGATATAGACGGATATGTTCATGACGATACCCACGAGCAGAGCTCCATTATAAAGTACGGCGCCAAGTTTATGTTTGCCTTTGCAAACGCTACGGTGCCAAAGATCAATGTCATAGTCAGAAACGGTATAGGCAATGCCTATCTTCTCATGAATTCAAAGCACATAGGTGCGGATATCGTGTACGCATGGCCTTCTGCCTGTGTTGCGCTTATGTCCAAGGATGCCGCAATCAATATCATGGGTACCTCAAGCGAAAGGTATGATGAGGTATCATCACCTTACGATGTGGCTGCAAAGGGCTATATAGATGGCGTTATACTTCCCTCCACAACAAGAAAGAGACTTCTTGTTGCTCTTGAAATGCTTATGACCAAGAGAGAAAATACTGTTGCCAAAAAGCATTCAAGCGTTGAGTTCTAGGAATGGGAGGCGGAAATATGGATATATTGAGTATTCTTCATTTTGAAAATTTTGCCGAAGGACTTATGGTCACCGTAATAGGCTTTTCCGTTGTATTTTTTGTGCTTATATTCATATGCGTCATACTTATGATAAGCGGCAGGCTCCTTAACGAAAAACCGAAGGCAGATCAGACAAAGCCCGGTGCCAAGCCTGTGCAGATCATAAAGCCTAAAGCGGCTGATGCAGAGGAAAGCACGGCAGTTGACGATACAGAACTTGTGGCAGTCATAGCGGCAGCCATATCAGCCTACGAGGGCAGAACGATAGGCCCTGACAAACTTGTGGTAAAACGTCTCAGAAGAGTGAGCGGATGGAACAAGGAAGCTATAATCGAACAGCAAAACAGAGTATTTTAGGAGGATATTAAAATGAAAAGCTATAAAATCACCGTAAACGGCAATGTATATGACGTACAGGTAGAGGAAACAAAGGGTACACAGGCAGGCGCACCCGTGCAGGCACCAACACCTGCACCTGCACCGACACCGGCTCCCGCTCCCGCTGCTGAGGCAGCTCCCGCTCCGGCATCCGGCAGCGGCACAAAGATACCTGCTCCTATGCCGGGTACGGTTTTGGATATAAAGGTAAATGTAGGCGACAAGGTAAGCACCAATCAAGTAGTAGTCGTTTTGGAAGCTATGAAGATGGAAAACGATATCGTGACCACTGCGGCAGGTACTGTCACAGCCGTTAATGTTACAAAGGGTCAGACGGTAAATTCAGGCGATGCTCTTATAACTGTAGCTGAATAAGGATCGGGAGGCAGTATTATGTTAGATATGATCACGGAGGCTATTGCCAAGTTTTGGGCAAGCTCCGGTTTCGCACAGTTTTTTATAGATGATAATTACAAATTTATTATTATGATCTGTGTGGCTTTGTTTTTCCTGTGGCTTGCCATTGCCAAGAAGTATGAGCCCCTTTTGCTCCTGCCTATATCCTTTGGTATGCTTCTTGCCAATCTGCCCAACAGCGGACTTATGAACGAGCCTGTAAAGGAATTGATAGACGTACTTGGCATACAGATGGATCAGTACGGAAACGCCATTCCCATACTTACCCAAGTTCCGGGAGAGGTATCCAAAAACGGCGGACTTCTGTATTATATATTTCAGGGCGATGCACTGGGCATATTCCCGCCCCTTATATTTATGGGCGTAGGCGCACTTACGGACTTTGGCCCTCTTATTGCCAATCCAAAGAGCCTTCTTTTGGGTGCGGCGGCACAGTTCGGTATATTTGCCGCTTTCTTAGGCGCTCTCCTGCTGGGCTTCGACTTAAGGGAAGCCTGCTCTATAGGTATTATAGGCGGTGCCGACGGCCCTACCGCTATTTTTACCACGACGCAGCTTGCCCCTCACCTTCTTTCAAGAATAACAGTGGCGGCATATTCATACATGGCTCTTATTCCCGTTATACAGCCTCCTATTATGAAGCTTCTTACCACTAAGGAGGAAAGGGCTATAAAGATGGAACAGCTCAGGCCTGTTTCCCGCAGGGAAAAGATACTCTTTCCCATAATAACGGCAATGCTTGTCATACTTATACTTCCCGATACGGCATCTCTTATAGGTATGCTTATGCTGGGCAATCTTTTCAGAGAATCGGGAGTCACTCAAAAACTTGCTGTCCATGCTTCTGAGGCTATGATGTATATAGTAAGTATATTTATCGGCGTGACTGTAGGCGCTACCACAAGAGCCGATCAGTTCCTTGAGCTCCAGACTATATTCGTGCTTTTGCTCGGACTTTTTGCTTTTGCCATTTCCACGGCAGCGGGAGTCATATTCGGAAAGATAATGTGTAAGCTTACCGGCGGCAAGGTCAATCCTCTTATAGGTGCGGCAGGCGTTTCCGCTGTGCCTATGGCGGCAAGGGTCGCACAGAAGGTAGGCCAGGAAGAAAATCCCAACAACTATCTTCTCATGCACGCTATGGGTCCAAATGTCGCAGGTGTTATAGGCTCAGCCATAGCATCGGGTATTTTCTTGTCATTCTACAGATAGGAGGTAAAATCATATGGCTAAGGCTATCAAAATATGTGACTGTACATTAAGAGACGGTCAGCAGTCGCTGATCGCTACAAGAATGAGAATAGAAGATATGCTTCCTATTCTTGATAAAATGGATAAGGTGGGTTTCGGCGCCGTTGAAGTGTGGGGAGGCGCTACGTTTGATTCCTGCCTCAGATTCTTAAAGGAAGACCCGTGGGAAAGACTCAGGAAGTTCCGTTCCGCATTTAGCAATACAAAGCTCCAAATGCTTTTGAGAGGCCAAAACATATTGGGCTACAGACATTATGCCGATGACGTTGTGGAGACCTTTGTGAGAAAAAGCATAGAAAACGGTATAGACATACTGAGGATATTCGATGCGCTTAACGATGCAAGAAATCTTGAAACGGCTGTGAAGGCAGTGAAAAAAGAGAACGGCGCTCAGGCTCAGCTTGCTATAAGCTATACGTTAAGCGATGTCCATACACTTGAATATTATGTCAAGCTTGCAAAGCAGTACAGAGATATGGGTGCGGACAGTATATGTATAAAGGATATGGCAGGACTTCTTTTGCCTAAGCCGGCATACGATCTTGTAAAGGCCATAAAGGAGGAAGTGGAGCTTCCGATTGAGGTACACAGCCATTATACAAGCGGTGTTGCGGCTATGACCTATATGAAGGCGATAGAGGCGGGAGCCGATATAATAGATACGGATATGTCTCCGCTCAGCATGGGTACCGCTCAGCCTGCAACGGAGGTAATGGTTGCCGCTCTCAAGGATACGGAGTACGACACAGGCCTTGATGAAAACCTTCTTAAAGAGATTTCCGACTATTTCAAGCCTATAAGAGAAAAGGCTATAGAAAGCGGTCTCTTAAGCACAAAGGTGCTTTCCGTGGATATAGCTACTCTTCTTTATCAGGTTCCCGGCGGTATGCTTTCAAATCTTGTAAGTCAGCTAAAGGGTGCGAATGCAGAAGATAAGTATGACGAGGTTTTAAAGGAAATACCGAGAGTAAGAGCAGATCTCGGCTATCCTCCTCTTGTTACGCCGTCAAGTCAGATCGTCGGCACACAGGCTGTGCTTAATGTTATAATGGGCGAAAGATATAAGATGGTGCCAAAGGAGACAAAGGATATCGTAAGAGGTATGTATGGCAAGACTCCCGTTCCCATATCCGAGGAAATAAGGAAGAAGATAATAGGCGACGAAGAGCCTATCACATGCAGACCTGCCGATAACCTGGAGCCTGAGCTTAAAAAGCTGGAGGCGGAAATGAAGGACTATAAGGAAAAGGAAGAGGATGTTCTAAGCTACGCACTTTTCCCGCAGCAGGCTCTTGATTTCTTTAAATTCAGGCAGGCTCAGAAGTTTGGCATAGATCCGAAGCTTGCGGATGTGGACAATAAGGTATATCCTATTTAATATATGTGAAATAAAAAGGCGTGCCGCTTATAATGGGCACGCCTTTATTGTATTTGTGTACAGAGCCAAGCATTTACTTCGGCTTGTATGATCCCATAGGGATATTTACGTCATGATCTTTTTAAATATTCGGCTAAGGGCAATCACGGCAGCTAATGAAAGTATGAGCTCCGCAGAAAACTGCGCATAGGCAAGGCCGTACATCGGAAACAGATGATTCAGTATAAAGAGGAAGGGTATCTCAAATATTATCTTGCGCAGTATTGCAAACAGCAGAGAAAGCCTTCCTATGCCGCACGCCTGGAACACTGCCACGGCAAGGAAATCCATACCCATAAAGGGCAGCGATATACACAGTCCTCTCAGAAAGTGTGCGCCGTAGGATATGATAGTATCATCGCTTATGAACATTGTCATAAATACGGGAGCAAATATAAAGAACACAAGTGTGACAAGGGCAAGCATCCCTACTGCTATACCGGCGGAAAATACAATAGAGTCCTTGGCTCTTTTGTATGTTTTGTTTGCATAATTGTAGCTGACAAGAGGCATTATGCCCTGGGAAAGGCCGAGGGCTATATACATAGGCACAAGATTTATCCTGTTGGCAATACCCATTGCCGCAACGGCGTCTGCGCCGTAGGATGACGTAAAGTTATTGAGTATCGTCATGCCTGTCACATTAAGGAGATTCTGTATGGAAGCGGGTATGCCTACGCCGCATATACCAAGTATTATTTCTTTTTTGAATTTAAACATATTTGGGGATATACATACGCAGGTCCTGCCCCTTTTTGCCCAAAGCAAAATAAGGAAGTAAATACAGGCGGCACAGTTGGATATGAATGTGGCAAGCCCGGCACCCTCTGCGCCCAGCCCCAAGCCGAAAGGAAGCACGAATATGGGATCCAGTATTATATTTAATATACATCCGCTCATAGTGCCCAAGCTTGCGTGCAGGGCAGAACCCTCCGCTCTCACCATATAGGCGAACACTACATTAAGTATGGCGGGCACGGCGCCAAAAGCAACGGTCCATTTGAGATATCTTCCCGTTGCATTAAGTGTATCGGGCTTTACGCCAAGTATTTCCAAGAACTGAGAACGGAATATAATGTATATAAATGAAAACATAAGAGCAAAGAAAAGCGAGCAGTAAAAGCCGAAGGCTGAGCTTTTGTACACTGTGTCCATATCCTTGCGGCCAAGAGCCCTGCTCATCATACTTGAAGTACCCACTCCGAAAAGATTGTTTATGGCATTGAAGGCCAAAAGTACGGGAGCGGCAAGAGCCACGGCCGCATTTTGTACAGGATCGTCTGTAAGGCCTACGAACCATGTATCGGCAAGACTGTATATGACCATTACAAGGGAACTTGTTATGGTAGGCACGGCAAGAGCCGCAACAGACTTGGGAACGGGCATTTTTTCAAACAAATATATTTTTTTGATATCTTCTCTGTTTTGCATATCTGTACTCCTGTATCACATACCATAGACAGGAACATTAGAAAAAGCGTATCGGCTTTGCAAAGAGTCGGGCGGATATAGCTGTAAGCACCGCCCTTGTCCTTTGGCGTATGTATGGAGGGTATGTGAAAAATTTATAAAAAATTATAGACAAATGCATATCGTTATGATATAATTATCAATACAAAAGAGATGTATTATTTGTGTAATCATGAATATACGATCTATAAACAAAATGTTTTATTTTGTATAATAATGCTGTTATTCGGCTTATTATAACATAATGGTCACTCCGTGTGACAAAACCCCAAATAAACGGACTGTCTTTTGACAGTCCGTTTCAGCGTGTCGATAAAATCGACACGCTTGAAAGAAATGCTTGCATTTCTTTCAGTTGAATTAAGGTAGGAACCAGCCGTGTTTACTTATATTTTGGCATATTTGCCAAAATATAAGTAAAGTTCCTGTCCTCGGAGGAAGTGAATTCCTCCTGCGGATTAAAGTCTGCGACGCTTTTTTTGCAGGCTGTTCTTTATTTTAATCCATATTTACTGTCAAAATATTGTTTTTCGACAGTCTAACGGACTGTCTTTTGACAGTCCGTTTCTATCATTTTTATAATTAAAATTTGGCATCGGCTCTCTATCCCTGCTCCGAGAGATCGATGTTTTTTTATCGGAGCTGTGGCTGTTGCCGAAGCGAAAGGCCGATATATCACATTATAGCGTCAAGCGCCTGCTGTATATCGGCAATGATATCATCGGCATTCTCAATACCTACAGACATTCTTATAAGTTCGGGCTTAACGCCGCATTCCACAAGCTGTTCATCGGTAAGCTGTCTGTGAGTGGAGGAAGCAGGGTGAAGAACGCTTGTTCTTACATCGGCAACGTGGCACACTATCTTAGCCAGCTTAAGGCTGTCCATAAGCTTGGCGGATGCTTCCCTTCCGCCCTTTGGACCAAAGGCGATCACACCGCTGCAGCCCTTTGGCAAATACTTCTGAGCCAAAGCGTGATCCGGGCTTGACTCAAGACCGGGATAGCTTACCCAAGCTATTTTGTCATTGTTCTCAAGATATTGTGCTACCTTTAAGGCGTTTTCGGAATGCCTTTCCATTCTGAGATGGAGCGTATCGAGTCCGAGATCGAGCAAAAAGCAGTTCATAGGTGCGGGAGTACAGCCCAAGTCTCTCATAAGCTGAACTCTTGCCTTTACGATATAAGCCGATCTGCCGAAAGCTTTTGTATAGACAATGCCGTGATAGGATTCATCGGGAGTGGTGAGCTCTTCAAACTTTTTGCTTGCCTCCCAGTCAAAGTTGCCGCTGTCGACTATGACGCCGCCCAGCGAAACAGCGTGTCCGTCCATATATTTGGATGTTGAATGCAGCACTATATCCGCCCCAAACTCAATGGGATTGCAGAGATATGGAGTGGGAAATGTATTGTCTATTATAAGCGGGATATTGTTGTCATGAGCGGCCTTTGCGAATTTTTCTATATCCAGCACACGCAGCGCAGGATTTGCAAGGGTCTCGCCAAATATTATCTTTGTGTTTTCCTTTATTTTATTTTGCAGTTCCTCAGGTGAGATATCGGGGTCTACAAAGGTCACGTCTATGCCGAATTTTTTAAGCGTAACGGACAGGAGATTAAATGTACCGCCGTATATGGCTGTGGAGCTTATGATGTGATCTCCCGCATGGCATATATTCATAATGGCGATGAGTGACGCTGCCTGTCCGGCAGACGTGAGCATGGCGCCTACGCCGCCTTCAAGGTCTGCTATCTTTTTTTCCACGGCGTCTGCCGTAGGGTTTGCAAGACGTGTATAGAAAAAGCCGTCTTCCTTAAGATCGAACAGGTCTCCCATTTCCTGTGCGGATGAATATTTATAAGTTGTGCTCTGCACTATAGGTACCACTCTGGGTTCTCCGTTTTGCGGTTCATAGCCTGACTGTACGCATTTTGTTTCGATTTTCATGCTTTTACCTCCATCAAATTCATATTAAAGAAATAATATCATAATATTGCTCGGTTTTCAATATTTTTTTAAAAGCAAGGTATACGGATGTGCCGTACAGAGGCGCGTATAATATCGATATCATATATGCAGGATGACACAAACAGTCGGTTTATCGGCATAAACAGTTTTTTTATCGGCATAAACAGTTTTTTAACGGCTTGATATTTCTGAAATAATGGTGTAAAATAATCATATAAATATTCGGGAGGGAATTATTATGATATCAAGACCATGTAAAAAGATAATAGCCGCAACGCTGACGGCTGTCCTTGTATTTTCTTCTGTTACGGTACACTACTGTGCGGAGGAGATCGAAAGGACCGTGACTGTTTTTCACACAAACGATATGCACGGCAGCCTTATAGGCTCAGACAGCGTAATAGGTATCGATAAGGTATCGGCTCTTAAAAAGGAGACAGAGGGTTCTATACTTGTAGATGCAGGCGATGCCACACAGGGGGTTGCTCTTGCCACTCTTTCAAAGGGTGAAGATGTCATAGAACTTATGAATTCCGCAGGCTACGATGTTATGGCGGCAGGCAATCACGAGTTTGACAACGGCACAGAGCATTTGAGCAAGCTTGTTTCCATGGCAAGCTTTCCTATCATATCAGCCAATACATACCTGAACGGAAGGCCGTTGTTTGAAAACGAAAATTCAAACGGCAGCAATGTCATCATAGAAAGAAACGGCATAAAGGTGGGTATATTTGCGCTTACCACATCCAACACAGCCACATCCACCAACCCAAAGGGTATCGTTGGCGTAGAATTTAAAAACGAAATAGAGACTGCAAAGGAACAGACGGCGCTCCTTGATGAGGAAGGCGCAGATGTTGTAATAGCAATAACACATATGGGTATAGACAATAACGAGTCCGACATCACAAGCTATGAGCTTGCTCAGGCTATGGCGGATACGGAACTGGATGCCATAATAGACGGCCACAGCCATTCTGTGGTAAATGAAAAAATAGGCAATATAACCATTGCTCAGACAGGTACAGGGCTTGTCGATCTGGGCAGGATGGATATAACTGTAGACGAGCAGGGCAATACCGACATTGTGGAAACCATGCTTACAGCAGAGGATACCAAAAACGCTGCAGCAGATGAGACCGTAACGGCAAAAATAGATGAAATAAGCTCAAAGCAGAAGGAAATGCTTTCAGAGGTAATAGGCGAGACCGAAGGCACTCTTTGGGGCGGCGCTATAAATCAGATAGCCGAAGCCAGAGTAGGCGAGACCAATCTTGGCAGCCTTATTTCAGACAGTATATTATACAGCGTTAAGGACATATTGCCTGAAGAATATAAGGCTTTGCCCGTTGTTGCAGTGGAGAACGGCGGCGGCTTCAGGACATCTGTGCCTAACGGCAAGATCACAAGGGAGCATATAGTAAACACGTTGCCGTTTGCAAATACTGTAATGTATAAGGTGATAACTCCCAATGTGCTTTATGCCGTGCTTGAGGGAGGAGTTTCATCGGTTAATTCACAGGACAAGGATACCGGATTTATGAATGCCGCATATTCAGGCAGCTTTTTGCAGATAGGCGGTATGCGCTTTGAATACGATCCCAATGGGGAGACAGGCAATAAAGTAAAGGCTATATATATTGACGGACAAACAGAGATGCTTGACAGAAACGATACCTCTTCAAATATAGTGCTCGGCTCAAACGACTATGTTATAGGCTCAGGCGCTCTTG
Organism: uncultured Clostridia bacterium; assembly: GCA_947585865.1. GTDB lineage: Bacteria > Bacillota > Clostridia > Lachnospirales > CAG-274 > CANPXH01. The sequence continues at coordinate 32,889 of CANPXH010000002.1, forward strand.
AAAACATACCGATATCAGGCGAGGGCAGCGGACTGAACGAAGCTGTCACAAGCTATATCGCACATATTACCGAAAACGGTACAAAGCCTATATCCATGCCCGTCACAACAGGCAGGATAAAGACGGTGGGCGATTATGTACCTAAGGATTATACGGCTCATGTGAGGATCAAAAATGCCGACGGTTCCACGGCGGCAGAGGGTACAAATACAGATGTGTATGTTGACGGAACAAAGACTGAGGGTATTATAGGTGCAGACGGTGTACTCGATATCCCGGTATCTGACGGACCTCACAGCATAAAGCTTTATCCCGAGCAGGCGGAAATTTATGTAAATAATTACAGCGGTGCGGGAGTTATAGAGTCATTCGGCACATGGAACGGCGGCTATCCGGTATTGCAGCTTGCAAAGACCGAAGCTTCAGAGACAACGACACAGAGCACGGAAGCCACGACTCAAAGCACCGAGGCTACGACACAGAGCACCGAGGCTACGACTCAAAGCACGGAGGCTACGACACAGAGCACCGAGGCTACAACGCAGAGCGGCGGCACATCATCCAATGGCAAACGGGATTACGGCGGTCATATATATGACAGACCCGATGCAGTAAAGAGCGAGACTTCATCGGAAACAACGACCGAAGAAAAAGAAGAAAGTCCTATAAGATCAGAGGTGAGGGTATCCGCAGGCAAGAGTGAAATATCCGTAGAGGATGATGTATATGACATAGATGCGGCGGCTTACATACAGCCGATATCACAGTCAATGCTCGTTCCTCTCAGATTCGTATCCGTAGCTATTGCAGGCAAGAATGTAAACAAGGCGGATAAGAGCTCGCTCGTGGAATGGGATGCCAATACAAAGACGGCATATATATATGCGGGCGAAAATATAATAAGCTTTACTGCGGGCAGCGATATTATGAAGATCGGCAACAGAAGCATCAAAATGAGCAACGGCGTAAAGGCCGAAATAAAGAACGAAAGGATGTATATACCTTTCAGAGCCTTGGGAGAAGCGCTGGATGTGGATGTAAAATGGAATGCCGAAACAAAGACTGCAATATATGCGCTCATGTAAATACGATATAAAGATCCTGTGAAAATCACAGGATTCAAGCGTGTAGATAAACAATATTTTGATATAAAATATGAATTTTAAGTAAAGAACAGTTTGCAAAGAAGCGTCGCAGACTTTAATCCGCAGGAGGAATTCACTTCCTCCGAGGACAGGAACTTTTCTGTAATTTAGGCATTTGTGCCTAAATTACAGAAAACACGGCTGGTTCCTTCTTTAGATAACTGAAAGAAATGCCAGAAAGCATTTCTTTCAAGCGTGTCGATTTTATCGACACGCAGGATCCTGTGAAAAATCACAGGATTTTTTATTGTATTATTTGGTGTTTTATTGTAAAATTATAATAGGATATTATATAGAGAGGCAGGATATATATGCTGAGATGCAATAATTATGTTTTCGCTAAAAGCCTTGAGGAAGCTTATGAGCTCAATCAAAAAAGGAACAATGCCGTGGTAGGCGGCAACGGCTGGCTCAGGCTGAGAAAAAGGCAGTGGGATACCGTTATAGATATTTCCGAACTGGGGCTTGACAATATAGAAGAAAACGACGATGTATTCAAGATAGGAGCGATGGTCACTCTGAGCGATCTTGAGCATGACCCGGGTATTGAAAAATACACAAAAGGCGCAGTCAGAGAAAGCCTTATGCATATTGTGGGAACGCAGTTCAGAAACACCGTTACCGTTGGCGGCAGCATATTCGGCCGCTTCGGTTTTTCCGATGTGCTGAGTATGTTTATAGTGCTTGACAGCTATGCTGAGCTGTATAAGAGCGGTATCGTGCCTATGCATGAGTTTGCAAAAATGCCTTATGATAACGATATACTTACGGGCATCGTCGTTAAAAAGACGCCTCTCAAGATCGCATATTCGTCTTTTAGGAACCAATCCACCGATTTTCCCGTGGTGACCTGTGCTATCGCCATAGGCAGCGATAAAATAACAACCGCCATAGGAGCAAGACCGTCAAAGGCCGATATACGCACAGCCCATATCGATGAGCTTAAGGATAAGGAAGGCTATGCGGCAAAAATTGCAAAAAGCTTTGACTACGCAAGCAACCTGAGAGCAAGCGGAGAGTACAGAGAACATATAGCCGAGGTCCTTATAAAAAGAACATTGGAAAAGATAGAGGTGTCCTATGGAAATTAAATTATGGATAAACGATAAGCTTATAACAGATAATGTCGAGCCGGATATGCCTATGCTGGAATTTCTTAGGGATAAGGGCTGCTACAGCGTAAAAAGAGGATGCGAGACATCCAATTGTGGGCTTTGTACGGTATGGCTGGAGGGCAAGCCCATACTCTCCTGCACTATGCCTCTTATGCGTGCCAACGGAAAGCATATAACCACTCTTGAGGGCTTGCAGAACGAGGCCATGGAGTTCGGCGCTTTTTTGGCCGATGAGGGAGCAGATCAGTGCGGATTTTGCAATCCCGGCTTTATAATGAATGTGCTGGCAATGGAAAGAGAACTTGAAAGCCCAACAGAAGAGGATATAAAGGAATATCTGACAGGCAATCTTTGCCGCTGTACAGGCTATATGGGGCAGCTGCGTGCGGTAAAGAAATATATAGAGCATAAGAGGGGAGTGAAGTTTGATGGCTGATCATAAGGCGGTAAACAAACCTGTGAGAAAAAAAGACGCTATGGCGCTTGTAACGGGCAAGCCCGTTTACTGCGATGACCTTGCTCCAAAGGATTGCCTTATAATAAAGCTTTTGAGAAGTCCTCATGCTCACGCTCTTGTTGAGGATATAAATACATCGATCGCAGAAAAGGTGCCCGGTATAGAGGCTATATTCACTTATAAAGACGTACCCGACAACAGGTTCACTATGGCAGGGCAGACATATCCCGAGGCAAGCCCTTATGACAGGCTCATTTTGGATAAAAGGCTGAGATATGTAGGCGATCCCGTTGCGATAGTGGCGGGAGAAAATGAAAAGGCTGTGGACAAGGCGCTTAAGCTCATAAAGGTAAAATACGATGTGCTTGAGCCCTTGCTGGATTTCAGAAAGGCAAAGGATAACGACATAATAGTTCATCCGGAAGAAAATTGGAGGTCTCTTTGCCCTGTAGGTGCAGATAATAAAAGGAATCTTTGCGCAAGAGAGGTAAGTGAAAACGGCGATATAGAAAAGGCATTTTCACAATGTGACGTGATAGTTGAGGAAACCTATCACACAAAGGCAAATCAGCAGGCAATGATGGAGACGTTCAGAGCCTACGCCACTAAGGATGTATACAATAGGCTAACTATAGTGTCCGCCACACAGATAACATTCCATGTAAGACGTATAGTTGCCACGGCTTTGGGCATACCCAAAACAGACGTAAGGGTGATAAAGCCCAGGATAGGCGGAGGCTTCGGCGCAAAGCAGACAGCGGTGATGGAAGTATATCCCGCCTTTGTTACATATAAGACGGGCAAGAATTCCAAGCTTGTATTTACAAGGGAGGAAACACAGACCGCCTCATCTCCCAGACACGAGATGGAGGTAAGGGTAAAAATAGGAGCAACAAAAGACGGCGTTATAAAGGCTCTTGAAATGAATACACTTTCCAACACAGGAGCCTACGGTGAGCACGGCCCTACAACTGCAGGACTTACAGGCCACAAGGCTCTTGCTCTCTACAGCAGGGCAGAGGCATATCGGTTCGTGTATGACGTTGTGTATACCAACGTTATGTCTGCCGGAGCATACAGAGGCTATGGCGCTACACAGGGTATGTTTGCCGTAGAATGTGCCGTAGACGAGCTGGCTCATAAGCTGGATATGGATCCTGCCCGTCTGAGGGAGATAAACATAACAAAGGAAGGCGACCTTATGCCCGCCTACTATAATGAAACGGCAAATAGCTGTGCTCTTGACCGCTGCCTTGACAGAGTAAAGAAAATGATAGATTGGGATAATAAATATCCTGCAAGAGATATGGGCAACGGCAAGATACGTTCTGTAGGGCTGGCTCTTGCCATGCAGGGTTCATGTATATCCAATTTGGATGTGGGCTCCGTAGCTCTTAAGGTAAATGACGATGGCTTTTATTCCCTTATGATAGGCGCTTCGGATATGGGCACAGGCTGCGATACCATACTTTCGCAGATGGCGGCAGACTGTATGTGCTGTGATGTGGACAACATAATAGTACAAGGCGTAGATACAGACTCTTCGCCTTACGATTCGGGCTCATATGCTTCAAGCACAACATACATCACAGGTATGGCTGTTGTAAAGACGTGCGCCGCTCTTACGGAGAAAATAAAGAAATATGGCGCAATACTTTTGGGCTGTGATGAAAAGGATGTGGACTTCAACGGAAAAGAGGTCTATAAGATATCCTCCGATGAAAAAATATCCTTAAAGGATATAGCCAACAGCTCCATGTGCAATAATCCAAATGCCCTGTATGCTTCGGAGGGCCATGCTTCTCCCATATCTCCGCCGCCGTTTATGGCAGGCGCCGTAGAGATAGAAGTGGATAAGGAGACGGGCAAGATAGATATTATAGACTATAAGGCCGTAGTGGACTGCGGCACGGTCATCAATCCGAATCTTGCAAGGGTGCAGACAGAGGGAGGCATTGCTCAGGGCATAGGCATGGCGCTTTATGAGGATATAAGCTATAACGAAAAGGGCGTTTCAAGATCCAATTCCTTTATGCAATACAAGATACCCACAAGACAGGATATAGGCAATGTGGAGGTGGAGTTTGAATCAAGCTATGAGCCTACGGGGCCCTTCGGCGCAAAGTCCATAGGCGAGATAGTCATAAACACACCGCCGCCTGCCATTGCAAATGCAGTATATAACGGAACGGGAGTAAGGATAAGAGAGCTTCCCATAACATCGGAGAAGGTATACAAAGGGATCAAAAATGAAGATTGATGTTATATTGATGGCGGCAGGTGCAAGCAAAAGATACGGCAGCGAAAATAAGCTTTTGCACGATCTTAACGGCAAGCCCGTGTTTACCTATGCACTTGAAAATGCCATAGGCCTGAGAAATAAATTAAAAGACGTGATACAAAATATAATAGTTGTATCCAAATTTGAAGAAATAGAGAAAATATGCTCAGTCTATGAGAACATACTCTATGTTTACAATCCCGATTCTCAAAAGGGCATATCAGCTTCCATACATAAAGGAGTAGAGACGGGCAATGCCGATAATGCTCTTATGTTTATGGTGTGCGATCAGCCCAATCTGACGATAGATACTCTCATAGGTCTGACAGCAGGCTTTTTGGCATCGGATAAAACCTTGGGAGCGGTCATATCGCCTGAGGGCGAAGCCTGCAATCCCTGTATATTTGCACCTAAATGGCGTAATGAACTGAACCTTATACAGGGAGATAAGGGCGGCAAATCCATTATAAATAAAAATCTTCAGGATGTTTATTTCTATAAATGCGAGAACAGTGCGGAGCTTATGGATATAGACAAAAAGAATTTTGTCATCTCCATAGTGGGCGCAGGGGGCAAGACATCTCTTATGTACTGTCTTGCCGAAATGTACAGTAAAAACAATATGAATGTGCTCATGACTACGACCACCCATATATATAAGCCTGAAAGATACAAGTATGCAGCCGATGAGGAGCAGCTTAAAAAAATATGGAGCAGGGGCGGTATCGGCGTTGTGGGCAAGCCCTGTAAAGACAATAAGCTGACACGGCCGGATGATATGGAAAAATATATTTCTCTTGCCGATGCTGTCATAATAGAAGCAGACGGCTCACGGGGAATGCCCTGTAAAGTGCCTTATGACCACGAGCCGGTCATACCGGAAGAAAGCGATATGGTAATAGGCGTAGTCGGTATAGATGCAGTGGGCAGAGCCATAAAGGATGTTTGCTACGGCAGTGACAGAGCGGCACAGCTTTTAAACACAGACGAAAGCCATATACTCACGGAAGAAGACATTGCCGAGATACTTTCTTCGCCAAGCGGCACAAATAAAAACGTAGGCGGCAAAAAATATTATGTTGTTATAAACAAGTGCGATAACAAGTTATCAAGAGATAAGGGCAGAAAAATAAAGAGGCTTCTCAAGGATAAGGGCATAAAGGCCTTTGTATGCTCTCTTAAGGACAGCATATATCTGATTGAGAATATAGGTGGTATGGTATATGACTGATAAAAACATATTCTGTAAGGGCGGCGGATGTACGGCAAAGCTGGGTGCGGGAGTGCTTTCCCGCATACTTGAAAAGCTGCCGAAGGCGCCTTTTGACAAAAATCTCATCGTGGGCTTTGACAGCAGGGATGACGCTGCCGTATATAAAATTTCGGAAGATACGGCTATTGTGCAGACCCTGGATTTTTTCCCGCCTATGGTGGAAGACCCATATACCTTCGGGAAGATAGCGGCGGCAAACGCTTTAAGTGATATATACGCTATGGGCGGCTGTGTAAAGACTGCCCTTAATATCGTATGCTTCCCCGAAAATATGGATCTGAACATACTGGGTCAAATAATGTGCGGCGGATCGGAAAAGGTCATCGAAGCAGGCGGCATACTTGCGGGAGGACATTCCATTGCAGACAGCGATGTAAAATACGGCTTGTCCGTCATGGGAATAGCAGACCCACGCAGGATATACAAAAACAACGAAGGAAAAGCGGGAGATCTGCTTGTGCTCACCAAAAAGCTGGGCGTAGGCATAGTGTGTACGGCAGGCAGAGTCGGAGAGGCTTCAAAAAGAGCTATGAACGAGGCTGTGGACTCCATGACTATGCTTAACAAATATGCTGCCGATATATGCAAAGGCTATGACGTACACGCCTGTACCGATGTTACGGGCTTCAGCTTGCTGGGGCATATCCACGAGATGCTGGACAACAGACTTTCCTGCGAGATATTTGCAGACAGGATACCTTATATTCCCGAAGCGAGAGATTATGCCGATGAGTTCTTACTGACGGCGGCAGGGCAGAGAAACAGAAACTTTGTGGGAAACAATGTTTTGTTTGAAAATATCAGCTTTGCAATGGAAGAGATACTTTTCGATCCACAGACCTCGGGGGGATTGCTTATAGCTCTTTCAGAGGATCAGGCGGAAAAAATGCTTTCCGAAATGAAGGAAAAGGGTATGCCTGCCGAAATAGTGGGAAGGCTTACGGAAAAAAAGAATATAGAAATACTTGTAAAAGGAGAATAATTATGATAAAGGTAAACGCTATGGGAGACCCTTGTCCCATACCTGTTGTAAAAACTAAAAATGCAATAAAGGAGCTGGGTGGCAGCGGTCAGGTGGAAACGCTTGTGGATAATGAAATAGCCGTTCAGAACCTGACTAAGATGGCAAATCAGAAGGGCTACAAGGTTGCCTCCGAAAAGCTTGGAGACAACAGATACAAGGTGGTAATGACAATAGGCGAGGCCGCAGCCGAAGAAAAAAAAGATGATATATGCGTACCCGATATGCGTGGAAACAAGCTTGTCGTCATATCATCATCCCATATGGGCAGCGGCGATGATGAGTTGGGAGCTGTTCTTATGAAGGCTTTTATATTTGCTCTTACTCAGCAAGACGAGCTCCCGTCAGCTATTGTTTTTTATAACGGCGGAGCCAAGCTTACCTGCGAAAACTCACCTACGCTGGAGGATATAAGATCTCTTGAAGCACAGGGCGTCGAGATAATGACCTGCGGCACCTGTCTCGATCACTATGGACTGAGCGACAAGCTCATGGTAGGCAGCGTTACCAATATGTATGCCATAGTTGAAAAAATGATGGGTGCAGGTCTTATAATAAGGCCATGATATATTTTGACAATGCGGCAACGACTATACAAAAGCCAAGGTCTGTGAAAAGGGCTGTGTACAATGCCATAGATACTATGGGCAATCCTTCCAGAGGCGCTCATGAGCCTGCGCTTAAAGCGGCAAGGCTGGTGTATGATACAAGAGAAAGACTTGCCAGGCTCTTCGGCATAAGCGATCCTTCAAGGATAGCCTTTGCACTGAATGCCACAGATGCTCTTAATATGGCGGTAAACGGTCTTGTAAGAAGCTCGGACAATATCATCACATCCATGTGGGAGCACAATTCCGTATTAAGGCCGCTTTACGCAAGAGGCGCCAAGCTTACGCTTATAAAGTCGGACAGGCTTGGCAGGCACGATTATACATTTGAGGTAAAGGAAAACACAAAAGCGATATTTATAAACCATGCTTCAAATGTGACCGGCAACGTGACCGATATAAAAAGGATATCTGACATCGCTCATAAAAATAATGCGCTTCTCGTTGTGGATGCCGCCCAGACAGCAGGCTGTACAGATATAAATGTTGAAGATATGGGTATAGATGTGCTTTGCTTTACAGGGCATAAAGGACTTATGGGCCCACAGGGAACAGGGGGCATATATGTGCGAAAGGGCGTGGATATCAAGCCCTTCCGTACAGGTGGCAGCGGTATACACAGCTTTGACAAAAGGCATCCGTCTGATATGCCTGAAGCCCTTGAGGCCGGCACGCTTAACTGCCATGGCATAGCAGGGCTAAACGCTGCGCTCATATTTATGGAAAACATCGGCACAGAAAATATATACGGCAGAAAAAAAGCGCTTGAAAAACGGTTCATAAGCGGCATAGAAGATATAAAGGGCATAAGGATATACGGCGATATATCTGCGGAGGAAAGAGCCTGCGTTGTCACACTCAATATTGAAGGCATATCCTCGGATGTGCTTTGCGACAGGCTTTGGACAGAATATGGCATATGCACGAGAGCGGGAGCGCATTGCGCACCGCTTATCCATAAGGCTCTCGGCACAGACGATATAGGAGCAGTACGATTCAGCTTTTCCTATTTCAACACAGAAGAAGAGATAGACAAAGGGATACAGGCTCTTAAGGAGATATCCGAACTATGAAAGAAAAAAGGCTTTATACCATAATTACATTCAGCCATACCACAGAAGCCATGGCATTTGAAAAAAGGTGTATGGCGGAAAGCATACCGGGCAGGCTCATACCCCTGCCTGTTAAAATTTCGGCAGGCTGCGGTCTGGCATGGCGTATGGCGCAGGAGGAGTATGTAATATACTCTGATAAAATAACGGGCTTTGAGGGCATATATACCCTTGAGATGTAAGGAGGAGCACGATGAAGAAACCGTTTATTGTTGTAAGGGGGGGAGGAGATATTGCCACGGGTACGATACATACCTTGTGGACAGCAGGGCTTATACCCGTTGTGCTCGAAACAGACAAGCCCTCTGCAATAAGACGCAGGGTATCCGTGTGCGAGGCTGTGTATGACGGCGAAAGTACAGTTGACGGAATGAAGGCGGTAAGAGCGTATGGCATTGAAAATGTTTACGATATAATAAATGAAAATAATGTGCCTGTGCTTACAGATGAGAAGGGAGAAAGCATACAAAGGCTTGCTCCCGATATTTTAATAGACGGCATACTGGCCAAAAGAAATATAAATACCCATATCCGTATGGCTCCCTTGACTATCGCTTTGGGACCGGGCTTTAGGGCAGGCGTTGATGTACACTATGTTATAGAGACCCAAAGAGGACACGATCTGGGCAGGATAATAGAAAAGGGCAGTGCGGCAAAAAATACGGGTATCCCCGGGAATATAGGAGGATATACCGCAGAAAGAGTGATACATTCACCTGCCGACGGTATCATCAAAACAGTTAAGGACATAGGCAGCTTTGTGGAAAAAAACGACATTATCGCCCTTGTGGGAAATGAAGGAGTGCCTGCTTCCCTTACAGGCATCATAAGAGGTATTATAAGGGATGGATACAGCGTGCATAAAGGACTTAAAATAGCCGATATAGATCCGCGCAGGGAGGAATACGGCAATTGCTTTACCGTTTCGGACAAGGCAAGATGTATAGGCGGCAGCGTACTTAGGCTTGTGTGCAGGTTTATGGTGGATATGAATGAAAAGGATATTTGAAATACTTAGGGAAAGAAACAAAACCATGCTTACCGTCGTAATAAATACCGAAGGCTCCGTTCCGGGAAAAACGGGAGCATATATGCTGGTAGGAGACGAAGGCAGAATATACGGCAGCGTAGGCGGAGGAAAGCTTGAATATTTTGTTGTGTCAAAAGCAAAGGAGCTTATGGATAAAAAGGTATGCTGCGTCTGTGATATCGATACTGCCGATATGGGAATGGTATGCGGCGGCAGGGCAAGCATACTCTTTTATTATGCGGATGACCATATTGGGCAAAAGGGCGCTGACGCCTGTAAAAGCGGCAGACCCTACTGGCTTATGCTCCCTCTTCACAAGGGCAGGGCCGATATAATATATGATATCGAAAAGGATGTATACAGATTTACGGATGACAAATATTATTATGAAAAATTTAATTACGATGGCATTGTATATGTTTTCGGCGGAGGGCATTTGGCTCGGGAAACGGTGCCTTTGTTAAAACACACGGGCTTCAGGGTAACTGTGATAGACGACAGAGATGAATATGTGCGGCTTTTCTCCGAGGCTGATGACACACTGTGTACAGACTATGACAATATACCTGTCCATGTAAATGAAAATGATTATATAGTCATAATGACAAGAGGGCATATGGGAGATCACAAGTGTGAAAGGTTTGCTCTTGGCACAAGGGCATCATATATAGGAGTCGTAGGCAGCAAGGCAAAGACACGGTATATAAACGAAAAGCTTTTATCCGAAGGGATAAGTGAGGATCAGCTCAAGCGTATCACTACGCCCATAGGGCTCGACATAGGGAGCAAAACTCCCGAAGAAATAGGCATCAGCATTTGTGCGCAGCTTATAAAAATAAGATCGGAAAAGTTTAAAAAGTAATTGAAAAATGTGTTTATATGTTGTAAAATGTAGGAAATATAAATACATTAAGAAAGGACTGTGCTTTATGAATTTCCTGGAAAAAAAGATAGTGGAACAAGGTGTTGTTGAAGAGGGCAATGTTTTAAAAGTCGACCGTTTTTTAAATCACCAAATGGATATAAATTTATTCAATGAAATGGGAAAGGAATTTAAAAAGCGCTTTAAGGATGTGGAAATAAACAAGATAATAACAATAGAGGCTTCAGGCATAGGCATTGCGTGCGTGGTGGCGCAGCACTTTGACGTGCCTGTGGTATTTGCCAAGAAGTCAAAGAGCATAAATATAGAAGGCGAAATGTACATAGCGGAAGTAGAGTCCTTTACCCATAAGTGCAAGAATCAGGTGATAGTTTCCAAAAAGCTTATAAGCCCCGATGACAAAATACTTATAATAGACGATTTTCTTGCAAACGGCTGTGCTCTTCAAGGACTGATCTCCATAGTGAAGGATGCCGGGGCAGAGGTGGCAGGCATAGGCATAGCTATAGAAAAGGGCTTCCAAAACGGCGGAAAGATAATAAGAAATTTAGGCTACAAACTTGAATCTCTTGCAATAGTGGAGTCTATGGATCCAAGCACGGGAAAGGTATCCTTTGCATCTCAGGGTATATAAGCGGTATGCCGATAGCTGCTTGCAAAAGCCGTGTGCGGACCTTTCGGACAGTATGATATCAAGCTGTTTTACATAAAAAACGGACTGTTTTTTGCAGTCCGTTTTTTATGTATTATAATGCAGATGATGGGAGTTGAACCCGTAAACCGTCTCTTAAAACACAAGTAAATAATGAGGTTTCGCCGTACACTATTTTGGCAACAGTTTTGGCAACAACTGCGCAGCCTCATCTATGTGCTTTTCAAAGGCAAGCAAGCCCATATGGTCGGGATGTTTTTCGCTTTGTCCGTGGGATATCCTGACTGTTTTTTGCCGTTTGTTACAAAGCAGCCTGTCAGGAATAAAGCCGAGATCAATAAAAGTAGTATTTTTTTCATAAATTCTCTCCTAACTTAGTTGTGGTTAGTATCTGAATTTAATTGATTTTTAATCTTTTCTAATCGTTATCTAATTTAGGACTAATATATACTTAATCTTGCTTTAGTATCATAAATTCATAATAATTACATGGAGGGATATATGTGAATAGGAGAATAAAGACAGTTATAGTCATAGCTCTTGCTGTGGTCATAGCAGGAGGCGGCATGGGGATATACAGACATATTAAAAATAAAAGCAATACCTCGGACATGAACAGGGAACACCCTATAACAGAGACAGTGTCCAAAACATCACTTACAGATACCATAACTGCATCGGGAAGTGTTCTCCTTGATGATGAAATTGAAGTATATGCAGAGGGCGAGACCAATATTATAAAGAATATACTTGTAGAGGAAGGCGATGATGTAAAGGCAGGCGATCTTCTTGTAGAGTATGATGTAGAGGACAGGAAAGAAGAACTTGAAAAGCAGATAAGGGATACCGAAAGAGAAATAGAAAATACGCAGCTATCTCTTAAGGATATGACAACTCCCACATCAGATACAGAGATAACAAAGCTCAAAAATGAGGTCATTTCAAAGCAGAAGGCATTACAGGAGGCGCAGACATCATATGACAGCTATGCCTCACGTCTTTCAATACAGCAGACAGCTATTGACAATGCACAGCAGGATGTAAAAGATGCCGAAAAAGAGGTAAGCGATATGGAAGAACTTTTAGCTGTAGGCGGCACTACGCAGAATGAGTATGATGCAGCGGTCACAACAGCAAAGAAGGCGGATGCCCAGCTTACAGAGGCCAAGACAGCCTATGATGATCTTATAACCGAGCAGAACAATGCAAAGCTTACAATAACAACAGCGCAGAATGATGTTACATATGCGCAGAATGCTCTTAAGGATGCGCAGACGGTACTTGGTGACAGTGAGAGCAGGACTAAGTATGAGCAGTCACAGCTTACATTAAAGGGTCTGCAGGACAATCTGGCAGACTATAAAAAGGATCTAAGTGAGCTTGTGTATTCTACATCTGCTGCCGTAGATGGCAAAGTAACGGAAGTATGCGTAGACGAGGGTACATATACGGAGGAAAATACAGTTATATTAAAGCTGGCAGACTTCAACAAGCTTATAGTAAGTGCAAACATCGAAGAATATGATGCGCCTCTTTTAGAACTGGGGCAGAAGGTAGTAATGACTTCAGACGGACTGGAGGGTAAGGAATATACAGGAAGTATTATAAGGATAAATGACAGCGCTCTTGCCACTGATACAAATATGGGCAGTGAAACGGCAGTACCTGTTGAAATATCAGTTGACAATCCGGATGGCGTGCTTAAGCCCGGTTATAATCTGGATTTGGAAATTACTGTACTGGATAAGCCTGATATATTGACGGTATCTTCTTCTGCTGTAAAGACCGATGCAAAGGTTGGCAAGAAATATGTATTTGTATCCGACGGTACTAAGGTAAGCCAAAGAGAGATAGCTGCAGGAGAGGAAAACGATACGGTAGTTGAAATAATCTCAGGCTTAAGTGAAGGCGAAGATGTGCTGACCTCTGTAGACGACAGTATTAAGGACGGTATGACATTAGATGAAATAAAGGATCAGAGAAACAGTGAAAGAGAGCAGAGCCAGGAGGACAACAAAAACTCTGAGGAAAATATCATGAGAGGAGGTATGATGGGCAATGATCAAAATAGAAGATCTGGCCAAGGTGTACCGCCAGGGGGCCCTGGAGGTGGAGGCTTTGGCGGGGGTAGACCTATGGGTTAAGCCCGGTGAATTTGTTTCCATTATGGGTTCTTCAGGCTCAGGAAAATCTACTATGATGAATATACTGGGCTGTCTTGATAAGCCTACAAGAGGCAGTTATATACTTGACGGCATAGATATTTCAAAGACACCCGATAAAAAGCTTTCCGAAATACGCAATAAGAAAATAGGATTTGTATTTCAGTCATTTAATTTACTGCCTAAGATGAGCGCTCTTGAAAATGTGGAGCTGCCTATGCTATATGCGGGGGTCGAAAAGACTGCAAGGCGGAAAAGGGCAATGGAAGCCCTTGAGAGAGTAGGGCTTGCAGAGAGAGTAAAGCATAAGCCCAATGAAATGTCAGGCGGACAGCGGCAGAGGGTAGCAATAGCAAGAGCATTGGTAAACGATCCTGCCGTAATACTTGCCGATGAGCCTACAGGCAATCTTGACAGCAAATCTACCTTTGAAATAATAGATATATTCCGTCGGCTGAACGAAGAGGGCTCTACTATAGTAATGGTAACTCACGAGCCTGATGTGGCTGCCTATACAAAAAGGATAGTGACCTTCAAAGACGGAAGAAAAATAAGTGATGAGCCTGTTAAGGGAGGTAATGCATAATGCATCTTACAGAAAATATAAAGTCAGCCTTTAATAATGTTCTTGGCAATAAAATGAGGACATTTCTTACAATGCTTGGTATTATAATAGGTATAGCATCAGTTATTGCCATTACTTCCATAGGCAACGGTTCACAAAAGCAGATAGAGGATCAGTTTGACGATTTGGGCGTAGGCAGAATGACAGTTTCACTGAGAAACAATTCTCCCAGAAATATGTATACAAGCGATGCGCTTACACTTGATGATTATGAGCTTTTAAAGAATCAATCAGGCATAAAATATATATCGCCTACATATCAGGCAAATTATTATTCCGTAAAGCTTTTTGATCCAAAAGAGACAAATACAGCACAGATAACAGGCGTAGGTGCAGACTACTATGATATAATGGCTCCCGAGCTGCTTTACGGAGAGTATATAAGTCAGGAAAATATAGACAGTAAAAGTAAGGTAGTTGTTATTACAGATACAACTGCTCAGAAGGTATTCGGATACTGTGACGAGTCTGTTGTGGGTCAGCAGATATCAATAAAGTCGTGGAAAGGTTCACAGAAATATACTGTAACAGGCATTGTCAAAAATCCCAATGCAGAGGCAGAAATGCAGTATGAAAACGAATACCCCGAAAGTATGGTTATGCCAATATCCACTGCCCAAAGGCTTTTTGGGCAAAAGACACTTACAAACATAACTCTTGTTGCTGAAGACCCTGATAATACAGATGCCTTAAGTGAGAAAATTGTAGCGATGCTCGATAATTTTCACAATACCTCCGATAAATATAGCTGCGAAAGCACTACAGAGCAGCTTGAGGCTATGAACGAAGTAACCGGAACAGTAACGCTTCTTATAAGCAGTGTAGCCGCAATATCTCTTATAGTAGGCGGTATAGGCGTTATGAATATTATGATGGTGACTGTAACTGAAAGAACAAGGGAAATAGGTATAAGAAAATCTATAGGTGCAAAGAACAGCGACATTATGTTCCAGTTTGTAGTTGAGGCTATAATACTGACCTTTATGGGAGGCATACTGGGAATTGTTTTCGGCTTTATAGCCGGGTTGGCAGCAGGTAAAATAATGGGTATGGAAAGTGTTGTTTCCATTAACTCAATTATAATAGCCGTGGTTATATCAAGTGCAATAGGTATTATATTCGGAGTATACCCTGCCAGAAAGGCTGCATTGCTTGATCCTATAGAGGCATTGAGATATGAATAAAATACAAAAAAATAATGCAGATGATGGGAGTTGAACCCACACCGCTCTTTCGAGGACAGGAATCTGAATCCTGCGCGTCTGCCATTCCGCCACATCTGCAAAGCAATATTATTTTATCATTAAATCAAAAAAGTGTCAACAAAAAAATAGCATTTGATCAAAAAACAGATAGGTGTCAAGGCATACTTAATCATACTTGAACTTAGCAGGTTCTTATGTTATAATTAATGCTGTAAGTCATAAAGGGAAGGATGATATAATGATACTTGACGATTTCAGATTGGACAATAAAGTAGCGGTAGTGACAGGAGCCAATACGGGGCTCGGCCAGGGAATGTGCGTAGCATTGGCGCAGGCAGGAGCCAAGGTCGCAGGAGTAGCAAGGCGAAGCTGTGATGAGACAAAGGCTCTTATAGAGGAAAACAATGGCGAATTCCTTGAGGTCACGGCGGATCTCGGCACCACCGAACATATAGGCAGGATAATAGATGAGGTAAAAAGTAAATTCGGAAGAGTGGACATACTTGTGAACAATGCCGGAGTCATAATGCGTGAAGACGCCTTGGATGTAAGCGAGGAAAACTGGAACAAGGTATTGGACATAAATCTCAATGTCGTGTTTTTCCTGTCACAGGCATTTGCAAGGGAATTTGAAAGGCAGCAAAGCGGCGGCAAAATAATAAATGTTGCCTCTATGCTCAGCTATCAGGGCGGTATAAGAGTGCCGTCTTACACGGCGAGCAAGTCTGCCGTAATGGGCCTTACAAAGGCCTTGGCCAATGAATGGGCGGACAAGGGTATAAATGTAAACGCCATTGCTCCCGGATATATGGCAACAAATAATACAAACCAGCTAAGAAAGGATGCAGATCGTTCCGAGGCCATACTGGAGAGGATACCCGCAGGCAGATGGGGTACTCCGGAGGATATGAAGGGTGCGGTGGTATTCCTTGCCTCAAAGGCATCGGATTATGTCAATGGCTTTACTTTGGCCGTAGACGGCGGCTGGCTGGCAAGGTAGGAGGATATTATGTCAGGTCTTTTTATAACGATAGAGGGAACCGACGGCGCAGGCAAGACAACACAGATCGGCCTTTTGGAAAAATATCTTACGGACAAGGGCTTTAAGGTGGTATGCACGAGAGAGCCCGGAGGTACTCCTATCAGCGAGAAGATAAGAGAGATAATCATAGACAGGAACAATGCCGAGATGACGGATATCACAGAGGCTCTTTTATATGCTGCGGCAAGAGCTCAGCATACCTCAGAGGTCATACTGCCCACTCTCAATGACGGCGGCGTGGTCATAAGCGACAGGTATTTGGACAGCAGCATAGTATATCAGGGCTTTGCCAGAGGTATGGGCGAAAAGCTCATAAAGAGTATAAACAAATACGCTGTAGGCGAGCTTGAGCCGGATATTACCTTTCTGCTAAGATTAAAGCCGGAAGACGGCATACTCCGTAAGGAAAAGCAGAGCGAACTGGATCGTATAGAAATGGAAAAGGCAGGTTTTCATCAAAGGGTATACGACGGCTACATAAGGCTTTCAAAAAGATATAAAGACAGGATAAAGGTGATAGATGCCTTGGGAAGCGTAGAAGAAATACACAGCCGTATAGCGGCATATATAGACGAGCTCATAGCAAACAGCAGCATTTAGAGGTAAGGCATATGGATCTTGACAGTATTGTGGGACACAGTGAAATAAAGGAACATATAAAAAGCTCTATAAAAAACAACAGAGTAAATCATGCCTATATATTTGACGGGCCTGACGGCATAGGCAAGATGACGTTGGCAAGAGCCTTTGCCAAAACTCTCAACTGTGAAGAGGGCGGCACCGAGGCCTGCGGAAGATGTACAAGCTGCAGGACATTTGATGAAGACAATAACCCGGATGTAATATATGTTACTCACAAATCATCGGTCATATCCGTAGATGACGTAAGGGATCAGATAGTTAAAAATTTGGCTCTTAAGCCCTACAAGAACAGATACAAAATATTTGTGATACCCGATGCTCATAAAATGAATGAGGCGGCTCAGAACGCTTTTTTGAAATCTCTTGAGGAGCCTCCTGATTATGGTATTTTCATACTGCTGAGTGAAAACTACAACAATTTTTTGGTTACGGTACTTTCACGCTGTATACTCTTTAAGCTCAAGCCGCTGCCCTACGATACCGTAGCGGATCATCTGATCAATAAGGAAGGCATAGACAGTGAACAGGCTCGGCTTTATGCAGGATATTCCATGGGCAACATAGGCAGGGCAAAGATGCTTATGGATTCGCCTCAGTTCAGGGATATAAGAGATAAGGCGGCAAAAACAGCCGCAGAGCTTGAGAGCGCCGATATGACAAAGCTGTATGATATCATAGACGAAATAAAAGCTTATATAAAAGAGGACAAACAGATACTCGATACCATACTTGAAAACATTTATATGATATACAGAGATGCTCTCGTATATATAAAAACAGGAGACGAACAGCGGCTCATACAGTCCGATAAGCTTTCGGATGTGTTCTTTATAGCCGATACGGCAAGCGGCTCTTCTCTCATAAAAAGATGCGAGGCCATAGAGGACACAAGAGTCAAACTGAGAAACAACGGCAATGTACAGCTTTTGCTGGAAACTTTGTTTTTTAAGATAAAGGAGAAATGATATGATAGTAGTAGGCGTAAGATTTAAGCCGGCAGGCAAGGTATATTACTTTGATCCGGATGATATGGATATTGTAAACGGCGAAAACGTTATAGTGGAAACAGTGCGTGGCGTAGAATTCGGCACTGTGGTTTTGCCCAACAGGGAGATAAATGAAGATGAAATAGTATCTCCTTTAAAAAAGGTAATGCGTATCGCCACAACAGAAGACAAGGAAAAAAACGAAAAGAACAAGGAAAGGGAAAAGGAAGCTTTTTCTATTTGTATAGACAAGATAAAGAAGCACGGCCTTGAAATGAAGCTTATAGACACCGAGCTTACATTTGACAACAGTAAGCTTATTTTCTACTTTACGGCTGACGGAAGGATAGACTTCAGAGAGCTTGTAAAGGATCTTGCGGCAATATTCAGAACAAGGATAGAGCTGAGACAGATAGGCGTCAGAGACGAAGCCAAAATGATGAACGGCATAGGCATATGCGGCAGGACTTTATGCTGCGCTACGTTTTTGGGAGACTTTCATCCCGTGAGCATCAAAATGGCAAAGGATCAAGGACTTTCCCTTAATCCTTCAAAGATATCGGGCATATGCGGCAGGCTTATGTGCTGTCTTAAATATGAGCAGGAGGCTTATGAGGATCTGCTCAAGGATCTGCCCAGAGAAGGAGATATCATAGATACTCCCGAGGGCGAGGGAGAGGTACTTAATGTAAACGTGTTGAAGCAGATAATAAAGACGGCTATCAGAAAACCGCCTAAAAACGATGTGACGATAAGCTTTTTCTCACCCGAGGAAATAACCATAGTGAAGAGAAAGCATTACAAGGAAGATCAGATATCTGCCGAGGATCTAAAGGAATTGCTTGATTAATGGAATTATTGGAAAACGAAAGAATAGATGACCTTAACAGAAAGGGATATAAAATAATACAGAGCACAGAGGCCTTTTGCTTTAGCATAGATGCAGTGCTTTTAAGCGGCTTTGCCAAGGTGAAAAAGGGCGAAAGGGTGCTGGATATGTGTACGGGAACGGGAGTCATACCCATACTTCTGGAGGCCAAGACAGAGGGCAGGCATTTCTATGCCATAGAGATACAGCGGCAAAGTGCAGATATGGCAAGGCGTTCCGTAGCTCTTAATAAACTGGAGGATAAGATCACCGTAATCGAAGGGGATATAAAGCTGTCGGATACATATTTTGATTTGGGCAGCTTTGATGTCGTCACTTGTAATCCGCCTTATACTCCCGTAGGCACAGGCTTTGTAAACGATATAGGCCCTGTGGCAATAGCAAGGCACGAGCTTATGTGCAATATGGAGGATGTATTTTCTGCTGCCAATAAAATGCTTAAATATGGCGGCAGATTTTATATGGTGCATCGTGGGGAAAGGCTGTGCGATATATTCTGTACCGCAAGGAAATATATGCTCGAACCTAAGTTTATGAGGCTTGTACAGACTACGGCAAACAAGACGCCTGTGCTTGTGCTCATAGAGTTTATAAAAGGCGGCAGAGCAGGGCTTAAGACGGGTATGCCTCTTGTGGTATACAATGCCGACGGCAATTACAGCGATGAGGTAAGAGATATTTATGATAAATAGGAGAAGGCTATGTTATATATATGCGGTACGCCTATAGGCAATATGGAGGATATGACATACAGAGCGGTGAGGATACTTTCCGAAGCTGATATAATTGCGGCGGAAGATACCAGAAATACTATGAAGCTCCTCAATCATTTTAATATAAAGACAAGGCTTACAAGCTATTATGAGCACAACAAGGAAAGCAAAGGTCCTCAGCTCATAGAGATGCTCAAGGAAGGCAAAAACGTTGCCCTTGTGACCGATGCAGGTATGCCCGGCATATCCGACCCCGGCGAAGACATTATAAGAATGTGCTATGAAAACGATATAGAAGTAACGGCTGTTCCGGGCCCTACGGCAGTTGTGACCGCTGTAGTCCTAAGCGGGCTCAGTTGCCGCAGTTATATATTTGAGGGCTTTTTGCCCAAGAACAAAAAGCAAAGGGCGGAGGTGCTCGACAGGCTTAAAAACGAAACGAGAACGACTGTGTTCTATGAGGCGCCGCATCATCTTTTATCCACTCTTGAGGAAATATATGCTGCCTTGGGCGACAGAAGGTGCGCCGTGGAAAGAGAGCTTACCAAGAAGCACGAAACCGTTGAAAGAGGATATATTTCGGAAATGATAAGTCATTTCACAGAAAATGAGCCCAAGGGCGAGTTTGTCATAGTGGTAGAGGGAATAGGATATGAGGAAATAAAAAATGCGGAGCTTATGAAATATGCCGAACTCAGCATAAAAGAGCATTTTGAAAAATATATTTCGGAAGGGCTTGATGAAAAGACTGCTATGAAGCAGGTGGCCAAGGACAGGAATATAGGCAAGAGAGATGTATATAAGGAAGTAAAGAGTTAATGGAAACGATACTTGTCATATTGGGTTTTATATCTTTAATACTGGGTATTATAGGCACGCTTTTGCCCGTAGTGCCTACGATACCCTTTTTGTTTGTGGCATATATATGCTTTTCAAAGGGCTCGCCGCGTTTCAGACGGTGGTATATCCATTCTATGTTTTACAAAAAAATGATAAAGGCACGAAAATTCTACAATTCCGTGCCTCTTATATATAAGATAATGTATGTGATAGGCGTGTCTGCCTTTGTGATAGCCGTTATAACGGTTTGGCTCATATTCTATCCGATCATTATGGAATACATAAGAAATCTTTTGGGGATGTGATCAATCCCCTTTTTTTATATGCTCTCTTATTTCCTTCAAAAATCCGTTATGACATTTTGCTCCGGGATTTCGTCTCAGCAAGGCGGCTCTCCTTTTGTCAACGGAGGACAGGTTCTTTTTCAGATCCATCATCCTGTTATGCAGTCTGTACGTAGGATATTCAAGATCCGTATTCTTCCATTCATTGATCTTTTCTTTTATATAATCGTCAAATTCCGTATAGGAAAGGGCGGTCTCCATTTTCTCTTTTATCTCCGCAGCAACAGCAGCTCTTTTTTCCTCGGCATTTTCAATGGCGGCCGTGATATCTTCTTTGATCTCCTTAAGCTCAGACATAAGCCTTTCGTTGGAGAGTATCATCTCTCTTAAGCTGTAAGCGGCATTGAAGGAACGCACAAAGTCAATTGCAAATATAACGGTAAGCACGGATGCGGCGGCTATTGTAAAGGCTTCGGTCAGGGAAAATACAAAATCGGCTATGGGAGCGTTTACCGCATATGTTATGAGAAGCCCCATAAAGCCCCATGTAATGCTGGATTTAAGACAAATATGTCCCTTATAGTTCATAAAATTTTTGCTGTAATCCCAGTATTTTACCTTGAATAGCTTTTCCATAACGGATCCGGTAAAAAATTCGAGCACGGTAGCTGTGACGGCAGCTACTATATATACGAGCAAGGGGGTTGAGATAAAGGGCAGTGTTGTAAAGATTATGCTTACTGCACCGAAGCCGTATATGGGCAAAAAGGGTATGGTCATAAAACCTCTGTTCACCCACTTTTTTTCCTTTAAGGAAACATAGCAGCTTTCAAAACACCAGCCTAAAAAACTGTATATAAAAAACATCATATAAAATGTCAGAAAATCATATTCCATATTTATACCCCATATTATTTGAAGGCTGCCATATCAGGCAGCCTTTTTATTTTTAATAATCCTCGGGTCTGTCCTGTCTGAGACCGAAGTAATATCTTATTGCTTCGACTATCCTCTCGGCAGCATAGCCATCGCCGAAGGGGTTCTTGGCGGCAACCATTTTGCTGTAGGTATCCTTGTTTTCCAAAAGCTCCTTAGCCTGAGCATATATCTCATCCTCATGTACACCTGCCAGCTTAAGGGTACCGGCTTCAACGCCTTCCGGTCTTTCGGTAACGTTTCTGAGCACAAGTACAGGCTTGCCCATGGAAGGCACCTCTTCCTGAAGCCCGCCGCTGTCGGTCATTACCATATAGCTTAGGTTCATAAGGTTATGCATATTTCTGATATCGATAGGGTCTATAAGGCGTATCCTGTCATGACCGCCGAGAACTCTGTCAGCCACATCTCTTACTGCCGGATTGGGATGTACCGCATATACCACTTCAATATCATCATAGTCGTTTACCAGCCTTAAAACAGCCCTGCATATATTCTCAAGAGGTTCGCCCAAATTTTCTCTTCTGTGAGCGGTCATCGTTATGACTCTCTTGTTCTTATAATCTATATTATTCAGTATATCCACATCGAATACAAAGTTATCCGTGATCGTGGTCTTAAGACAGTCTACGGCAGTGTTTCCCGTAATAAATATACCGTCGGGGCTTATGTTCTCCTTTAAAAGATGCTCCTTGGCAAGCTTTGTGGGAGCAAAGTGCAGATCCGCCATATGCCCCGTAAGCACTCTGTTCATTTCTTCGGGGAAGGGCTGGGTCTTGTCGTATGTCCTTAAGCCCGCTTCAACATGGCCAAGCTTTATACCGCTGTAGAAGGCGGCAAGAGAGCCTGCAAATGTAGTGGTGGTATCGCCGTGTACAAGCACAAGATCGGGCCTTGCCTCGGACATTACTTCTTCAAGACCCTTAAGAGCCTTTATTGTAATATCCGTAAGAGTCTGGCGCTGTGTCATAATATCCAAGTCATAGTCGGGGCTGAGCTTGAATATATCCAGTACCTGATCCAGCATCTCTCTGTGCTGTGCCGTAACGCATACTATCTGCTCTATTTCGTCACACTTGTCCATAGCCTTTATAAGAGGAGCCATTTTAGTGGCTTCAGGCCTGGTGCCGAATATACTCATAACCTTTATTTTATCCATAATAAACACCTCATGATCTTTTATTTCTTATATATATTTAAACATAAATTACACTTTTTTTCAACAATTATTTCAATAATCCACGCTTTTGAGCGTAAGGCCTCTCGGCGGCATTGTTATGCCTGCCTTGGAGCGGTCGCGGGAAAGTATTATCTGCTTTACATATTCGGGAGGAAATTTGCCTGTGCCTGCGTCTAAAAGGGTGCCTGTCATTATTCTCACCATATTGTAAAGGAAGCCGTTTCCCTTAAATGTAAACGTTATCTCGGTGCCCTCTTGTTCTATATCTATGGAGTAAACATTCCTTACCGTGGATTTTTTGATCCTTTTGTTTGAGCAGAAGGCCTTGAAATCCTTTTCGCCTACCATATAGCCCGCCGCTTTTTTAATGCCTTCCATATCTATGTCATAGGGAAAGTGCTGGACTGTCCTTCTTGTAAATACATTGGGCTTTTTGCCTGTGTCTATTTTGTATATATATGTTTTGCCTTTGGCGCTAAGCCTTGCGTGAAATCTGTCATCTACAGCTTGACAGTGTATTATCCTTATATCGGCAGGCAGAATATTATTTAGCTTGTCCATAATGTCGGCGCATTCCCTTGTCAGCTTGAAATTTGCCGTTTGACCCAAGGCATGGACTCCTGCATCGGTCCTGCCGGAGCCGTTTACCTCCGCTCTCTCTCCCGTAATTTCATAAACGGCATTTTCTATTATATTTTGTATAGTGTCGGCAGCATTTTTCTGACGCTGCCAGCCGTTGTATCTTGTGCCTTCGTATTCTATGATTATTTTGTAGTTCATATCTGTCCTCGTTTTTTTATTTAAGTATATCCCAATAATATAAATATTGCAACAGTAAAGAGACCGCTGAGTTAAATTTGCGGTGCAAAAGAGATATGCTTGATCGGCAGGCCTTCGCCGACACAGTATGGTAAAGGCCGTAATATAAAAGGGCTGCCGCTTTTAATGCGACAGCCCTTAAGCTTATCTTATCAAACTGTTTGTAAGAACTTCGTTCATAGCTTCCGCCAAAACGAATTCCATATTTTCCCTGCCGTATTCAGGTATCTCCTCTAAGTCGGGAGCGTTTTCAACAGGTATTATTACCTTTTTCACTCCGGCTCTCTTGGCGGCAAGAACTTTTTCTTTAAGTCCGCCTATAGGCATTACCTTACCTCTTATGCTTATTTCTCCGGTCATGGCAATGTCAGCCCTTATGGGAGTTTTGGTCATAGCGGATATCATGGCGGTTGCCATAGTTATGCCTGCTGAAGGGCCGTCTTTAGGGGTAGCCCCTTCGGGGATGTGTATATGAACGTCTGTATTGTCAAAGTCTATATCCACGCCTAATGCCTCGGCATTTGCTCTTATATAGCTGAGGGCGGCATTATAGCTTTCCTCCATGACCTTGCCTACGTTGCCTGTTATTTTAAAGTTGCCGCTGCCCTTAAGTATATTTACCTCTACGTCAAGAGTCGTACCGCCTACCGTTGTCCATGCAAGACCCTTGCATACGCCTATCTCATTTTTGGAATTGATAGTTTCGGGATGGAACCTCTTCTTGCCTAAAAAGTCTGTGAGATTCTTCTTTGTGACTACAACGGGAGTATCGTTCTCAAGCTGGAGCTTAACGGCTTTGCGGCATATTGTGCCTATAAGCCTTTCAAGAGTTCTTACTCCTGCCTCACGGGTATAGCAGTCTATTATCTCATCTATGGCGTCTTTCCTTATTCTGAGCTGTGCTCTTGTAAGTCCGTTTTCCTTAAGCTGCTTCGGCACAAGGTAGTCGGCAGCTATGTGATACTTTTCTTCGGCAGTATAGCTTGAAAGCTCCACTATCTCAAGTCTGTCTCTTAAAGGAGCGGGAATAGTGTCAAGACTGTTGGCTGTACATATGAAAAGACAATGGCTCAGATCATAGGGCATCTCTATATAGTTATCTCTGAAATTGACATTTTGCTCGCCGTCAAGCACCTCAAGAAATGCTGCTGAAGGATCGCCCTTGTAATCCCGACCCATTTTGTCTATCTCATCCAAAAGCATAAGGGGATTGGAAGCGCCTGCCTGCTTTATAGCCGTTATGATCCTTCCGGGCATAGCGCCTAGGTATGTTCTTCTGTGTCCTCTTATCTCGGCCTCATCGCTTATGCCGCCAAGGCTCATCCTCACATATTCTCTGCCCAAGGCTCTTGCCACAGACTTTGCTATAGATGTCTTTCCCACGCCGGGAGGGCCTACAAGACAAAGTATGGGGGCATTGGGATTTTCAACATTGAGTCTGACTGCAAGATATTCTATGATCCTTTCTTTCACCTTTTCAAGACCGTAGTGATCTTTATTAAGTATCTGCTCTGCTTTTTTGAGAGACTTACTTTCCGTAGTCATATTGCCCCACGGAAGTGAAAGCACATTGTCTATATAATCCCTTATGATAGAACCCTCGGCTGTGCCTTGAGAAACACGCTTGAGCCTGTCGAATTCCTTTTCAAGCTTTTCAACAGCGTATTCAGGCATATCCAGCTCAGTCATTTTCTTTCTGTAAGCGGCTATTTCTTCGCCTACGCCGCTTTTATCGCCAAGCTCTTCGTTTATAGCCTTGAGCTCTTCACGAAGGAAGTATTCCTTTTGAGCCTCTTCCATATTTTCTCTTGCCTTCATTATGATATCATTTTTGACATCGGCTCTTTTTATTTCCTTTTCGATAAGACGTATGGTAAGGAGAGCTCTTTCGTATACATCCGTTTCTTCCAAAACGGCTCTCTTGTCTGCAAAGCTCTTTACCAGCTTATCTGCCAGCTTGTCGCAGAGAACGCCCAAATCGTTTATGGATCTGATCTCGTTTACAAGATGGGGCTGAAGCATGGGCACCGAACCTCTGTATTTGGCAAAAAGCTCATGCAAAAGCTCTATCGTAATGTTTGTCTTTTCATCATCGGCTGTGTTTATCTCGACCATTGTTTCAAGCTGACAAAGTGAAAAGTCTTTATTTTTTTGAACACTGTCGATATATGCTCTTTCCGTACATCTTACAGAAAGCTTTATACCGCCGTCAAGACCTCTTATGGCATTTTTTATTTTTGCCACGGTGCCGATCCTGAAAATGTTCCCTTCCGTAATGCCGTTGTCATAGACCTTGGCATTTACAAGCATTATATAACTGTCAGTACCCATAGCCGCTTTTATGGACTCAAGATACTTCTCCTCGTCTACACTAATAGTATAATTGCATTTGGGGTAGGGAACTGTTTCATCAAGCAATAATATAGGCATAACTCTCATATTCTCCATAAAACAACACCTCACAAAAAAATTATTCTCCACAGCACATAAGTGCTTAACTTACCTCACGTTAATTATACCTTAAAACAAATGCTATTTCAATAGCATAAAAGCTTATTTTTCTGCCAAAAGCTCCATAATTTTATTGCTTCTCGCAATAAATTCCGTCATGGCTTCCATAGACAGGGGCTTGTGGCTCATAACGGCAAGATCGTATATATGCTTGCATATCATATCCGCCTCGTCCTTCTTGCTGTCCTTTATATCCAAAAGAAGCTTTACGACATTGTTATTGCTGTTGAGCACAAGTGTTTCGTCGGAGGGGAAGGTATTGTTTCCCATGCCGTACATTATGCTCATTTCCTGCATACGCCTTGACTGCTCGCTAAGCTCTATCATGGCTGACACACTTTCATCCTTAAGGTTCTCAACGCTTATTTTAATATCGTCTTTGCCCAGCACGCTCTTGAAAAGCTCCTCAAGGGCATCCTTATCTATGTCGGTTTCATTTTCTGACTTGAGCATATCGGATACCGCCGAGTCTATTCTTGCAAACTGCACGCCGCCGCTGTATGCCTCAAGAAAGCTGACATAAGGTATATCGAGCTTTGTATCCAGCACAACGGCTTCCATGCCTTCATCCTTGAACATTTTTATATACTGAGCCTGCTGCTGTATATCGCTTACATAGAATACCTTGTTTTCGGCCTTATCCTTGTTGTTATCAGTATATTCACTTAAGGTCTCATACTTTCCGTCTGTGGTCTTGAAAAGAAGTATGTCTTTTACCTTTTCGTAGAATTCATGCTCTCTCATAGCGCCGTATTTTATAAACGGACTGATGTCCTCCCAAAACCTTTCGTACTCCGCTCTGTCCTTTTTAAAAAGTGAATTGAGCTTGTCTGCCACCTTTTTGGTGATATACTTGCTCATCTTCGTAACATAACCGTCGTTTTGAAGGAAGCTCCTGCTTACATTGAGCGGAAGATCGGGGCAGTCGATCGTACCCTTTAGCAGAAGAAGGAATTCGGGGATCACTTCCTTAAGGTTATCGGCTATGAATACCTGATTGTTATATAGCTTTACCTGACCCTCTATAGACTCCAGCTCATGCTTGAGCTTTGGGAAATAAAGTATGCCCTTTAATCTGAAGGGGTAGTCCATATTCAGATGTATCCAAAAAAGAGGATCGTTGAAGTCGGAAAATACCTTGTGATAAAATGCCTTGTATTCCTCATCGGTACACTCGGAAGGCTTCTTGAGCCAAAGAGGCGCCGTGTCGTTTACAGGCTTTTCTTCTGCATCGCCGGTATTGTCATCCTCCTTCTTTTCACTTTCCTTTTTTTCTTCTTCAAAGTAGATCTCAACAGGCATAAAATAGCAGTATTTTGCAAGTATCTCCTTAAGCTTCCAGCCATTTAAAAATTCCTTGCTCTCTTCGCCTATATGCAGTGTGATGACGGTACCTCTGTCCACCTTATCACTGTCGCCGATCTCATACTCAACGCCGCCGTCGCATATCCACTTTGCGGCGGGAGCATCGGGTATGTAGCTCTTGGAGTCTATCTCTACCTTGTCCGCCACCATAAATGCAGAATAGAAGCCAAGACCAAAGTGACCTATTATATCGTTGCCGTTTTCAAACTTGTCCTGATACTTGGCGATGAAGTCACTTGCTCCCGAAAAGGCTATCTGAGTAATGTACTCTTTTATCTCGTCTGCCGTCATTCCTATACCGTTGTCTATGACCTGTATCGTCTTTTCTTCTTCGTTGAGTCTGACGGTGACCCTGTATTCCACGCTGTCGCTTACATCCGCTTCACCCATGGACTTAAGCTTTTTAAGCTTGCTTATGGCGTCACAGCCGTTGCTCACAAGCTCTCTGAGAAAAATATCTGTATCTGAGTATAACCATTTCTTGATAATAGGGAAAATATTTTCACTGTTGATTGATAAATTGCCTTTTTCCATCATAATAACATCTCCTTGAAAATTAAAAGTAGAACTCTCTCATATATAATTATACATACAAGTTTGAAAATGTCAAGAGAAAATTAGCACTCATTTAAAAAGAGTGCTAACAATTTTGCAAATATTTTGTTTGAAATGAAATTTCCGTATATTTTATGCTTTGCTTCTGAAAAAATCATAGACCGCTTGGGCAGATTTTTTGTCCATTCCCTTTACCTTGGACAATTCCTCAACATCCGCCGCCATTATCTTGTCTATATCTCCGAAATGGAGCATAAGAGCCTTCCTTCTGACGGAGCCTATGCCGTTTATATCATCGAGTATGCTGTGTATTTGCTTTTTGGAGCGAAGGGAACGATGATATTCTATGGCAAAGCGATGGACTTCATCCTGTATTCTGGTAAGGAGCTTAAAGCCCTCCGATGAGTAGGGCAATGTTATTTCCTTTCCGTTGTATATGATACCTCTTGTCCTGTGGCGGTCGTCTTTTATCATACCGCATACCGCCACATTTATATTGAGATCGGCAAGAGCCTGCTCCACAGCCGTTATCTGTCCTTTGCCTCCGTCAATGAAAAGCATATCGGGTAGTCTGTCAAAGCCTGCCTTTTTGCCTATGTTGTTTTTTTCGTTTATATATCTTGTGAAGCGTCTTGTTATGACTTCATACATAGAGGCATAATCGTTAGCTCCCACAACGCTTTTTATCTTGAATTTTCTGTAATCGCTTCTCTTGGGTCTTCCGTTTTCAAACACCACCATGGAAGCAACGGACTCAAAGCCCTGTGTGTTGGATATATCGTAGCTTTCTATCCTGTTCAGCTCGGTATCTGTACCAAGTGCCGACTGTATCTCACCAAGAGCACCCTTTGTTCTGTCCTGTTCTCTTTTCATTTCTGCGCCGAATTTATCCAATGTGATATGGGCATTTTGCCTTGCCATATCCACAAGCCTTTTTCTTTCGCCCTTTTGAGGTATCAGTATGTTTACTCTTTGGCCTTTCTGTTCGCTGAGCCATTGGCTTATTATATCGTGATCGTCTATGTCGCACTGAAGCATTATCTCCTTGGGTATAAAGGGAGTGCCGCTGTAGAACTGCTGAGTGAATTCGGAAAGCACGGCGGAGTCTGTCATATATCGGCAATCCTCCAGCATAAAATGCTCTCTTCCCGTTATTCTGCCGCCTCTTATAAAGAATACCTGTATAACGTATTCGCCCTCGTCTCCCTTTGCAAAGGCTATTACGTCTCTGTCATTTGTGTGCATATTTTCTATTATCTGCTTTTCGTTGAGCGTTTTTACGTTTTCTATGGTATCTCTGTATTCCGCCGCCTTTTCAAACTCTAGATCCTCAGACGCACGCATCATTTTTTCTTTTAGCTCGGCAATTATGCCGTCTGTTTTGCCGCTTAAAAAATTTATTATGCCGTCTATCATATTATTGTATCTTTCCTCCGATATAAGTCCGTTACAGGGGGCGTTGCACAGACCTATGTGATAATTAAGGCACGGCCTTTCTTTGCCTATATCTCTGGGGAATACCTTGCTGCATCTTCTCAGCTTCCATATTTTGTTTATAAGCTCTATATTTTCCTTTACGGTAAGTCCACTTGTAAACGGGCCGAAATATCTTGCCTTGTCCTTTAAATGCTTTCTTGTCATAAAGACACGGGGGAACATTTCGTTTGTGGTCACTTTTATATAGGGATATGTCTTGTCGTCTTTAAGAAGTATGTTATAGCGTGGAGAATACTTTTTAATAAGGGAATTTTCCAATATAAGAGCCTCCACCTCGCTGCCCGTTACGATGTATTCAAAATGGTCGATATGGCTGACCATAGTCTTCACCTTCGGGGAATGATTGGAGTTATGCTGAAAATATTGTCTTACTCTGTTTTTTAATATCTTGGCCTTGCCCACATATATCACTTCATCACTTTCGTTTTTCATTATATATACGCCCGGGTCTTCGGGCAGCTTTTTAAGCTCAGCCTGTATATCAAACATAGTATCACCTCGCTGTTTCAAGTATACCTCAGATCCTTATTTTTATCAACAATTATTAATACCCTGAAATAAAATATCCCATGCTTTCATAGAATAGACCTATAAGGACAAGGAGGCTGTCATGTCAAGACATACTATTATAAAAGGTGCGTTGATACTGACGGCAGCGGGTATCATCACTCGCGTGCTGGGATTTTTCTACAGGATATATATGGCAAAGGTCATAGGAGCGGAGGGCATGGGGCTGTATCAGCTCATAACGCCTTTGTATATGCTTGTATGGTCGCTGTCTTCATCGGGCTTTTCCACTTCCATGTCAAAGCTGACCGCACAGGAAAAGGCAAGGGGAACGGAGGGAAATGTCAAAAGACTTCTGCATTTGTCTCTTATGATATCATTTGCCATTGCTTCGGTATTAAGTATCATTACATATTTATATGCCTATGAGATATCCCTTTACATAATAAGAGATATAAGGACAGAGCTTTCTCTCAGGATAATAAGCCTTTGCTTCCCGTGTATGGCATTGGGCTCTGTGATGCGGGGATATTATTTGGGTCTTCAAAACACAGTGATATCCGCCGTGAGCCAAGTGACCGAGCAGGGCGTAAGGATGGCAGTCATATATATGCTGTCTTCGTTTCTTATACCGAAGGGTTTGGAGTTTGCATGCGCCGCCGCCGTATGGGGAATGTCGGCAGGAGAGATCATATCCTTTTTATATGTGCTGATATATTATATGGCAAAGAGGAAAAAGTATAAAGCGCCTACATTGGAGTTGAGAGGCTGTATAGCCATGATAATGGCAACTGCCGTGCCTCTTACTCTCAACAGAGTTACAGGCTCGCTGTTTTCCACTGCCGAAAACATACTTATACCACGTCAGCTGCAGCTTTTCGGCTGCACGCAGGCAGAGGCTCTGAGCACGCTGGGAAGGCTGAGCGGTATGGCGATGCCCCTTGTTATGTTCCCGTCATCGCTGCTCACCGCCCTTGCTACGGCGACCATGCCCGCCATATCCGAAAGCCATGCCTTGAAGCGCTATACAAGAATAAAGAGCACTATACACCAGTCTATGGTAATAACCTCCATAATAGGGGCGTTTGCTTCGGGAGCATTTATTTTTTTTCCGAAAGAGATAGGCATACTCATATATTCCCAAAGACAGATAAGCAGTATATTAAGGCTTCTCGGTATAATATGTCCGTTCCTTTACATACAGGTAACTATGTCAGGCATACTCAACGGATTGGGTGAACAGCTTTTTATATTCAGGATAAATTTATTTTCCTCCGCAGCAAATCTGACCGCCATATATTTTGCCGTGCCCGTATATGGTATAAACGGTTTTTTGCTGCCGTGGATAGTGACGACTGTTATAGTTACATCCGCAACGGTAATAAGAGTGAACAATGCTCTGGGTATAAATATCCCTGTGTTTACTCAGCATATAAAGCCGGCTCTCGCCATAGTCTGCGCCTGCCTGTGCGCAAGGCTCGGACAAAGCCGCCTGTGGTACGGCATACATTACAAGGCAGGCGTAGTGCTGACTCTTTTTGCATCAGGCGTTTTATATGTGATCCTTGTATTCAAAATGAAGTGTATATGCCGTGACGATCTGCGGCTTTAGCGTTATATTTTTATACATAAATTTTAAGTCTCTTATACAAAGTATCTTGAAAAACGTTTAAAATAATGATATATTGTTATATATAAAAGTGTATGGGAGATCATGTATGAAAAAAATTGCTATAATAATAACCTTTGTCATTATGCTCACAGGATGCAGAGGACATGACATGGGCAAAAAGACAAAGATATATACGAGCTTTTATGCCCTGTATGATCTTGCATCGGACATTTCGGGAGGCATGGAGGATATATACAATATGGTGCCTGCCGGCACGGAGCCTCATGACTGGGAACCTACCGTACAGGATATGGCAGGACTCAGCAATGCCGAGACCGTGTTTTACAGCGGCACAGGTATGGAAAGCTGGATAGACAAGGTACAAGCGGCTTTGGGAGACACCAAAGTGGAGTTTACGGATGTTTCGCAGGGCATAGAGAAAAAGGGGAACGATCCTCATATATGGCTGGATCCTCAAAATGCCAAAAAAATATGCAGGACCATAACGGATAAGCTGAGCTATATCGATGTGGGAAATGCCTTGTACTATGAGGAAAATTACAATGCCTGCGTTTTAAAGCTGGATGCTCTTGACAGCAAGTATAAAAAAGCAATAGGATCTGTTCCGCAGGAGAGAAGAAAAATAGTCGTAGCCCATGAGGCCTACGGTTATCTTTGCGACGCTTACGGTCTGGAGCAGATAGCGGTGGAGGGCTTGAACGGGGAAAGCGAACCATCGCCATCAAGAGTGGAGGAGACAGTAAATTATATAAAGGCAAATGATATCAAATGTATTTTTTACGAGGAGCTCGGTTCGCCTAAGGTAATGCAGACCATAGCCGATGAAACAGGCTGTAAGCTCCTGCCCTTGGATCCCTTTGAAGGCCCTGCCTCAGACGGCGAGGAAAAGGACTATGTAAGCGTAATGGAACAAAATCTTGAAAATATAATGACGGCTATCGGAGATGAATGACAATGTCAATATTGGAAGTAAAGGATGTATCCTTCAGCTATCCGGACAAGAGCATACTTCACAGGATATCTTTCAGCATAAGCTGCGGTGATTTTCTGTGCGTTGTGGGTACGAACGGCACGGGAAAATCGACTTTATTGAAGCTTATACTCAACAGGCTCACGCCTACGGAAGGCAGCATAAGGCTTTTCGGCACGCCGTCGTCACAGTTCAGAGACTTTCGGAAAATAGCCTATGTCTCACAGAAGGCAACGGCTTTCAACAAGGACTTTCCCGCCACTGTGGAGGAAATAGTTTCTCTTGGCCTTTATGCCGATAAGGGATTGTTTAAAAGATATAATTCAAATGATAAGAAAAAGGTATATGAAGCTCTTGACAGAGTGGGTATGGCGGAATATGCCCGCAAGAAGATAGGCAATCTTTCGGGAGGTCAGCAGCAAAGAGTCTTTATAGCAAAGGCTTTGGCAGCTTCTCCCGATATTATATTTTTAGATGAACCCACGGTGGGTATAGATATCAAGGCGGTAGATTCCATATGCTGCCTTTTGGGAGAGCTGAATGCGGGAGGCATAACTATAGTTATGGTGACCCATGACGTCTCATCTGTCATATATCATTCAAATAAGGTGCTCATACTTTCGGAAGACGGCAGCGGAGAGCTTTTGTCCTCTCAGGAATTTACCGGCCGTTCATTTACGAATCTGCATCATCACCATCATTAGGAGGCTGTTATGGAAATATTCACATTGGCATTTATGCAAAGAGCTATAGCAGTGGCGTTGTTTATATCCGTAATAACACCTCTTATAGGCAATATCATTGTTCTGAAAAGATTGTCCACGATAGGCGATGCCCTGTCTCATGCAGGACTTGCAGGCGTTACCATAGGCTTGTGTCTAAGCTTCAGCCCTGTTATAACGGCTATAGTATTTTCCGTGCTTTCAGCTATCACGATCGAATATATAAGGCGGAGCTTCCCCAATTATTCGGAGATGGCAACGGCTGTTGTGCTGAGCTTTGCCGTAGGCATAGCCGCCGTATTTTCAGGCTTTGTAAAAAACAGCGCAGGGTTCAACAGCTTTCTTTTCGGCTCGATAGTGGCCATATCCAATTTTGAACTTATTACGGTAATAGTATTGAGCATTGCCGTGATGATAATTATGATATTGCTTTACAAAGAGCTTTTTTATATAGCCTTTGACGAAGAAGGGGCTTATCTTTCGGGAGTGCCTGTAAGAAGCGTAAATCTTATATTTACCATACTTACCGCCATAGTTGTATCCATTGCGGCAAGAACCGTAGGCTCTCTTGTCATATCCTCTCTTATGATAATACCCGTAGCCTGTGCCATGCTCATATCCAAAAGCTATTTGCAAAACACGGTCCTTTCCGTTATGTTTGCAATATTGTTTACATTGGCGGGGCTTATACTGACTGCGTTTTACGATCTGAAGCCGGGCGGCACCATAGTCCTTATAGGCATATGCGTTCTTATAGTTATACTTATGGTGAGAAAGAGGTAGTGCTATGGATAAAAACAACACGGAAAAATTTTTGGAGCTGTACAGACAGCTTGAAAAGACAGGCAGGGAAAATTATTTTCCCAAGGTACCCGAAGGCGCTCCCATAATAAACAGACTTTCAACGATACCCGTACTCAGGGAGTTCAAAGAGGATATAGAATATTGCAGGGTCGTGCGCAATTTCCTTGTCCATACGCCAAGGGTAAGGGATATATCTCCCGTGGTGCCGTCTGACGATATGGTAAATGTGCTTGAAAGATGTGTGCAGAGGATAAAATCCCCGGTAAAGGCTATGCACTATGCCGTAAGAAGAGAAAATATGTATACCGTAGGGCTCAAAGATAAAATATCAGATGTAAGCACATATATGAATGAAAAGGGCTTTACCCATGCGCCTGTATTTGACGGAGACAGGCTGGTGGGAGTGTTCAGCGACAATGCGATATATTCCTATATATGCGACAAGAGATCGATAAGCATAAACGAAAACACTCTGCTCAACGAGATAAAAGAATATTTGGATATAA
This sequence comes from uncultured Clostridia bacterium, assembly GCA_947585865.1. Taxonomy (GTDB): domain Bacteria; phylum Bacillota; class Clostridia; order Lachnospirales; family CAG-274; genus CANPXH01. The sequence goes on from CANPXH010000002.1 coordinate 67,859, forward strand.
ACAACCACAGCAACGAATACTTTGCCTTTGCGCATGCCGGAGCAAATATTTATGAAATATCCAATTTGTTCAGCATAGATGTAAAGTCTATGAAAAAGCTTGCCGTAGTCTTTTTCACCCCTAACGGAAAGCGTGACGGACATATACTGGGCATGATGACTCCGTACAGTATATTGAGAGATGCCCCGGAATATACGTCTTAATATTTTGTTTAATATTTATTGATTGACAAAAAAGGCGATATATTTTATAATATCTCAATATGAAAAGGATAAATATGGAAGGGTGAGTATAAATGGAGGAAGATAAGATATCAATAGCTGTTGTCAAAAGACTTCCCAGATATTACAGATATTTGGGGGATCTGCTGGATAACGGCATCACAAGGATCTCTTCCGGTGAGCTCAGCAAAAAAATGCACATCACTGCCTCACAAATAAGGCAGGATCTCAATAAATTCGGGCGGTTTGGCCAAAGGGGATACGGCTATGACGTAGAGCTTCTTTACGATGAAATAAAGAAGATACTGGGGCTTGACAGAAAATACAATATGATCATAATAGGCGCTGGCAATTTGGGACAGGCTCTTGCCAACTACGGGAATTTTTCAAGGAGAGGCTTTAAATTTATAGGTATATTCGACAAGGACATAAATAAAATAGGCATGAAGGTAGGCGATATGACTGTTCAAGACGTTGAGGAGCTCGACTCTTTTCTCAACGGGAACAGCGTGGATATAGCCGTGCTTTCCATACCAAAGACAAATGCTTCGCAGATAACCTCCATACTTGTAAAAAACGGTATCAAGGGGATATGGAATTATTCTCATATCGATCTGAGAACGCCGGATGACGTTGTGGTGGAGAATGTTCATCTTACCGACAGCGTGATGACTCTGTCCTATAAACTGAGTGAGCGTGAAAAACCAAATAAAGATTGATATAATGCTCCCAAGCTTTGCGTTATGGGGGCATTTTTAGCATAAGGACAGTATGTATGCACGCCGGAATATAATGCTGTTTTTTCCTTGAGCTGAAAATCCCTCCTTATAGTTTTTGTTGAAATCTGCTGCCTTTTGTGGTATTATAAAATAGCGGTAAAAAATTGTTTAAATCATTTAGTAGTTGAATATATTATTCAGAGGGAGTTTTTACTATGAGTAAATATAAGGCAGGTATTGATATAGGTTCGACCACTATCAAGCTTGTGGTATTAGATGAAAATAACAATATAATATTCAAGGATTACAGACGGCACCGCTCCAACATACAAGAAACATTGCTGGGGCTTATTGAGGATGCCAAAAAAGATGTGGGCAGCATAGAGTTCACCGCTATGATAACCGGAAGCGGCGGCCTGTCCATAGCAGAGTGGATAGGCATACCCTTTATACAGGAGGTAGTTGCGGTAAGCAATGCAATAGATCTTAAGGCGCCTCAGACAGATGTTGCCATAGAGATAGGCGGCGAGGATGCCAAGATAATATATTTCAGAGGCGGCATAGAGCAGAGAATGAACGGCATATGTGCGGGAGGTACAGGCTCTTTTATAGATCAGATGGCTTCGCTCCTACAGACAGATGCCACAGGACTGAATGAATATGCCAAGAGCTTCAGTGTCATATATCCTATAGCGGCACGCTGCGGCGTTTTTGCCAAAAGCGATATACAGCCGCTTATAAACGAAGGCGCAGCCAAGTCGGACTTGGCCGTGTCCATATTCCAAGCCGTTGTAAATCAGACAATAAGCGGCCTTGCCTGCGGCAAGCCTATAAGGGGAAGAGTTGCCTTTTTAGGCGGGCCTCTCCATTTCCTTACGGAGCTCAAGGCCAGGTTTATAGATGTGCTTGATCTGCGAGACGATGAGGTCATAGAGGTGGAGGACTCACATCTCTTTGCGGCTATGGGTTCGGCTCTCACTTCAAGCAGTGATAAAAATGTTTTTGATTTTGACAGGCTCATTGCCAATCTGAAAGGCGAAAAGCATATTACAATGGAGATAAACAGACTCACACCGCTTTTCAGAAACGATGATGAATACAGAAAATTCAAGGAAAGACATGATAAGGCAAAGGTGAAGAAGGGCGAGCTTGACACCTACAAAGGCAATGTGTATTTAGGCATAGATGCAGGCTCCACCACTTCCAAGCTGGCTCTTATAGGAGAGAAGGGCGATCTTCTCTATTCCTTCTATGCAGGCAATGAAGGCAATCCTTTAAAAATGGTGATGAATGCGCTCAAGCAGATATACAAATTCCTGCCCGAAGGCGTTGAGATAAAGAAGGCCTGTGTCACAGGCTACGGCGAGGGTCTTATAAAAGAGGCTCTTATGGTGGATTTAGGCGAGATAGAAACGGTGGCGCACTATAAGGCTGCGGCATTTTTTGAGCCCGATGTGGATTTCATACTTGACATAGGCGGTCAGGATATGAAGTGCATAAGGATAAAAGACGGAGTTATAGACAGCGTTCTGCTCAATGAGGCCTGTTCGGCAGGCTGCGGCTCCTTTATAGAGACCTTTGCAAGGAGCTTGGGTCTTAGTGTACAGGCCTTTGCAAAGGGTGCGCTTTTTGCAAAGAGCCCTATAGACTTGGGCTCACGGTGTACCGTGTTTATGAATTCAAGAGTAAAGCAGGCTCAGAAAGAGGGCGCAGAGGTCGCAGATATTTCGGCGGGCTTGGCATATTCCGTAATAAAGAACGCTCTTCAAAAGGTCATAAAGGTGACCGATCCCACCGATCTCGGCGAGCATATAGTGGTGCAGGGCGGTACGTTCTACAATGAGGCGGTCTTGAGAAGCTTTGAGATAATTTCGGAAAGAGATGCGGTACGCCCTGATATAAGCGGCATAATGGGAGCCTTCGGCGCTGCTGTCATAGCAAAGGAAAAATATGTACAAGGCGAAAGCTCAACGCTGCTGAAGGCGGATCAACTGGAGGAGCTTGAGATAACCACAAGCTTTACTCGCTGTAAGGGCTGCGGAAACAACTGCCTTCTTACCATAAACAAATTCAGCGAAGGCAGACGCTTTGTATCGGGCAATCGCTGTGAGAGAGGACTTGGCAAGGAGGCTTCCAGGGGATGCGTTCCCAATCTTTTTGAATACAAATACGACAGGCTATTCAACTACGAACCCTTGCCTGTATCGGCAGCTAAAAGAGGAGTGGTGGGCATACCACGGGTACTCAATATGTATGAGGACTATCCCCTTTGGTTCACGTTCTTTACAAGGCTGGGATACAGCGTAAAATTAAGCCCTAAGAGCAGCAGAGGCATATACGAGCAGGGAATAGAATCCATACCCAGCGAATCCGCCTGCTATCCTGCCAAGATAGTACACGGACATATAAAGAGCCTTATAGACGACGGCGTCAAATTTATATTCTATCCTTGCGTTGCCTATGAAACAAAGGAAATAGCTATGGCGGACAATCACTATAACTGTCCTATAGTCACAAGCTATCCCGAAAATATTAAAAATAACGTAGAGGATATCAGAGAAAAAAACATAGATTTCAGAAATCCATTTTTCAGCTTGGGCAATGAAGATATACTTGTAAGGCGTTTGCAGGAGGAATTTTCAAACATAGATAAGACCGAGGTGGAAAAGGCTGCAAGAGCAGGCTGGAAGGAGCTTATGTCCTTCAGAGAGGAAATGAAGAAAAAGGGCGAAGAGACCCTTGAATACATCAGAGAAAATGAAATGACGGGCATTGTCATTGCAGGGCGGCCTTATCATGTGGATCCCGAAATAAATCACGGCATACCCGAAATGATAGTAAGCTACGGCGTTGCCGTACTCACCGAGGACAGTATTGCTCACCTTGGCATGGACAAGGTGCCGAGACCTCTTAATGTAAGGGATCAGTGGGCATATCATTCAAGACTTTATGCTGCCGCAAGCTTTGTGCGTGAACAAGAGAATATAGAGCTTGTTCAGCTAAACAGCTTTGGCTGCGGCCTTGATGCAGTGACTACCGATGAGGTACACGATATACTTGCCGCTTCGGGCAAGATATACACCGTGCTCAAAATAGACGAGGTAAACAATCTGGGTCCGGTAAGGATAAGGATACGTTCCTTGTTTGCCGCCCTTGAAGAAAGGCGTTCAAAGGATTTCAGACCCCATGAGGCAGCCAAGAACAAGGAAAGGGTGCTCTTCACAAAGGAAATGAAGAAGAACCACACGATACTTATGCCTCAGATGTCTCCTATCCATTTTGACATTGCCAAGTCCGCAATGGAGGAGTGCGGCTACAACATAGAGCTTATGCCGGCTATAGACAGGGATTGTATAGATATAGGCCTTAAATATGTAAACAATGACGCCTGTTATCCCGCTTTGATAACGGTGGGTCAGCTTTTGAAGGCGCTGCAGTCGGGTAAATACGATCTTGACAATGTCTCTCTTATGATAAGTCAGACAGGAGGAGGCTGCCGTGCCACAAATTATATCGGCTTTATAAGAAGAGCGCTTAAAAAGGCAGGTATGGAACACATCCCCGTTATTTCCGTAAACACCGGCGGCCTTGAAAAGAACCCGGGCTTTAAGCTTACTCCAAAGCTTGCCATAGGTGTATTACAGGCTGTGCTCTACGGCGATCTGTTTATGAGGGTGCTGTATAAGGTGCGCCCCTATGAAAAGGTAAAGGGCTCCGCCAATGCCCTTTATGAAAAGTGGAATGCCATATGCAAGGAGGCAGTGAAGCGAAGAAGCTACAGGGAGTTCAAGAAAAATGTAAGAGCCATAGTAAAGGAATTCGATGAACTGCCTTTGGATGAAAATATTGTAAAGCCAAAGGTAGGCGTGGTAGGCGAGATACTTGTGAAATTCCATCCCACCGCCAATAACGATATAGTCACTCTTCTTGAAAATGAAGGCGCAGAGGCGGTCGTTCCCGATCTGTTGAATTTCTTTACATACGGACTTTACAATGCGGAGTATAAAGAAAAATATTTCGGTATGAAGCACAGCACCACGGTTATGACATCCGCCGGCATAAAGTTTATAGAGGGCTATAGGCGCTGTATGAGCGATGCTCTCAGGGAAAGCAAGCGATTCGATCCGCCTTGTGATATTGTAGGACTGGGTGAAATGGCCAAGGATATAGTAAGCCTGTGCAATCAGACGGGAGAGGGCTGGTTCCTTACCGCAGAGCTTGTGGAGCTCATACACAGCGGTGTACTCAATAATATATGCACTCAGCCTTTTGCCTGCCTGCCCAATCACGTTACGGGCAAGGGCGTCATAAAGGAGCTCAAGCGCAGAAATAAGAACAGCAATATAGTCGCCATAGACTATGACCCCGGCGCAAGCGAGGTAAATCAGGTAAACAGGATTAAGCTTATGCTTTCCGCCGCCGAAAAAAATCTTATGAGAGAGGCGGCAGCGGCCAAGGAATAAATTTTCGGGAAAAGGCTGCGGCATATTCGTTCTTCGTATCTGACGTGAAGTAAAAATTTGGGCTTGGAAAGCCGTGTATCGGTTTTCCCAAAGCCCAATATTTTTTGCTTTTTGTTTCATAATTTTTTTGTGGAGATATTTTATGAGAGAAATAATCATAACAAAAGCGCATAAAGGGCAGAGGCTCGATAAATATCTGCTCAAATATTTGAATACCGCTCCCAAGTCGTTCATATATAAAATGCTCAGGAAGAAAAACATAAAGCTCAACGACAATAGAGCAGAGGGAAACGAGATATTGAGCGAAGGAGACAGTATAAAGCTTTTTCTTTCGGAGGCTGCCATCGAAAATTTCAGAGAGGAAAAGACCGTCAAAATAACAAAGCGTAATTTTGATATCATATATGAGGATAAAAACATACTGCTTTGCAATAAGCCTGTGGGTGTTCTTGTCCATTCGGATATAGACCACAAAAGCGATACACTTAACGACAGCATACTTTACTACCTTTATTCAAAGGGAGAATACGATACTAAGGACGCCTTTACTCCTTCTATATGCAACCGCTTGGACAGGAATACCGGCGGCATTATCACAGCAGGGAAAAATTTGGCTGCCGTTCAGGAGCTGAACAGGATATTCAGGGAGCGCCTTGCGGACAAATATTATACAACGATAGTAAAGGGCGTAATAAAAAAGGAAGGTATTGTTGAGGGAAGATATATAAAGAAAGAAGGGAATATAGCCTCTCTTTCGGATAACGGCGGAGAAGGAAGCTATGTGCGCACCGAATACAGACCCATTGCCGATAACGGAGAATATACTCTTCTCGAGGTAAAACTGGATACGGGCAAAAGTCATCAGATAAGGATATCGATGGCTCATATAGGTCATCCCATAATAGGCGATACAAAATACGGAGACAGCGGCGTAAATAAATATTTCAAAGATAAATACGGCCTTAAAAATCAGCTCCTTCACAGCTCACGTATTGTTTTTAGGGCAAAAACGGGAGTGCTGTCGTATCTTGACGGCAAGGCATTCGTATGCCCTCCCAACGAAAGATATAAAAATGTGATCAAGTCTCTTTTCAACCATGGGGTATGATATGCCCTTGGGCAAAATATTTTTGTTGAAAAAGCATTTGATATATGTTATAATTTTTCTGTATTTTATATAGGGAGGAAAAATAATGAAGGCCATAATTTTAGTAGCGGGATATGCAACAAGATTGTATCCCCTTACAAAGGATACGCCCAAGCCTCTTTTGAAGGTAGGCGGAAAGCCTATAATAGATCATATCATAGAGGAAATAAATACCATAGATGCTGTGGACAAGATATATGTTATAAGCAATCATAAGTTTGCAGCCAACTTTGAAGAATGGTCTTTGTCCAAGACCTCTTCAAAGCCGATAGTGGTCATAGATGACGGTACTGACTCCGATGACAATAAAAGAGGAGCTATAGGAGATATTCAGTACGCCATAGAGTATGGCGGCATAGACGACGATATTATAGTGATAGCAGGCGATAATCTTTTTACATACAGTCTTAAGGATTATTATGATTACTATATTTCAAAAAAGGCCGACTGTGTTTGTGTAAAGCAATTTGACGACAAGGAAATGATAAAGCAGCTGGGCGTGGTGCTTTTGGATGAGGAGAACAAGGTCATCGATCTTGAAGAAAAGCCTCAGAAGCCCAAGAGCGACAAAGCTGCTTTTGCGACATATATGTATACAAGAGATACTGTCAAAATGTTTAAGGAATATTTGGCTGAGGGGAACAGCCCCGATGCTCCGGGATATTTTTTGCAGTGGCTCCATAAGAAAAAGGATGTATATGCATATGTTATGAAGGGCGAGTGCTATGATATAGGCACGCATAAGGCTCTTGATGAGGTCAGAAAAATTTACGGTGAATGAGAAAGGGCTTTTGCTTAGGCAGAAGCCTTTTATAAAATGGCGCATACCGGCAGCGGCAGTATATAAGAGGATGCCCGGCCAAGATGAGGTGAGGATAATGGAAAACGGAGAAAGCTATCTGGAATGCGAAAGCAGTCGTGTGTTTATGATACTTATGCTTGTGGCAGGATTTTACGGCGCTTATACATATTCTGTGCGTGGCGGTGTGTTCTGCAATGCGCAAACAGCCAATTTTGTTCTCTTTGCCATGGCTATGGGAAGGGGCGAGATAACAAGAGGCATATATTATTTCATACCGATGAGCGCATATCTTTTAGGTGCGATAGTATCCGAGATATTGCCAAAGCCTGTGAAAAGCACGCACATTATGAGATGGGATACGCTTCTTGTGCTTATTGAGATAGTTGCGGTCATACTTTTGGGATTTTTGCCCGAAAGCGCACCTCATCAGATATCACAGGTAGCGATCAATTTCATATGCTCAATGCAGTACAATACATTCAGACAGGCAGAGGGAGTGCCTATGTCCACCACATTTTGCACAAATCATTTGAGACAGACAGGCATTGCTCTTGCAAAGGTGCTTACAGGCAAGGAGGGCAAAAATGCAAAGCGTGCGTGGGAGCATATCAAAATGATATGTATATTTGTGTTAGGCGGCATACTTTCCGCTTTTTTGTGCGTACTATTTGGGGTAAGAGCGATATGGGGAGCTCTTATACCTCTTGTGATACTGTTTATCGACCTTATGTATGCCGATCTTAAAACGGAGCATGAGTACATAGAAGCAACACCTCACGGACATTGATAAGGAGAAAAAAATGAAGAGCATAGATATATATACAGACGGCGCCTGCTCAGGCAATCCGGGCGCAGGAGGCTACGGTATAGTGCTTTTGTACAAGGGTGCCAGAAAAGAAATAAGCTGCGGCTATGCCGTCACGACCAACAACAGAATGGAGACGCTTGCGGTGATAAGGGCGCTGGAAGCTCTTAAGGAGCCGTGTAAAGTGAGGCTCCACAGCGATTCCAAGTATGTGGTGGATTCGATAACAAAGGGCTGGGTATACAATTGGAAAAAGAAGAATTGGATAAAACCCGACAAGAAAAAGGCTCTCAATTCGGATCTTTGGGAAAGACTGTTGGAATTGCTTAAAATACACGATGTGGAATTTATATGGGTAAAGGGTCATGCAGACAATCCGGAAAATGAGCGATGCGACCAGTTGGCAAGAGAGGCCATAGAAGGCGAAGATCTCCTTGAAGACAAAGGCTACAGGCAATGAAAAAAGACAGCGTGGAGAGAGCTGTCTTTTTTCGTGGAGAGTTGTATATGAATAATAGAGTTTGGCAAATTATTTGTAGAAATATGTCATCTCATTTCTTGAAAATATTATATAATATTTTAATAAAAATGTAAAGAAAATTTAAGAAATTTAATTGTAAATAAAATGTGAACAAACATAATATACAGCGTCATACCTCAAACGGAATTTTAATAAAAAAGCAGGATCAAAGCAGCGTATACTTTGCAAAAAAATATGGTGTACGCCTGTATTTATCAAATTTAAAGGGATATGGATGCTTCCTTGAAATGTACCCGTACCGCCTCCATACAGGCCGTATACAATTTATTCAATAAATTTATAATAATTTATTATAAAATATGGAAATTTACTGTTGAAATTAATACCGAATAGAGATATAATGTATAATGTTCGTTCAAAGTGAAAGCTCATTAGCAGGCTGCCTTTTTTTGAATATGACCTGAACGGATAGATATAGAAGATCGTCTTTTATATAAATTGGAGGAAAATAATATGCGCAGATGTATGTATTGTATGAATGAATACGGCGATGAATTGTCTGTATGCCCCGAATGCGGCAAGGAGCATACATCATCTCCCCTAAGCAACAGGCATCTGATGCCGGGGAAGCTGCTCAATGGAAAATATACCGTAGGCTGCTCTTTAGACCACAACAGCATATTTGTTACCTATGCGGCGTGGGATAATGAAAAAAAGGAAAAAGTGCTTATAGACGAGTACCTTCCCGCCAACCTTTCGGACAGGGAAAAGGGAGAGTCGAACGTACACAGCAGAAGCGGGGAATCAGCGGATAAATACTATGCCGGCCTTTCCGCCTTTGCCGATGAATGCCGAGACCTTATTAAATTTAAAAACATAGATGTGACAGATGGATTCAGCGAAAACAATACTTTTTACGTTGTCAGGAAAATAATTGAAAACGGCAGGACATTGTCCGATCTCATCGACAACGAATATGAATATATAAGCACTCACAGGAGCAATATAATCGTAAGCATAATAAAGACTATATCTCCCATACACGAGGCCGGTATAATACACGGCAATATATGCCCGGATACCGTTATCGTAAGGGAGGATAATTCCGTTGTGCTCACGGACTTTGCCTTTTGCGGATTTATGTCCAGAATAATACCCGTATATACAAATGAGGGATATTCTCCTTTGGAGCAGTATATATTGGGTTCCAGGCTCAGAGTATCGGCGGATGTGTATTCTATAGCTGCGCTGTATTATGAAATGCTTACAGGCGAGATACCCGTATCCGCTCTTGAGAGAGAGAAGCAGGATACGCTCATACCGCCGTCTATATTAGGCATCAAAATAAGGCCGAGCATGGAAAATGCTCTTATGAACGCCCTTAATATCAAGGCGGAAAACAGAACGCAGACTGTACATGAATTTTATTCACAGCTTAAGAACAAGGATACCGTAAGGCATTGGGAAAGAGTCAAAAAGGCTGAAAAGCCGCCTGTGGATTTTTATACCAAAAAGAATTTTTGGTTCAAAACCCTTATTGTCGCTATGGTGCTTTTGATGATATTTTCTGTAGTGGTCATAGCATTTGAAGCGCTTTCCATAAAAAAGGCTGCTGAGAATACGTCAGACACCGAGGTGTCCACCGAAAAGATACCCGAGGAAGGCGACAGCTTTTGGGATGTATTCAGAAAGGAAGAAGAGCCCGAGGAGACTACAGAGCTTAAAGACGACGACACAGGCAGGAAAGCCGACGAAAATAAAAAGGCTGAAAATAAAAAGGATGATAACAAAAAGGATGAAGAGAAAAAGCCTCAGAAGGACAATGTCACATCAGAGGCGGCAGTCAATGTCGATTAAACAAATATTGGCCTAAGTCTGTACAGACCTATCAATACAACAGCAAGACCCGATATTATTGCTATATATCTGCAATTTATATTGGGTCTTATTTTTTTGCCGAGTATTATGCCCAGCAGCAGGAATATAAATTGTGCGGTCATTACGCTAAGGGGCAGAAGGCAGCAGCTTATACCTGCCATAGATGTGCTTACGGCGGTGGCTGAAGAGTCAAGAGACAATGTTATGCCTATGACCAGCGCTTCGGGAGTTTCTATCGTTCCTGAACTGTTCATATCGCTTAGTTCGGGATTATCCAGCATTTCACGGAGATCCGCATTGTCCTTCCTGCAATCGGCACATATCCATATGCCTATACCTATTATCAAAAAAGCACCTATTATATTGCAGCAGGGAAGTATATCATAAAGCACTCTGCCTACCGCTGCGGAAAAAACTATAGTTCCCAGCCCGATGACGGATATTGTAAAGAAAGCCCTTGGAGGCATTTTGATGCCTCTTATGCCAAAGGCCAAGCCAAAGGAAAGGGCATCTATTGACAACACCAGTGACAATATAAATATTTCAGCCATATACTCACCTCATTTTAAACTATGAGCTTCGGTCATATTTGTGCCTGTCAAGGTATATATTTTAAAAAGGAGGTGCTTGTATGCAATATTACAATATAGATTTTAAGGAAGCCGCATATCGGCTTAGGACAAGTCTCAACAATGGGCTAGGCGGCGATGAGGCCGAAAAGCGTCTTGAAGAATACGGCCTTAATGTTCTTGCCGAGAAAAAAAGAAAATCGCCGATCTATAAATTCATAATGCAGTTCAAGGACTTTATGGTGCTTGTGCTCATAGCGGCGGCGGTCATAAGCTGTGCTGTCGAGATATATTTCGGCGGCAATGACTTTGTGGACAGTATAGTTATAATAGTGATCGTTTTGTTCAACGGTATCATAGGAACAGTGCAGGAATGCAGGGCGGACAGAGCCCTGGAGGCCTTGAAGAAAATAACGGAGCCGGTCGCTCTTGCCGTGCGTGACGGAAAAGATACGGTAATAAATGCGGCTTATCTGGTGCCGGGAGATATAATAAAGCTTGAGGCGGGTGATATAGTTCCCGCAGACTGTAGGATAACGGAGTCCGTAGCTCTTAAGGCAAATGAATCGGCACTCACAGGTGAAACGGAGGGAGCGGACAAGTCCGAAGCCGAGGTAGAGGAAAATACAGTGCCGGCGGAAAGGAGCAGTATGCTCTATATGGGAACGAGCATAGTACAGGGAAGATGCAAGGCTCTTGTAACGGAAACGGGAACAAATACGGAAATAGGAAAGATAGCGTCTATGCTTACTGACGACAGAGACGAAACTCCTCTGCAAAGAAAGCTTTCGGAGCTTGGCAAGATATTGGGAATAGGCGCTCTCGGCATATGCTTTATAATATTTGCAATAGGCGTGCTTAGAGGGATTTCGGTGTTTTCGATGTTTATGACTGCGGTAAGCCTTGCCGTAGCCGCTATTCCCGAAGGACTTACGGCAGTTGTGACGATAGTGCTTGCAATAGGCGTACAGACTATGGCTAAAAGCAATGCCATAGTAAAAAGACTTTCGGCAGTGGAGGCTTTGGGAAATGCCGATGTCATATGCAGCGACAAAACGGGCACTATCACCGAAAATAAAATGACGCTTACAGAAATAGCAGGCTATGACAAAGAAGAGATACTGACTCTTGCCTGCCTGTGCTGCGATTCTGACGGTATCCGTGGAGAAGCAACGGAGATAGGCATAGTACAGGGGGCTTTGGAATACGGTATAGATAAGGAAAGTCTGGAATATACCATGCCCAGAGTATATGAAATACCCTTTTCTTCAGACCGCAGGAAAATGACAACGGTACATAAATACGGCTCCGATTATACAGCTATTACAAAAGGCGCCTGCGAGGAAGTGCTTAAGGGCTGCTCAAGGTACATAAAGGGCAGCGTAAAAAAGCTGGACAGGCTCACTGCGGCAAAAATTACGGAGCAAAGTGATTCTCTTGCCAAAAAAGGGCTGAGGGTATTGGCTGTAGCCGTCAAAAAAAGCTCATCTGTGGTAAAAGAGGAAAAAGACTTTATATTTTGCGGACTCATAGGACTTAGAGATAATCCGAGACAAGGCGTGAAGGATTCTATCGAGATATGCAAAAGGGCAGGTATAAGAACGGTAATGATAACGGGAGACAGTCCTGTTACGGCAAAAGCGGTGGCAGAGAGCATAGGCATAAATTCGGACACCGTTACGGGAAACGAAATAGATAAAATGACAGAGAGGGAGTTTGAAAATGCGGTTGAATATCACGATATATTTGCAAGAGTAACGCCTCAGCATAAATACAATATAGTAGAACAGCTTAAGAAAAAGGGAAATGTAGTTGCCTTTGCAGGCGACGGCATAAATGACGCACCATCCATAAAGCTGGCCGACATAGGCTGCGCCATGGGCAAAAACGGCACGGAGGTGGCAAGGCAGGCGGCGGACATAGTGCTTGCCGATGATAATTTCAACACTATCGTAAAGGCGGTCGAGGAGGGCAAGGGAATATATGAGAATATACTTAAGGTCATACATTTCCTCCTTTCCTCCAATATAGGTGAGATACTTGTTATATTTCTCTCCGTTGTAATGGGATTTCCCGTACCCTTGCTGCCAATACAGCTTTTGTGGGTAAATCTTGTGACGGACAGTATGCCTGCCGTAGCTCTCGGTGTGGATCCATGGGATAAGGATATTATGTACTCCAAGGCGGATACAAGAGGAATGTGGCTGAGGATAGGCCTTGAAGGCTGTATGATAGGCGCTCTTGCGCTTGTTGCTTTTGCTGTAGGGAAGGCGTATTATTTAAGTACGGATGTAGGCAGGACCATGTGTTTTTGCGTTTTGAGCATATCCCAGCTTTTTCATGCCTTTAATATGCGGAGCAGGCATTCCCTTATACATATAAACATATTTGAGAATATATATCTCATTGGTGCTCTTCTTGCAGGCATAGCGATGCAGTGGTGCGTTGTGGAGACGGATATGCTTGGAGGCGTGTTCAAAACCGCTGTGCTGAGTTCGGGTCAGTGGGTGATAGTAATGGCTATGAGCTTTGTTCCCATACTTATATGTGAGATAGAAAAAAGAATATAGGAAAATGCGGGCGTGCTTCCGCGCCCGCATTTTTATATGACACGGCTTTTTAAAAATTGCCGTAAGGATACAGTCTTAAAAAATAAATGCCAAGGTCTACATAGGTATGCCGTTTTCAATATACTCGGTCATAATGCCGATCATATCGGCGTATCTGCCCATTACCTCCATTAAAGAAACAAATGAAAATATGAATATGACATTTCTTATATAGGTATCTTTTGTCTTGGTGTAAAGTAAAAAGGCTGCAATGACCATAAGCATGGACAATATGATACAGCCGTTAAAGAGTAATATATTTGCCGAGCCGACAGCACTGTATACAATACCCATGGATACGGCAAAAAAAGCCGTAAGTACATTTATTTTATCGGTTATGCTCTCCTTAAGAGAATATCTCATAAAATAAAGCACGGCAAGGGAAACGCAAAGCCTTATCGTAAATGCTGCGGCTTTGTTCATATAGTAGAGGTAAAAGTACAGGCTCATAAATACATTGTAGCCGAAGTAATAAAAAATAAAATCCATATATTTATAGAAAAAGAGCGTAAAGGGGATGCAGAGCATAATATATATATTGTTCAGGGGTGTGAATTTTTTATCGACGGTCTGTCTGTAAAACCATATGCTCACTGCGTTTATCAGCACAACAGCCAATACTCGAAGCACTTTTTGAACGGCAATATAAGGCACTGTAAAATGAAGTGATGTCCAAAAAAGCATGAGCATAAAAAAAGAAGTGATTTTTTTGCCAAACTTGAAAAAATCCATTTTGCCGAAATTACTTTCCCATATATATCGCAAAGAGCCCTTTTTTACCATACCCTCTTCCCATATTATCTGAGTCTCGGTACGGGTATCATCGCATGGATCGCTGAAACGCTGTATGTCATACATATCCTTGTTTTTGGCCATAAGCTCACCTACCGTCTCAATATATCCAATATCCTTGTAAAATAAGGCGGAAGCTCTGTTTCAAACTCCATATACTGCCCTGTAGACGGGTGCACGAAACCCAGCACCTTAGCATGGAGCATCTGTCCTTCGGCAGAAAACGCCTGCTTTTTGGGGCCATATACGGGATCGCCTAAAAGGGGATGACCTATGTGAGACATATGGATCCTTATTTGGTGAGTTCTGCCTGTTTCAAGCTTGAGCTCCAAAAGCGTAAATTTCCCCAGCCTTTCAAGCACCTTATAATGAGTTACCGCATTTCTGCCTTCTTTTACGATAGCCATTTTTTTTCTGTCGTTTTGCGAACGCCCTATGTTTGCGGAAACGGTACCCTCGTTTTGATCAAAGCCGTTATATACAATGGCATTATATATCCTGTTCATGGAATGCTCAGCCAGTTGGGCGCTTAAGCCCCTGTGAGCTATATCCGATTTTGCAATCACGAGGATGCCGCTGGTATCCTTGTCTATCCTGTGCACGATGCCGGGTCTCAATTCGCCGTTTATGCCTGAAAGATCGTTACCGCAGTGGTACATAAGGGCATTTACAAGGGTGCCCGTGTAGTGACCGGGAGCAGGGTGTACCACCATGCCTTGAGGCTTGTTCACAACTATGAGATCGTTGTCCTCATAGAGTATATCAAGGGGTATGTTTTCCGCCTCTATCTTTACCTCCTCGGCCTGCGGTATATCCACCTCTATAACATCGCCTTCCCTCAGCTTATAGCTTTTGTTCACAGCCTTTTTGTTGACGGTGATATTTCCTTTTTCAATAAGCTTGTGAAGGGCGGAACGGGAAATATCTTCTATCTCATCGTTTAAAAAAAGATCTATCCTCTTGCTTACATCCTGAGCCTCTGCCGTGTATATATCCATGGTTCTATTCCTCCTTATCAAAGAACAGCGTACCCAATATAAGGAGAAAAGCGCCTGTGCATACGCATATATCCGCAAAATTGAACACGGGAAAATCCCAGCCGAATATATAGAAATTGAGCATATCCACAACATAACCTCTGAAAAGCCTGTCTGTAAGATTGCCCACGGCACCTGAGCATATGAGTACGATAGCCGCCCTTGTCCAAGGACCTTTGTTTTCTTTTCTGAGCCTGATATAGTATACCGCACAGAGTATACATATAACTATCGTCAAAATAATAAAGAGCCACTTAGCTCCCTGAAGGAAGCCAAAGGCAGCCCCTTTATTTTCAACATAAGTCAGGCTGAAAAAGTTATTTATAATGTCTATATTTTCAACAGGCATAAGCTTTGCAACAGTCACATATTTTATTATCTGATCTGCTGCGACCAATATTAAAAATACGATCACAGGTAAAATATACATTTTTCAACCTCTTATTATATAATTGATTGCATCCTTTATTTCTTTTTCGGAGCAGTTCTTTTCGGTGTAGGCACTGCCCATAGCCTTGAGAGCGGTAATATTTATAACGCCGTTCTTAGCTTTTTTATCCCTGAACATTTGGGCATATATATCGTCTGCACGGAAATTTTCCACAAAGATCGGAAGTCCGAAATATGCCATAAGCTCCTTTGCATCGGCAACATCATCTTGGGATACGGCGCCTCTTTTCATTGAGAGATAGAGAGCCGCTATCATACCCACGGCAACGCATTCTCCATGGAGCATATCAAAGCCCGAGAGCGATTCTATTGCGTGGCCGAAGGTGTGGCCGAAGTTAAGTATTTCTCTGAGCCCGGTTTCCTTTTCATCCTGGCTCACCACATTTGCCTTTATTTTACAGGAGCCGTATACCACCTGTGCGATTGCTTCGGGATCAAGCTTTTTCACGGCTTCTTTGTTCTCCGAAAAGAAACGCAGATAATCCACATCTTGTATATATCCGTGCTTGACAGACTCCGCAAGACCTGCCGCAACCTCTCTGTATGGCAATGTATTAAGGGTGTCGGTGTTTATGAACACAAGCTCAGGCTGATAAAAAGCGCCTATCATATTCTTGTTGCCCATAAAGTCTACGCCTGTTTTTCCGCCTACGCTGCTGTCTACTTGGGAGAGAAGGGTCGTAGGTATCTGTACAAAGGGAATGCCTCTCATATATGTGGCAGCGGCAAAACCGCACATATCACCCACAACACCGCCGCCTAAGGCAATAAGCACCGACTTTCTGTCCAAATGCTCATCTATAAAAAATTTATAAAAGCCTGATATAGTCTCTAAATTCTTGCTGTTCTCTCCTGCGGGGAATACACATATACTTATATCCTTGCATACGTTTTTCAAAAGCTCCTTTATACCTTGGGCATAGAGAGGAGATACATTTGAATCTGTAACAATACATACCTTTCTGTCTGAAATACCTGCCTTTTCAAAGGCGGGGGGAAGGGCATCGAAGCATGAGTCTATGTATATGGGGTATTGCTTTGTTCCCGTATCTACGCTTAATATTTTCATATTGACCCTCTTTTGACCGTATCAGTCTTCTTTTGTGGCTGCCGCTTCACTGTCTGTGAACTCTGCCTCATTGGCTTCAAGCACCTTTATCTGATTTTCAAGGAGACTTCTGAGAGTACCCTTTATTCTGGCATATTCCGCCTTGGTACTTACTATCTGAGACTTGAGCATGGAAAGCTGTGTATTGGCATCCTGTAAGATCTTCTGTGCCTGCTGCTCAGCCGCAGTTATTATCTGCTGAGCTGATATGCTTGCATTCTTCTTGGACTCCTCGGCGTTTTTCTCGGCAGTAACTATAGAATCCTTAATGGTGTCTTCAAGACCCTTATAGTATTTGAGAGCCTCTTCCATAGCGCTTATTTTGTCCTGAAGCTTTGCATTGTCTTTGTAAAGCTTTTCAAATTCCACTATTACTCTGTCAAGAAATGTGTCCACATCATCACGAGAATAACCGAAGGTCGCCTTTTTAAATTCCACAGTCTCGATATCAACCGGTGTCAACATAATTATTACCTCCCAAGTTTAGTTTATACTTTATTTAAAAATAATAAGTCTTAATAATATCCTGTCTTTTTTGGTAGTTCCCATTATCTCCGCTATCTTTATTCTTCCGAAGCCTCTCAGCGTTATTATATCGCCTTGGGCTGCGGCCTTTGAAACGGAGGTCTCATTTTTCCAATTAATGTAAGCCTTTTCGCCTTTTATAAGTTCTGCGGCCTTGCCTCTTGATATATTAAAGGCATTGCTCAAAACAGCATCAAGACGCAAGCTTGCCACAGTCAGCCTTTTTTCGGACGCTCCCTTTGGCTTGGGCGTAAAGCCCTCAAGCATTTGCACATTGACCTTAGTATGCCCGACTCTTTCCAAATTGGCTGTGATATAATCTGCAATATCGCTGTCTGTAAAAATAACGGCACTGCCTTCATCGGGTATAATATCGCCTGTTTTTTCCCGTGCTATACCCAATCCCAATACAGAGCCCAATATATCCCTGTGAGCAAGCTGCCTTGAAAATTTGGCATTATAGCTTATTTTCACCGGGGTTATGGGAAAGAGGGCGTTTGTGCATTCGGTGAATTCCGGGAAAAAGCCTATCTTTAGCCTTTCCGCATCCTCGTAGCCGCCGTACGCCATTACCTTTACTTCATCCTCGTGGATAAAGGCATTCATTATGGCGTGAGCCTTATAGGGATCTGTGAACACGGTGAATTCAGGCGCAAATGTTTTTATTGCAATATTGGCCTTGTCCGCAGCCTTTGACATAAGGAGCCTTTCTTCGTCATCGGCAGCCGCTTTCAGAAGCTTGTTCTTGCTTATCATATGAATATTGCAAATATTGCCTGTCTTAATATCGAATACACGATCGACATAAGTATATAGGCGATCACAGGTGAAAAATCTATCATCATACCGCCGCCTAAGGGCGAGCGCTGCATCATACGTCTTATAGGGCCCAATATAGGCTCGGTAAGAGCGTCTATTATACGACATATGATATTGTTATGATTTATAGGGAACCATGACAATATACACTTTACAAGTATGGCAAATGAAAGGAGATCGTAAAAAACTCCAAGCGCCATGATAAGGATGGATCCTATTTGTTCCATATATATCTCTCTTTTCTTTTTTTATTTGTTCCATATGGAAGAATTAGGCAGCTTTATGCCGCTTGCCGCAAGCTCTTCCTTAAACTGGCCTGTGATATTAACATACTCAGGTCCTATAATAAATATTCTGTTGGATACAGGCTGTATCGAACCGTCAAGTGCATAGCAAGCGCCGCTGAAGAAGTCGGTTATTCTCTGAGCCTCGTCTTTGCCAAGCTTTTCAAGGTTCACAAGAACTATCTTCTTGTCCTTAAGATCCTCACAGGCAATGCTTGCCTCTTCAAGAGATGTGGGCTGAGAAACTACCACCTGCATATTTACATTGGTATTTATGCTCAGTACGTTTCCCGCATAGCCTCTTGTGGCAGGGCTCTGAGTCCTGAAAGGTGAATACTGACTTTCCGAAGGTTTTTTCTTTCCGAAATTCCTAAAGGAGATAAGATCCCTTACCTTACTGCTCTCTTCAGGTTCGTCATAATCGTCATAATCATCGTATTCGTCATAATCTTCTTCATAGTCATCAGGTTCGCCCATTACTGCATTTTTTAACTTATCAAACCATTCTGCCATTTTAAAATGTCCTCCCGTTTATTATTTATTATCTTTAACAGTATAATCTCTTGCACCAAAGAGGCCCGTGCCTATACGCACTATATTGGCTCCTTCTTCTACGGCGACTGTATAGTCGTTGGTCATACCCATAGACAGGTATTCCATATCTATATTATCATAGTTTTTATTCATAATGTCAACAAATAATTTTTTCATTTGCCTGAAAAGCCCTCTGTTCTCTTCGGGATCATCCACAAAGGGAGCAACCGTCATAAGACCCTTTACCCTTACGCCGGGCAGTCGGCTTATTTCGACTGCAAGAGGTTCGGCCTCTTCCAAATACACGCCGTGCTTTGATTCCTCCCGGCCTATATTTATTTCTATGAGGATATCCTTCACGATCCCCTTGGCCGCAGCTCTTTTGCTTATTTCCTCGGCAAGTCTTAGGCTGTCTACAGAGTGTATAAGGCAAACCTTGTCTATGATGTATTTTACCTTATTTGTTTGGAGATGACCTATTTGGTGCCATCTCACTCCTTCTATTTCAAAGAACTTGCGGTTTATTTCCTGGGGCTTGTTTTCGCCCATGTCCGTAAGCCCAAGAGCCTTTGCTTCTTCCATACGCTCTATGTCCACGGTCTTGCTGACTGCCAGGAGGAGTATATCCTCTCTTTTTCTTCCGCTTTTCAAAGCAGCGGATGAAATGTTTTTTTCAATAACATCCAAATTTTCTTTTATTCCCATAAAAACGCCTCTATTCGTAAACCATATCTTCTTTTTGCACATCTTTTATATCTGTAAGTATCCTGTCATACACATATATACTTGTATTCTTGGCAGGATCCAATATGGTATGGGTATTGTTGCTTATAGAATTTTCCATATTTATCGTTTTGAACTCCGCAATTCCCGTGTTGATGACATATATACCCTTTGTGTTGAGAACATCGGCTATGGCGAAGGTATCTTCCGCACCGGGCTTTTTGATAGTATCGCCTACATTTATAACGCCAAGCTGAACAGGTATATAAGATTCCTTTGTTTCATCGTTTTTGCCCGATACGGTAACGGGAACGGCCGTAACGGTCTCTCCCGATACCTTGTATATATTGCCTGCATCGTCTATGTAGCTCGTAGGTATCCTGAGCAAAGTTTCTTCGGCAATTGCGGCATTGGGTATCTTAAAGCCCCTGTCGGTATTCTCTATATCAAAGGTTATGTTTCTCATATTTATGAAATCAGGCATATCCTTTGTTATACGGAGAATGACATATTTTTCCTTGGCCTTGGCATCTCCGGATATCTCCTCGATAGAAGCATCCAAATTGTGGTTCTTGCCGGCGCTATCCTTTGCGTATACCGTGATGGTATCTCCCTTTTCCCAATTTGCAACATAGCTGCTGTCTATATAGGAAGCTATGTACCATACATTGGAGGTGACCAGCCTGAAAGCAGGGGAGCCGGCTTTTACGCTGGTCTTAAAGCTGTTTTCCGATGAAGCGGAGGATGTGGTATCTCCTTTGGAAAGCGTCAGCATAGTGTCTGTGTTGAGCTTGTCCTCCATACCGTCTATGTAATAGGAAACAATGCCGCTTTCCTCGGCGGTTATCCTGCTTATGTTAGAGTTGAGGAGCTCCTCCTGCTCGTTTTTTTGGGAAACAAGATTGCCCAAAGCACCCTTGCTCTCAGAAAGCAAAAGCTGATTTCTGACATTTAGCTGTTTTTGTATATTGCTTTTAAGCTCATAGACCTTGCCGATGTTCATATCGGCATAGTCCATTGCAGAGTTGTCTATTATATTTTTTATTTCATTGTTGCTTTTCATAATGTCTTCGGAGTAAATAGAGATATCCTCTCTTTCTGCCTGAAGCTGCATTATGTCTTCATTGATGTCATCGAGAGCCGCTTCCATACGGGCAACGGTCGCCTCATCCTTTATGCTGCACACAACGGTATCTTTTTTGACTCTTTCGTTATCGGCAACATCATATGTTATGACTCCGGCAACATTTGTGTTATACACCTTTTCGTTCCTTATTATGATGCCCTGAGCAGACTTGGGCGTATCTATGGTGCCATAGGCGAGCACATCATAGCTTACCATTTTTTTGGAAAGGAAGTTGTATGTACAGCCTACTATGTATACAAAGCATAAAATGAAAAGAAATACGAAAATGGGGAATGCCATTCTGTTTCTTCTGCTTTTGCCTGCACTGGTGTTTATTATGCGCTTGCCGTCACGTATCCTTACGTTGGTGTTGACAGGCGTATATTCTCCGAAATTCTTCATGCCCGAATAGCCTGAGTATATACTGCCGCTTGAGGAAACAGCAGATCTTGAAGTCCTGCCTGCGGGCTTGCTTTTCTTTGGGGCTTTTCGGCTCTTATTCTTTTTTTTGGCTGATGTATTGGTGCTGCGAGAAGAGTGATATCCGACCGAATATCTGTCTGTGCTTTGCCCGTAGCTGTAGCCGGAGGTCCTTCTTATGGCATCGAGAGTAGTGCTTCCGCTTCTCTGATAGATGTTCTGAGGGCTTCCTGCGGTGTTTCTTTGGGTCTTGTTTTTATTTCTTTTTTTTTGCCCCGGCACAACACTACCTCCTCATAAATTTATATTTTAAGGCATATTATGTAATAACTAAATATAGGATCAATTTCAAAAATGAACATATATATAGTTATTATAACAATATTTGCGGTAATTTTCAATCTAATTATATTAATATTTCCGAAAAATATTATGACATCTGCATCTAACGGCCTTGTATTGTGGTATAAATACGCTTTGCCTTCGCTTTTTCCCTTTATGCTGGGTATAAATTTTCTTAAGCAGACGCCTTTTCCCTTGTTTCTTTCAAAGATACTTTCCCCTGTCACGAAGAAAATTTTCAAAATAAGGGGCTATGGCACATTTGCCATAGTGAGCGGGCTTCTTTCGGGTTATCCCATAGGGGCTAAAATAGTGTGCGATCTCTATAACGAAAACAAAATATCAAAAGGCGAAGCCCGATATCTCATATCCTTTTGCAACAACTCGGGGCCGCTTTTTGTAATAGGCACCGTAGGTATAGGCTTTCTGAACGATAAGTCCATGGGCTATTTTCTTTTGGCAGTACACTATATGTCGGCCTTGATAATAGCGCTTATCACGCCTAAGCCCAATACTCTTCACCAAAATACGGGAGCATATAAATACATATCGATGTGGGATAATATGCGTGATTCTCTTATGACAAGCATAAGCTCGATAACTGCCGTAGGCGGATACATAGTTTTGTTTTCAATAGTATGCACGATGCTGTCCAACATTACCGATATAATGGGCATACAGCTTTCTCCCACGCTTTCGAGCATAGTATACGGCCTGCTGGAGATAACTAACGGATGCAGCTCCGTTAAGGAGATAACGCCGCTCAGCATAAGCATAATAAGCGGAATGATCGGCTTTGGCGGTCTTTCCATACAGTCTCAGAGCATGAGCTATATATCTCTTACCGACATACCCGCAGGCGGATATTTTGCATCTAAGCTTGCGCAGGGATGCATAAGCTTCGGCCTGGCATATATTCTTTTGGGAATATTCCATATTTTGCCTGCCTAATGGAAAGGGCTGTCCGTTGCACAAGGACAGCCCCTTAATTTTTAGCGATCATAGATACGTGATCTTCGATCTGAAAATGTTGATATGGATGAGCATATGATATCTCATCGCTCCCAAGGTCTTTGCCGTAAGCCCTGGCTGCGGATAAGTAACGTAGGCAAGATAAGGATATCATTGACATCAGATGATCTTATCTCTGTCCACAAGAGTTCTTAACTCCTGTCTTTCGCCAAAGATATGATCTGTCTCGGTAGCAAGAAATTCCTGCATTGAATTGGCTTTCTTTGTGAAGTTGTCAAGTACAGTCTTTATCTGCTTTTCGGTATTTTCAAGCATCTGATCGGCATATTCGATAGCGCCTATCCTCATATCTTCCGCCTTAGCCTTAGCTTCCATGCGTATAGCTTCGGCTTCCTCCTTGGCTCTTTTTGTTATCTCGTGATCGATAGTCATTTTCTCGGCCTTGCTTTCGGCGTCTCTTATTATGCCGTTGGCATTGTTGTTAGCCTCTTCGATTATCTTTTCTGAATTGTGAACGATCCTCTGAGCCTGCTTGATCTCACCGGGCAGATTAAGACGTATCTCGCTTATGATCTCAAAAAGATCGTCTTTTGATACTCTTATGTTCTGTGTTAAGGGAACAGGCTTTGCATTCTCGATGATATCCTCTAAGGTATCCAGTAAACTGTAAATTGAAGACTCCATTTTATTTTCCTCCTGTTTCTTGCTGTGCTTTTAATACTTGCATTTTCTTCTGTAACTCTGTTTTGACTATATCGGGCACCATATTATCGATATTGCCGTTGAAAAAAGCGATCTCCTTGACCTGACTCGAACTGAAGAAAAGGTATTGAGTATCAGCCGATATAAAAAGGGTCTCTATATTGGAATCAAGGGAACGATTGCTCAACGCCATTTGGAATTCGTAGGAAAAATCCGTAACTCCTCTCAGCCCTCTTACAATGATATTGGATCCGACGCTGCGTACAAAGTCTACAAGAAGCCCCGAAAAGGACATGACCTTTACATTGTCGTGATCCTTTAATATCTCTTTGAGTTGACTTACTCTCTCCTCAACGGTAAAAAGAGGGGTCTTTGAAGGATTGTCCAAAACAGCCACGTAAAGCTTGTCTACTATTTTGGAAGCCCTTTTGATAATGTCCAAGTGTCCGTTTGTGGTAGGGTCAAAGCTGCCGGGATATACAGCCGATTTCATCTGTTGTCCTCCAAACTACCTTTCAGCATATTTCAGAAAGGTCATTTTAGTTATTTTATAATCCTTTATTCTGTATACCTCCAGCCCGTCTATTTGAGGGATATCGTCTTCTATAGACTGCTCGGCTATTATAAAGCCGTCGGGCGAAAGTATATTTGAAACAAGAATAGAGTAAAGCGTGCTGTTTATAAAGCCTCTGTTATAAGGCGGATCCATAAAAATAATATCGAAGACCTCGCCTTTTTTTTGCAAATACGATATGGCGGCATCCGCTTTTTTTTGAATGACCAAAGCCTTATCGGAGAGCCTTGCTTTTTTTAAATTACTGTTTATTATATCAACACTGCTTTTGGCATCATCTACAAACACAGCCTTTGCGGCTCCTCGTGACAAGGCTTCTATGCCTATGCCGCCGCTGCCGCTGAACAGATCCAAAAATCTGCTGCCATACAGCTCAAAGGCTATTATATTGAAAAGAGATTCCTTTATCCTGTCTGTGGTGGGTCTTGTGGAAAGACCTTCAGGCGCATTGAGCTTTAGTCCCCTTGCGGAGCCTGATATAACACGCATACAGTACCCCCTACATAATAACATATATAAACATTATACTAAAAAATTTACAAGAAGTAAACAGTTTATTTTATTTATAAGCATATTTTTTTGATTTTTCTTTCAAACAGTTGTGAAATCCTTATTTTTAACAATTTATTTTCGGTTTTTTTTAATTTTTCATCAGTTTTGTACAATGATATTGCAGACTGCTGCGCTTCTTTTAGTATATCTATATCCTTGTAGAGATTGGCTATCTTCATTTCGGGAAGGCCGTGCTGCCTTGTTCCGAAAAAATCTCCGGGGCCTCTGAGCTCCAGATCCTTTTCCGATATTACAAAGCCGTCATTTGTGCGGCACATTGTTTTGAGCCTTTCCACGGAGGTCTTGTTCTTGGCATCGCTTACAAGTATGCAGTAGCTTTTTTCGCTGCCTCTGCCCACACGCCCCCTTAGCTGATGCAGTGCGGACAGGCCGAAGCGCTCGGCATTTTCTATTATCATAACGGAAGCGTTGGGCACGTCTATGCCCACTTCTATTACGGTAGTGGCAACGAGCACATCTATATTGCCTTTTTCAAAGAGCGACATTATTTCCTGCTTTTCCTCATTTTTCATTTTGCCGTGTATACACTCTACTCTCAGCTCGGGGAATATTTTTTCCTTGAGCTCACAGGTATATGCAAGAACGCTCTTCAGCTCCGATTTGTCATCTTCTTCTATCATAGGGCATATTATATATGCTTGTCTGCCCTTGGCGATCTCCTTTTTCACAAAGGCATACAGCCGTTTGCTGTAATTGTGGTCCACCGCAAACGTATCTATCTTTTTCCTTCCGGGAGGAAGGGCGTCTATTATCGATATATCCATATCTCCGTAGAGTATGAGAGCCAGTGTTCTCGGAATAGGCGTTGCGGTCATTACGAGAACATGAGGATCCTTTCCCTTCATTGCCAGCTCTTCCCTTTGCCTTACGCCGAAGCGATGCTGTTCATCGGTTATCACAAGCCCCAGGTTATGATATGCCACCGCTTCTTGTATAAGGGCATGAGTTCCTATTATCATCTGAGCTTCGCCTTTTGCTATATTTTCATATGCGTCATTCTTTTCCCTGCGCTTAAGTGCGCTTGTAAGAAGAGCACATTTTATACCCAATGCTTCGAATATACGGGAAATATTTTTATAGTGCTGATTGGCAAGCACATCGGTGGGAGCCATGAGCACGGCCTGATACCCGTTTTTTATAAGGACATAGGCAAGAGTCATGGCAACGGCGGTTTTGCCAGAACCTACATCTCCCTGTATGAGCCTGTTCATGACGGTGCCATTTCTGAGATCGCAAAAAAGCTCGCCTATTACGTTTTCCTGTGCTTTTGTAAGCTCAAAGCCCAAGGCTGCAAGCAAAGGACTTGCATCGTAGTCTTTTATACCGATCGAGCTTTTTTTCCCTGTCACATTGCCCTTAAGCTGCAAAAGATGCATCTGCAGCATTAAAAGCTCCTCAAACACAAGTCTTCTCCTTGCCCTAAAAAAGGCGTCGTCGCTTTCGGGAAAGTGTATGTTGTTCACGGCATAGCTTCTGCAGCAGAGCCTTCTTTCTTTCAATATGTTTTCGGGCATGAATTCATTTATTTCACGGCATACTCCGTCGATAGCGTTCTTTACGCAGCCTCTTATTGTTTTTTGCGACATTTTGGAGGGTACCGTGTATACGGGAACTATCCTGCCTGTATTGAGACTGTTTTGAGAAAAAGGCTCAAAGTCGGGATTTTCCACTTGCAGACGGCCGAATTTTTCTGTGACCTTACCTGTAAATACATATTCCTTTCCCGGTATGAGCACGTTTTTCATATAGGGCTGATTATACCATACTCCCTCTATGTAACCGCTGCCGTCATAAAGTCTTGCCTTTACGATGGTAAGAGCCCTTGCCCTCATACTTTCGGGCTTGGCAAAGACCTTGGCTTTGAAGTTGTTTACCTCTCCAATATTTATATTGTCGATAGATGTGAAACGGCTTCTGTCCTCATAGCTGCGGGGAAAGTATTCTATAAGGTCTTCAACGGTAGCTATACCCATTTTGTTGAGCTGTTTTGCCCGTGACAGTCCTATGTTTTTTACGACGTCTATACTGTCTTGCAATTCCATTGTGATTACCTCAGCTTACTGTGATTATATAATTATAAGTGGACTGTCCTCCCTGCTCAACGCAAACATCCAGCTCATCATTGAGCTCAAGGGCATGGTTCTCAATATCCTCCGCCTCTTTTTCATCGCCTTCGCTGCCTTTGTATATTGAAAGGACACAGGCATCTTCATTGCTGCAAAGCATTTTTTCCACAAGCATATCGGATGCTTTGCGGCAGTTGTCTGTTTTAAGTATTATTTTGTCGTTGAGTATACCTATATAGTCGCCTTCTTTTATTTCTATGTTATCCACAACAGTGTCTTTTGCGGCCTTGGTGACCTTTGCCACATCCACGGCTTCCGCCGCTTCCTTCATATCCTTTTCAAGAGAAGCTATATCGGTGTCTTCATTGAACATTACCATAGCCTCAAGGCATTCGGGCACGCTTTTTGTATCTATCACGACTACGTTTTTTCCTTTGCATATCTCGGCAGCCTGCTTTGCGGCCATTATATTGTCCTTGTCGTTGGGGAATATTATGACTGTATTGCTCTGTGCCGTTTCGATAGTGTTGATAAAATGGTCGGTGCCGCAGCGCATGGAGCCGTTTTCATTGGCAAGCACGGTGTCTACGCCAAGCCTCAGCAGCATAGAGCCAAAGCCTTCGCCGTTTGATACGGCTATGACGGAAAGCTTTTTGTTTTCCGGCCTTTCGTATTCCTTAGGCTCCGCCTCCTTTATAAGACCTGTGTGCTGAAAGCGCATATTTTCTATTTTCATATTTTCAAGAGGGCCTATTTCGAGAGCTTTTTCAAGCACCTCGCCGGGATGATTGGTGTGTATATGCACCTTTATTATATCCTCATCCTGCACCATAACTATGGAATCTCCCATGCTGTCAAGATATTTCCTGAAGTCTTCTTCAAAATCGCTGCCGTTGTTTTGTATATTTACAAAGAATTCCGTACAGTAGCCGAATTTGATATCCGCATCAACGGAAGCAGGCGACGTTATGCTTTTCACGGTATCCGCAGTATCGTTTGCCGCTATCTCGGCAATGGAGCCTATATACTCATAGCCGCCCTCTATTATATACACAAGCCCTTGACCGCCCGAATCCACTACTCCCGCATTTTTTAGCTGAGGCAGCATATCCGGCGTCTTGGCAAGTATTTCTCTGCCATGATCCAGCACGGCTTTTACAAGAGTGGGAACATCGTCTGTGGTATAGCCTGTTTCCACAGCCTTTGCGCCCATTTCTCTTATGACGGTGAGCATAGTGCCTTCTTTAGGCTTCATAACTGCCTTGTAGGCAATATCCGCCGCTGCGGAAAAGCAGCGTGCCAGCTCTTGGGCGTTTATACTTTCCTTGCCGTTAAGCTCTTTGTAAAAGCCCCTCAGTATCTGAGAAAGTATTACTCCCGAATTGCCTCTGGCTCCTCTGAGGGCGGAGTTTGAAACTATCTTGGCAACCTCCGATATGTTCGTGCTGTCAACATCCTTTATCGCATTGGCAACAGCGGTCATTGTGGCAGACATATTTGTGCCTGTATCCCCGTCGGGAACAGGGAATACGTTCATGGCGTCTACCTTGTCTTTATTGACCCAAAGCCTGTTTGCGCCGTTTATCATAAATCTTTTGAGATTTTGTCCGTCTATATAAGTCAGTTCCATAAGTTCCTCCTAGCCGTCAACTCTTATACCCTCTACGGTAACACTTACGGAGTTGACATTGACGCCCAGTGAGCTTTCCATATTGTAAGTGACCGTTTTAGCAACTATGTCTCCTATAGCAGGTATGTTTGTTCCGTACTCTACTATGATATGGAGCTTTACGTCTACGGACCGATCTTCGTTGACGGTGACCTCAACGCCCTTTGAAAGGCTTTCTTTTTTGAGCAAATGCACTATACCGTCTTTGACCGTTTTCACAGCCATGCCTACCACGCCGTAGCAGCTTGTGGCGGCAATGCCTGCCGTCTTTGCGAGCACATGGTTGGTAATGGTTATATTTCCTTGTTCATTGTTCATAACTACAGACATAAAAACACCTCCGCAAAAAATATCCTACAATAGAGTATACACGAAAAATATGTCTTTATCAACTAATTTTGCGCACTAAATATACAATATTGAAAATCCTCAAAATTTTTTTAAATTTTTCTTGCATTATACATAATTTTCTGTTAGAATATAGAACGATGATTAAATTCTAAGGAGGTGTGATCTATGGCAAAGTGTGAAATTTGTGAAAAGACCAGACAGACAGGTCACAGAATCAGTATCAACCGTAGCCAGGTTTCAAGAAGAGCCAATAAAACATGGAAATCCAACATCAAGAAAGTAAAGATCGTTGAGGCAAACGGCAATATAAAGTCTATAAACATTTGCGCAAGATGCCTTCGTACAGGTACACATAAGGGAACCATTACCCGTGCACTTTGATTTATGTATTAAAAATGATCTATATTCAATATGAAAAAGCTTCCGTTTGATTGGAAGCTTTTTTCATCTTATGGTGTTGAATACCTCGTCTATAAGATCGGGATATGTACACATAAACACAACCGAAGCCGTAAGCAGCATAATAACGATGCCGCCTATTGCAAGCAGAAATTTCTTGAACGGATGCACTCCCTTAAAGAAAAAGCCGTCTGCTTTGGCATATGCTTCTTGTGAAGGCACGATCTCCGTGCCTGAAGCCTTCGGCACATATTCTGCGGTATAAGACACCGCTGCCTGTTCTTTTACATTTTCGCTGTCCTCCACCCTTTTTCCGCAATACTTACAAAATCTGGAACTGTTCGGTATTTCCTCTCCACAATGTATGCAATACACAAGGCTCCCTCCTTATAATGTTATATATTAAATATATCACTTTATCGCAAATAAGTAAATAATTTTGCAAAAAATTAAGAAATATGTTATTATTGTGTGAGCACATATAAGCTTCCTGCTTTTTGAAAGGCCGCAGGCAATGAGCATTCGGCGCAGGCAAAGCAGGGATATGATCTGTAAAATGCTCTGTATAAAGGCAGAAGAGAAGCGGAAGCTTTACCCGATAAGAAAGGAGATACGGTATGTCCGACAAATATACACTGGATGATCTCAAGGATGTGGTGCGTCGCCTTACGGCTGACGACGGCTGCCCATGGGATAGGATACAGACTCACGACACGCTGAAAAGATATCTTATAGAAGAGTGTTATGAGGTCATAGACGCAATAGACAACGAGGATAACGAAAATATGTGTGAAGAGCTTGGAGATGTGCTTTTTCAGATAGTGTTCCATTCCGAGCTTGCCGATAAGGAAAATGCCTTTGATATGTCCGATGTCATAGACGGCGTCACAAGAAAAATGATATCCAGACACCCTCACATTTTTTCAGACCAAGGCGAAAAGAGCATAAGCGAAATAAATGAAAGCTGGGAAAGTATAAAAAAAGAGGAAAAGGGTTATAAAAACAATATGGAAATACTTAGAAGTGTTCCCGCATCCCTGCCTGCTCTTATGAGATGTGAGAAAGTAGTTACAAAGGCATACAAAAATAATATGGATAATGAGAGTTTAGAGGATATAGCACTAAGGATAGAAGAAAAGTCGAAGCTTATCAAAAACCTTGGTTCATACCAAAAAGAGGAACAAGAGGAAATAATTGGAAATTTTTTGCTGGATTTAACAAAAATTTCACATTTTTCACGACTAAATGAAGAATTTTCCTTGACAAATGCTGTAAAAACGTATATAAATAGATTTGAGGACATTGAAACGGCCCGCACAGCCGCCGGAGAGATCGATGAGGATACAGATCTCGAGGATGTAAAGGCTAATAAAATTAAAAAGGAGGAAATTCAATGAACAAGACAGAATTAGTTGCCAGCATTGCTGAGAAGGCAGGCTTAAAGAAGACAGAGGCTGAGAAGGCTTTAAAGGCTTTCGAAGAGACAGTTACAGCTGCATTGGTTGCAGGTGACGAGGTTAGATTGGTAGGCTTTGGTACTTTTGCTGTTAAGGCAAGAGAAGCTCGTACAGGCGTTAACCCACAGAAGCCGGGCGAAACTATCCAGATCGCTGCATCAAAGGCACCTAAGTTTAAGGCAGGCAAGGCTTTAAAGGATGCCGTTAATGCTTAATCAATAAATCACGGGGTCATCGACCCCGTCTTTTATTGCGATTTTTAAGGAGAAGCTATATGAGATTGGACAAATTTTTGAAGGTTTCCAGAATAATAAAAAGAAGGACAGTTGCCAATGAGGCTTGCGACGGCGGAAGAGTGAGCGTAAACGGCAAGACCGCCAAGGCGGGGCTCGACGTAAAGCCGGGCGATATAATAGAGATAGCCTTCGGCAGCAACACTACAAGGATAGAGGTCCTTTCGGTGGCGGAAAGCATAAGGAAGGAAGACGCTCAGTCTATGTATAAAAGCCTTTGATCCCTCATATATTTTTATAGGGAGGGTGATGGCATGGAGGAAAGGACTTCATCTAGGCATACGATCACATTGGACAAGAGAGAGAAGCTGTCTGCATCGGGAGTTACTGATGTACTTAGCTTTGACGAAGAGAATATAGTCGCCCAAACGGATAAGGGTATGCTCGTTATACGAGGCAGCGATCTGCATATAAACAGCCTGGATCTGGATAAGGGAGAGCTGTCTGTCGATGGCAATGTCACATGCCTTTCCTATGAGGAGGAAAGCATGGGAGGCTCAGGATTTCTGAGAAGGCTGTTCAAATGATATTGTCAATGACATTTCAGTGCAGACTTTTTTTATTGGCCGTGGCAATGGGCATTGCCGGAGGCTTTGTCTACACATTTATAATATCGGCGGTATTGCTGACGGGTAAAAGGATGTTAAAGCAAATATGCGATGTTTTGTTTTGGCTGATGTATGCTCTTGGCGTATTTTTGGTGATGCTGCCGGTGAACTGCGGCGAGATACGGCCGTTTTCAATACTTGGCATATTTGTGGGATTTATAATATTTCACGGAATATTTGGGGAATATGTACTGAAAATAACGAATATCGTATACAAAGCGTGCTTACGGATCATTTCGGTTTTGACGGAGATCGTGCTTACGCCGATCAATATTTTATTGTTTCCCGTAAAAAAAATAATATTTTATTTAAAAAAAGCTTGCAAAAATGTAAAAAATATGAGAAAATGACTGTATGATACATAAGTATCGGCAAATTTTCAAAGAAAGGGAGGCGGCTTACATTGCAATCATCAGGCAAGGTCGGCAAGGCAAATTTGGTATATTCTGTCATAATGGTCATAATAACGCTTATTTTTGTTGCCGCACTCTTTCATCAATACAGTATAAGACAAAATCTCATAAATGCTCAGATAGATATGGAGATCAGCCTTACAAAGGCAAGCGCCGAGGGAGCCGCTCTCAAGAAGGAATTCAATAATCAGAGTTCGCCTGAGTTTATTGAAAAGGTCGCAAGGGAAAAGCTCAACATGGTAAGACCCAACGAGATAGTTTTTATCGACGAAAACACCCCTGAGGGTAAGCAGCTCCTTAAGGCAAACGAGGCTGAGAATATGGCCGAGCAAAACGAACAGAATACGGATAAGCAATAATTTCGGACTGCATACCTGCAGTCCTTTGTTGCGTGTCGATAAAATCGACACGCTTGAAAGAAATGCTAACATTTCTTTCAGTTGAATTAAGGTAGGAACCAGCCGTGTTTTCCGCAATTTAGGCACAAGTGCCTAAATTACAGAAAAGTTCCTGTCCTCAGGCGGGCAAAGCTCGCCTTGCGGATTATAGTCTGCGACGCTTTTTTGCAAACTGTTCTTTACTTAAAATTCATATTTTCTGTCAAAATATTGTTTTTCGACAGTTCGAGGACTGCATACCTGCAGTCCTTTCTATATGGGCGGGAAATGTTTTTTAGGTTGCATTTTACGGTATACTTTGATACAATAATATTAACAAAATTTTATTTTATCAAAGAGGTGGTAAATATGGCATTCGGAATGAGAGGACACGATCTGGGCGGTAAGCAGAGATTTGAAGAATTTTTGGCAAAGGTAAAGGAGCACAATATAAACTTGGTGCAGCTTGCTTTCCAAAAGTCTATTACGGATATAGACTTTACCGTGGGAAATTATAATCCGGGTCTAGGATATTACATAGGCAGAAAGCTAAATGAAAATAATATACATGTGGCGGTGCTGGGCTGCTACATCAATCCCACGAACCCTGTGGAGGAAAAGAGAGCTGCGGCTGTGAAGAAATTTATAGAGCACCTTAAGTATGCAAAGGCTATAGGTGCGGATATGGTAGGCACAGAGACAGGCAGGCTTGACGAGAACTTTAAGATAGTACCGCAGACCTATACGGAAACGTGCTATCAGCTTCTTTTAAAGTCTATGCGGGAGATAGTGTCTGCGGCGGAAAAGCTTGGAGTAACAGTGGGCGTTGAAGGCGTTGCAACGCATACTCTTTATTCGCCGGAAATGATGCAGAGATTTTTGAACGACATAGATTCGCCTAACGTAGAGGTGATACTGGATCCCGTAAATCTTTTGGACAGGAACAACTATAAGGATCAGGAAGCGGTGATCGCCAAGGCATTTAAATATTATGGCGACAGGATATCCGTAATGCACATAAAGGACTTTAAGCTCGATGAAAACGGCGATGTGGCCTTTGAGCAGGTGGGAGAAGGGCTTTTCAATTATGCTCCTTTATTCAGGCAGCTCAAGCAGACAAAGCCTTATATAACGATGCTTATAGAAAATTCCAACGAAAGCAGATACCACAGCGACTGCGAGTATTTACAAAGGATATATGACGAGGCTTAATAATGATTTTTATTTAAGAGATACGCTGACTGTAGCTCGTGAGCTTTTGGGAAAATATATAGTGCGGGAGATCGATGGGCATAAGCTTACAGCCATGATAACCGAAACGGAAGCCTATATAGGAGCCGTAGACAAGGCGTGCCATGCCTATAACTACAGGAAAACAGAGAGAACGGCAACCCTTTTCAACAAAGGCGGGTGCAGCTATATATACCTTATATACGGTATGTACAACTGCTTCAACGTAGTCACGGACAGAGAGGGAGAGCCTTGCGCCGTGCTCATAAGAGGCGCCGAGCCTGTGTATGATATGGAATATATGTCAATGCTCAGATACGGCAAGCCGTATTCAAAGCTTACCAAATACCAGCTTGCCAATTTTTGCAACGGGCCGGGCAAGCTCTGCAAGGCTCTTGCCATAGACAGAAAACTCAATAATACGCTTCTTGACAGGCCTCCCTTGTATATTAAGGAAGGTGTGGATATAGAAAAATACAATACAGGCAAGCGCATAAATATCGACTATGCCGAGGAAGCGGCGGACTTTCCATGGAGATTTTATTTATGAAAGAGTTGGCTCAATATAAGGATTACAAAAGAATAGCCGTAATGGGCGGAAGCTTCAATCCCATACACAACGGACATCTTGTGGCGGCGGAGGTCGTAAGGCAGGAATTCGGCATCGAAAGAGTGATATTTATACCTACGGGAAATGCGTCTCATAAGAAAAGCGATCCTATGTACAATGAGCACAGATACCTTATGACGGTACTGGCTACCGCTGCCAATCCCAATTTTGAAGTTTCCCGCATGGAGATAGACAGGGCAGGCAAAAGCTACACGATAGATACCATAGGGGAATTGCGGAAGCAATGTGACGATGAC
Organism: uncultured Clostridia bacterium; assembly: GCA_947585865.1. Lineage (GTDB taxonomy): Bacteria > Bacillota > Clostridia > Lachnospirales > CAG-274 > CANPXH01. The sequence goes on from CANPXH010000002.1 coordinate 102,264, forward strand.
TGTGAAATATATTTTATAACAGGCGCCGATGCAATAGATGAGATACTGACATGGAAGGATCCCGAAAAGCTTCTGTCCATGTGTAGGTTTGTGGCGGTAACAAGGCCGGGCTACGACAAGACAAGACTTAAGGCCACTATAGATACTATCAATACAAAATACAAGGGCAATGTAGAATTTTTGGAGATACCCGCTCTTTCAATATCATCTACAGATGTAAGGAACAGAGTGGCTGTCGGCAAGACGATCAAATATATAGTGCCTGAGCCTGTGGAAAGCTATATACTTAAATTTGGATTATACGGCGGAAGGCCTTCTGCGCTCAAAACAGATGATATAAATAAAAAGCTCCTTGCCGTGCTTACACCAAAGCGTTTCAAGCACACTAGAGGAGTGGCGCAGGAGGCGGTAAGGCTTGCAAAAAGGTACGGTGCGGACACGGAAAAGGCATATATAGCAGGGCTTTTGCACGACTGCGCCAAGTGCTATACGGATAAAGAAAAGATCGCCCTGTGCGAGAAGTATAATGTTCCTTTAGACGATATACTTTTTAAGCAGCCGGATCTTGTTCACAGCTTCTTGGGAGCGGCATTGGCAAAGGCGGAATACGGCATTGAGGATGAGGATATAATAAATGCCATAGCCTATCATACCACAGGCAGGAAGGATATGTCGCTGCTTGAAAAGATAATATATATAGCCGATTATATAGAGCCTAACAGAGAGGCATTTGACGGCCTTGAGGAAATAAGAAAGCTTGCCTATGAGGATATAGACAAGGCTGTGGAATTTTCGCTGGAAAATACCATAGGCTATAATGTAAATAAAAAAAGGATAATACATCCGCTGAGCATGGAGGCTTTGGAATACTACAGGGAGGGAAATAATGAAAAACAATAAGAATTCTTTAGAGGGCGCAAAAATAGCATATGCCGCTCTTGACGACAAGCTGGCAATAGATATAAAGGTGCTTGATATAAGCAAGATATCTACACTTGCGGATTATTTTGTAATAGCAAGCGGCTCCAATACGAATCAGCTCAAGGCCATGGCTGATGAGGTGGATGAAAAGCTTTATAAGGCCGGCTATGTGCTCAAGCACACCGAGGGTATGCAGAATCATAACAAAAGCTGGGTGCTTATGGATTTTGGAGATATAGTTGTGCATTTGTTCAATAAGGAAGACAGAGAGTTTTATGACCTTGAAAGAATATGGGGAGACGCCAAAATACTTTCCGAAGACGAACTGAAATAAAGGGCTGCCGCCGGTATGCCTATAATGCTTGTGTTTGGCATAATTTATGGGTTTTTGCGTAAGGCGGGCGATATCGGCTCATAATATGATCCGTTAGGCACAGGCAGTGATATTGTATAAAAATATTTTTCGATACCGTAGGCATATAAAAAATATATATAAGGGGCTGTTTAAAAAGCAGAATATAACGGTGCTTTTTTGACAGCCTTTATTTTTTGAGCCTTTACCAATTTTATAAAAAAATGTCATATTTTGGAATGCAAATTAACTATTTAAAATTTTAATCAACCAATAGAATAACGAATTTATGTTACACTAAAATAAAAGGAGGCTTTTTGATGGTTGATTTAGGCGCAAGATTAAAAATGCTGCGTATCAAAAATAATATGACACAGGCTCAGCTTGCAAAGAAGCTGGGGCTGACCAAATCCGTCATAAGTGCTTATGAAACAGGTTTAAGACTTCCTTCCTACGATGTCCTTATTAGTATTATAAGACTATTTAAGGTTTCGGCGGATTATATGCTTGGAATAGAAAGCAGGAGCGGTATTGACGTATCGGGGCTCACAGAGGAGGAAATATCGGCTCTTGCTAATCTTATAAAGACTATGAAAAAATAATGTCCTCGGCCTCTTTAACTGTAATAACGATCCCCTTCTCGGCATAGAATTTATGAGAGGAGGGGATCGTTATGTATTCTCTGATATATGATGTGGCTGAGGAGTTTGGTATAAGACCGTTAAATATATATAAATGCAAGTATTACTATATTCTCAATTGTGCCGAAGGTACATATTCATTTTGTCAGGCAAGGCCAAAGGCAGGCAAAATAACGGAGATACATTCTGTCAAGACGGAGCTTGGCATTATGGGCATATGTAATATAGATACATACTCCCTGACGGAAGGGGGTCTGCCCTATGCGGAACGGGACGGCAGACTTTATACGATAACAAGATTTTTCGGCTCAAACGAGCTCAATTTTATGAACTCCAATCAGGTCGCTCTCACCTTAAGAAGCATAGGAGCTATACACAGAGGACTGACCGAAATAGAAAAAAGAACGGTATACGCTGCCGGTGAGAGCAAAAACAAGGTGATAGAAAAATATACCAGAGAATTGAAGGATATGCTGCGCATAAGAAAGTGTATAGGCAAAAGAATGTGGGATATGGATATATCGTATGTTTTCGACAGCTTTATGGAAAGAGCGGAGAAAAGCGTTGAAAAGCTTGTATCTTTGGGCTATGGAGAATATCCCACATATTGCCACAACGGACTTAAGGAGGGCAATATAATATACAAAAAAGGCAGGATATATATTATAGACTGGGATAATATGAAGCATTTAAGCTATATAGAGGACATTGCCTTTTTTATAAAAAGGTATATGAGAAAGAACTGCTATTATTCGGCTATGGCAAATGAATCTTATATGGATTTGGATGAATGCCTTAACAAATATTCTATATACGGCAGTGTTTCCGATAATGACTATGAAGTGCTGTCAGCCGTGCTGAGCTACCCTCAGCGCTTTATAGATACTGTAAAAGAAGGCTTCAGAACAGGGAAAAATTTTCTTCCCTCGGGCGTGAAAAGAAAGCTTGAGGAATGTATTGCACAAAAGGATTTTGAAGAAGGATATTTAAGGATACGAAAAGACGGGAAATAAAAAGTGTCCGTTTTATACAGGCAATGTGTGATGCTATCTTTTCGGGATATATTTAAAATACAGATATAAAGGGCATTTGCAATTAAATGCAAATGCCCTTTTATATTCATTCCGACTTCGGCGGATTGTTTCGTATATCATTTGTAAGCTCGTCTGCAGACTTTTCATCCAGCAGGGATTTAAGTATGTTGTCATATATGGCGGTCACGTTTTCCTTCCAATTTTTACGCACCTGCTTGGCCATTTCCTTGGTGACAACAGTTACGTTGAGTTCCATAAGTGTAAGGTCATTTTCTATTATGCAGCACTTTACGACATATTCATCCTCGCTGTGCATAAAATAATTGGCGGAGACCTCATATTCCTTTTTTATCTGCTTTCTGTATTTACGAACATAGGCTATTATACTGTTGCGCTTGGATTCGGGTATGAGCTTCGCAAAGGAGTGGACCGTTTTTTCACCGAGATCCGTAAGGGTATAATATGTGTGATCGTTGTCTCTGTACACTTCAAGTATGCCGTTTTGCTCCATATCCGTTACATATGTTTGGAAGTCTATATAGTCCATATAGTCATTTACCGCAAAGTCGTATAAATGCTCCCATGAAAGCTGCATATCCATCTGATAAAGCAGATACAGTATTATAAGCCTGTTTTCGGCCACGAGTCTTCCTGATTTCATAATAATACCTATTCCTTTTGATATTTAGTCGAATTATAAAGCATTATACTATATTTTGAGGAATAAGTAAACATATTAAAATGTATAAAATTTCTTGCGTGATTTGTGAAAAATGCCGATAGTTTTTAAATTTTATATCCCTGATAGCTTCCCCGCCTTATGAATTCTTTTGATATGGAGTTGAGCACATATCTTTTATCAAGGCTCCAGCGAGGCTCAAATAGCGTTTCCTTCTTGCCGTCTCCCGTTATGCGGTGTATAACGATGCTTTGAGGGATCCGCTCTATGATGTCCACTATGGTGCATACATATTCCTCGGGCTCCATTATATGGAAAGGAGCCCTGCGGTACATATTATAAAGTTCGGTGCCTTTTATTATGTGGAGGAGCTGGAGCTTAAGACCTTTTGTTCCTGCGTTTACGGCAAACCTAACGGAGTCCAGCATGGTATTTCTGTCTTCATGGGGAAGCCCCAGTATTATATGGGTTATCGTATCTATATTTGCGGCATTGAGCATATTTACAGCCTTTGTATACACATCGTTTTTATAGCATCTGTTCAGGAGAAGAGCCGTTTTTTCATCGGATGTTTGCAGACCCAGTTCCACACATACATATATCCTGCGGGAAAGCTCATATATATAGTCGGCGATCTCTTCCGAGATGCAATCCGGCCTTGTGGCTATGGATATCCCCACAACATCAGGCAGTGCCGCCGCTTCTTCATAAAGAGCCTTAAGACGCTTTAGCGGGGCATAAGTGTTGGTATATGCCTGAAAATACATGATATACTTTCCGTAGCCCCATTTATCCGCCATTTTATTTTTCATTTCATTATACTGCTGTGTAACCGAGGTATCACGTCTGCCCGCAAAGTCTCCCGAACCTCTTCCGCTGCAAAATATACAGCCCCTGCGGGAAAGAGTGCCGTCACGGTTCGGACAAGTAAAGCCTCCGTCTATAGCCAGCTTTATAACCTTAAAGCCGAATATATTTCTGTAATGATCGTTTGCCGAATAAAAGGGGTGCTTTGGTCCTAGCATAATATTTCACAGTCCTCATATATGGAATAAATACAGGCTTCTTTTACTTTTTTGCCTGTGCTTTGCTCTATTGCCTTCTTGTAAAGATCAAGCTGTATCTTGTATTTTTTTACAAGCTCGGAGGTATCGTGATCGTGTACATAGTCTGTTTTGTAATCCACCAAAACTATGTGATCGCCTTCCGTAAAGTACAGGTCTATTATGCCGTGCACCATTATGCCTGTATCGGTCTTGTATTTGTCTTTGTATATTTCTTTCGAACTCATTTCCGTTACAAAAGGCGCTTCCTTATATACGCTGTCCGAATTCTGTATCCTTTTGAAAAGAGATGAGTGTATAAAGCTGCTGAGCTTTTTGAAGCTCAATGACTTTATTTCTTCACTGGAGAGTATGCCTTTGGTCTCAAGGGAGGATATGTATGCCCTAAGGTCATCGTCATTATGTATCCCGTTGAAATCCATATGCTCCATAACGCAATGATATACAGTACCTCTTGCTGCGCCGCTTATCTTCTTGTCTTTATCGAAAGCGTGCATATAAACGGTGCTGTTGTCGAAATAATTGGGGAGCTCCTCTTCTGTCCTCATTCTTTTTATTTCAGTAATGGATATTTTGGAAGGTATCTGAGTAAGTTCCGCATCGTGATATACATACTCCATATTTTCAAAAACGGTTTGGTCTTCTCCGCTGTATCCATTATCCGTACTTACAAGCTCGGTAAGTATGTCTGCCTTTTCTTCCGAACCCTTGAGTATACGTGAGTATATTTGTTCGGGAGTCAATACAGTCTCCTTTATGGAGTTGGGGAAACGGTCTTTGCGCATAAGCGCCATAACGAGCCACATCATTCTGTTCTGCTTTCCAAGCAGATAATATGAGGGCAGAGCAAGTACCTCCCTGCTGCGTATATGGCTTAAGTCGAGCAGCTTCTTTTCCAGGTTTGATACTGAGCCCATAAGCACAAGCTTTTCCTTTGCCCGTGTAAAGGCAACATATAAAAGTCTCATTTCTTCCGATAAAAGCTCATTCATTGCTTTTTCCTTGAGGAGAGTATACGGCACAGATACCGTCTTTGTCCTGTATTTAGCATCAAAGTGCTTTACGGCAATGCCGTGATCTCTGTCGATAAGCATATTCCCGTTAAGATCCGTTTTGTTAAAGCGTTTTTCCAGCTCAGGCACGAACACAACAGGGAATTCAAGACCCTTGCTGCCGTGTATGGTCATTATCCTTACGGCATTTTCTCCCTCTGATACGGAGGAGCACTGCTGTATGTTTATATCTTCTGTATGAGACAAAAGTCTTTTCAGATCAAAGTTTCCGTTTTTTTCAAATTCATGCACCGATTCCTTGAATCTTATAAGGTTGGCTTGTCTCAGCTTGCCGTTTTCAAGTATACCGCAGCAGCTATAGTATCCCGTATAGTCGTATATCTGCGTGACAAGAGATGTGAGAGTATTGTTTTTGCTGTGGTCTCTCAGGCAGGAAATATCATTTAAGAATCTTTCGAGCTTCTCCGAAAGGGCGTCGTCAAATTTGCCGGCATATTCCCTTACAGCCCTGTAAAATCGTCTTTCTGCGGAATTGAGCCTTATGGCTGCCAGTTCATTGCTGTCTATATCGTATATGGGAGATGTAAGCACCTGTATAACATATATGTCCTGGAGCGGATTGTCTATTACGGAGAGAATGGCGATAACAGTGCTTACCTCGTCTGTTTGAGCAAGCTGACTTGCCTTTTTGTCCACAACTGCGGGTATGCCTCTTTCAGCCAAGGCGGAGGCATAGAGCTCCGCATTGTTCCTGTCCTTCAGGAGTATTGCCACATCCTTTGGCTGCAGTGCTTTGTACTCCTCGGCTTTGATATCGTATACCCTGTGGTTCTCCAGCATCTCGGATATTCTCTGTGCCGTGAGCAAAGGAGAGCATTGCTTTTGCGGTATAACGGATGCTTGCCCTTGCGGAGGAACGTCTATTATGTACACCTCGGTCTTGTCATCGATATCATCGCCTTCCATATCGGGATAAGGCGCACGAGGATAAAGGGCAGCCCTGCTGTCATAGTCTATTTCTCCAAGCTCCTTGCTCATAAGCTGATAGAAAAAGAAATTGCAGCTGTCCAGCACAGAAGCTCTGGAGCGGTAATTTTCAGACAGCGGTATCAGCAGATCATCGGAGCTTGTATCGGTACCGTAGCTTTCATATTTTTTTGTAAATATTTCGGGAGTAGCCATTCTGAAACGGTATATAGCCTGCTTTATATCGCCTACCATAAACATATTGCGCCCTTGTCTTGAAACGGCGCTGAGTATTTCCTCCTGCAAATAGTTGCTGTCCTGATACTCGTCTATTATTATTTCATAAAATTGCTTTTGAAGCTCCTTGGCGGAGTCGGTCACGCTGCCGTCATCATTTTTGAGTATACTCAGGCACATATGCTCGATATCGCTGAATTCGGCGATCTGCTCTTCTGTTTTGCGCAGTAAAAAGAGCCTTGAAAATTCTATTACAGTATTTATGAGCTCCTGCATTATGGGAGCCTGAGCCTTTGCTATCATATCGGCAATGTCCTTTCCGTAAGGGAAAAGTGATGAATTGACGTTCGCAGAGGAATATATTTCGCCTATGATGGATCTGAAGGTGCTTCTGAGAGAATTTACAGTATCTATCGTCTCCTTTGGCACGGTGGTTTTCTTATCTGCGGCGGAGCGGGCAAACTTAAGCTCCTTTAAATAGGTGAGAAAGTCTTCGTCTATGCCGTTGAGACATTTGGATATAAGGGTATCTATGATGATCTTATCGCTGTTTTCCCCTGATATCAGCACTCTTTCAAGAGCCTTGTGGGAGCCCTTTGAATCCTTGTAAATATTAAGCGCCGTTTCGTAAACATCCCTTGCCCTGCAGAGCTTTTTAAGGATCTCTTCTTTCATAAGCCGACCCCAGCCCGTAGAGTAAATACCTCTATCGGTGCCGCCGTACATTTCTCTGCATTTTAACAGCCACTTTTCGGGATAGGGCTGAGAACAGGAAAAATCATATATGGCGTATATACAGTTTTCAAGCCCGTCGTCTGAATATTGAGGAGAAAAATAATCCGAAAGAGCAATAAATGCATTGCTGCCTTCACTGTATTTTCTCTCCAAAAGTTCATCCAGCACTTCCTTTTTTATCTGAACGGTCTCGTCTGAGGTAACTGTTCTGAAATTGGGATCAAGGGCAGCAAGATGAAAATTCCTCTTTACCACCATGGCGCAAAAGGCGTCTATTGTGGTTATATATGATTTATTTAGGAGTATGAGCTGCTTTTGAAGATGAGCAAGAAGCTTGTGATCTTGGTGCTCTTTTTCGCTTTCTTCTTTTATTGCGCCGTTTATTGCTTTGCCTATTCTTTCCCTCATCTCTGCCGCTGCCTTGTTTGTAAAGGTAACTATAAGAAGATTATCTATATTTACATTGCTTTTGATATCCGTTATCAAGGACATGACTCTCTGCACGAGCACAAACGTTTTGCCTGAGCCTGCCGCTGCGCTTACAAGCACATTTTTATTTCGTACATTTATTGCAAGAGCTTGTCCTGCGCTTGGAGTAAATTCCGCCATTGTCATTCTCCTTTTGTGTTGTGATGGTCTTTGCAATTATAATACAATATTTATGAGATATTTGCAACTAATATAAAAATGCCATAGGTGAGCCTATGGCATTTCATATCACACAGCTTCGTTTTCTCCGCTGCTGAACTGGTTCATATAAAGGGTATAGTAGAAGCCCTTGGCTGCCAGCAGCTCCTTGTGATTGCCTCTTTCGACTATCTTGCCGTCTTTGAGCACGGCTATGAGGTCGGCATTTCTTATTGTTGAAAGCCTGTGAGCTATAACAAAGCTGGTCTTGCCCTTCATAAGATTGAGCATAGCCTTTTGGATCTTTATCTCGGTTCTGGTATCCACGTTGCTCGTAGCCTCGTCAAGAATAAGTATTTTAGGGTTGGCAAGCATTGTTCTTGCTATGGCGAGCATCTGCTTCTGACCCTGTGAAAGGGAGTCGTTATCCTCTGATATTTCTGTATCGTAGCCTTGAGGAAGACGCCTTATAAATTCATGAGCCTGTGAAAGTATGGCCGCCTGCTTTACTTCGGCATCTGAGGCATCAAGCCTGCCGTAGCGTATATTTTCCATAATGGTGCCTGTAAAGAGGTAGGTGTCTTGCAGCACTATACCCAAAGAGCTTCTGAGAGAATCTCTTGTAAGGTGCGTGATGTCCTTTCCGTCTATGGAAATAACGCCCTGCTGTATATCATAGAAGCGGGTAAGAAGATTTATAATGGTTGTCTTGCCTGCGCCTGTAGGGCCTACAAGAGCTATTGTCTGTCCGGGCTCAGCGTACAGATCTATATGCTTGAGTATGGGATGACCTTCTTCATAGGCAAAGCATACATCCTTGAAGTCGACTCTTCCCACAACATCGGTCAGTACAATGGCATCTTTATCGTCGGCCGGTTCGGGCTCCTGATCCATTACCTGGAATACTCTCTCTGCGCCTGCTATGGCGGAAAGCAATGTATTGTACTGCATTGCAAGCTCGTTGAAGGGTCTTGCGAACTGCTTGGAGTAGATCAGGAAGCTTGTGATTATACCGGGGCTTATGCCTATAATGGCGCCCGTTACTGCTATAAGACCGTAGCACAGGCTGTTTATAAGGGTGGAAGCAGGGCCCATAAGACCAGAGAATATCTGTGCGTTGGTGCCGGCACTTTTAAGCTTTTCATTGAGATCGGTGAGCCTTTTGAGCTCATCGGCCTCCTTTACAAATGTTTTCACGACCTTTTGGCCTGTTATGGATTCTTCTATACTTCCGTTTAACGCACCCAGTACCCTTTGCTGCTCTTTGAAATATACCCTGGATCTTTTTGTAATAGCCTTTGTTATAATGAAAAGCACGGGTATGGCAAGCAGGCATACGCAGGTAAGCGGTATGCTGAGACTTATCATAAATCCAAGCACGCCCACTATCATAAGGGCGCTTTGAAATGCCTGGGAAAGGCTTGTGTTCAGCGAAAGGGAGATATTGTCCACATCGTTTGTTATACGGCTCATAATATCGCCCTTTGAAGTGGTATCATAGTATTTTAAAGGCAGAGCCTGCATTTTATCAAAAAGGTCTTTCCTTATTGCAAATACGGTATTTTGAGATACGTTTACGCAAAGCTGAGTCATAAGCCATGTAAAGGAGGCGGAAAGGGCATATATCACCACAAGCACGGCTATCACCCTTGCCAGCTCGTTAAATTTGCCGGGCAGTACGTATTTGTCTATGGCGGTGCCTACTATCCTTGTGGAAACAAGATTTGTGAGCACGGAAAATGTCACGAAGAAAAATACCATAAAAAGCTTGAATTTGTGTATGGATACATAGTGCCACAGCCTTAAAAGAGTTTTCTTCATTTCCTTTGGCTTTTGCACGGGCATTGCTCTTTTTTGTCCCTTGTTGGGAGGTATATTGTTGTTTGCTGCCATTACCGATCATCCTCCCTTTTAAGCTGTGAATTGTATATTTCCTGATATTCGCTGCTGTTCTTTATAAGATAATCGTGGTCGCCCACAGCGGTTATCCTGCCGCTGTTGATTATAACTATCTTGTCGGCGTGCATCACCGAAGTTATTTTTTGGGCAATGATTATTTTTGTGATACCGCTGTAATTTTCTCTTAACGCCTTTTGTATCCTTGCCTCGGTAGCTGTGTCAAGAGCGGAGGTGCTGTCGTCGAATATAAGTATCTTAGGCTTTTTGATGATAGTACGGGCTATGGATACTCTCTGCTTTTGTCCGCCCGATATGTTTACGCCCATCTGCCCCAGCTCTGTATTGAATCCATCGGGCATTTCGGTTATGAATTCGTAGGCCTGAGCATCCTTTGCCGCTGATATGATATCATCATCGGATGCATCCGCTTTGCCCCATTTTATATTTTCCTTTATGGTTCCCGAAAAGAGTATGGGCTTTTGCAAAACTATGCCTATACTGTTTCTCAGATAGTCAAGACCGATATCCCGTACATCTGTGCCGTCTATTTTGATACTGCCCTCCGTTACGTCATAAAGTCTGGGTATGAGATTTACGAGCGTGGATTTGCCTGCGCCTGTTTCGCCAAGTATTCCCACGGTCTCGCCGCTTTTTATATCAAGGCTTATGTTTTCCAGCACAGGGTCGCCGGTGCTTTTGGGATAAGCAAAGGATACGTTGTCGAATACTATGTTGCCGTGAGTGACAGCGGCATTGTTGGGATGGCTGCTGTCCTTTATATCGGTTTCCGTTTCAAGGACTTCATTTATCCTGTCTATGGATGCCTTGCCTCTTGTCATCTGCATAAGAGCCATGCCTACCATCATAAAGGACATAAGTATCTGATTGATGTATGTGATGTATGCCATAAGGTCGCCTGTTTCCATAGAGCCGGAGTATACCATATTTCCGCCTCTCCACAGTATTATTATTATGACGTTGTTGAGCACGAACATCATAACGGGCATTATGAGAGTCATTATTCTGAAAGCTGAGATAGTGGTATCTCTCAGATCCCTGTTCCTTTCGTCAAACTTGTGTTTTTCCTCCTCCCCGCGTACAAAGGCCTTTATTACCCTTACTCCCGAAAGGGCATCACGCATTATGGTATTGACGTTGTCTATCTTTTCCTGCACGAGTCTGAAAAGGGGGAAGGTGTGTCTGATCACAAGGACTATTGTGGCGCCGAGTATTGCCACTGCCGCCACAAGCACAAATGTCAGCTTTACGTTTATGAGGAATGCCATTGTGAGACCGCCTATGAACATAAAGGGGGAGCGCACAAGCATCCTTAAGCTCATAAGTACTATGAGCTGAGCCTGGGTTATGTCGTTTGTGAGCCTTGTGACAAGAGATGAGGTGTGGAATTTGTCCAGATTCACAAATGAGAAGCTCTGTATTTTTTCGAGCATGGCTTCCCTTACGTCGGTGCCGAAGCCCTGTGATGCCTTGGAAGCGCATACGGTACAGCCTACGCCGCCTACTACGCCGCACAGAGCCGTTAATATCATTAAAAGACCCCTTGATATGATATAGGCGTTATTGCCCTGAGCAATGCCCGTGTCCACTATGGAGCTCATTATTCTGGGGATTATAAGCTCACTTGACACTTCTATTATCATAAGCAGGGGTGCAAGTATCGTATATATAATATAAGGCTTAAGGTAATTTAAAAGTTTTCTCATACACTATCCCTCCGAAAAAGTTAGAAGTCTAACAATATTTTAAGGTAATTTTATGTAATTGTCAATATATTTGTTGTTGTTTTTATAAAAAAAGTTTGGTATAATTATCGTATGTGCAGGTTTTTACCATATAGTTTTTAAGGAGAGACGGATAATGAAAAGAATGAAGCCGGAAACAAAACGCAGGATAGCAGGTATTGTGGCTATACTTTTGATAGCCGCTATGGTTTTGAGCTCTGTATCGGTATTATTTATAGATGCGGCGGAAATATCGGAGGTCAGCTATGAGATCACAGAATAAAAAAAGATCGGATATCGATAAGCTAAAGGACGGCGGCCTGAGATCATGGCATGTGATATTCGTGCTCGTGTTGTTTGTGATCATGCTTTGGGCTGTGATATTCAGCTATAACAACAGAGAAGGTGTCGTTACGGATATCCTATATAAGGCATACGACAACGACCTTATATTAAACGGCGCCTTTGTTGAGCATGTAAATATAGGAGGGCTCACAAAGGAGCAGGCTGTCAGAAAGGTAAATGAAAATTACGTGTATCCCGTGACAAAGTGTGTCATAACATTTACCGCAGGCTCCGGGAAATATAAAAAGGATTACACTGTGGAGGAGCTTGGCTTAAGCTATGACGTGGAGGGCATAGTCGACAAGGCATATAAGCTTGGGCGCAAGTCAGGCAAGTCAGATACTATGGAAGCCGTTCAGGAACTGGGAGACAGGCGGGAATTCCTTACGCCCGATTTCAATTTGGACGACGGCAAGATACGCTCTGCCATAAATACCATGAGCGACGAGCTTGAAAAAATGGGCATAAGGGCAGATAAAGAAATGATGATGGAAACTCTCCATGACAGTCTTGAAAAAATGGTGGTCATACCTCCTGAGGACAGTGTATATTATATTCCTGAAATATCTGAATAGCGTATATTTATAATAGGCCGGGGTTTGTATGGATAACAAAAAAGTCAGAAGGAAAAAGAAAAAAAACAATAGTGTATATATGACAGCGGCCTTGGCAGCGGCCTTTGTCGTGCTTGCCGTCGTGCTGATAATGGCAAGACGGCCGGTTATGAGTATGTATTATCAGTGGAAGCTGGATCGGCCCATAGAAGAGAAGACACCCGTTATGGACAAAAATATGCTTATAGACGGGCGGTCCGTGGCAGGCATGACAAGAGAAGAGGCCTTGGATCTTATCAATTCCCAGGTGGATTCAAATACAGAAGGCAATATAGTTAAGATCACAAGCAGCGACAAGAAGCATACCTATGAGTATACGTTTCAGGACTTTGACGTTAAATTCGATATAGAAGGCGCCGTAGACAGAGCGCTGGATTTTGGCAAAAACAGTAAAAAAGAAAGCTGGTGGCGGGAGTTCAAGGCTCTTGAAGGCGGCAATGTAAATATGGCGATCATGAGCTACAGCAGACCTAAGATAACTTCATTTGTAAATGCCATTGCTTCAGAAATAAATGTAGAGGCAAAAAATGCCGGACTTGTCAGGCAAAACGGTGTATTTACCGTTACAAAGTCCGCAACGGGCTATGCCATAGACAAGGATAAGCTGCTAAGCGATGTTATATCTCTTGTGGAGAACAGGGAATTCGGCAAGGAGATAAGCTTTGATATAAAGGTCACCGAGCCTAAATATACGGACAAAGATTTTGAAGGCTTTACAGGACTTATAGGCACATATGCAAGCCCTTATACAGGCGGCGATGACGCCAGGATACAAAATCTTAAAAACGGCTGCGCCAAAATAAACGGCGTAATAGTATATCCCAACGAGATATTTTCAACCAACGACCATTTCAATCCCTGCACGGAGGCAAACGGCTGGGCAAGTGCGGGCACTATTGTAAACGGCAAAATAGAAGACAGCGTAGGCGGAGGTATGTGTCAGGTATCGAGCGCACTTTATATGGCGCTTTTGAACGCAGAGGTCGAGATAACAGAAAGGCACAATCATTCCATGAAGGTAGGCTATGCCAACTATGGCTTTGACGCTACTCTTGCAGGAGATTATAAAGATCTTAAATTTAAAAACGATACGGGCTGCGCCATATATATGGAGGCATATACCACAGGCTCCAATGTGGTCGTAAACATTTACGGCAAGGAGATACATCCGGCAGGGCGTACCCTTAAGTTTGAAAATAAATTCATAGAATCAAAGGATCCGCCGGATCCCATTGAAAAATATGACGACACCCTTCCCGAAGGCACCAATAAAATAGACACAACGGCTATGAAGGGAGTCACATATGAGCTTTACAAGAATGTCTATGAGAACGGCGTATTAAAGGAGACGGTCAAGGTGAATACAAGCGTATATTCACCAAGACGTCAGGTAACACTGATAGGAACTAAAAAGCCCGAATAAAGGACTTGGAGAAGAGGGAACTTATGATAGACAAGATAAAGAACTATGATGCTATAAAATGCCTTTTTGAGGCGATACTGGAGCTGGAGACTCTTGAGGACTGCTGCCGCTTTTTTGAAGACGTATGCACCGTAAAGGAGATGCAGGCCATAGCCCAAAGGCTGGAGGTCGCCAAGATGCTTAAGGCAGGAGAGACCTATACGGAAATAGTAAAGACCACAGGCGCATCTACCGCCACGATAAGCAGGGTGAACCGCTGCCTTAATTACGGTGACGGAGGATATAATCTTGTACTTAAGAGATTGGAGAGCAAATAAAATGACAGAGCTGAAATTAAGCGCACTTAATGAAATGCAAAGAAAAGGGGTCCTTAAAACAGAAGGGCCGCTTTTATTGTTGGCGGGAGCAGGCTCAGGCAAAACCAGGGTGCTGACTCACAGGATAGCCTACCTCATAGAAAAGGGAGTCGATCCATGGAACATACTTGCCATCACATTTACAAACAAGGCGGCAAGAGAGATGAAGGAAAGAGTTGCCGCCATAACTCCCAGAGGCAGCGAGGTATGGGTAAGCACCTTCCACTCCACCTGCGTAAGGATACTGAGAAGAGAGATCGACAAGATAGGCAGAAGCAATCAGTTTACAATATATGACGGAGATGACAGCGAAAGGCTCATAAGGGATATATTAAAGGAAAACAATATAAGCGATAAAATGTATCCGCCTAAATATATAATGGCTGTCATAAGCTCAAACAAGGATAAGATGATAGAGCCTGAAGTATTTTTTTCCGCTGCGGAAAAGGATTTCAGGATGAGGAAAATAGCCGAGATATACAGTATGTATCAAAAAAGGCTTGAAGAGAACAATGCCCTTGATTTTGACGATCTTATTTTTGTGTGCGTAAAGCTGTTTAAGGAAAGGGCAGATATACTGGATAAGTACCGGGAGCGTTTCAGATACATAATGGTAGACGAATACCAGGATACGAACGGCTCACAGTACGAGCTTGTGAGATTGCTTGCGGATAAATACAAGAACATATGTGTAGTCGGCGATGACGATCAGAGCATATACGGCTGGAGAGGCGCAGATATAAGGAACATACTTAATTTTAAGAAGGACTATGAAGATGCTGTGGTATACAAGCTGGAGCAAAACTACCGCTCCACACAGTATATACTCGATGCCGCCAATGCCGTAATAAAAAACAACAGGCATGAGGAACTGAAGAGCCTTTGGACAGATACGGAAAACGGAAGCAGGATAACACTATACAGAGCGGCAGACGACCGCTCCGAGGCGGAATATATATGCTCCGAAATAGACAGAGAGGCCATGGCAGGCAGAGAGTACAAGGACTTTGCCATACTTTACAGAAACAATGCACTTTCCAGAGTGATAGAGGAAAGATTGATAAAGGCAGGTATACCGTACAGGCTCTTTGGCGGCACACGCTTTTACGACCGTAAGGAAATAAGGGATGTTATGGCGTATTTAAAGGCAATATACAATCCCATGGACGATATTGCTTTCAAGAGGATAATAAATGTGCCCAAAAGAGGTATAGGCGATACCACCGTGGGCAGGGTGAACGAATATGCTCTTGACAGGAATATATCCTTCTATGCCGCTCTTTGCCAATGCGAGGATATAGACACAATATCTGCCGCCGCCGTTAAAAAGCTGAGACTTTTTACGGATATGATAAATGAGCTTAAAGAGGCTTCCGAAGAATATCCCGTAGCCTCTTTTATAGAAAAGCTTATTGAAGATACGGGCTACAGGCAGGAGCTTGAAGGGGAAAACACAGACGTTTCAAGGAGCAGGATAGAGAACATAGAGGAGCTTATAAACAAGGCGGTGGAGTTTGAGAAGGGTGCAGAAGAGGACAAGAGCCTTGCAGCCTTTTTGGAGGAGGTCGCTCTTGTGGCGGATGTAGATGCCTTTACGGAGGAT
Source organism: uncultured Clostridia bacterium (assembly GCA_947585865.1). Lineage (GTDB taxonomy): Bacteria > Bacillota > Clostridia > Lachnospirales > CAG-274 > CANPXH01. The sequence continues at coordinate 118,515 of CANPXH010000002.1, forward strand.
GACGATACTGTGGTGCTCATGACTATACATTCGGCAAAGGGACTGGAGTTTGACACAGTGTTCATAGCAGGCTTTGAGGAAAACATATTCCCAAGCTATATGTCTCTTACAAACGGAGATCCAAACGCCCTTGAAGAAGAAAGGCGTCTTTGCTACGTAGGTATTACAAGGGCTAAGAGAAAGCTTTATATGACATCGGCGGCAAGCCGTTTGCAGCACGGCAATTTTGTATCGAATGAGGTGTCACGCTTTGCCAAGGAGATACCTTCGGAGCTTGTGGAATCAAAACAGCAGGGCATAAAAGCATACAGGGAAGAAAACACTTTTACACCTAAGTTCAAAAATCCGTCAAGCAACAGCAAACGCCCTGTAAATACATATAAAATGCCTGCGCCCTCAGACTATGTTCCGGACTTTGAGGCGGGAGACAAGGTAAGACACATTAAATTCGGCATAGGCACAGTGACAGGCATAGAGCCGGCAGGTGCGGATTATGAGGTAAGCGTCAATTTTGAAAACGTTGGTGCAAAAAAGCTAATGGCTAAGCTTGCAAGACTAAAAAAACTTTAGCATTTTCAATAAAAAAAAGAATAAAATTTACCAAAATTTGTGAAAAGATCCAAAATTCCTCTTTACAAATAATTGAAAATTGTGTATAATATAAAAAGGTCGTAATTTTTTTATAAGGATAGGAGGAATTTATATGACTAAAAAATGTATTGCCGAATTTATAGGCACTATGGTGCTTGTAATATGCGGCTGCGGTATTGCGATGGTCACTACCAATTCGGAAGCTACCGCTGCATTAGGCGTGACAGGCGGAAACGGCGTTGCCATAGCTTTGGCATTCGGTCTTTCCATCGTTGCCATGGCGTATTCCGTAGGCAATGTTTCAGGCTGCCATGTCAATCCTGCAGTCTCTGTTGCTATGCTCATCAATAAGAAGCTTACGGTTCCCGAATTTGTAGGCTATGTTGTAAGTCAGGTTTTGGGAGCTATAGTGGGCGCTCTCATTCTCTTCGGTATTTTTGGCGGAGATATGGGCTTAGGCACTAACATTGCTTCATCTGTAGGTCAGGGATTTGCGGCTGAGGTAGTGCTTACATTCATTTTTGTATTTGCTATATGCGGCGTTACAAGTAAGGAAAGCTTCGGCTCAGTTGCAGGTATCGTAATAGGTCTTACGCTTGTGCTTGTTCACTTGCTCGGCCTTCCCGTTACGGGCACATCCGTAAATCCTGCCAGAAGCTTCGGCCCTGCGCTTGTAGCTATGCTCACAGGTGCAACAGGCGGTGCGGATGCTTTTGCACAGGTATGGGTTTACATACTTGCTCCGCTTATCGGCGGCGCTCTTGCGGCTATCGTATATACTTTTATGACTAAGGAAGATTAAATTTTATATATTTTTAAAGAGAAGATAACATATAAAATTCGGGCTGTCGCTTGACAGCCCTTTTTCTTTTGGCTATAATCAATAAAAAACTTACGGGAGAATTATATTATGAGCAACATAATCTTGATAGGTATGCCGGGAGCAGGCAAAAGCACTATAGGAGTAGTCCTTGCCAAGGTCATGGGATACAGATTTACGGACAGCGATATTATAATACAGGAAAAGACAGGCAGGCTTTTGCATGAAATAATAGAAGAAGAGGGTATCGAGGGCTTTAACGCCATAGAAAACAAAATAAACTCGGAAATATGTACGGACAAAGCGGTCATAGCCACAGGAGGCAGTGCGGTATACGGCGGAGAGGCCATGGAACACTTTAGGAGCATAGGCACCGTGGTGTATCTTAAGCTGGGATATAAGGATATTGTAAGCCGCCTTGGGGATATTAACGAAAGAGGCGTTGTTATAAAGGAGGGGCAGACGCTTATGGATCTTTATAACGAAAGGATACCGCTCTATGAAAAGTATGCCATGCTCACGATCGATTGCACAGACAGAGAAATAAGAGATATAGTAAAGGAGATAAAGGCAAGATTAAAGTAAAACCAACGCTTATTGCGTTGGTCTAAGACTGTCAAAAAACAATATTTTGAGAGTAAATATGAAATAAAATAAAGAACAGCTTGAAAAAAAGCGTCGCAGACTTTAATCCGCAGGAGGAATTCACTTCCTCCGAGGACAGGAACTTTTCTGTAATTTAGGCACTTGTGCCTAAATTGCGGAAAACACGGCTGGTTCCTACCTTAGCAAAACTGAAAGAAATGCAAGCATTTCTTTCAAGCGTGTCGATTTTATCGACACGCTGTAAGACCAACGCAATAAGCGTTGGTCTTTGATCGATATTTGTTATTTTCGCTTTTAGTTTTATAATGAAACAGCTACGCCGTTCATGAGAAACTCTTCCGCACCGGGCTTGTCAACATTTTGTGATAATATTATCTCGCTTAATATTATCTGCTTTGCCGTACCCATAAGTTTCTTTTCAACACTGGAAAGACTTTTGTTTCTTTCTCTCAGAATAAGTGTTTTGAAAACCTCTGTTATTTTAAACAAGTCACCTGTCTTGAGCTTTTCCATATTGTCCTTATATCTGATATTCCAATTATCTGACATTTCGATGGGCTTTGCTTCGTTTACGATGCTGCGTACCTCATCGGCTGCGCATATGGCTCTGAGACCGCCCTTCTCGGCTTTATCTCTGGAGACCATGATCTTGAGATTTCCTACTGATATGTTCAGCACATAGTAGGTAAGATTTTTACCGTCAATAACCCTATCCTCTATACTTTCTATTACCCCCGCTCCGTACATAGGGTATACTACTCTGTCACCTACATTAAACACATTGATCCTCCTTTCTGTCTTGATTTAGTTATCGTCGGTTGCAAATTTTTCCCTATGTTATAAATATAACAAATTCGGAAAAATTTTGTTATGCCATTTATTCACAATTATTATTTGACTTTTTTTAGTAAAATATACAATCAGTTTTTTTTGACTGGATATTTTAGACAAAAAAAACCGCAGAAATTCTGCGGTCTTGGTGATTTTTAAGCTGTTTGACCGATGGATATACCCTGTATATCGGGCTGTGTACCGGCTGTAAAGATGATGCTTTGTTCCTTTTGCGGCTGCTGCCGGTATAAAACGCTCTCGGTCGATATTCGGTTTTATGCTAAACTGTCGTACATTGTATAATGTGCGGAAAAGTACGGATATCGTTTACTGTCTGTTCGTAAACTCTACAAGAGCATTGAGCACACCCATTGCCTTTCCGCTGTCTATAGACTGCTCGGCAAGCTTGATACCCTCAGCCATGCTTTTGGCTATGCCGGATACATATATGGCAGCTCCCGCATTCATAAGTACCACATCTCTCTTGGGACCTTTTGCCCCTGAAAGTATATCTTTTACTATCACTGCGTTTTCTTCTCCCGTACCGCCCTTTATATCTTCCGCCGTTGCTGCGGCGATGCCGAAATCGGAAGGCAGAATATCGTATGTCGTTATGCTGTCGCCGTTTATTTCGGTAATATGAGTTTTGCCTGTATTGGTTATCTCATCTGTAGAACTGTTTCCGCAGGCTATTATGGCTCTTTCAACGCCCATGCCGTGCATAGCTTTTGCCAAAGGCTCGGTAAGGCTGTCAGTAAATACGCCTATAACGGCGGCCTTGGCATTGCTTGGGTTTGAAACGGGGCCCAGTATGTTGAACACAGTTCTTATGCCTATATCGGTTCTTGTCTTGCCCACGTTTTTCATAGCCTTATTGAATATGGGAGCAAACATAAATCCCATGCCCACTTCTTCTATACACTCCTGCACCTTGTCTGCATCAAGCATAATGTTGATACCCAGTGCCTCAAGCACATCTGCGGCTCCGCTCCTGCTGGATATGGCTCTGTTGCCATGCTTTGCAATAGGCACGCCTGCGCCTGCTGCCACAAGGGCGGATGTGGTGGATATATTAAAGGTGTTGGCGCCGTCGCCGCCTGTACCCACCAAATCTATATAATCGATATTGGTCGCAGGCTTAACGTGTTTTGCTATCTCCTGCATCACTGTGGCAAATCCTACGATCTCATCGATAGTTTCGCCCTTTATCCTAAGTGCTGTGAGGAAACTGCCCATTTGTGCTTCCGTAGCCTCGCCGGCAAGCATAAGCTTCATAACATCCTTTGCTTCGTCAAGGGTAAGATCTTTTCCATCCACAACCTTTTTGATAGCATCTTTCATGGAAATATTCATAGTACTCATCCTTTCATGCATAATTATTTATAATGATACCACCATGGGATAAATATTGCAACATATAATTTAATATTTTTATTCTAAACCTTTGTTTTTTTGAATAGAAATAATAAGGGTAACTTAAGAAAGGAGCAAAACAAATGGAAAATATAAACACTCAAAATAACGATGTGGTACTCAGCGGAAGGATAATATCGGATTTTCAATTCAGCCACAGTGCTCATGGAGAAGCCTTTTATACATTTATGCTGCAGTGCAGGAGATTGAGCTCCGCATATGATACGCTTCCCGTCACGGTATCGGAGAGACTTCTTATAAACAATGAGGCCAAAACAGGCGACAGGGCTGAAGTAAGAGGGCAGCTTCGTTCATATAACAGCTATTCCGACGGAAAGACTCATCTCATACTTACGGTGTTCGCAAAGGAAATAGAGATCGATCCAAAGCAAGACGCAGATATAAATACTATTTATCTTAATGGATATATATGCAAGCCGACTGTATACAGAAAAACTCCCTTCGGCAGAGAGATAGCGGATATTCTTCTTGCCGTAAACAGATTATATAACAAATCGGATTACATACCCGTGATATGCTGGGGAAGGAACGCAAAGTTTGCAAAAAGCTTTGAAGTAGGCGACAATGTGATCATAACGGGGCGTATACAATCACGAAATTATCAGAAAAAAATATCCGATGAGGAGGTCGTGGAAAAAACCGCATATGAGGTTTCGGTGTCAAAAATAGAAATTTTCAGCGATCCTATTGATGAAATTCAATAAAAAAAATCCTATTTATTTATTTTAATTGTTAAATTCTTACAGATACTGCGCAAAATGTTGACAAATATTAAAAAAGAGAGTATTATAGATAAGGAAATTGGGTAAGTTACTTTTTAAAGTAATTAAGAAAGGAGAAAAATACATATGAAAAGTGTATTAACAATTCAGTATAAGGGACACGATGTAGATGACGCTCATCTTTTAGATACCGCTAAGGAGATCTGGAAGTCAGACGGCAACAAGGTAAAGGATCTGAAGACTGTTGACCTTTACTACAAGCCGGAAGAAGGCAGATGCTATTATGTATTCAACGGCGAAGGTTCAGACGACAGCTTTTTTGAAATTTAATTTTTAGTCATGAACAGGGACTTATGCTTTTGCATAGGTCCTTTTTTCTTTCTGTGACTATTGACCATTTTATCCTTAAGTGTTAGAATATATATAAAAATAAATATATAAAGGAAATAAGGCGTTATTATGAAAAAAATAGGTATAATAGGTCTCGGCCTCATAGGCGGATCGATAGCTAAGTGTCTGAGAGAAAAGACGGATTATGATATCGTGGCCATGAGCAGAAGTGAGCAGCCTCTTATAGATGCTGAAAAAAACGGAGATATAAGCAAATATTCGCTTAACGATATAAATATATTCAAGGATTGTGATATAGTTTTCGTATGTACATCCGTAGACAAGATACCGGCCTATGTGGAAAGGCTCATACCCGTTATAAAGAAAAACTGTATCATAACGGATGTGGGCAGCACAAAAGAGGTCATTTACAACGAGATGCTCAAATTCGGGGATATAAACTTCATAGGCGGCCATCCTATGGCAGGCAGCGAAAAAACAGGCTACAGATCGGCCAAGGCTCATCTTTTTGAAAATGCCTATTATATCCTTACTCCAAATAAAAATATAAATGAGAGTATGCTCAAGTTTATGCTGGGTATCGTCAGAACGCTTGGAGCCATACCTCTTGTGCTGGATCCATCATATCACGACCATACCGTTGCGGCAATAAGTCATGTACCTCATATTATTGCGGCGGCTCTTGTAAATACCGTAAAGGATCTTGACGGTGACGATCATTATATGCATGCGCTTGCGGCAGGAGGGTTCAAAGACATCACAAGAATAGCAAGCTCTTCTCCGGAGGTATGGGCAAGCATATGCGAGGACAACAGAGACAAGATACTGTCCGTGCTTTCAAGGCTTAAGGAAAATATAACGAGCGCCGAGGAAATGATATCGAAGGGCAGCAGCCTTTATGATTTTTTTGACCGTGCAAGAGAATACAGGAACACCTTTAATTCTAGAAAGTCTGCGGTCTCACATTATGAGATCGGCGTGGATATAACGGATAAACCGGGAGCTATTGCGGTCATAGCGGTAATACTCAGCCACAACAACATCAATATTAAAAATATAGGTATTGTAAACAGCAGGGATTACAGCGAAGGCGTTTTGCAGATAATATTCAACGAAAAAGAAGATATGGAAAAAGCGATAAGTATTTTAAAATCCATGAACTATAAAGTTTTTGATAAATAAGGAGATTACAATGGATAAGGTAATAAATTCCAAAACAGGTCTTAAGGGCAGAATAAAGATCCCCGGAGATAAGTCTATATCCCACAGAGCAGTTATGTTTGGCTCCATAGCCAAGGGAGATACGAAAATAACGGGCTTTCTCACAGGGGATGATTGTATGTCTACCATAGCCTGTTTTAAAAAACTGGGAATAGATATTGATGTCAACAAAGATACTGTCGTTGTCCACGGCAAAGGCCTGAGAGGACTTTCGGCGCCGAAGGAAGCCCTTGATGTAGGCAACAGCGGCACTACCATAAGGCTTATTTCAGGCATACTTGCGGCGCAGCCTTTCGACTGTGTACTAAACGGCGATGCTTCTATAAGGAAAAGGCCTATGAAAAGGATCATAGATCCTCTTTTGCAAATGGGCGCAGATATAGAAAGCGAAAATGAGGGCTATGCTCCCCTTACCGTACACGGCAGAAAGCTCAAGGCCATAGAGTATACTATGCCTGTAGCCAGCGCACAGGTAAAGTCTTCCATACTTTTGGCAAGCCTTTTTGCCGAAGGCACTACCGTAATAAATGAGCCTGTGGCTTCAAGGAACCATACGGAGATAATGCTCAACTATTTCGGAGCCGATATCAAAAACAACAACGGGGTCATTACAAGCTCGCCTGTGGAGGAGCTTTACGGCGAGGATATAGACGTGCCGGGAGATATTTCTTCGGCTGCTTTTTTTATGGCGGCAGGACTTATAGTTCCCGATTCTCACATCATTATAGAAAATGTAGGCATAAATCCCACAAGGACAGGTATAATAGATGCCTTCAAGGCCATGGGCGGTTATGTGGAAATTATAAATGAAAGAAGCTCCGGAGGAGAACCTGTTGCCGATATAGAGGTAAAGACGTCAAGACTCAGGGCTATCACCCTTGAAGGCGATATAATACCACGTATGATAGATGAGATACCTGTGTTTGCGGTTGCGGCGCTTTGTGCCGAGGGCACAACGGTCGTAAAGGATGCAGAGGAATTAAAGGTAAAGGAATCCAACAGGATAGCCACCATGAGCGAGGAGCTTGGCAAGCTTGGCGTCGTAATAAAAGAAACGGATGACGGTATGATAATAGAAGGCGGCCAAAAGATCAGGGCAGGAAGGGTGTATTCACATTTGGATCACAGAGTTGCCATGAGCTGTGCCGTTGCCGCACTTACGGCTGACGGAGCCACAACAATAACCGATGCCGACTGCGTCGCAATATCCTTCCCCGACTTTTATGAAAAGCTGGAAAGCCTGTGATAAAAAAAGATCCGGGTGCCTTTTGTCAATAAATTTTGAAAAAGCCGATATATAAAATTTGCAAAAATGTTCACAGCCGATAAATGTGGTATGCGCACCGATAAGTTTATTTTCTGCGATTTAAGTTATCATTTTAATTAATATGCTGTCAATTGATACTTTATGGAAGGAGAAATTTTATGTCAAACGAATCAAAGGAAAAACATGATGTGCCTATGTGTACCCATTGCGGACATATAGGCCCATGGAAGGTAAGCCCGGTCATCCGACCTGTCGATTGGGTAATAGGCGTTTTGCTGCTGTTGTTTGGTTGTGTTCCGGGTCTGGTATATTTAGCAGTTGTTGCCATAATACGTTCCAATGAGGACAGAAGATCTAAGATATGCACAAATTGCGGTTCAAAGAATTTGTTCACGTTCTTTTATTGATATAGGCTTTTGCATACCGATATAAAACGGAAGAGGTCTCGCACAGCCTTTAAGTGCTGCGGAGACGTATATAATATACAGCGGAAATAAGCTTATTTATACATATGACGTATTACCGAACAATTATTTCATACCACATAAACAAAAGAGCGTTCAAGCATAAGCCGCATGAACGCTCTTCTGTTTTTTGTATTATATATGTCAAAACTATTTGATCCCTGCGGGAGCCTGTAAAAAAATGCTTAATTATACAATACCAGTCCGCCCTTTTTATCATAGCCGCTGTACATCATTTCTCTGAGATCCTTCCAATAATATGTGCCGTAAGTTATGACCTTTACCATGACGGAGCCGGCAAATTCCGTATAGCCTCCCAGCCAAAACCAATGCCATTCAAAATCGGCAAAATCCGGGCTTTTGTGCTTGAGAAGGAGCACGGGAACGGGTATGTTTCTGTCCATACGGCTCAGGGCAGCTTCTTTCAGCTCGTCAAAGGAAGCATCGGAATAAAGAGCCCGCATACTTATTTTGTCATCATTTACACTGCGCAGATAGTCATAAAATCCGTCTATATATATTTCGAGAGTGTCTATACCGCTTATACGTGGGCTTAAAAAGGGCTTCATTATTTTGGAAAATTTAATGTAGTCTTCGGCATTTAAGCTGCTGCAGTCAAAGGGATATAGGTGTGTCCAGCCGAATTTTCTTGCAAAGTAAATGCAGCTGTCACAGGCGGTGACGGCACCGCAGCCCCCAAGCTTCATCCATGGATCCGTAAAAAGATCTTGGCGCCAACCTATATATTTACCTATTTTAAAAAGATCAAGTTCTTTTCTCATATCCAACACAGCCTTTTTATTTTATACATCAATAATTTTACCATACGTAAAATATTTTGTAAATACAATTGCAAAAAAAACGGTATTAGTGTATACTGACAATAAACAATGAAAAAGGAGAAGCCATATGCAAAAGATAAGAAAATATGCGGTATGCCTTATAGCGCTTGTGTTGGTGCTGTTCGGCTTATATGCACAAAATCCAAAGGCGCCGAAGACACAAGACGGCAGCGTTGAGATACTGTATACGTTCCGCTATCCAAAACAGCTTGAAGAGCATTATGAAAAGCACGGCATTTCAATGGGATACGATTCCCCCGAAGCATATCTTGAAGGTGCAAACAGAGTCGTTGCTTCAAAGAACGCTCTCCATAAGCTTGAGGCGGAAGACGGAGATGATGTATATTATTTAGAGGATACAAATGAATTTGTAATAGTATCCAAGAAGGGATATATAAGAACGTATTTCAATCCGGGCGATGGTATAGACTATTATAACAGACAATAAAAAATCTGCCGATCATTCGGCAGATCTTTTAGTCGGGGCGACAAGATTTGAACTTGCGACCTCTTGAACCCCATTCAAGCGCGCTACCAAGCTACGCTACGCCCCGATACATTAAGTACCTAACTATAATACCATAAAACAGACCGTATTGCAAGAAAAATTTTAAATAAATAAAAAACTTCAGGAGGAAATTGAGAGAGAGCCTCCTGAAGCTTATATAAAATTGCAGGTATACCGATGCAGAACATGAAAAAGGCACCGACCCGTGGGCCCGCAATTTTACAGCATTATGTTGTTGAATACAGAGTCCTTGTCATCCTGCAGTATGCCTAAATATCTTTTTGTGACGGTATACGAGCTGTGATTGTATATCTCCATAATAAGGGCGGGAGAAACGCCCTTTTTCCATGCGTGATAGCCGAAAGTCTTTCTGAGGGAGTGGCAGCTTATATTGCTGCCTATACCGCTGCCTATGCCGCCATCGTGTATTATCCTGTGCGCATGGGCTCTTGTGATATGTCCGCCCATGCCGTTTTCAAAAAGATAAGTCGCTCTGCCGCATTTTTCAATATAAAGCTTTATCGCAGATCGTATTTGGCCGTTTATAAATATTTCGTTTCCCTTGCCTGTTTTCTTTTCTTTTATAACGATATGGGGTTTTATCCTGTTTCGGCTGTCCATAACGTCAGACCACTTGATACCTATAACATCGCTTATCCTCAAAGCGGTATTCAGGCAAAATGTAATAAGAAGATAATTTCTGTATTCATTTTTTTCGAGATAATAATTTTTAAGCTTTTGCACATCGTTATAATCCCTTATAGGATAGGTCAGATTCATAAGTTATACCTCCGTTTTTGAATGTGACAGAATATATAATTGTGTCACATGAGCACTCTTTTATGTCAGCCGAAAATAAAGGGTTGACAAATGCTTTTTACTTTCTTATAATTAATATCAAGAGATGAAATAATTTTTTTAACATCGGAAAAGCGTATATTTCCTTATTTTCTGCATATATTTAATGTGACACAATTATATATTGAGTCACACTTTTTTTATATTTTACAAGGCAAAGCAAAAGCCTCCCGCATAACGTGACTGCGGGAGGCTTTTTAATAAGAAATAAAGGAATACACCTACCGGGAATCGAACCCGGAACTAACCCTTAGGAGGGGCTTATTATATCCGTTTAACTATAGGTGCACAGCAATAATAGTATAAATTAACTTTAGGCAATTGTCAAGCTAAAAATATGCGTTGACAATAAAATAAAATCTGCGTTGACAATAAAATAAACAAATGATAAACTAAAAAAAACGAAGGATATGAACGGGGGATATGATATGATAAGAAAAATTATAGAAATAGACGAAGAAAAGTGTAACGGCTGCGGCCTGTGCGCCGATGCCTGCCATGAGGGCGCCATTGAGGTGATAAACAAAAAGGCCAAGCTCATAAGGGATGACTATTGCGACGGACTTGGAGACTGCTTGCCCGTTTGTCCTATGGGCGCAATAGCCTTTGTCGAAAGAGAGGCTCTTTCCTATGATGAGAATGCAGTCAGGGCAAATATGGAAAAAAAGCAGAGCGTACATACAGGCTGTCCGGGAAGCAGGCAGAGAACTATGGAAAGGGCGGCGGAAAGTGATGTAAGCGTAAGCTCACAGCTTCTGCAGTGGCCTGTGCAGATAAGGCTTGTGCCCGTAAAGGCGCCGTATTTTGAAGATGGGGATATACTTGTTGCGGCAGACTGTACCGCCTATGCCTACGGTAATTTTCACAACGACCTTATAAAGGGCAGAGTCACATTGATAGGCTGCCCTAAGCTGGACAGCACGGATTATTCCCAAAAGCTTGCCGAGATAATAAGGCAAAATACCATAAAGAGCATAGTTGTCGCCAGAATGGAAGTGCCTTGCTGCGGCGGGCTTGAGTACGCTGTCAAAAGGGCTGTCGCCGAAAGCGGAAAGGATATAGGCGTAAGGGTAGTTACAATATCTGTTGACGGGAATATACTTAATGTATAAATTTTGTTTGTCTTACTTTAAATAGTAAGCAAACTTTATGTACTTTTTGCGGAAAAGTACCAAAAACATTCGACACTTTTAATTTTTATTCTGTATTTTTTGCATAAACTCTATTTATCTTACTTTAAAAAGTAAGCAAACTTTATGTACTTTTTTGCGAAAAAAGTACCAAAAACGTGGGGAGTTCCGATTCTCCCCACACCCCTTAAACGGCTTTTGGGGTACATAATTATCTTATTCCATAGCTTTTGACCCCAAAAGAAGCAGGGCTCCCACTTAGCCACGTTGCGGCTGTGGGAGGTGAGACTTCACATAAATATTAGCTTTTCAAATTGAAAGGCCTTAAGACTTGGACAAATTGTATCATATAGTAATATAACTGGTTTACGATTTCCTGTTTTATAAACAAAATTATTGCGAGTGTATTATTGATTTTTTATAAGTAACTTCATTGAGAAGTTTCTCCTTCTGCCGACCGCAATCAGCACTTTTGCCTTCGGCAAAAGCCACTCTAGCGAGTGTCCGATAAATCTTTCGGTGCAATAGTGGTCAGGCAGAAGCCCTGCTTCTTTTGAGGTCAGAAGCTATAAAAATAGAATACCTTTGTGCCTCAAAAGCCGTTCGGAGGGCTGGTCGTATCACTTCGTGATACTGCTCGCCTAAGCAACCAAGGTGTGGGAACCATCGGAAGGTTCCCACGTTTTTGGTACTTTTTTCGCAAAAAAGTACAAATAAATTTACTTACTTTTTAAAGTAAGATAAATAGAGTTTATATAAAAAAGACAGAAAAAACAAAATTAAAAATGTCAAAAGTTTTTGGTACTTTTTTCGCAAAAAAGTACATAAGTACAAATAAATTTGCCTACCTTTTAAAGTAAGCCAATTAAAAATTAATATTGCAAAACACGGATCGTGCGTTCAGTCGCAGATTTTTATATACTTTGGCGGAACATGATCCGTCAGCCATACATTGTTTACGGATATATAGAATTTATATCCGTCATCATACATTTTTTCCGCATCAACAGCGAATACAGCAGGTTTACCGTGTCTTTTGCCAACGGCAGATGCAGTGGAATGATCGGGCGAAAGATGGACATACAGCCTGGACATTTTGACCAGTCCTTTTTCTTCAATGCTTTTTATATTCTTTTCGGCTGTTCCGTGCCATAAGATCTCAGGCGGCTTTGTCTCCTTCAATTCCACATCTACAGAAACGGAATGACCTTGATTTGCTCTTATAAGAGTCTTGTCTTCGTTAAAGGAGTAGCGCTGCTTGCTGTCCTCTCGGACTATTTTCTCCAGTATATCCATATTTATAAAGCGTGTTTTGCCTATTCCTTTTATAAGCTCTTGAGTATTTGCCCAGCCGTGTTCGTCAAGAGCGATACCCGCAAGACCGGGATCATGCCTTAATATAAGGCTTATATATTTGCTCAGAGATGTAAGCTCTTTATCCTTGGGCATCATAAGCTCGATCTCTATACCCACGGCTTCGTATTTTTGCTGAGCCTTGGGAGTATAATATTTATCCATATCTTTAGGATCGGCTTTTTCATTTTCATCATAGCCGCAGGCAGAGAGAGGCAGCGCCTTGTACAGTTCACTGAAATCCTTGAATATATGCAGCTTTTTGACACGGACTTTTATCCTGCTTTTTTCGTTTTCGATGTCGGTAAAACCTATAACGTCATCTTCGTTTATAAGACGGCGTTTCTTGTCATACAGACGTATTTCTATAGTCTTTTTGCCGCTTTTGATCCGCTCAAAGGCTTCATGGCTCAATTTCATATTGTGAAACATATTACTCACTCCCAAGATAATGATAGACAATTATAGCACAATAAAATAAGCGGTGCAATTAAAATCACCTTTTTTTCTAAATTTTCCTGCAGTCAATATGTGCTTACATTTTTTTTGAGAGGAGGCTTATATTCGTGACGACCGATATACAAAGCCTATTGGGTATAGGAATGAGACATGATAAGGCAGAAACGATCATAAGGTACAAAACAGCGAGGATGTGATATGCAAACTAAGGGCATTCCGCTCTAATGTTCTGGAAGATATACATAGCAGACAGCAGGTACTGGATCAGACAGACTACATCATCAATAGGCTGAAAAAAGAAAATATACAAAAAAAAGAAAATTTTTTTAAACCTATATTGACACGGTGTCAGAATGGTGTTATCATAATTATACTGACACGGTGTCAGAACTATATATCAATATACGAGGAGGAGTTAAAAATGAAAAAGAATATAGGTTCTGTACTTGCACTATATCCAACACCTGTAACAGTAATCGGCGCTATGAACAATGACAAGCCTACATGGACCCTTGTTGCCCATATAGGCATAATAGGTCATGACAGGGTGCTTGTAAGTCTTGCGGAGCCTCATTTTATAAATGAATGTATTAAGAAAGAAAATAAGCTTTCAATTAACATTGTTGATGAAGGTATGTTGAAGGAAACAGACTATACAGGCTCTGTCAGCGGCAAAAAAGCCGATAAATCAAATGTATTCGACTATGAACTCGGCGAAATGGGAACACCTGTTATAAGTAAATCGCCTCTGACAATGGAATGTACGGTTGCGGATATTTACAATACGCCAAATTTTGAAAGCTTTATATGCACTGTTGACAACACCTATGTGTCCGAGGAACACTTGGATGATAACGGCAAAATAAATTACAATACATTAAAGCCTGTTCTGTTTGAGTTTCCTACATACCAATATCTCAGAACAGGCGATGTTATAGGCAAATGTCTTTCCTTTGCCAAAAAAAGTGAGTAATTTTATATTTTGCAGTTATATATTTATAAAAAATATTGAGATTAATCAAGGAGATATATTATGCCAAAAGGATCCCCCGAGCTTACAAGCGCAAGAAAAGAAGAAATTATAAATGCCTGCGAAAAGCTGTATAAGACAATGAGCTTTAAGGAAATAACCATTAAAGAAATAGGAGATGCCACAAGCTTTACACGAACATCTATATACAATTATTTTCAGACAAAGGAAGAAATATTTCTTGCGCTTCTGACAAGAGAGTATGAATACTGGATAGCCGATCTTAAGACTATGACGGAAAAATACGAGACTCTTACAAAGGATGATTTTGCCGATAAAATAGCTCATTCTTTGGAAAAACGTCATCAGCTTCTGAAAATATTGTCAATGAATCATTACGATATGGAAGAAAACAGCCGTCCGCAATATCTTACCGCAATGAAGGTGGCATACGGTAATTCAATAAAGGCAGTTAATGTCTGCTTGAATAAGTTTTTCCCTTATATGACGGACAAGGAAAGACAAAATTTTATATATGTGTTTTTCCCGTTTATGTTTGGCATATATCCCTATACCGTAGTTACCGAAAAACAGAGAGAAGCTATGGAAGCAGCAAAGGTCGATTATGTTTTTATGTCTATATATGAGATAATATACGACTGTGTACTAAATTTATTGAAGGAGAGATAATAATGAATAATAAAAATAATTTACCTAAAATAGCCCTTGGCGCATGGGCTTGGGGAAACGACGGAACATTCGGAAATGAGTTTACGGCGGAAATATTGAAACATATTTTTGATAAAGGAATGGAGGTTATATTATGAAAAAAATATTATTGGCAATTTTTACATTGATTTTCTTTTGTATGACGGCTGTGGCGGTAAATGCAGCAGAATCTGACAATGATCTGACGATACGGCTTAAAATAGACAGCCCTCTTATGCTTGTAAATAACGAGGAAAAAAGCATTGACGAAAACGGCACATCACCTGTTATTGTCAACAGCAGAACGCTTCTGCCCGTTCGTGCCATAGTTGAGGAAATAGGCGGCAGTGTGGAATGGAACTCAGATACAAAGACGGTAGGTTTACAAAGCGGAGATAACAATATACAGCTTGAGATAGACAGCGCAACAGCCTATCTCAATAACGAACCGTATACTTTTGATACTCCCCCTGCCATAATAGGCGGCAGAACTATGCTGCCCATACGCTTTATAGCCGAAAGCTTTGGACTCGAGGTAAGCTGGAACGGCGAGGAGCAAATCGTAACAATTGTAAAAAAATCGGATGTACAAACAGAAACCGTAACTTTCGCCGAGACAGCAACGGAAATTACCACAGCCGAAGAAACATCGGAAAGTGATAACAATATTCTTGTGGCATATTTTTCAGCAACAAACAATACAAAAGGTGTGGCGGAGAAAATAGCAGAGGCGGCAGAAGCCGATATTTATGCCATAACTCCTGCAATACCATACACAGCCGAAGACCTTGACTATAATACCGAATGCCGTGCAAATAAAGAACAGAACGACGACGGCGCACGCCCCGAAATTTCCGGAACGGTGGAAAACATGGAAGATTACGATACTGTTTTCATAGGCTATCCCATATGGTGGGGACAGGCGCCTAAAATAATGTATACATTTATGGAAAGCTATGATTTTAACGGCAAAACCATAATTCCCTTCTGCACATCAGGCAGCAGCCCCATAGGCTCAAGCGCAGAAAATATGCACAGCCTTGCAGCAGGCGCAGATTGGCTTGAAGGTCAGCGCTTTGGCGGCGGCGCTTCCGCAGATGATGTAAGCGGTTGGGTAAATTCTCTTGGGCTCAAATAAGATTGGAGGTGCAAAAATAATACAGGAGATGAGCGGTTTTGATATGTTCCGTATTGAACGTGCAAAGCCTTATTCCGCAGCAAGCAATTCTCAGAGCCTATATGCGGAAGCCCTAAATGAATACAATGATATATGGAAACGGTTTATAATATTCGTTAGATATGGAGGTTTTTGTTATGAAAATAGTTGTAATAAAGGGCAGCCCGCATAAAAAGGGCTCCTCAAATATGCTGGCAGATCAATTTATAAAGGGCGCAAAAGAAAACGGACACAATATTATTGAGCTGGATGCGGCGCATATGGGCATTCACCCGTGTATAGGCTGTGACTTCTGCGGCATGAACGGAGAGTGTTCGCAAAAAGACGATATTGCAAATATAAGAGATGCTTTGCTTGCATCGGATATGGCTGTGTTCGTAACGCCTGTGTATTACTTCGGAATGTCAGCTCAGCTCAAAATGGTCATAGACCGTTTTTACAGCTACACCATGAAGCTTTCGGCAAAGCATCTGAAGACAGCGCTTATTACTGCGGCATGGGATTCCGATGACGATGTTATGCCCTATATTGCAGAGCATTATAAAAAGCTGTGCAGATATATGCACTTTACGGATATGGGCATGGTGCTTGGCACAGGCTGCGGCACACCTTCTATGACGGCAGGCAGCATACATATGGAAGAAGCATATAGGCTTGGAAAATCTGTATAAAGGGGGTCATTAAATATGAAATATACAAAGCTTGGCAGATCCGAGCTGAATGTCTCACGAATATGTATGGGCTGTATGGGCTTCGGCAATGCCTCAACAGGACAGCATAGCTGGACTGTAGATGAAGAAAGCACAAGAAAAATAATAAAACATGGGCTGGATATGGGAATAAATTTTTACGACACAGCCATAGTCTATCAAAACGGCACAAGCGAACAGTATGTGGGAAGGGCGCTTAGAGATATGGCAAGGCGTGAGGACTATGTGATAGCCACAAAATTTACGCCCAGGACACAGGATGAGATAGATAACAATATAAGCGGACAGCAGCACATTGAAAACTATCTTGACCAAAGTCTTAAGAATCTGGGTATGGATCATGTTGACCTGTACATTTACCATATGTGGGATTATCACACGCCCATGGAGGAAATAATGGATGGGCTCCACAAGGCGGTAAAGTCGGGAAAGACACGGTATATAGGCATTTCTAACTGCTTTGCATGGCAGCTTGCAAAGGCGAACTTTTACGCAAGGGAAAACGGTCTTACCGAATTTATATCCATACAGGGGCATTATAACCTTATAGCAAGAGAGGAAGAAAGAGAAATGGTTCCCTTCTGCAGGGATCAGAATATTGCCCTTACGCCATACAGCGCCCTTGCAAGCGGAAGGCTTTCAAGGCATACGGGAGAAAGCACAAAGCGTTTTGAAGAGGATTCATATGCCCGCTTCAAGTATGACAAGACCGCCGAGGCAGACGGAAAAATAATAAAACGTGTGGAAGAGCTTGCGGAAAAGAGAAACGTATCCATGACGGAAATATCACTGGCATGGCTTTTGACAAAGGTGGATTCTCCCGTTGTGGGAGCTACAAAGCTTTCACACATAGACGGCGCTGTAAAAGCCGTTGACCTCGAACTGACTGAGGAAGAAATAAATTATTTGGAGGAGCTGTATGTTCCCCACGCTCTTGCGGGAGTTATGGCGCAGAACGGAAAACAAAAAGCAGGAAATGTAGTATAAAAAAGGAGTGTTACATTATGAGCAAAATTTTAACGGCATATTTTTCAGCAAGCGGAAATACAAAAAGACTTGCAGAGACCATAGCAAAGGCGGCAGGCGCAGATATATTTGAGATTGCTCCACCTGTGCCTTATACCAACGACGATCTGAACTGGATGAACAAAAAGAGCCGCAGCAGTATTGAGATGAATGATAAAGGCTCAAGACCGGAAATAGCAGGCTCTGTAGAAAATATGGGACAGTATGATACAGTATTAATTGGCTTTCCCATATGGTGGTATGAGGCGCCCAGGATAATACAGACCTTCCTTGAAAGCTACGATTTTTCGGGTAAAAATATTGTGACATTTGCCACATCAGGCGGCAGCGGTATGGGAAGGACAAACGACATTTTGGCAGGGTCATGCTCAAATGCCGCAAAATGGCTGGGCGGAAGGCGTATGACCGACAATACGGATATAGACACAATAAAAAAATGGCTCGGTACTTTTGATATATAAGGAGGATTATCAATATGAAAAAAATAACACAAACAGCGGGAAGAGATCAGTTGGGCAGCTTTGCTCCGGATTTTGCTCACTTTAACGACGACGTGCTTTTCGGCGAAAACTGGAACAACGAGGATATAGATATAAAAACACGCTGCATTATCACAGTTGTTGCCCTTATGTCATCGGGCATAACGGACTCTTCATTGACATATCACCTTGAAAACGCAAAGGCTCACGGCGTATCAAAGGAAGAAATAGCGGCTATCGTTACCCACGTTGGCTTTTATGTGGGCTGGCCAAAGGCTTGGGCTGTTTTCCGCCTTGCCCTTGACGTATGGAATGAAAAATCAACAGAGCAAACAGAAAAGGACAAATATCAGAATACTATTCTTTTCCCAGTAGGCGAGCCCAATGATGCCTTTGCAAAATATTTCATAGGCCAAAGCTATCTTGCTCCCGTATCAAAGGAGCAGGTGGGAGTATTCAATGTGACCTTTGAGCCCAAATGCCGCAACAACTGGCATATACACAATGCAGACAAGGGCGGCGGACAGATACTTATTTGTGTAGGCGGCAGAGGATATTATCAGGAATGGGGCAAGGAAGCGGTGGAGATGAAGCCGGGCGACTGTATAAATATACCCACGGGGGTAAAGCATTGGCATGGCGCCGCTCCCGACAGTTGGTTCTCACATCTTGCCATTGAGGTTCCCGGTGAAAACGGCTCCAATGAATGGCTTGAGCCTGTTGACGATAAGCAATATGATAATTTGAAGTAAGGAGAGTTTGAAATGAAATATTTATCTGTGATATTATCCGTATTGTTGCTTGCCTGTGTTCTTTGCGCCTGTACTTCGGGCAGCAATGAGAAAGCAGCACAAAACACATCGGAGGAAACGGCGGAACAGGAAACTTATGAAACAAATGAAAATACACAAAGCAGCGGCGGGAAAATACTCGTAGCATATTTTTCGGCAACGGGAAACACAAAGGCCGTTGCCGAAAAAACGGCGGAAGCGGCAAATGCGGACTTGTTTGAAATAGTTCCGTCTTTGCCCTATACCGAAGCCGATCTTAACTACGGAGACGACAACAGCCGTACTACCGCAGAGCAAAACGATGACAGCGCACGCCCCGAAATTTCGGGAACGGTAGAAAATATGGAAGAGTATGATACAGTTTTTATAGGTTATCCCATATGGTGGGGGCAGGCGCCTAAAATAATGTATACGTTCCTTGAAGGCTATGATCTCAACGGCAAGACTATAATTCCATTCTGTACATCAGGCAGCAGTCCTATAGGCTCAAGCGCAGAAAATATGCAGAGCCTTACAACAGGCGCAAGCTGGCTTGAAGGTCAGCGCTTTAGCGCAGGCGCATCCTCAGAGGAGGTAAGCGATTGGGTAAATTCTCTCGGACTCAAGTGAAAGCTTTATAAATAAATTTGGGGAGCAAATAACAAAATTTCAAAATAAATGAGAATGTTTTAATAAAATCTTAATAATTTTTTTGCGAATATCATATTGACTTAAAGTCATATTCAAGTTCTAGTATTAAATTACTGCAATATATTTTTATATTATAAAAGGAGGCTTTGATATGACAAAAACTTTCGTAAAAAAAACAGCGGTGTTTATACTTGCGGCAGCGCTGGTCTGTATTGTGTTTTTTGCGTTTGCGGGCAAGGAGCACAGCAGCAGCATTACATATGCCGCAGATGATGAAAACACTATAGTGCTTACAATCGACAGCCCTGTTATGAGTGTAAATGGCGAGGAAAGAGAAATAGACCCTGAGGGCGGTACGGCTCCCGTTATAGTTTCGGGCAGAACTCTTGTGCCTATAAGGGCGATTATTGAAAATATGGGCGGTACTGTGGAATGGAACAGCGAAACAAGGGAAACTATCCTCACATACGGTGAAGACGTCATAAGGCTGACCATAGATTCACAGACGGCATATCTCAATGACAGCGCAAGCACTCTTGACACTGCGCCAACCATTATAAACGGCAGAACGATGCTGCCCATAAGATTTATTGCGGAGAGCTTTGGCTTTGACGTAGAATGGAACGAAGGAGAAAGAACAATAACAATATCCCAAAAGGCGGCTGTATCCGAAAATGATACGACTTCCGAAAACACATCTGCTGCACAGACAAATGAAAACACACCTGCTGCACAGACAAATGAAAACGCTCCCGTTGTATATATGACAAAGGACATCACTCCCGAAGCATTGGTTGAAATTTATGACAAGCTGGGATTTAATGCAGAGGGAAATGTAGCTGTGAAAATGTCAACAGGCGAGCCTCCTGCCAGCAATTATTTAAGACCCGAGCTTATAGGCGACCTTGTTAAAAAGGTTAACGGAACTATCGTAGAGTGCAACACAGCCTACGGCGGAAGCCGTGCTTCATCTGCCGCACATTGGCAGGTAATAAAGGATCACGGTCTTGATACCATTACGGAAAAGGGCGCAGACATAATGGACGAGGAAGACTCTATGGAAATACCTGCTCCAAGAGGTACTACTATAGATAAGGATTATGTAGGCTCTCATCTTGCAAATTACGACTGCCTTATATCTCTTGCCCATTTCAAGGGTCATGCTATGGCAGGCTACGGCGGAGCCATCAAGAATATGTCAATAGGCGTTGCGTCAAGCAAAGGTAAAATGTGGATACACAGCGGCGGCACCAGCACCAGCTCTTGGGGCGGCGGTGAACAGGATAAATTCCTCGAAGCTATGGGAGATGCCACAAGCGGTGTTGTAGATTACCTTGACGGCAAGGTGGTATACATCAATGTAATGAACCGTCTTTCCGTAGACTGCGACTGTGACGGAAATCCCGCTGAACCCGATATGCACGATATAGGTATTCTCGCCTCAACAGACCCCGTTGCACTGGATCAGGCTTGTCTTGACCTTATTTATGAACAAAAAGACGGAGACGGTGCTTCTCTTGTAAATCGTATAGAAAGCAGAAACGGACTTCATACTCTTGAACACGCAGAGGAAATAGGCTTAGGCTCAAGAGAATATCAGTTGGTAAGCATAGATTAAGGGTACTGAATTATGGCTTGTTTTTTAGTATCTATAGCAGAACATTAAAGGACTGTTTGTAAATGATAATTGAATTACTTGCTGTATTAAAGCGTGAATTTATATACATATGGTATTACTTTGAGATACAGCTTAGGCAGATATTCTTTTACTGGGCTGTAGGTATAGTTATAGGCTCTGTAATATCGGTTTTCGGCAAGCAGAAAATACATTCCCTTATGTCGGTCATACAGGACAAGCACTTGGGCATAATGGGAATTATACCCGCAAGCCTTATAGGTATAGCTTCGCCCCTTTGTATGTACGGCACTATACCCCTTGCGGCAGCCTTTTCCGAAAAGGGCATGAGAGATGATTACCTTGCCGCCTTTATGATGAGCAGTATACTTTTAAACCCTCAGCTTCTCATATACAGTGCGGCACTTGGCAGATATGCTCTTTGCATACGCTTTATATCCTGTTTTATATGTGGTATAGCGGCAGGACTTGTTATAAGGATATTTTACAGGGATAAGCATTTCTTTGACTTTACGGGCTTTTCCGAAGGTGCAAGCAGGGATACTCATCCCAATATGTTCATAAGGCTCATAAAGAACATAGGCAGGAACATAAGAGCCACGGGACCTTATTTCCTCATAGGCATACTGCTTTCCGCACTGTTCCAGAGATATGTTCCACAGGAGGCTTTTGCAAGACTTTTCGGCAGCAACGAGGGCTTTGGCTTGCTTATGGCTGCCACCATAGGCGTTCCGCTCTATGCCTGCGGCGGAGGCACTATACCCTTGCTTCAGCAATGGCTTGCAGACGGTATGAGTATGGGCTCCGCTACGGCTTTTATGATAACGGGTCCCTCCACCAAAATAACGAATCTAGGCGCACTTAAAATTGTGCTGGGGATAAAGCATTTTGCACTTTACATAGTATTTGTAATGCTTTCTGCGCTGGTAAGCGGCGCTGTTGCAGATATTATATAGTGTTTTGAAATTGTATCTTTAAACATAAAAAAAGCTATCACATTTGAATTTGTGATAGCTTTTTGGATTGTTAAAAATTTTTTGTGGCTGCTTTAAAAAAGCAGTGCAAACTTTATTTATCTTACTTTAGAAAGTAAGCAAATTTTATGTACTTTTTTGCGGAAAAGTATCAAAAACATTCGAAATTTTTAGTTTTGTTTTTTCTGTATTTTTTGTATAGACTTTATTTATCTTACTTTAAAAAGTAAGCAAATTTATATGTACTTTTTTGCGAAAAAAGTACCAAAAACGTGGGAACCTTCCGATGGTTCCCAGCCCCTGGCTGCTTGGGCGAGCAGTATCACGAAGTGATACGACCAGCCCCTCCGAACGGCTTTTGGGGTTCAACATCAGTTTTATTCCATAGCTTTTGACCCCAAAAGAGTCTCAACCTCGCCTTTTGCCACGTTGCGGCGGCGAGGTTCTAACCGCCGAAATTTAGTAAGTTGAAAATGTATTTATTATTTAAATCTTTATTTGTCTTACTTTAAAAAGTAAACAAATTTATATGTACTTTTTTGCGAAAAAAGTACCAAAAACGTGGGGAGTTCCGATTCTCCCCACACCTTGGTTGCTTAGGCGAGCAGTATCACGAAGTGATACGACCAGCCCCTTAAACGGCTTTTGGGGCTCGGAATTATCTTATTCTGTAGCTTCTGACCCCAAAAGAAGCTGGGCTCCCACTTAGCCACGCTGCGGCTGTGGGAGGTGAGACTTCAAGTAAATACTAGTTCTTTTAAATGGAAAAACCTTGTTGTTTAGGCAAGGAGTATCTTGTAGTAATATAACTGATATTTAGGCTCATAACTTTTATTTTTCTTACTTTTTAAAGTAAGACAAATAAAAATTCAAATTAAAAATAAATTTTTTCAACTTACTAAACTTCAACGGTTAGAACCTCGCCGCCGCAACGTGGCAAAAGGCGAGGTTAAGCCTCTTTTGGGGTCAAAAGCTATGGAATAAAACTGATGTTGAGCCCCAAAAGCCGTTCGGAGGGTGTGGGAACCATCGGAAGGTTCCCACGTTTTTGGTACTTTTTTCGCAAAAAAGTACATAAAATTTGCTTACTTATTAAAGTAAGACAAATAAAGTCTATATAAAAAAGCAGAAATAACAAAGAAAAAAATCACTAAATATTTTTGGTACTTTTCAAAAAAGTACAAATTTGTGTATAAAAAAAGCAAGACAAATAAAAGGTTTGCCTTGCTTTTTAAAGCAGCTAAACAAAATTTACATCTCTTGTTTATATCAATATTCTTTTTGCGCCCACATAAGTTTTAAGCGAATAGGCTGATGAAAGACTTGATATCTGTACGCCGCTGTTTCCGGAATGTATGTATTGGTTATTGCCTATATACATACCCACATGAGAAACGCCGCTGCCGGATGTATTGAAGAATACAAGATCACCGGCTTTAAGGTTTGTCTTTGCAACAGGCGTACCGTTTCCGCTGTACATTGCTCTTGAGCTTCTGTTAAGCGTTATACCGAAATTTTTGTATACGCTGTATACAAAGCCTGAGCAGTCAACGCCCGACGTAAGGTTTGTGCCGCCCCATACATAAGGCGTGCCTATAAATTTCTTTGAAAAGTCCACTATAGCCTTAGCCTTTATATCCTCCAATAGCTGATCGTTATCGGGCTTGGTGCCTCTGTGGAATGTAATAAACTTGGCATTTACATAGCCCTTGTTGCCGTCATCGTCTAACACCTGTACCCAGCCGTATTCTGCACCCAAAACAGAAAGGGCATATTTATCTGGAAGGGTCCTTATGGTTCTGGTATCATTGCTTGAGTCGGACTTCATCAAAACACCGTTGCCGTTTATCTGTACGTAAAGGTCTGAATCTGTGTTTTTGGTAGGCAAAGCCGCCACAACGCCTTCAGGCGTAAACACATCTTTTTCATCTGTAATGGCATTGGTGCTTACGACCGCATTGAATATGTTTGTTTCATCCGCAAAGGTCTCCACACCTGTTGCAGCTGATATTGCAAGCATTGCTGATGTAAGTATCGCACAATATAACTTCTTCATATAAATCACTCCTTTTACTTTTGCGCAACCGAAGTTGTTGCTAAAATGTTACGCAAATGTTACGGTAGCAATCATATACCAAATCAAGAAGTTTGTCAATAGTTTGGTTGGAATTTATTAAAATTGTTGCGATAAAAGTAAGAATTTGTTAATTAATTATGCAAAATATTCAATTAATTATGACAATATATTTCCTAAATATGTAAATAAGCTTAACAAATTCGTAATAAATATTAATAAATTACAGATAATGACCTTAAAATCTCATTTATGATAAAAACAGATATGCTTCCCTTTGCGATCGGATCGGTATTTCTTCCATATTATATACAGCAAAAATTGTCTGTTAAATGGGGCATATTTTTTATTTTTATATCTTGTAATGTGTAGAATTATGGTGTATACTAATATGGAATGACTTTATACAGGGGAAGGGTATTTTACCGTTAAATATAAGATAAGCGCTTTGGAGGTCTAAAATGAAGACAGCAGAATTATTAACTATCAACTGCATGAGAATTTTAAGTGCGGAAGCTATTGAGAAGGCTAAGTCGGGTCATCCCGGCATAACTATGGGAGCGGCTCCCATGGCATATGAGCTTTGGACTAAGCATATGAGCCATAATCCCGAAGATCCCGCATGGGTGAACAGAGACAGGTTTGTGCTTTCAGCAGGTCACGGCTCAATGCTTTTGTATTCACTTCTCCATTTATTCGGCTATGATATGACTATAGATGATATAAAGAATTTCAGACAGCTCGGTTCCAAAACTCCGGGGCATCCCGAAGTAAGCAAGACTGCCGGAGTGGATGCCAGCACGGGTCCTCTTGGCCAAGGCATTGCAAATGCTGTTGGCATGGCTATGGCGGAAGCTCATCTTGCCGCTAAGTTCAACAGAGACGGCTACAATATAGTGGATCATTATTCCTTTGCTCTTTGCGGCGACGGCTGTCTTATGGAAGGCGTATCATACGAGGCCGCATCCTTTGCGGGAACGTTTGGCCTGGGCAAGGTAATAGTTCTTTATGATTCCAATGACATTACTATAGAAGGAAATACGAATATCACATTTACAGAAAACGTGCTGGATCGTTTCAAGGCTCTTGGCTGGCATACACAGTTTGTGGCAGACGGTACCGACATAGATGCCATTGGAGAGGCTATTGAAAATGCCAAAGCCGAAAAGGACAAGCCTTCCATTATAGAGATAAAGACTGTAATAGGCTATGGTTCTCCCAACAAGGCTGGCAGCGAAACATCTCACGGCGCACCCTTGGGCGAGGATGAGGTAAAGGCTACCAAAAAGGCTCTCGGATGGGATTACGAGGAGGACTTTTATGTTCCCCAAGAAGTACGGGATAATATGAAGCCCTACAGAGAAAAGATAATCGCAGATGCAAATAAGTGGAAAAAACTCTACAGCGATTATGAAAAGGCTTATCCGGAGCTGGCAGCGGAGTTCAAGGCATGGCATGAAGATGACTTTATATCCGATCTTATAGATGACGACAGCTTTTGGCTCAATGACGGAGATATGGCTACAAGGAATTGTTCCGCTATTATACTGAATAAGCTTGCAAAGAAAATGCCTAACTTATTCGGCGGTTCGGCAGACCTTTCTCCTTCAAATATGTCGGTTATGGAGGGCAGGCCGTATTTTACAAAGGACTGCCGTGAAGGCTCAAATATACACTATGGAATAAGAGAAATGGCTATGACCGCCATTGCCAACGGTATGGCGTATCATGGAGGCATAAGACCTTACATAGCAAGCTTTTTCGTATTCTGCGACTATATGAAGCCGGGATTGAGAGTTTCAGCTATTTCAAGTCTTCCCGTTATAAGCATACTTACTCACGACAGCATAGGCGTAGGCGAAGACGGTCCTACTCATCAGCCTATAGAGCAGCTTTCAGCCTACAGGAGCACGCCTAACTTCAACGTATGGCGCCCCTGTGATGTAAATGAGACTGCCGCTGCATGGTACACTGCCGTTATGGATAAGACCACTCCTTCTGCTCTTGTGTTTACAAGACAAGCTACAAGAAATATACACATTGACGGAAGAAAGGCGCTCAAGGGCGGCTATATAATAAGAGAGTCCTACAAGGAAACTCCCGATATAGTGCTTATTGCCACAGGCTCCGAGGTAGGCCTTGTATATGATGCTTATGATGTGCTCAAGGAAAAAGGCATATCCGCTCAGGTAGTAAGTATGCCTTGTGTAGAGGTGTTTGAAAAGCAGAGCAAGGAGTATAAGGATACGGTCATACCGCCGAATGTAAGGAAGAGAATGGTCGTGGAAGCATCCTTCGATATGGCATGGTACAGATATGTCGGCTTTGAGGGCGATATAATAGGTATGAAGGAGTTCGGTACATCAGGACCTTATTCGGTTCTTTTCAAGCACTATGGCTTTACCGTTGACAATGTGGTCGACAGAGCTGTTAAGCTTATAAACAAATAATATGGACAGATTAAAAACGCAGATAGATTTTCTTGTTAAGATCGAAGAAATGAAAAGGATATACCGTCAGTCGATATTTGAAGACAAGGGTGATTGGCGCCGTGAAAACGATGCGGAGCATAGCTGGCACATATGTATGTATGCTCTTGTGCTGGAGGAATATGCGCCAAAGGGAACGGATATATCCAAGTGCATAAAGATGCTTCTTATACATGATCTTGTGGAAATATATGCCGGAGACACATATCTCTATGACGAACAGGCCAATTCCAACAAAAGGCAAAGGGAGGAAAAGGCGGCCGATAAGCTGTATTCCGTGCTTGGAAAGCAAGGCGATGACTTAAGGAAGCTTTGGCTGGAATTTGACGAAGGCAAGACCATAGAAGCCCAGTTTGCCAATGCCTGTGACAGGCTTCAGCCCATACTTTTAAATTACAGAAGCAAAGGCGAGAAGTGGAAGGAAAACAGTATACATATTTCCCAGGTTATAGAAAAGGGCAATTGGAAAACAAGGGATATAGATGAGAGAGTAAGACGCTTTGTATTCGATCTGCTTGAGGATTGTGTTGAAAAGGGATATTTGCTACCATAGGAGGCAATATATATGGGTGATCTGGAAAAGGTAGTGGCAAAGGCACAGCTTCTGACAGAGGCTCTGCCCTACATAAGAGATTTCCACAACAAGAAAATAGTTATAAAATACGGCAGCAAGGTGCTGGGAGACAAGCAGGTGGCGGAAAGCGTAATGCAGGATATAGTCTTGCTGAAGCTTATAGGCATGGAACCTGTTATAGTGCACAGCGGCAGTGACGAAATAAACAAGTGGCTCAAGGCCATAGGCAAAAATATAGAATATATAGGCGGCAACAGAGTCACAGACGAGGAAACAATGGAAATTGTGGAAATGGTGCTGGGCAAGATAAACAAAGACATCGTGCAGCTTATAGAGAAAAACGGCTGTAAGGCGGTAGGCATATGCGGCAAGGACAGCGGCACGATAAGAGTCACCAAAAAGACTGTTGAAGGCGAGGATATAGGTTACTTCGGAGAAATAGAGAAAATAAACACCGAGCTTATACAAGATCTTATAGACAGGGATTTTATACCGGTCATATCGTCTATCGGTATAAGTGAAGATTATGAAAGCTATAATCTTAAGGCGGACGATGTGGCGGGAGCCGTAGCCAAGGCCATAGGCGCCGAGAAGCTTCTTTTCCTTGCCAGAAAAGACGATGTGTACAACAGCCTTCCCCAATCCATGATAACTGTTGAAGAGGCGGAAAAGCTTATAGAAAACAAGTCTATGAGTATAGGCAACTACAATAAGATAAAATGCGCCATAGATGCTGTTGAGCACGGCGTACACAGGGCGCATATAGTAGACGGCTCCGTGGAACACAGTGTGCTTTTGGAATTTTTTACGATACACGGCGTCGGCACTGCCATAGTGGGCAATGACAAGACGCTTTATCCTCATGAAAAGCAATACAGATAATAAAGAGGGATCCTTGATAAAGGGTCTTTCGGCGTGTTGATAAAGTATAATTTTAACTTTAAAAAGAAATTAGAAAGATAAGCGACTTAAAAAGCGTCGCAGACTTTAATCCGCAGGAGGAATTTATTTCCTCCGAGGACAGGAATTTTACTTATATTTTGGCAAATATGCCAAAATATAAGTAAACACGGCTGGTTCCTACCTTAATTCAACTGAAAGAAATGCAAGCATTTCTTTCAAGCGCGTCGATTTTATCGACACGCAAAGGGATCCTTGATAAAGGGTCCTTTTTTGTTGAAAATGCGGCTGCGATGATCATGTGCGGACAGAGGGGCGATACATGCATAAAATATATGTAAAAATTAATAAACATAAATGTCTTTTATATTGTAAAAGATATCAATTCATGGTATAATATATATAACTATACAGATTTTATGAGGTGAGCGTTTTGAGCAGATCGGATATTAAAAAATTAAGTTCTTCGGATATCATAATGAGCCTGTTTTTGCTTATTGTTGTAGCGGTAATACCAATTATTTGCAAGCTGAATCAGGTAAGCGTAAGCGGGGATGAATACAATATAATA
Source organism: uncultured Clostridia bacterium (assembly GCA_947585865.1). Classification (GTDB taxonomy): domain Bacteria; phylum Bacillota; class Clostridia; order Lachnospirales; family CAG-274; genus CANPXH01. The sequence goes on from CANPXH010000002.1 coordinate 147,681, forward strand.
CGCACGGGAAATGTTGTCAATGATATATTTTCCTATGGCAAGGCTGCGCTTATTATTATGATGGGCATAGTTATGTCCGTATTTATGGCGTTTCAGATATTCAGCGAAGAAGGCTTTTCCGTTGACTTTAAGTCAAAGCCTGTTATTTTGGCGGGAGCATATATACTCATTGCTCTTTTCTCCGCTCTGTTTTCTGAGTGCAGGACCGTTTCCTTCAACGGTATTTCCGAAAGATACGAAGGCTTTTGGGTATGGCTTTGTTATATGGTGTTTATGGTAATAGCAATGGCATTTTCAAAGGATAGGAAAAAGCTTGATATAGCCGTTATATGCCTTGTCATATCCGGGGCTGTGGTAGGCATTGTCGGTTTTCTCCAATTCATAGGCTTTAATATATTTACAACGGAGCTTGCCGCAAAGTTCATAATGGGCGATCTTTACAACGGAAAGCCTCTTAATATAAGGTTCGATGCGGTATTTGCCACATTGTACAATCCCAACTGTGCGGGCATGTATTTCGGCATGATGTTCTCTGCAATAGGAGTTATGGCATTTTTTATGCCGGCCAAAAAGAAAATAAAATGGATAATGGCAGTGCTCTCCGTTATGCTGGGGATATGTGCCGTAGGTACTCATTCCGTAGGCAGCATACTGGGCATAGCGGCAGGCGTAGGCTTCACTGCCGTAGTGGCGGTGTGCTATTATATATTCAGGCTCAAGAGCAAAAAGGCGGCAGTATTCACAATAGGCGGAGTGATCGTGTGCATAGTAGCCGTGTCTGTTCTCTTTGGCGTAAACAGTGTGGTCGCTCAGAAAGTGAAGGTAATAGCAGACGCACTTAAAAACAGCGGCAGCATACAGACTTCAGCCAGCTATTATGAGGATATCCGTGTAGACGGTATGAAGGGCGAGATAGTTACAAAGTCCGGGGTATATTCCATAGACTATGCCGAGCAGGCGACTCAGTTCATGCACAACGGCATCGTTTTGAATCCCGTGGAAATAAAGGATATGGATAATGAAAACGGTAAGCAGTATATTTTCGAGGAAGACGGCATAACCTGGAATATGTATCTTTATAATGATTACGCTACCGTTGTTGCCGAGGATGCAGGCGGAAACGAAACATACTTTATGTTTGGGGAAAAGGACGGAGAGCTTTGCATATTGGATAAATTAGGCAATGCCTTGGATATGTCCGAGCCTGTGGAGAGTTTTGGCTTTGAGGGCATAGAAAGGCTTGGATCCAACAGAGGATATATATGGTCAAGAAGCATTCCTCTTCTCAAAAAACATATAATACTCGGTTCGGGTCCGGACAGCTTTGCGCTGGAGTTTCCTCAGCAGGATGTAAAAGGCAAGCTTATGTTTTTGGGCAATCCCTATGTAATAGTGGATAAGCCCCATAATATATACCTACAGACCGCCATAAATACAGGCGTACTTTCTCTTGTGATACTTATGGCGCTGTATATACTCTTCATAGTGCAGACCATAAGATCCGTTTTTGCGGAAAAAACCGCTTCTGATCTTACAGCCATAAGGCTCGGACTCATGGCGGGAGTGATAGCCTATCTTTTTGCGGGGCTTGCAACGGACAGTGTCGTTTCTGTAGCTCCTGTATTTTGGTCTATGCTGGGTATAGGCTTTGGTGCTGCATATACGGCGGAGGAAAAATAACATGGTAAGATCATCGGATGCGGCAAGAGAACAGAGAAGAAAAATGTATCTCTATGCTCTGCTGGATATTGTGCTTATAAATTTATCCATAGTGATAGCAATATGCCTGTGGTACGGCGGCACCATTCCCGGATTGCCGGGAGGCGAAGGTATGCTGATACCCTTTAAGGTATGGCAGTGGTATAAATATACCTTTATGTTTGTAACGCCCGTATGTCTTTTGGTATACGGTATATTCAGGTTTTATTCAAATCTTTGGAAATATGCTACCATAGACGACATATATAAGATAATAATAGCCGACACCGTCATATTCGTAGCGGTATATGGTTTTTATTATTTTGTGCTCAGAAATGTTATCGAGGGCTATATGCTGCCTAAGAGGATGCTTCTTGTGGCATGGATAGCGGACATAGTTTTTTTTGTATTTTCACGTTCGGGCTACAGGCTTTTAAAGCGCACATTTATAAATATAGAGCATTCCTTTTCAAAGAAGGGCGGGCTCAGGCGAGTTATGATAATAGGTGCGGGCTACGCAGGCTATAATGTGGTCAGAAGCATAATAAATGACGAGAAGGGCTATGAAGACAGGATAGCCGTTATAGTTGTGGATGATGACCACAGCAAGAACAATACCAACATAATGGGCGTGCGAGTGACCTATGATGCGGCCAATATTCCAAGACTTGCTCAGGAATATGAGATAGAAGAGATAATAATTGCCATACCTTCCGCCACCAATGTGCAGGTAAAGAGGATAATGGACTTTTGCTCACAGACCGACTGCACGCTTAAGATGATACCGCCTTTAAGCGATATATCAGACGGCGGCTATCAGATGCTGAGAGATGTGAATATTACGGACCTTCTGTTCAGAGACGAAGTGCGTATAGACGTAAGATCCATATCGGAATATCTTAAGGATAAGATCGTTCTTGTAACGGGAGGAGGCGGTTCCATAGGCTCGGAGCTTTGCCGTCAGATAGTTAAGTTCGAGCCCAAGCGCCTTATTATATTTGACGTATATGAGAACAATGCCTATGAATTATACAGCGAGCTCAAGAATAAATACAAGGATGTGGATATGCTCGTGCGTATAGGCTCCGTAAGAGATATGGACTGTGTGGAGCGAGTGTTTGAGGAATATAAGCCCGATGTAGTGTTCCATGCGGCGGCGCACAAGCACGTTCCCCTTATGGAATACGTGCCGGCGGAGGCTGTTAAGAACAATGTGTTCGGCACGCTCAATGTAGCGAAATGTGCCGACAAATACCGCTGCGACCGTTTTGTGCTCCTGTCTACCGACAAGGCTGTGAACCCAACCAATGTAATGGGAGCGACAAAGAGGATAACGGAGCTTATAATACAAGAGCTTGCGGAAAACAGCGACACAAAGTTTATGGCAGTGCGTTTCGGCAATGTGCTGGGCAGCAACGGAAGCGTGATACCTCTTTTCAAAAAGCAGATAAGATCGGGAGGCCCGGTCACAGTTACGCATAAAGACATCACCAGGTTTTTTATGACTATCCCGGAGGCGTGCCGTCTTGTGCTACAGGCGGCAGGCTTAGGCAAAAGCGGAAGGATATTCGTGCTGGATATGGGCGATCCCGTTAAAATAGACGAGCTTGCGAGAAATCTCATAAGGCTTTCCGGTTTTGTGCCGGACAGAGATATAAAGATAGAGTATACCGGCCTAAGACCGGGCGAAAAGCTGTATGAAGAGCTTATAATGGATGAAGAAAAGGACAGTATGCAGGTGGTTTACGACAACAAGATATTTGTTACAAAGCCTGTGGAAATGGACTATGAGGAATTCAACAAACTTTTGGATAAGCTTTATGATGCCTGCTTCAATGCACCGGAAGAGGTCAGAGATATCATAAAAGAGATAGTGCCTAATTTTCACCCGGAGGTAGTGAGGTAATGTATATAAGGGTAAAAAGAGCGTTGGATATCGTAATAAGTCTTTCCGCCATAATAGCGCTGAGTTGGCTTTTGGTGCTGATCGCCCTTGTTATAAAGCTTGAAGACGGCGGCAAAGTCATATTCAAGCAAAAAAGGATCGGCATACACAAAAGAGAGTTCTATATATATAAATTCAGGACAATGAGAGCGGATACTCCCAAGGACATACCCACTCATATGCTTAAAGATCCGAAAGCATATATCACCAAAGCAGGCGGATTTCTCAGAAGATCGAGCCTTGACGAGCTCCCGCAGCTTTTCAATATACTTAAGGGAGAAATGAGCATAGTAGGGCCAAGGCCTGCTTTGTACAATCAATATGATCTTATCGAAGAGCGAGATAAATACGGGGCAAACGACATCACTCCCGGTCTTACGGGCTGGGCGCAGATAAATGGCAGAGACGAGCTGCCAATATCCGTAAAGGCGGCCTATGACGGAGAGTATGTCAAGAGGATGAGCATTTTTTTTGACATAGGTATAATTATCAAGACAGTATTTTCGGTTTTTACGGCGGACGGCGTTATGGAGGGAAAAAATGAAAATAATACTGACAGGGGAAAATAGTTATATAGGCAACAGGACCTGCGAGCTTTTGAACAGATTTGGTCACGATGCCAAGTGTATTTCTATCAGGAACGGCATAGACAGCCTAAGTCTTAAGGGAGTAGATGCCGTTGTGCATTGTGCTGCCATAGTACATAAGGACAAAAAGGAAAGCACGAATAAATATTATAAAGTCAACTACGAGTTGACGGGGGAACTGGCGGAGCTGGCCCGTGAAGATGGAGTAAAGAGCTTCGTATATCTTAGCACCATGTCCGTATACGGCGGCGGCGCCGAGGAAATAAACAGCAAAACGCCCTTACGCCCCGAAACTGTGTATGGCAAAAGCAAGCTAAAGGCGGAGAAGGCGATAATGGAGCTAAACTCAGAGGAATTCAAGGTGACAGTCTTAAGGCCGCCTATGGTATACGGAGAGGGCTGCAAGGGCAATTACAACAGGCTCAGAGCCTTTGCCAAATGGACACCTGTTGTTCCCGATACTCAAAATGTAAAAAGTCTTTTGTACATAGATAATCTCACAAATTTTATTTGCGAGGTGATAGAAGAGGGATTGAAGGGCATATTTAATGTTATGGACGGCGAATATACCTCAACTGCCGATTTGGTAGTGCTCATGGGCAAGGCAATGGGCAGGAAGATATTTAAGTCCAAGCTTTTGGGAAAAATATTGATGCTGTTCGGAAGGCTCGGTATAGTGCGAAAGGCCTTCGGCACTTTGTACTACGATGATACAACGGCAATAAAGCTGGATTACTACAGTATGAAGGAAGCGGTGTATCTTACGGAGGGCAATGAAAATTATGAGGAGGATGCTCCCGATACGGAGCACATAGAAATGTCGGAAGACAAAACCTCTGATAATACTGAGGATACGGCTGAGTGACCTCTGTATGTCAATACGAAATAATAAGCCGTCTCTTGCCATGGCAGGAGACGGCTTTTAATGTGACCGCTCGGTTCCCGCAGAGGAAGAGAAATGTGTCATTTTTGTAAACATTAACAAAAAATGTTGACTGACATTGATAATAGTGATATAATTTACCTACAAAAATTCATTTATTGAATATATATTGGCATAAATTACAAATTTTTTTTGTTAAAACTATCCCAATATGAATAAAATATATAAAAGAACATGAAAAAAAGAACATGAAATAGGAATATGTATAATATGACATACAATACAGGAGGGAGGTATAGCTATGTCATTAGGAGATAAAATCAGAAGATTTTTAGCCTCCAGAAGAAGGCATAAGCTGTGGAAAAGATTAGTTGGCGGACTTGGTATCATCGTGGTATTTATCACCACATATATGCTCATATTGCCTGCTATCACCATGGAAAAGCCTACATATTGCGGAATAGAGGAGCACTCTCATACACAGGAGTGCTATTTGTCATGTTCAGAAGGTGAAAGCGCGCCTCCCGAATACAGCTGCGGCGGTCTTGAAAACTATATCCACAAGCATAATGAAGACTGCTATTACAACGGCGAGCTAGTATGTCCTCTTGAAGAAAGAGAAAATCATGTACATACACAGGAATGCTATACCGAGGAGCAGCGTCTTATATGCGGTCAGGAGGAGAGCGAAGGTCATACTCATGACGAAAGCTGTTATAGTGTCCGTGATGAATTGGTATGCGGTATGGACGAGGGCGAAGAGCATACTCACGATGAAAGCTGCTACGAACATATAGAGGAATTAATATGCGGTCAGGAGGAGAGCGAGGGTCATACTCATGACGATAGCTGCTACGAGACTGTAAGAGTATATCACTGCACTGCGGCATCTGCTCATATCCATGATGCAGACTGCTACGATGCTGACGGCAACCTTATATGCAATCTTGAAGAGGCAGAGGAGCATATCCATTCCGACGCTTGTATGACAAGACACGAGAACAAGGATCACAAGCACACAGACGCATGCTACAGTGATACACCTCTCTGCGGCAAGACAGAGCATAAGCATACGGATGCCTGCTATGAAAATCCCGATAAGGAAACATCAGGCGGCGGTTCTTCCTCCGATGATAAGACAGAGGAAACTACCGACAGCCATCAAGACGAAAACAATGACCATATGGGCTATGACGAGCCTGTTGCGGATGTAGTTGTCAGCGGTGCTATGGTAGGTCCCGAGCTTAAGGATCTCGCAGATGGCGGAACGGATCCCAATGGCGCTCCGGATATGTTCAATTCAGGCAATGTTAAGGTATACCTTCCGAATGACGATGGATGGGAGGAAACTCCATTTATGCCAAATGATGAGGGTTATGACGGTGACTCTGCATATGCAGGCTATCACCTTGTAGCCGATATAACCAATGTAAGCTCCGATGGCAAAATAAGTGATCCTAATGGTACTTATATTGCCGGAGTAAAAAAGGCACTTGGTTTACCTGATACTAATAACGACTTTTATAACACAGAGGGCTTCCTTGTAGGTAAAATATATTATGCTAAGGAAGGCTCCGAAGATTTTCTGCCTATTCCTAAGGGTGCAAAGGTAGATGTTTATCTTAATGTTCAGGGTGCGGCAGGCGAGAGATATCTCCAGGTAGTTGCAAGAGGCAACAGTGATGAAAACTACAAAAAGCTTACCTCAGACATAGATACCCTTACGGGTCCTCTTGATCCGGCATGGTACGATATGATAAAGCACTTCTACTTTGTTACCGATACCGAAACTGACGCTGACAGTAATGAATATTGCTTCGTTTCCACAAAGGTATTTGGCGGTTATGTAGATTCTATAAACTATAATAAAGAGGGCGGAGGAGCAATAATAGACGGTACGCCTAATCTTCTCGATGATTCAACAGCTGAGAACGGCTATGATGACAGTCTGAACAATCGTATCATACGTACCTTTGATAATATCCAGTACAATCTTACATTTGGACTGAGCAACAGAGGTATATCATCTCCAACTGCTGAAAATACAGAGAGACTTAAGGTTAAATTCTCACAGAAGAAGGATATATCACAGGCTGTATTCAATATGAGCGATATGTCATGGCTTCAGGATTGGCGTATAGATTATTATAATTCTGACGAGTTAGATGAAGACGGCAATCCAACAGGTGAGCTTTTAGCCTATGAGACCGCCGAGGGCAAGTTTAGACAACCAAACTCAAAATACGATTATCAGAAATTTGATAGTGAAAGTATAAATCAGGAAAACAATCAAGGTCAGTATACCGCACATAAGATGGATCTCCAATGGTGGGATGATAGTGACAAAGTCGGAGAGAACGGCTTTATTAAGACTGACTATAACGAAATAATAAGAGTTCATCAGAAGACAGCAAGCTCTACTGACAGCTCTTATGATTCAGGTATACGTTATCAGGTGCTTACAGGCTACACTAAGATATCTCTTCCCGGTACACAGAACAGAACCGTAGGTATAAGAGTACTTGCTTCAGCTAACGGCGATGAGATAGCACCTGTGTTCGATGCATACTTCGAGGGCAATCCTCTTAATCTCAACAATGAGGTATTGAACTCCAGCGGCGTAAATATGATTGATGTATTCCAAAAGCCTACTAAAAAGGTTGTTGCGCTTGATACTGCAAGCTGGGGCCCTAACAGCGTAGCAGCAGGAGGAAGAGACGCCGAAGGTCATGATATAGAGGAAGTTAAGGACAACGGTAAAGTTAAGGTAACGGCGGAGCCGAGATATAAGTTTAACATACAATCTAACGACAACCTTAGCTACAGAGGTTATTTCAACCTTGAAACAGGTACAGAAGACACTAAGGGTGATACAGATAAAAATATATACGGCAGAATGGTAGGCTACGGTGTCACTCTTACCCTGGTAAATGACTCCGATAATGCCGAAACTAAGAAGAATAAGGGCATAATGGGTATAGAACTGCCTACAGGTGATGTTACTCTTAACTTTAATGTAGAGTCCGCAGGTACGGGCAACTTCTCTACGCTCAGCCTTGAACCTACTCAGTCTATAATGCGCCTTAATTCAGCCGTGGAGAGCACCTTCTTCAGCGAGATAACTCTTGACAACGGCGCAGGCATACTTTCTATACTCAACTCTAATGGTGAGGATGATACAGACCTTTCCGAGACTGAGAGTGCGGATTATGCCGATGAAAATAATGACAGCGACAATAATTATATAGAAAATTATGAGGATAACAGTGGGGATACTGCGCCTATCGACGAGGAAAGCAATGCTTTCACATTATCCGATGATGATAATTCATACTTCGATGCACTTGTATCTGATGATACAGAGTATCTTGCAGGCAATGCAAATAGTATAAATGATACTGTGGAAATGACTCTGTTTGATGATGAAGTTTATGATTTGATGGCTGCTGGAGATAAAATATGGCTTGCATCAGATGGCACGGTTGATTGGATAAGTGTTTCAGGTAATAGTAAATCAAGTAATGTTGATCGAACAGTTACATTTACAGATGGTACTTCTTTTGAAGTTGGTAATAATAATGTAGCTGTATCCAAAGGTAGTAATTTTGATATTATAACTGAAAGTCAAGGAACAGTAAAAGTATATATTTTATATGCAGACAATGGAAGATCAGGTACTGTTACTATAACGGGAAATGATGCCGTAGCAAAACAAACTAATTTTGGAGCAAGAAATGATACAGCGGCACCAATAGTAGAATTTAAAGCACCTAAAGCGGGTACATATAATATAAGTTTACCAAGTATCGGTTCTAAAGAATTTGCCTTATTTAAAGTTATATTTACACCGGAAGGCAGCGGTACGGATACTCCCGATCCGGATGTAACTGATAGTAGTACACATGATACCGGTGACGGAAGTGACAGTTGGAAACTCTCAGCTACCGGTGATATGACTATTACTAGTGGTACTAAAATAGCCAATAATTCTATTGAAGTAACCGGCGATGGTGCAAAGCTTACAGCAGATGGTCTTAGTCTTGTAAATGGCAACAGCTTTACTCTGCCTGTAAATGCTATAAAGTCTACTATGCCAAAGGCAACTATTACAGTTACACCTAATACATATATCTCTGTAGATGGTGCAACACTTGAAGGAGATAATTGGGTAATTGATGATGTATCAGATTTTGATAACATTACCATAAAAGCATCAGGTGCAGTTACTATTACAGGTATTTCTGTAACCTATGCTGAAGCAGATACACCTGAACCACCTCCATCAAGTGACAGCAATATTGTAAGTGCTTATGTATATGCTGCGAAACCTGATAGTGGTGATAACCCTACTATAGTCTTTGATGAGTCTGATCCAACTTTGGCAGAAAAAACATATAGAGAGTATTTTAATGATACCACATCAATGGATACATTTAAATCATATGATAAAGATGGTCAACTAACAAACGCTGGTAAGAATAATAGTATAACTAGTAATTTAAGTAAAAAAGATTACACAGTAAAATCTTTGGGACAATTTACATTTACTGGCAGAACTAGTGGCAACTATAAAAGCAATGTTGTATACACAGAAATTAATGTCCCAAATAATGATAGTATAAAAAGCTCTGAACTGTACTTCTTAGCGATAGGAGGCAACAATGATTCTAACTTTGATTTTACGTTGACAGATATGTCTGAAAATCAGGTTAGCTATAAGGATAAAGCAAATGTACAGGGAAATACCGACGTTACGGTATGTACATTTAAGGATTTACAGCAGGGGCATAAGTATAAGCTTACATTTACAGAAAATTCTTCAAACAAGAATATAAATTTAGTAGGTCTTATCCTTGTAAATACTACAAATGAGCCTGAAGATTTATCTACAAACTGGCCCGGTCTTGTCAAGGAAGGTACACATACAGCACCTGCGGACAACGGAAACACAGAAGTATGGGGATTTTCTGATCAAATGCCCGCTTCAGGTTCAGATGTTGCACTTGAGAATGACCAAACATTCAACAATGGTATCAAATATGTTGGTACCGGCGGTAAGCTGACATCATCAGGACTTGTAGTTGCAAGTAGTGAAAGCATTCAGATACCTGTTAATACCAAAGATTACACAGGTGGTAAGCTGACGGTTGAAAAGACAGGCGGTGCTATGACAATAGATGCACTTCCCGATGACGGCTATAAGTTTACTTCAAGAGATATAACGGATAATTCTGTTACAATCACAGCCAGTGGTGACACGACCATCACAGGCATAACTATAGCCTACGATAAGCCGAAAGATGGCAGCTATGGTAATTATAGTGAAGAAAGCAAAACATGGAGTTTTGTTACAGATACTCCTTCAAATGCAGGAAAAGCATGGCTTAAAAATGCAATGAAAATTGATGGTGGTATTACATTCAATACATCAAAAGAGGATGCTTTATGTGAGTCATATTTTGGAGCTACTAGTTTACACCTTGCAGAAGGTGATGAGCTTATTGTGCCTCTTCCCGAAAATATTGATACAACCAAAGAGTGTAGTTATACAATAGGAACAGGTACAGAACCTAAAACAATTAATGAAGCTGAAATTGCAGCACATAAGTTTGAAATAAGCGGTCTGCAGGAAATCTCAACTATTTCTTTGACATATACATTGACTGCTCCCGAAACAGGTATTATTGATGCAAATGTGTTAGTTGCCACTAGCGAGGCTACAATAACCAAAACTAGTGAAAGCAGCGATATTCAGATAACACAACAGAAAATATCAAGTACGAGTGGAACATTCTCTTTCAGAGATAGTGAAAACAGAACCTATAACCCAACCGGTAGTAATAATAATTTACCAAGTGATCTTGTTATTGAAGGATTAGCAACAATTAAAGTTGGAAATGTCACAAAGGCTTTTAAGAACTGTAGTGTAGTATTTACAGTACCTGCTACAACAGGTGCCCATAGCACAAAGTTGTATGCATATACTACAAATAATACACAATTAAAGCTGTATGACATTACAGATCAAAAGGTTTATACCGGAGCATTTAGTAATACTTCTTCTAATAATAAATATGCAACTGCTGAATTTACAGGTTTAGTACCGGGTCATAAGTATCAGCTTAAAACAGGATCAAATGATACACAGCTTGCGGCTTTGGTGCTTGTAAATTATGCCGATGCCCTTGTTCAGGAAAATTGGAATAGAACAACTATTGACGATCCCGGCGAAGCTTTGCCGCCGGCAGGGGCAAATATTGTTCATGCTTATGTTCACTTTACAGCAAAAGGTACTCAAACAGAAAACAGTATTGATACAAGTAGCTACATAGGCAACTGTTCTAGCAAGACAACGGTAACGCATGCACAAAGCAGTGATGCAGGAAAGCAAAATGTATTTACAATTTATGATGGTTCTAAAGATGTGACATTTGACTTTGCTTCCAATTATGGTATTACTTCAACGGATTTGGAGTTACCGGATGTTAATAAGAAACTTAATTTTAGAGGCAGATTGTCTTTGGAAACAAAAGGTTATATTACCATTACAGTTCCTTCCGATAATGGAGTTAAAAGAGCGTCATTCTATGCATACGGTAGAAATCCCGGAGATAATCATTGTTCATTTACATTGACGGACACAGATAATGGATTAGTATATGATGCTGTGAGAGAAATAACCTCAAGTACAAATGCGCAGAGAGTTGACTTTGAAAATCTTCAGCCGGGTCATACTTATAAATTAACTATGAGTGGTGCATCTTTCGGTATGGGCGGTATAGCACTTGTAACATACAATGATGAGTACACAGGTTCTGCAACATGGTACGACCCTAACAAGGAGGTTACTCCTGAAGAAGCCTTAGTATACGCATTCCTGCCATATCCAAAGGCGTCAGCAAAGAGTGGTTATAGCTTATCTCCATCTACGAGGGCAATACACACGCAGTATGAGCCTACCGTAACGGAAGGGGAAAACAAAGAAAAACTTGACATATTCTCAGGCTTTGCTGTTTCTAACGATACGGCAGTACACACAGTAACTAAGGGCAAATTTACCGGTACAATCGCCGGCTATGGTTCGGTCACATCGACTAAGGAAACAGGCAAGTCCAATTCTCCGATAAAGATAAGTGTGCCTAATTACAATACATCTGCTTTAAGTGCTAAGCTCTATGTAATAGCAGGCTCATCAAGCACGGATGAAGGCGAAGACAGGATAATAACACTTAAAAATCCGGAAGATAAAATACAGTCATATAAGATAACAGGTGATATACCTGCTATTCAGAGAGTAATGGAGTTTACGGACCTTACTCCGGGAGAGACATACACTCTCACCCCATCGGCTGCAGATGGCGCAGGTGACAGCAATGTAAGATACGTAGCAATAGTGCTTGTATTCTCAACAACGGCTGCACCTGATGATACTAAGTGGAATCCTGCAGGCACAGCTGCGACTGAGAGCAAGCCTGAGGCGGAACCAACTCCAAGCGCCAATACCGATCTTAAACATATCCCATTCCTTTGGGATTACGATCCTAACTATCAGCCTGACGACTACGGCACATGGAAGAGGAATCTTGACTGGGATAAGGACGGTTGGAGAACAAATTCAGCAAGAAATGCTGCTCCTTATAACTATGGCTGGGAGCGCAGAAATGCAGGCAATGATATAGAAGAAAAGGCTAATTTCTCATATCCGGAGACAGAAGTCAATGCTGTTTACGGCACGGAAGAATATGAAGTGCATTGGGGCGGCGACTGGTTTGTTAATGAAAAATATAAATTAGCAGATGTAACTGCCTTTGGCAATATGAAGACAGCCAATGGCAACTGTAGTGTGAAAGGTGTCAATTCCTATCCCGTTACGGTAAACGGCTATGAGTTCGACTTTGAGAACAACAGCAATATGTGGTTCCCGACCAACTACGGCGGTCACTCCATGGGTTCTCATGACTTCTCAGATAATGGCTTCGGCAAATACAAGCTTGCTTATTCCGTAGGCTATTTTGAGACTTTAGTGCCTTTTGATACCAATTCCAGCGAAGAAGTAACAGTAAGAGGTTCTGTAAGAGAATTTAAGGCAAATTCCTTAGGCGGTACTACCGTATTCCAGGATAGCAAGGGCAATATTATATCTGATCATAGCAATTTTGATGTTGACCATGACGAAGATAGGGCCAACAAAGTAGACGGTGATCAAAATGGAAATATGAACTCGCTCCGTAAGTATGTCAACTTCATGGCTAAGGAAGCTACCAATATCAACGACAAGGATATTACAGAAGCTACAAGAAATAATCCGTCTATGAGAGACGCTACCAACAACATAAAAGGTCAGTTCCTGGGCGACAGTTGTTCTACAAAGAATCAGGACTGGGATGCTTCTGCTTCCGTAGGTGATCGTATAGACGGCTGGAGCGGTCTTCAACTTGGAGCTCCAAGTGATTATCATATTGGCGCTTTCAATTTCATGCAGAAGTACGATTCCGAAGTTCTTGATCTTGATATTATCGAGTTGCAAGGACTTGAAACAGATTTTGAAACCGAAGCAGTAGGCAAGACATGGGCATCTGATTCAACTATATCAACAAGAACCGATAAATATGAATATCTCCTTTTGGGCAGAACATGGGATGATATATATAAAGATGCAGGTCCTGAGGGATTGAATATAAAGCCGGAAGTTAATCTTCTTTGGGGCGTTTGTAAAGCTAAGCCGACAGATGGCTTTAATTCAACCAAGAGCGGTGATACTCAGAAGAGTGCCGACGAAACAGCGTTTGATTGGTACGATACCTATACGGCTGCAATAGCAAGCAATGATAATAAAGGAAAGGTTTCTGCCGTTATGGCCGAGGTAAGGAATGTTCATATTGTAAACGGTATGTACTTCGGCTTTAGAATACCTCTTGTCGTAAGCGAAAAAGCGACAGTTGGCAATGTATACAGTACTACCAATATCCTTGAGGGTTGGACATATGTTGAAGCAGCAGGTGACAATCAGCCTATGAAGGAATTTACATGGCAGAATCAAGGCTCAAAGCCTACCGGTAAGAAAGGTATGAGCGAAAAAGACAACTTTAATAATTGCTACGACAATACTGATGATGCTCCAACGAGCAATAACTTCTACAAGGGAGGAAGAAGCTCTTCAGCTTCCTATACATACGCATCAGGGAAAACAGCAAATTATAAACGCCAGCGGAATTCCGACTGTGGCTTTGTTGTTACAGACTATGCGGGATATTTGGATAGTCCTGATGGTAAAGCAGATCCCGGCAACATAGGTCAGCACAACAGATGGTGGCAGCGTCAGGGAAGTTCATATCCCGGTGAGGATTCAAAGGGCGATGTAGACACCGCTTGGAGTTATGGTATGGGTCTTCTTATAACGGACTACAAGTCACAGGTTGAGATAGACGTATACAATGATGATAACATTGTAGGCGGCATACCTTATTACAACAAGGCGGACTCCGAGTCTGCTGTATATAGGATACACAACATAAAGACCTTCACCAACAGAATTAATGGTAGCAGCTACGGTGAAACAGGTAAAGAATCCTATAAAAACAATGCCGCTTTGGCTTCGCTGGATCTGAGAGTAGACCTTACCAAGCTTGAAAACGCTGCGGATAGTACTCACGGCGGTGTATATGTAAGCTTTGATGAAGAAGCGTATCCTGTTGTGAAGTTCGTTACAGGCACAGATGAAAATGGAAAGCCTACATACTCAGAAACGTCTTATAAGCTTATACCTGTAAAGACCGGAGATAGTGGTGGCTGGCAAAATGTTATTATCCCCGATGATGCTCTTGACGTGGATAGCCGTGGCAAGACATACCGTATCAGGGCTATATTCGATGGCGGTGCTAATGATTCTACCTTTAAACAGAACAGAACAATAAAGTTTGAGTATGAGAATGTTCCGCATATGGTAGACCTAGGCGAGATACTTCTTACAACGGATATATCAGTTGCAGCCGAGCCTAACACTCTTGTTACGGCAAAGGCAACTATCACAGGCACCAATGATAAGGGTGATGTGAGAAACTATGCTGCATACAGCAAGAATATGGATACCACTCAGATCGGTATATCCGCTACAAGCGGCGCAGCAAACCGTAAGTACGTTGATGTCACAAATGCTCCTGTGGACGGCAATTACAAAACGGAGTTTGAGACTCCAAATGCCGAAAACCTTGTTAATCCGGAGCTTGGCCAGGAAATAGTTTATACTCTTGCCTTCAGTAACGTAGCAAGTGATACCGCTAAGGAAAATGTATATTTCTATGATATACTGGACAATGTTATGGACAAAGTAAATAAGGGCCATCTCGATGTCAAGGCAGTTAAGGTATTCTCCTCCGCTGCCGATAAGAGAGACGTTGACCAACAGTTCCCTGCATATGAGGTATTCTTCACTGATGAAACCGATAAAGCTAAAATAGCCGATACATGGGGCAATAAAGACTCCACAGGTGCTATTGAGATACCGGTATATAATAACTTAGATGGTGGAACTATTAAAATTAACCATAACAATAAAGGCGGCGGCGATGAAGATAGTTCCATAATTCAGCTTAAGGCAACTGATCACAATCACACAGCCGTTTACTTCAAGATAAACGGCACGACGGACGCTCCCGCAGTAGCAGCAGGCAGAATGCTTTATATCCAGCTTATATGCGAGCCTGTAGCAGTGAATGCGGCAGATGTCGCAAAGAATGCCCAGAGTTCTATTCTTGCATCCGACTTTAGCAACACGGCGGTATTCATTGTACCGTCAGCAGATGCCGGCGGTGATACTACTACCTACAACATAAGCGAGACCGATACGGCACGTTTTGCTCCTGTCGGCAGAAGTATATCAGGCGTTGTTTGGGAGGACGGCGACGGCAACGGCATAAGGCTCAGGACGGATGCGACCATAGAGGGTGCAAAAGTTGCATTGTTCGTATATAACGAAGCAGAAAAAAAATATGAAAAGGTAGAAAAGGATATGCTTGGCAATCCGTTAGGAAATTCGACCGGAGGCGTATATGTCACAGGCAAAGACGGAACATATTCCTTCAACAATCTGCCCGAGGGCAAATATGTAGTTGCTTTTGACTATGATAAAGGTCTTCCTCAGGTGTCAACTCATCAGCCGGCAGGCTCATCGGCCACAAACGCAATGCATCGTGATGACAATACCAACGATGCCGTGGATACGCCGAAAGATCATGATGAATTTGAAGGTTATCGCTTTATTACTAAGTATAACTATAAACTTGATGAGGCGACTGATACCGGCGACATATCACCTATACCCCTTGACTCAGCTGAAAACATTGTTGCAAACTATAGCAATAACTATCAGAATGAGGTCAACTGGGATTTGGGCTTCTCTATCGCAGGCGATCCGCTTCCCGAAACAGGCGGTGTTGGTACTGAGGGTATCAAGTATGCAGGTCTTGCAATAGCCTGCGGTGCAGCATTGATGCTTATGTGGGATTACACCAAAAGAAGTAAATACGGTAAACATTAAGTGATGTTTATTTGAAGGTTGGAACGACCTAAGCATTCGGCCTCACCCTTTACGAAGGGGAGGTATGACAGGCAAAACGTTGAATAACCTCCCCTTTGCAAGGGGAGGTGGCAGACGAAGTCTGACGGAAGGGTAGAAAAAGGTCAATTACAGAGCCTTGCTCTGTTAAACCCTCGCAAGAGGATATAAAAAAGTTTATTAAAAAATTATAATTACAAAACAGGGGGATGATGCCTAAAAGCATGAAAAGAAATGTAAATATTATTTAAATCTATGGCTTAGGGATATGCTTATGCTGACCGTAAGGCATAGTCATATCCAAAGCGATATGTTTAAAAACTATTTTCAGTTCAAAAAATATTAAAAAAGAGAGGATGAAAACGAACATGAAAAAAATTATGAAAGTTGTCAGTTTAATACTGACATTTGCTCTTATGGTTGGTATGGCTATACCGTCTACAGCTATTGCTGATGACCTTAGTAATGTAGTATTAAGCACAACACCAACAAATGGCAAAATCACATTGAACCCACAGGGCTCCGGTTCACTTAGCGGTCACAGATTTATGATATTCAAAATACTTGCTATAACCAGTTCAGTTGAGGGTGCAAATACCTATGCATTGCCATTTAATCAGGATCCCGATGGTACAATGGATGGTAAGACTATAGCTCCAGATGGTTCTTACAACTATCAGATTAGACAGGACCTTATTGAAGCTGTAAATGCCGGTCATACCGAAGATGAGGAGAATAAAGTAGGTGACGATGCTAACCTTCAGGAAATACTTACACATCTTCGTTCTCACGCAAACGGTGCAGGTCCTAGCGGAGCCGAAATGTTAGGAGAAAATGCAAAAATTGAAGGCTTTGCTAAAGAGATGCTTAAGAAAATGGTTACTGTAAGCAAAGATACCGATTATACAGTAACAGTTAATGCTCCTTATAACATTACAGGCATATTAACTGAAAAAACTGCTGACGATAGTTCAGTTGTATTTGATGATCTTCCTTATGGTTATTATCTTGTATATGATGCAACTGAGCCGGTAAGTTCAACAGATGGAGAAGGTTATCCTGTATCAGCACTTATCATGTTAAATGCTGATAGTAATTCAGAAAGTATAGATGTAAAATCTACTCTCCCCACACTTGACAAGAAGATAGCTGAAGGTGAAGTAAAAGCAGATGATGCTACTGTAGGCGATTACATTACATTCCAGCTTGATACTGTTCTTCCAAGTGCTGTAGGCTTTGATACCTTTACATATAAAATCACAGATAAATTATCAAAGGGTCTTGCTATTGCAGATAAGGCTGAGACTAAAGTATATGGTACTTCATCTGATGAGTATACTTCATTTAATCAGGATCAGTTGACGATAACTATAGGTGGACATGATTTTGATACAAGTTCGTCAGAATTAATTGAGGCTAGTGCAAAGGCAGGAGACCCTGATGGTGTTGAATTGACTATAGACCTTGCAGATCTTGCCAAAGCAGTTGCAAATAATGTTGATATTGTAGGTACAGGTGCTATAGATACACAGCCCAAAGTAGGCGACGAGATTGTTATAAAATATAATGCAAGAATAACTGATGATGCTAAGATAAAAACTGCAACCACAAACACAGCATCTCTCCAATATTCAAATGCTCCGGATGGTACAGTAAATGGTACAACCACAGATACAGAGACTTATACCTATACTTATGGTCTTAAGATAAAGAAAGAAAATACCAAAGATAAAGCTCTTAGAGGTGCTGAATTTGTAATTAGCAAGACTGTTAAGGGTAGTGAAGTATTTGCAAAGGCAAAGCTTGTTGGTTCTGATGGTAATCCTACAGGCACTGCAATTAAAGGCATACCTCCAAAGTATCTGACAGATGGTGTTATTAGCTATGAAGATGCAGATGGTAAACTTAAAGTAGCAGGAGAGACTTATGTTGTTTCTGAATGGGTAAGTTTACAGAGTGACGCAACTGTATTTGTAACGACAGGTGTGGACCCACTTAGTGAAGCTACTGTACAGATCAATGGTCTTGGTGATGGTGACTATACTCTTAAGGAAGTTAAATCGTATATTGAAGATGCAGAGGGTAATAAATTCTATAACCTTGATCCGGATGGTGTTAAATTCACAATAACTTCAGCGTACGGTACAAATAATAAACCTAGCAGAGTTGATTATACACTTGATAAGGCTTACAATAGTGTTAAAGGCAGCGCAGAATTAGGTGATCTTGATTTTAATGAGCCTACTTATAATAGTAATAACGCTGCAGAAAATGGATATGCTACAATCACTATCCTTAACTCAGAGAGAGAGCCTCTTCCTGAAACAGGTGGTATGGGTACTACAATGATCTACGTTGTAGGCGGCGCACTCATTGTTATCGCTGGCGTACTTCTTATCTCTAAGAGAAGAATGGGTGCAACAAGATAAAACGTAGTTTTATCTGATGCGTAATATTTTCAAACTCCCTGTGTCGTGCCAAAGGGTTACAAAGTAAGCCGACGCACGGAAAACAGGGTTGCCGAAGGCAGTTTGAAAATACACATTAGAGGAATGCAGCAAGATAAAACGAAGTTAAAACGTAGTTTTATTTAACAATATTTAGATAGGATAAACTTTATAAAGCTAATAACCGATAATGGGGAGGCTTTGCCTCCCCGGTCGGTGTTGCTGTATAAGCTTAAATCTCGTATTTCGGTTTATACAGCAATATCGGGTGTTGAGTTACCGGTAGGGAAACACAATAAAGCCTCCCCTTTTAGGAGGACAACGACCCCACCACCAACTTTGTTAGGGTGGAGGTAATTCAAGGATAAGATACTACTTGTATTTACAATAACTTTTACCTCTCCACCGCCTAACGGCGGTTCCCCTCCCCTGATAGGGGAGGTAGATAAAGGATGAGGTATTGAGATATTTCAGGCAAAGACAATCACATAATAATGACCTCTTTTTCGTAAGGTGTAGGGGAATGATAATTTCCCATATAATAACCTCTTTTTTATAAGGAACAAGGCAAAGATAATCACATACATAATAATATTCTTTTATAAGGTATAGAGAACATGACCTCTCCACCGCCTAACGGCGGTTCCCCTCCCCTGATAGGGGAGGTAGATAAAGGATGAGGTATTGAGATATTTCAGGCAAAGACAATCACATAATAATGACCTCTTTTTTATAAGGAACAAGGCAAAGACAATCACATAATAATAACCTCTTTTTCGTAAGGTGTAGGGGAACGATAATTTCCCATATAATAACCTCCCCTATCAGGGGAGGGGAACCAACCGAAGGTTGGTGGAGAGGTAAAATACATCATAAACCAATGAAACCATTTAACAAAAATACGCTTAAAAATGCAAAAGAATTAAGAAGGAATATGACACCACAGGAAAAAAAGCTTTGGTATCAATTTCTTTCTAAGCATCCTATACATTGGTACAGACAAAGACCCATAGACAAATACATAGCCGATTTCTACTGTCCGCAAATAAAGCTAGTCATAGAGCTTGACGGAAGTCAGCATTATTCGGACGAGGGTCTGAGTTACGATGAAAACAGGACAAAGATAATAAACGAACACGGTATTGAAGTCATAAGGATATCAAATACGGAAATAGACAGTAATTTTATAAATGTATGCAGCTATATTAATGAAGAGATAAAGAAAAGAATGAAAGCATAAAGGAGGAAGCCTTATGTTTAAGAAAATATTTACTATACTTGCGGCGGTGCTTATAATCTGCTCCACTGCTTATTGCTTTGACCTGCTGGACACAGGGGCGGCAGTTTCTCTTGAGATAAAATACAAATACGACAATAACGACATCAGCGGCGCTAAATTTGACCTTTACAAGGTAGCCGATGTGTCTAAGTTTGTGGACTATACTCCTACGGAGCAGTTCAGCAAGTACGAGGTTTCCTATGATATGAGGGCAGACGGAGGAAGAAGTCTTGCTCAGACTCTTGCGGCATATGCTGCTGCGGACAGCCTTTCTCCTCTGAAATCAGGGGCAACCGACGAGAACGGCGCTCTTATGTTCCCGGATCTTAAGACGGGCTTGTATCTTGTGACGGGAGCAAGCTATGAAACGGGAGGATATATATACAGCGCCGAACCGTTTCTTGTATGTCTGCCCAATTATGAGAATGATAAGTGGGTGAATGATGTTGTTGCTGTGCCTAAGATCAGCAGGACTATGGTACCGAGCAGCGGCGGCGGAGGCGGCGGTCATGTGCCCGATCCGAGAATGGATTTAGGTGTGCTTATCGTATGGAAAAACGACACGGAAGAAACAAGACCCGACAGCGTTGAAGTAGAGCTTTACAAGGGCAATAGTCTTTACAACAGACAGACAGTAGGTAAAAATGACGGCTGGCATCATACCTGGTATAATCTCCCCTACGGCGGAGGTATACAAAATACTGCTGCAAGGAATAGCTTCTCCTACAGCCTTAGCGATCTTACCTACGGCGCAGGCTCTCCCTACGATATGGGCAATGCCAATGTGATAGGTACTGCCGGTGGCAATGTTTACTATAATATTCGGACTGTGGCAGACGCAGCGGAGGAATGGAGAGCGACCTGGGGGGATGTTCCCGAGTACTATGATTACTATGTAGTTGAGAAAAAGGTACCTGAGAACTATACGGTAGGTATAACCCGTGAGGATAATGTGTTTATCATTACGCATACTCTTAAGAAGGAAGAAGCTGCGCCGGAGCCTACTACAGAGGCGCCTACGGAAACTACGACTAAGGTTTCATCGGAAACTCCTACGGAAGAACCGTCTGAGCAATCCCCGGTGATAGCTGAACCTGTCGTGCCTGAAAATACTGAGGATACGACCTACGATCCCCTTACCGATATTTATGGCAGGGGCGGAAGAAATACATCGGGAACTACAGGCCCCGACAGACCGGGCAGAGATGACGAAAATGAACCTAATGTGCCGGGTCTTCCCGGATACACAGGCGGAACAGGCAGCCGCACAGGTGCATCCGGCAGCGGAAACGGTTTGCCGCAAACAGGCCAGCTAAAGTGGCCCGTGCCTATTATGGCTACCTCCGGCTTGCTGCTCTTCCTCTTAGGCTTTATAAGGCATAAGGAACAGGAAATTAAGCTTTCGGAAAGTGAAAATCAATAAAAAATAAAACAGGCATATACCTAGGGGTGTATGCCTGTTATACTGTACAAAAATTAAGCGGGGCGACACTCCCGCATCTCCTAACCTCATCGAGGGGCGACGGCTGTCGGTGACCTCCTTTAATTTTTGTAGTATTAATATAAATCTGTAACGATAATTTGTTTACTTAATTTTTTCAAAATTGCTTTTACAGTATAAAATTCTGATTATTGTAACAATTTTTGCGCTTTTATCGGGTATATAGAATATGACATAATTATCTACGGGAACACATCTTAACTCTCTGCTTTTCCATGGACCTTTTGGATATATGGGATATCTTTCGGGCATGGTCTCAAGGCTGTTTATCATGTGTTCAATACGCCGTATCTGATTTGCTGCGGTATCGGGAGATAAAAGTATATCAGCTATATATTTATAAGTCTGCTCAATATCAAATTCTGCTTTTTCGGATATATTTATTGCGTACTTCATAGCTTATACTCCCTGTGAATACGGTCAAAAACTTCGCTTGCAGACTTTGTTTTTCCCTCCAGCATATTGTTATAGCCCTTTTCCAATTCGGAATTTAACTCTGCTTCCGACATATTGCTTATATCATTTAGGGATGTATAGGCATTAGGTACATTGACACTGATATCAAAGGGTATACGGCCCTCTCTTACGGATTGGCGAAGAAATATATTAAAAGCTGTTGTCATATTAAGCCCTAATATTGAGAATAACGCATCTGCCCGGGATTTAAGTTCCTTGTCAATGCGGAAACTTACGTTTGCTAAATCTGACATGGGTATCACTCCTTTCTATACAATTATAACAATATTATATGCAATAGTCAAGCTGTTTAAACGCAAATTGCATTACATATACACGCTTTTGCAATGCGTTTAATGGTTAATTGGGCGAAGAAGTGTAACCTAATAACATAAGCACAAATCCACAAACTTAAAATCTACAGTGTGGGTAATTGAATTATAGTTCATTATATGGTATAATTAAAAATAAATATAAATTGTCCCGAGACAAGGGGAGGTAAATTATGACTGAGAAGGAACTGAGAAAGCTGAAGAGAATAGAAATACTGGAGTTACTGCTGGAGCAGAGCAGGGAAAACGAAAGGCTTAAGGAACAGCTTGCCGAAATGAATAAAAAGCTTGAGGATAAGGAGATCGCTATTAAAGAATCAGGCTCTATAGCCGAGGCGGCTCTTAAGCTAAGCGGCATATTTGAAGCGGCTCAAAGAGCGGCTGACCAATATTTGCAAAATCTTAAAAATCAGACCGATCAAAATAACCAAGGTGATATAGATGGCTAAGGAAAAAGAAAAAAAACAATATGAAATGCCCGGCACTGAGATAGTGGAAAAGGAGCTGAACAGGGAAAAATACCGCAAAAGGTATATGTCTGTAATGAGAAGTACGGTATATGTTCTTATTATAGTTGCCTCTGTAGCCGTTCTTGTGGCTACCCTTTGGCTCCCTGTTTTGCAGATATACGGCAGCTCTATGAATCCCACGCTCTTCGACGGCGATATTATGCTCTCCCTTAAGGGCAGCAATTATCAGATCGGCGATGTTGTCGCTTTCTATTATAACAACAAGATACTGGTAAAAAGAGTTATCGCAAGCTCGGGTCAATGGGTGGATATAGACAAATCGGGTCAGGTTTATGTTGATGGCGAGCCTATAGATGAGCCTTATGTAAGCGACCTTGCATTGGGAGAATGCGACATAAGGCTGCCTTATCAGGTTCCCGATACAAGAGTTTTCGTTATGGGCGACCACAGAAATGTGTCTATAGATTCAAGAACAAAGGCGGTCGGATGTATCGCCGATGAACAGATCGTCGGTAAGCTGGTATACAGAATTTGGCCTCTTAAGGATTTCGGCGCTGTCCAAAATATAAAATATGACAACAAGACCGAAACAACTACTCAGCCTGCCCAATAATTTTACAGAGTATATTGAAAATGGAATGACGAAATATGAAAACAGATATTTACACTAAAATTTTAATAGTGATACTATTCATTGGCGTTGCTCTGATCTCTTATCCGTCTATAGCCAATTGGTGGAATACCCTCGGTCAGTCCAAGGCTATAAGCGACTATATGGAGCAGGTATCTCAGATCGATGATGCGGAATATAAGGACATGATAAAAAAAGCCCAAGCTTTTAATGCTAAATTGGCGGCAAAAGGCTCTTATGTGCCTCTTTCCGATGATGAAAAGCAGGAATACAACAGCTTGCTGAATATCGGCGCAGGCGGTATTATGGGATATATCGACATACCTATACTGAGAACTACTCTTGCTGTGTACCACGGCGTTGACGAAAATGTGCTCCAGGTCGGCGCAGGTCATGTGGAAGGCACGTCTTTGCCTGTAGGCGGTCCTAATACTCACTGCGTTATCTCCGGCCACAGGGGTCTTGTGTCTGCAAGGCTTTTTACGGATCTTAACAAGCTTGTGGAAGGCGATACATTTATGCTCCATATATTAGACGAGACCCTTACATACGAAGTGGATCAGATACTTACGGTGCTCCCGGAAGAAACTTCGGGCATAAATATCGTGCCGAATATGGATTACTGTACTCTTGTTACATGTACGCCCTACGGCATCAACACCCACAGGCTCCTTATAAGAGGCCACAGAATAGACAATGAAGACGATATTTCTCAAAGAATATCCGCCGACGCTTTGCAGGTCGATCCCGTACTTGTTGCGCCTGCTATCGCTATCCCTATTATACTTATACTTGTATTGTGGATAATTTTTAAATACAGATAGGATTGATGTTAATGAAAAATAAAAAGGGCAATTTATTAATGACTGTGGGTATTATACTTATGGTCGGCGCCGCAGTGCTTACCGCATATAATTTACTTACGGAATATTTGGCGGGCAGGCAGTCCGAAGAGGTGCTTTATAATATGGATATCAAGGCTGCCGGCGAGAACGATATACCCTTCTACGAAATATATCCGGATATGCCTATGCCTGTTAAGGTAATAGACGGCAGGGAATACATAGGCAAGCTCTATATCGAAAAGCTGGACAGAGAGCTGCCTATACTTTCCGAGTTCTCCTATGACGGACTAAGGACCGCTCCCTGCCGCTATAAGGGCAGTATATACAAGGACGATATGATAATTGCAGGGCATAACTACAAGACCCACTTCGGCAATTTCAGGAGCCTTACTATAGGCGATAGGGTCACATTTACAGATATGGACGGAAATGTATTTGAGTACACTATTGACGCAGTGGAAAATGTTGACGGCAGGAATATAGAGGGTATGGAGGCAGGCGACTGGGATTTGAGCTTATTTACCTGTAATTACAGGGGCGATGCCCGTGTTACTATGAGATGCAAAAGAATTATACAGCAAAAAACGGTTGATGCAGAAATGCCAACCGTTTTTTTATTTCCAAAAAATAAATGTTGAGGATATTTCACCCCAACATTTATTGTATAAATGATATATCAACTTCTTAGCTGTGCTTCCAATTTTTCTTCAAGCTCGGCCAATATCTTCTTTACAGGACCGTTTACTTCATCATCGGTAAGCGTTCTGTCTTCCGCTCTGAATGAAATATTGTAGGCTACGGATTTATAGCCGCCGGGTATCTGCTTGCCCTTGAATACATCGAAAAGCTGTATGCTTTCAAGAAGCTTGCCGCCCTTAGCCTTTATTATATCCTCGATATCCTTTACTATAACGCTGTCCTTTACAAGAAGGGCAATATCTCTTGTGGTGGCGGGATATTTGGGAAGGGCTTTGTATTCCCTGTCAAATGTAGCATATTCCGCAAGCCTTTCAAAATCAATAACGGCAACATATGCCTTTGTTCCTATGCTGTAGCGTGAAGCAACTGCAGGATGTATTTCGCCTACATAGCCTATGCTCTCGCCGTCTAAGGTAATGTCCGCCAGCCTGCCGGGATGCATGAAGGGTATGTCGCTCTTTGGAGAATACTCTATTTTGTCTCTTATGCCAAGCACTGTGAAAAGCTCCTCCGTTACGCCCTTTATACCATAAAAATCTGTATTTCCGTACATTCCTATCGTTATCATACGTATTTCATCGGGCAGCTCCGTAAGAGGAAGAGATTTCGGTATATATACCTTGCCTATTTCAAACAGATATGCGCTTTCGTTCCTTCTGTTGTAGTTGGTGGAAAGTGAATTGAGCATACCGTTTAATGTAACAGTCCTCATTATGCTGAAATCTTCGCCTAAAGGATTTGAAATAGTAACGGTATTTCTGAGCGGACTGTCCGCAGGTATATCCAGCTTGTCGAACACCTTCGGGGATTCAAAGCTAAAGCATTTCGCTTCGCTTATGCCAAGACTCATCATGGTGTCGATCACTTTATCCTCGACTATTTGAGAATGTGACTTCTTACCTACCGTAGGTGTGCCTGCCGCAAGAGTCGTTTCTATATTGTCATAGCCATAGAATCTGGCGATCTCCTCTGCAAGATCCGCTTCCGATACAAGATCGGGTCTGAAGGTAGGGATTTTGGCAGTATTGCCGTCTGCCTCCACTTCCACAAGCTTAAAGAGATCTATCATTTCCTGCTCGGAAAGATTGGTGCCCAAAAGCTTGTTTATGCTCTCTGTTGAGTAATCAACGCTCCAGCCTTCACGCTTGTTTGGATAGCAGTCCACCATACCCTTGCATACCTCGCCGCAGCCCAGCATCTCTACAAGCTGTACCGCTCTGTTCACTGCATCAAGAGGAAGATTGGGGTCAAGACCTTTTTCGTACTTGGCGGAGGCGTCTGTTCTTAAGCCTACCTTTTTGGCTGTTATTCTTACGTTTGGACCGTTGAAGTTGGCGGACTCGAAGAGTATCGCCCTTGCGCCCTCTATTATCTTTGAATTCTCGCCGCCCATTACGCCTGCTATGGCAACTGCCTTGTTACAGTCGGAAATAACGAGCATAGACGGATCGAGATCTCTTACCTGTCCGTCAAGAGTGGTTATCTTTTCGCCTTCCTTGGCGTTTCTTACTATTATCTTATGCTCGTCTATTGTGTCTATATCAAAGGCGTGCATGGGCTGACCCATTTCAAGCATTACGTAGTTCGTAATATCAACTATGTTGTTTATTGGCCTTACGCCTGAGGCTGTGAGCCTGTGTCTTAGCCAAAGGGGTGAAGGGCCTATCTTTACGTTCTTGACTGCTCTTGCAATATATCTGGGGCAAAGATCGGGATTTTGTATCTCCACATCTATCATATCCGCCGTGTTTTCGTCACCCTTTTCCTCAACCTTTATATCAGGGTATTTAAAAGGCTTTCTGTAGGTAGCGGCAGCTTCTCTGGCTAAGCCTACTATACTGAAGCAGTCGGGCCTGTTGGATGTTATCTCAAACTCTACAACATCGTCTTCCATTTCCAAAAGCTTCTTGACGTCTTCGCCTAAAGGTACCTCATCTTTAAAAATATAAATGCCGTAGTCGGGAGCTTCTGGATAGTCGTTTGTGGTAAAGCCCAATTCCTCTATGGAGCACATCATACCCTCTGATGCTACGCCTCTGAGCTTACCTTTCTTTATTTTTTCAAGACCTGCGCCATGGTATACCGTTGCGCCTACAAGAGCAACGGGAACTATAGCGCCTACATACAGATTGGGAGCGCCTGTTACTATTTGCAAAGGCTCATCCTTGCCTATATCTACCTTTGTTACAACGAGCTTGTCGGCATCGGGATGCTTTTCTATCTCAAGCACCTTGCCCGTTACTACATTTGTGATATCCTTGGCCAGTGTTGTCACAGACTCTACCTTAGAGCCTGAAAGCGTGATCTTATCTATAAAATCCTGAGTAGTCGTGTCCAGATCCACATACTCGGATAGCCACTTCATAGGTAAATCCATTATTCAAAACCTCCTTAAAACTGCTTTAAAAATCTTGTGTCATTTTCAAACAACAATCTCAAGTCCGAAATAGCATACTTCTGCATAGCTACTCTCTCAAGACCCATACCGAAGGCAAAGCCCGAATATATTTTGGGATCTATGCCGCACATCTCAAGCACCTTGGGATGTACCATACCGCAGCCTAACACTTCTATCCAGCCGCTGTCCTTGCACACACGACAGCCTTTGCCTCCGCAGGCAAAGCAGGAAGCATCCATTTCTGCGCTGGGCTCTGTAAATGGGAAGTGGTGAGGTCTGAAACGCACCTTTGTTTCTTCGCCGAAAAGACCCTTTGCAAACTCAGCAAGCGCACCTTTAAGGTCGCCCATGGTTATTCCCTTGTCTATTACAAGACCCTCAAGCTGGTGGAATATAGGAGAATGAGTAGCGTCTACCTCATCAGCTCTGTAAACTCTGCCCGGAGCTATTATTCTGATAGGAGGCTTCTTGTTCTCCATAACTCTTACCTGCATAGGTGATGTCTGTGTTCTCAAAAGAAAATCACCTATACCGTTTACATAAAATGTATCCTGCTCATCTCTTGCAGGGTGATCCTTGGGGATATTAAGCGCTTCAAAGTTGTAATAAGCTGTTTCAACCTCGGGGCCTTCTGCTATTTCATAGCCCATGCCTATGAATATATTTTTGATATTGTCTATTACCTGAGTCATAGGATGCTTGTGACCAAGCTCCGTTATATTGCCGGGCATAGTAACGTCTATGGTTTCCGCTTTGAGCTTTGCTTCCTGAGCCTTTGCCGCAAGAGCTGCCTTCATTGCCTCAAGCTTGCCTTCGATATCGGCTCTTACTTCATTGGCAAGCTGGCCTATAACCGGTCTTTCCTCCTTGGAAAGTGTGCCCATGCCTTTCAATATGGCTGTAAGCTCACCTTTTTTGCCAAGGAATTCAACTCTTAGATCCTCAAGCGTCTTAAGGTCAGCGGCTTCATTCAGCTTCTGAATAGCCTTGTCTCTTATCTGAGATAATTTCTCCTTCATTTTTAAACTCCTTTCAAATTTGTGCAATAAAAAAATCCCTTAAAAAGGGACGACAAATAACCGTGGTACCACCCAAATTCCTGAAAACAGGCACTCATTATGAGGAATAACGACCTCGACCGGGCTTTCCTACTGTCGGTTCAGAAAGTCAACTCCGATGGGAACTTCAACACAGCTTTATTTAAAGACTGCTTACAGCCGATGACAGTCTATCTCTGCTAAAACCACTGCGTTTACTTTCATCTTCACAGTTATTAACACTGTTAAATAGTATAACAATTTATATTAATATTGTCAAGAGTTTTGGCATAAATTATATATATTAGAAGCAATAACGGGGGTAATGAAATGTGTGGGATCTCGGGATTTTGTTCCTTTGATATCGATTTTACGAAAAGGTATGATTACTGGGAAAATATACTGGTGAAAATGAGAGAGGCTATATACAGAAGGGGAAACGACACCACGGGAGAGTATCTGAACAAAAACATAGGCTTAAGCCAAACCAGACTTACCATAAGGGATCTGTACGGCGGCAATCAGCCTATCGTAAGAACGGTAAACGGCGTTGAATACGTTATAATATACAATGGAGAAATATATAATATGGATTCTCTTAAAAACGATCTTATCTCAAAGGGTTATGTTTTTGAAACTACCACCGATACAGAGGTGATACTTTATGCATATATCGAATACGGAGCTGATTCCGTAAATATGCTAAACGGTATATTTGCCTATGCCATATGGAACGGAGGGGAAAAGAGGCTGTATCTTTTCAGAGACAGAAGCGGTATAAAGCCCTTGTTCTATACTATTAAATACAATACCATAGTTTTCGGCTCCGAAATAAAGGCTCTTTTTGAACACCCCAATATTTCACCTGAAATAGATAAAAATTCTTTAAGGGAGATATTCGGCATAGGGCCTGCCCGCACCGAGGGGATAGGAGTTTTTAGAGATGTGTATGAAATAAAGTATGGTCACTATGGCATATATGACATAAACGGATTCCGACAGGTGAAATATTGGGAGCTCAGATCAGAAAGGCATAATAAGAGCTATGAGGAAACTGTAGAGGATATAAAATATCTTGTCAGGACCGCTGTGGAGTATCAAATGGTATCAGATGTGCCTGTGTGCAGCTTTTTATCGGGAGGCGTGGATTCCTGCATAGTTACGGCTATAGCGGCAAATTATATGAATAAGCGGGGCAGCACATTCAACACTTTCTCATTTGACTTTACAGGAAATGATATATACTTTAAGTCAAATTCCTTCCAGCCGGAACAGGACAGACCCTATGTGGACAAAATGCTCAAGGTCTTTGATGTGAAGCATACCTATTTGGAATGCAATGAAGAAGAGCTTGCGGACTATCTCTATATTTCCGTGGATGCCAAAGATCTGCCGGGCATGGCGGATGTAGATGCTTCAATGTTGTATTTCTGCCGATTGGTCAAGGAACATAATAAGGTGACGCTTACGGGAGAATGTGCCGATGAGATATTCGGAGGCTATCCTTGGTTCCACAGAGAGGATTTTATAAAAGCGGATACATTTCCGTGGTCTGTAAATCCCGAACCGAGGATCGATGTACTCAATACGGAAACGGCGGAAATGCTGAATATAAAGGAATATATAGCCATGCGATACAAAAAATCACTTAAAGAGGTGCCGTATCTTGATGGAGAAGATGCCGTAGAAAAAAGAAGACGTGAAATATCTTATCTTAATTTAAAGTGGTTTATGACGACGCTTTTGGACAGAATGGACCGAGCGTCTATGTATTCCGGCTTGGAAGCCAGAGTACCGTATGCGGATCACAGGATAATCGAATATATGTGGAATGTGCCATGGGAGTATAAGTGCCATAACGGTATTGTAAAAGGTCTTCTTCGTGACAGCGCAAAGGGATTGCTGCCCGATGAAATACTCTATCGCAAAAAATCACCGTATCCCAAGACATATAATCCCGCCTATGAGAAGATACTGAAGGAAAGGGTAGGGGATATAATAAATAACAACAACTCTCCAATAATGCAATTCCTCAATAAGGATCACGTCACCAAGCTTATAACAAGCACGTCGGATTACGGGAAACCATGGTTCGGTCAGCTTATGGCTGCTCCTCAGATGATGGCTTATATTATACAGGTGAATTACTGGATGGAGAAGTTTGGATTGTAATTTTTTTGGTTGTATTACTTTAAAAAAAGTAAGCATTATGTACTTTTTGCGAAAAAGTACCAAAAACCGTTCAGTGTTTTCGGCTTTGTTTTTTATTTACAATATTATTTTTTATTTGTTTTACTTTAATTTGTAATATAAACTTTATCTTACTTTGAAAAGTAAGCAAATTTATTTGTACTTTTTTGCGAAAAAAGTACCAAGAACATTTAATGCTTTTGATTTTATTGTTTCTATGAATTATAAATTTTAGTTTGTCTTACTTTAAAAAGTAAGCAAATCTTATGTACTTTTTTGCGAAAAAAGTACCAAAAACGTTCAGCACTTTCGGCGTTGCCGAAAGCCGGCCTACGGCCGTCG
>CANPXH010000003.1 GCA_947585865.1 uncultured Clostridia bacterium
ACACGACAACATAGATATAACTACTGTTACACCTGCTCTCGATAATAACGGCGAAACAATGGGCTATGCTGTAGCCATTACGGCAAAGGGCTTCAGCGCCGGCCTTCAGCTTATGTTCGGCGTTGATACGGATGGCGTTTTGACAGGCCTTTCCGTAGTAAACTGCTCCAACGAGACTCCCGGCTTAGGTGCAAATGCGGCAAAGGAAAGCTTCTATGGTCAGTTTGCAGGCATGAGCGGCGAAATAGCAGTTGCCAAGGACGGCGGTCAGGTAGAGGCGCTCACAGGCGCTACGATCACCTCAAGGGCAGTTTCCAACTCAGCAACAAGAGCTATTGAATATATAAGCGAAAATTATCCGGAAGGAGGGGCAAATTAATGAATCCTGTTAAAATAATCAAAAACGGTATTATTGATGAAAACCCTACTTTTGTACAGGTCATAGGCATGTGTCCCACACTTGCCGTAACATCATCGGCTATAAACGGCGTAGGCATGGGTCTTTCCACAACAGCCGTTCTTATATGCTCCAACTTTGTTATTTCCCTTATAAGGAAGATAATACCCGACAGCGTAAGGATACCCTGCTACATCGTAGTTATAGCATCCTTCGTTACAATAGTGCAGATGGTATTGAAGGGCTTTGTTCCCGCCCTCGATGCAGCGCTTGGCGTATACATCCCTCTTATTGTTGTTAACTGTCTTATACTGGCAAGAGCCGAGGCATACGCAGGCAAGAACGGTCCTGTGGCTTCTCTCTTTGACGGCATAGGCATGGGCTTAGGCTTTACACTTGCCCTTACGGTTTTAGGCGCAGTAAGAGAATTCTTAGGCAACGGCAGTTTATTCGGTATAACAATACTTCCCGAAATGTGCAAGACTTTACTTATGATACTTCCTCCGGGAGCATTCATCACTCTTGCCTTCCTCATGGTATTGGTTAACCTTGTAAGAAACAGAAAGTAGGAGGTGGATAGGTAATGGATTTATTTGTAACATTAATGGCAGCCATATTTGTCAATAACTTTATATTCAGTAAATTCTTGGGTATCTGTCCATTCCTCGGTGTGTCCAAGAAGGTAGAGACGGCAGCGGGCATGGGCGTTGCGGTAATATTCGTCATAGCTCTTGCTTCTGCGGCTACATGGCTCGTATATAACTTTGTATTGGTTCCTCTGAACCTTTCATATTTATACAACATAGCATTTATACTTATAATCGCTTCACTGGTGCAGTTTGTTGAAATGTTCATAAAGAAGAGCTCACCCTCTCTCTATCAGGCATTGGGTGTATATCTTCCCCTTATTACCACCAACTGTGCGGTGCTCGGCGTTACAGTAACCAATATGGAAAGCAATTACGGCTTTATTAAGTCACTTGTAAACGGCGTAGGCGCCGCTGTAGGCTTTGCTCTTGCCATCATACTTTTTGCAGGCGTAAGAGAAAGGCTCGAAAAGTGTCCTATACCCAAGCCGTTCCAAGGCTTCCCGATCACACTCATAACTGCCGGTCTTATGTCTATTGCCTTTTTGGGCTTCTCAGGCATGCTTTGATAAGGAGGGTTTAAAATTATGGATATCAATGCGATTTTATTTCCCGTACTTGTTTTAGGCTGTATGGGTGTTGTATTCGGTGCAGTGCTTGGCTTTGCATCAATTATATTTAAGGTAGAGCAGGATCCCAAGGTTCCTCTTGTAAGAGAATGCCTTCCCGGCGCTAACTGCGGCGGCTGCGGCTTTGCAGGCTGCGATGCTCTTGCCGAGGCTATCGCCAAGGGCGAAGCTCCCGTCAACGCCTGTCCTGTAGGCGGTGCTGCCGTTTCCGAAAAGGTAGCTGCCGTTATGGGCGTAGAAGCAGGCTCCGCCGAAAAGATGACCGCCTTTGTAAAATGTCAGGGCGACTGTAACAAGGCCAAGACCAAATTTGAGTATTACGGCTCCGACAACTGTGCCTTTGAGGCGACCGTGAGCGGCGGCCGCAAGACCTGTAACTACGGCTGCTTAGGCGATGGCAACTGTGTTGCTGCCTGTGCATTTGACGCTATACATATAGTTGACGGCATTGCAGTTGTGGACAAGGAAAAATGTGTTGCCTGCGGCGCTTGTATAAAGGCTTGTCCAAAGAACCTTATAGAGCTTGTGCCTTATGCCAAGAAGGTAAGAGTCACCTGTAATTCACTTGACCCCGCAGCTGTGGCTATGAAGGCCTGCGATACGGCTTGCATAGGCTGCGGAAAGTGTTCAAGAGCTTGTCCTGTTGAGGCTATAGAGATGATCGCTACCAAGGCCGTTCCGCCTGCAAAGCTTGCCAAAATAGATTACAGCAAGTGTGTTGGCTGCGGCAAATGCGTAAGCGAATGTCCTAAGGGCGCAATAGTAAAATATAATTAAGTTTACAAAATAAGTAAATGATGATAAAATAAGAGATGTATCAATATACATCTCTTATTTTTTTGGTATTTTCCAAGGGGATGACTACAAAAATGCAGGCATACATGCCTTGCAAAGGGCTTATATTACAGGCCGCTCTGCCTTTGATATGAGCAAGGGCTTGCAGGGCTGTTATAATCGCCTGTTTAGAGATCGTCAAAATTTTTAAATACCGACGATATTGCAAACAGATATCTGCCTTTTTAAACATACAAAGGTGAACATAATGAAAACACTGACATTTGAAGGCGTTGTGGAGAAGGTCACATTCTACAATGCGGAAAACGGATATGCCGTATTTACAATTACAGATGATGCAAATGCAGAAAATGAGATCACCTGTGTCGGCTACGTTCCCAACGTAAATCAAGGGGAAAGCGTCAAGATAACGGGCACGGTGGTGAATCATCATTTTTACGGCGAACAAATAAATATAGAAATATTCGAAAAGACAATGCCAAAGACGGAACGAGCAATAGAGCTGTATCTGGCAAGCGGCATAATAAAAGGCATAGGCCCCAAGATAGCCAAAAAAATAATAACACGCTTTGGCAAAAGCACCCTTGACATAATGGACAACGAACCGGAACGTCTTGCGGAAATAAGGGGCATAAGCCGTGAAAAAGCCATGTCCATAGGGGAGCTGTATAAGGAAAAGGCAGAAGAAAGACGTGCCATGCTTTTCCTGGGAGAGTACGGCATTTCGCCGACCTATGCTCTTAAGATATACAAAAGATACAAGGAAAGAACAATAGAGATAGTGACCAAAAATCCCTATGCCCTTGCGGAGGACATATTCGGCATAGGCTTCAAGATAGCCGACAAGATAGCGGCAAATGTAGGCATAGCATCGGATTCCCCATACAGGATAAGGGCGGGAGTCAAATATATGCTGGATCAGGCGGCTTCCGACGGTCACGTATATCTTCCCTATGACACTCTTGTAGACAGCACGGCGGAGCTTTTATCCATACCGGCAATAATCATAGACAGGGAAATGACATCACTTCATATAGAAAATCACATATGGATAGAGCGAAACGACAGCGAAACAAATGTGTATCTCAATTTCTTTTTTTATGCCGAGAGCTACACGGCACGAAAGTTATATGAGCTAAGTGATGTTGACACAGGGGATATTTACAATTATAATAATGAGATAGATGCTCTTGAGGCTGCGGAGGGTATAACCTTCGTACCCCAGCAAAGAGCCGCCATAACGGAAGCTATGGAAAACGGCGTGCTTGTCATAACGGGAGGGCCGGGCACAGGCAAAACGACTATAATCAACGCCATTATAAAGCTGTGCGAGGCCAAGGGCCTTGACATAGAGCTTGCGGCGCCTACAGGCCGTGCCGCCAAGAGGATGGAGGAAGCAACAGGCCACAAAGCGCAGACGATACATAGGCTATTGGGCATAAGCTTTCTGAATGAGGATTCCCACCGTCAGACATTTGAGCATGACGAAGACGACCCCCTTGAGGCGGATGTTGTGATAATAGACGAAAGCTCTATGGTGGATATAATGCTCATGCACTCTCTGCTCAAGGCGATACCCCTAGGCACGAAGCTCATACTTGTAGGCGACAGCGATCAGCTTCCTTCCGTAGGGCCGGGAAATGTGCTGAAGGATATTATAAATTCAGGCGTAATAAAGACGACAAGGCTCACAAGCATATTCAGACAGGCTCGTGAAAGCGCCATAATTACAAATGCCCACAAGATAAATGCAGGAGAATATCCCGACCTCAAGGAAAAGAACAAGGATTTCTTCTTTATGAAAAGATACAATATGACGGAGCTGCAGTCGCTTATAGTAAGCCTTGTTTCCACAAGGCTGCCGAAGTATCTCAGCTGCGATCCTTTAAGGGATATACAGGTGCTTACGCCTATGCGCAAGTCTCCTCTCGGCGTAACTGCCCTCAATTATGTATTGCAAAACGCTCTCAACCCGCCTTCTCCCAACAAGAGAGAAAAGGAGCTCAGAAAGACGATCTTTCGGGAGGGCGACAAAGTAATGCAGGTGAAGAACAACTACAACATAGAATGGAAGAGCGTTGAGCACGGTGCAGTCACAAACGAAGGAATAGGTGTGTTCAACGGAGACGAAGGTATCATAACATATATAGACACCGTAAATGAATATGTGGAGGTCGTCTTTGATGAAAACAAGGTAGTGCACTATGAGTTTTCTCAAATGGATGAGATAGAGCTCAGCTATGCCGTGACGATACACAAAAGCCAAGGCAGCGAATACAAAGCCATAGTAATGCCCCTGTTGAGCGGCCCCGAAATGCTCATGAGCAGGAATCTGCTGTACACAGGGCTTACCAGAGCAATGGAGCTGGCGGTAATAGCAGGCTCTCCCGAAACGGTATTCAAAATGGTGGACAACAACAGAGAGATAAGCAGATACACTGCCTTATCCCGAAAATTAAAGGAATTTGCAAAATTTGCGGAGGAAGGAAACGATGAATAAGATTTATGTAGACATAACAAAACCAAAATACAATAACATTGCGGCAGGCTTTTATGTAAGGGATCATGAGGTAATACCCTGCGGCACGGTGATACAGCATATGGATGCGGATAAAAACAGTGATAAATATGTGGATTTCAAGCAGTACGACATTCGCTTTATAATGGACGACTATATGCCCGAGGTACCGTTCTATACCGTACCCTATTCAGAGCTTATAGCAAAGGACAGCAAGGGCGGCTGGTTCGGCATTATCGGTGAAAATGTATGCTATTTCAGCTCTAAGCTGGAGTGCTTTCAGGTAGCCGAAAACACCGATAAGTTCATTGCAGATGCGGAAAACTGGCGAAAGCATCTTACATTCCGCAGTGATGTTAAGGTATTTCAGAATAAGGCCGAGGCGGAAAAGACAATAGGATTTACAGATCTTGATATTGATCCTCCTATGGATAAATGATAAAAAGGCAGATGAAAAATAGTTCTTTCATCTGCCTTTTCTGCGGGCTGCTATCTGCTGTTGCAGTTGTTGTTTGAGTTGTTATTGCTTGAGTTTTTGCTTGAGTTTCTGTTTGACTGATTGCTCTTCTTGTCCATCTCGTTGCTTATCTCGTTGGCAAATTCAACTCTGTTTGACTGGTTGTTTGACTGATTGTTTGAGCTGTTGTAGCTTGAGTTTCTTTCGCTTCTGTTATTCATAACAAATAACCTCCTCATTACTTTAAGCTGATTAATTTTGCTTACAGGATTATTGTTTGCAAAAGGGAAAGGAATATACTGTAAAATTTTTCCTTAAAAACATATCCAATTTTTATATGCAATATTTGTATATTTACACTATTGAAAACAAAGCCAAAAAGGTGTATCATTGATTTGATATTTTTTGGGGGCAGGGTAATACGATCCGAATTTATTTTATGTGTTACCATTGTCTTTTTTATTTAAAATGAAAAGGAGTTTTAAAAATGAAAAAATCTTATTCAAAGCCGATGGCAGAGGTTGAAAATTTTTCAGTGGAAAATATGATCTCCGTATCTGCTATCTCTATTGACAAAAAACCTACAGGAGTAAAATACACTAAAGGCAAGCTTAATTTCTAGGGAGGGTAAAAGAACATGAAGAAATACTTACTTAAAACTATATCCGCCCTTCTCACAGGAGTTATGCTTGTGGGTATGGCAGTTCCCGCTATGGCGGACATTGCCGATATACAGGTCATAGACTTGGCTTCTGCACCTATGGTAATATCTGCAGGTACTCCAGAGAATTATCCTACACCTACAGGAACAGATATTTCAATTAATATAGTAGGCGCCGGAAAAACTGAAAGCGTAAATACAAGTAGCCTTGAAGCGGGAAAATTTGCTAAAATCAAGGCTGAAAAAACTCTTAATAGCTACAATTTCTCTCACTATGAATATGTGACCACCGCAAGAAATTATGTTGCAAGCTATGACAATGAATTTACATTCTATGTAGACCCGCCTATGACAATAAATGTAGTTTATGCAACTGATCCTATTACTTCAGCTAACGGCATTGTAGCAGGTATGTACAAAAATCCCGAAGTAAAGTCTGACGGAAATACATATTTCTACTGTTCTGTAGCAGGGGCAAAAGGTAACAATACAACAGCAGAAATAACATTTGGTCGTTCACAAAAAGATGAAAGAGATACGGACAATAATTCCGAAACCATTACAACTGCTACAGAGCAAAACATATATGATGAGGAAGATACTAACGAACACAATACTTTCCAGTACATAGTATCAAGCGGCATTCAAACAGGCGGTCCTATTGACTTTGAAGCAAAGGTCAATGCTAATTCAACAGCCCTTATAAAGACTTGGGATTTACATTCAGGTGCTTTTTATGGCAAAACTAATGGTACAGTAAATGATCTTAAAATAGATGGAAATACATATAGTTTTAATGCCAATATAGGCGACAAGGTAAGGGTTGAAGCAATCAGTGAACCTACATCTGTATCAGGTATTGAAAAAACAAAAAGTGTAGAAGGCATATATGAATACAAAGTTACAGGCGACTTAGTAACTATTCAAAAAGACGGCATTAATAAGATAATGGTCAATCCTATGGATGTTGCTATTACAGAAGGCGGTCAGCCTAGTACTCCAAGTCCTGACAAAAACACTACAGGTACTATAATCGTTAATGTTCAGGCAATAGAAACCGGTACTAATCTCTCAGGCGCAAATGTTACAGCTAAAAAGAGTGATAATAAACAGTTTACTTTCACTATTCCGGAAACAGATGAAGGTATATATTCTATAAGTGCACCTGAAGGCACTTATGATATAACTGTTGAACTTAACGGTCAGACTGCATCAGGCAGTATAGTTGTTGAAAACGACAAAGAAAAATCTGTAACCATTTCTATTAAGGATATTGAGGCTGAGAGACAGAAAAAAATTGATACCATGATTGAAAGGTATCTTACAGAACAAGACCCAACAGATTCCGATGGTTCTCTTTGGAATTCAGAAAGTAGTGAATTCAAATGGTCTTATATAAATGGCTGTATGATTACTGCATTTATGGATTTATATGATATAACAAAAGAGGAAAGGTATCTTAACACATCAGATATCTATCAAAGTAAATTTATAGACAATGACGGAAAAGTGATATCTACTAAAAATAAGGATGCAGATATTAGGAAAAATTTTGCCTTGGATGATGTAAATCCCGGTAAATCTCTTTTGGATTTAATGGAAGCTATGCCGCAAGGAGCTAATTACAATAAGTATAATAACTGTGTTGAGGGTACATTAAAATATGTTATCGAAAACACCTCAAAAACTAAAGCCGGTAATTTCTGGCATAAAGATTCTTATCCTCATCAGGTATGGCTTGACGGCACATATATGGCACTTCCTTATATGATACAGTATAGCAGAGTGACAGGAAAAGGGTTTAAAGGTTTAAACGATATAACTGCTGTTGCTGACAATGTTGTTTTACAATTTAATAATGTGTACAATAAAATGAGAAATGTAAAAACAGGACTTTATTATCATGGCTATGATGCACAGGCAGACCCAAATGGAGATAACGATACCAGTAAGGCTATGAGTTGGGCAAAGGGTACAACATATTCCAATAGCACTTATAAGGTAGGAGATGGTAAACCATCTACATCTGAAAATGTTGGCTGTTCATCAAACTACTGGACAA
Source organism: uncultured Clostridia bacterium (assembly GCA_947585865.1). Taxonomy (GTDB): domain Bacteria; phylum Bacillota; class Clostridia; order Lachnospirales; family CAG-274; genus CANPXH01. The sequence continues at coordinate 8,107 of CANPXH010000003.1, forward strand.
GAGCTATGGGATGGTATGCTATGGCGCTTGTAGACAGTTATGAAGAATTAGATAAGGCAGAAAAAGAAAATAAAGGAACATTTACTACCCAAAAGCAAACAATCGCAAAAATATTTACCGATTTAATGGATCATGTTATCAACTATCAGGATGAAAAAACAGGATTGTGGTGGCAAGTAACTGATAAACAAGATGAAAAAGGCAATTATCTTGAAACAAGCGGTTCCGCTACATTTGCAGCTGCGCTTATGAAAGGCTATAATATTAATATCTATAATGATGCCAAAGATTATAACTCAAACCATACTCCTGAACAGTTCTATGCTTTAGGATTAAAGGCATTTAATGGAATTACAGATAATAAACTTGATAATGGTGTGATTTCCGATATATGCGGCACTGCTGGTCTTGCCGGTCCAGATGGTTCGGGAACGACATCAAAAACAGCTACAAGAGGTGATAGTCCTTATAAATACAGGGATGGTACATATGATTACTATGTATCAGAAAAAGTTGCAAATGATGATGCTAAGGGATCTGCTCCTTACCTTATGGCTTATGCTCAGAAGTTAAAGCACGATAAGGATTTACAAAGTGCAAACAGTTGATTTGAATAAGATTTTAAAAAATGGTCGGTTTAAACCGACCATTTTTTTGATAATGTTATTTTAAGCAGAACAGGAGTTATAAGAGTAGTTACTATGACCATAAACACAACGGCAGGGAATAACGAAGTGTCGAGCAAGCCGCTGTCAAGTCCCTTTTGCGCCACTATAAGCGCCACCTCGCCCCTAGATACCATACCAAGCCCTATTGAGACAGCCTCTCTTTTATTAAAGCCGCAAAGATATGCGCTTGCTCCGCAGCCTATGATCTTAGTGGCAACGGCAACAGCAAGCAGAATAAGGGCAAAAGCTATAACAGACGGCTCGTTCCCAAGCGCTCGCAGATCGGTCCTTATGCCTATGCAGGCAAAAAATATAGGCGTGAAAAAAAGATATCCAAGGCTGTCAATGCTGTCATCTATGTAGCTGCTTATGCCAAAGCTGCAAAGCACTATACCGGCAAAATAAGCTCCCGTAATATCGGCAACGCCGAAAAATTCTTCTGCACAAAAGCTCATGGCAAAACAAAAGGCCAGCGCATACACGGCTATTCTCCTTCTGCGCCGCACTCTTTCCGCTATCATCTTCCCTATGATAGCCATAAGCCCTATTATAAAAACAAATATGAAAAACAGCAGTATCTTGATGAGCACCATAACAACGGATACACTTTCTTCTCCGCTCATGCCTGTGATCGCCGTAAGCACAACTATGCCTATGATGTCATCTATTATGGCGGCGCCAAGTATGGCAGTGCCGACAGGCGTCTTGAGCTTTCCCGCTTCTCTCAATGTTTCCGCCGTTATGCTTACCGATGTGGCAGTAAGCGTGACACCTGTGAACAACGCCTTTATAAAAGCTTCTTCGGGCTTTGCCGCCAGGCACAAAAGCGTGCCTCCCGCCAAGGGCATGATCACTCCCATTACCGCCGTGACAAGCGCCGCTTTTCCGTTTGCCCTGAGTTGGCCTATGTCCGTTTCAAGCCCTGAACGGAACATTAGTATTATAACGCCTATCTCTCCCGTCTTTATGAGAAAATCCGTTTCATTTACCACACCCATAACTGACGGCCCAAGTATTATCCCTGCCCCCAGAGAACCTACTGCCGTGGGCAGACTTATCCGTCTTGAGGCTGTGCCGAATACGTTTGTGGATAACAGTATCACCGCAAGGGCAAAGAGATAAAAATAATTTGATGTGTGCATATTGACCTCTTTTAAATTTTTTGGGGTATCTTACTTTAAAAAGTAAATTATATGTACTTCTTTTGAAAAAAGTACCAAAAACGTGGGAACCTTCCGATGGTTCCCACACCCTGGCTGCTTGGGCGAGCAGTATCACGAAGTGATACGACCAGCCCCTCCGAACGGCTTTTGGGGCTCAAAGGTAATCTATTTTTATACCTTTTGACCCCAAAAGAATCGGGCTCCCACTTAGCCACGCTGCGGCTGTGGGAGGTGAGGCTTCACATAAATATTAGCTTTTCAAATTGAAAAGCCTTAAGACTTGGACAAATAATATCATGTAGTAACACAACTAATTTTTATACTTCTCTTAGTTGTGTTACAGCTATGGGATTTAAAATTTCAAATAAATATTGAATTTTTCGTTTGTACGTGTTCACATCAGTAGTCTATTTTATAAGTAACTTTATTGAGAGGTTTATCCTTCTGCCGACCGCAAGGTGGTCAGGCAGAAGCCCTGCTTCTTTTGAGGTCAGGAGCTATAAAAATAGAATACCTTTGTGCCTCAAAAGCCGTTTAAGGGGTGTGGGGAGAATCGGAACTCCCCATTGCACGGAAAGACTTATCCGACGGCCGCAGGCCGGCTTTCGGCGAAGCCGAAAGTGCTGAACGTTTTTGGTACTTTTTTCGCAAAAAAGTACAAATAAATTTACTTACTTTTTAAAGTAAGGCAAAAAAGCTTGACAAATAAAAAATTTGTGCTGCTTTTTAAAGCAGCTAAATAAAATTTACTGCACCTTCACCCTAATATTTATAAAATACTCATCTTCATTTTTTTCCATTTCGTAATTGGTATCCATACCCGATTCGTTCATAATACCCACAGCCTGCTTTATTGTGCTGGTAAAAAGCCGCATTTCATTAAACTGCTTTCTTGCCTCATTATTGTTTTTTTCGCTGTTTCCCGCAAGCCTGTGGGTCCTCATGGCGCTGTTCACCACTACCTCAGTTTTGTCCTTATTAAGCCCGAGCTTATTAATTTTGTCTATAATGCTCTTTTGCATCGCACTGTCATCTGTTCTCAAAAGCAGCCTGGCATTTTCCATAGGTATGTCCTTATCCATAAGCATTGCCCTTACATCCCTGTCAAAGCGGCAAAATTCCAAAAGCTCTTTTACTCTGTTTTCGGATACGGAAAGCAAGTGAGATATTTCATTTGTGCTGTATTTAAAGCCCTCGTACAGTATCCTCATCCCCTCTGCCGCTTCCAAATAATGAAGGTCTGTCCTCTGCATATTTTCCGCCATAGTAACTGCCGCCGCATCCCTGTCGCTCAGCTCTATCATAACGGAGGGTATGCTTTCAAGGCCTGCGAGCCTTGTTGCTCTCAAGCGCCTTTCCCCAAACACAAGCTCATAAAGCCTGTTGTTTATAAGCCTTACGCTTATGGGCTGCAGTATGCCGTATTTTTTTACCGAATCCACAAGCTCCTTCATATTCCCCTCTCTGAATATGCTTCTGGTCTGATACGGATTGGGAAGTATTTTGTCTACAGGCAGGTATATTATTTCATTTCCTTTGTACACATTAGTTGTCATAGGTAACACCCCTTTCAATGTATATAGTAATTATACCATATTTACCAATTTTTTCCATTTATTGCGGCGGTGAAATTTTTCCACACTGCGACAAAAAATTACAGACACACATTTTGCATTTACTGCATATAAATAAATATATGTCAGGAGTGATGCTATGTACCCGAATAAATATTTGACGGAGCTTATAAAAGATGCTCTCGATGAGGAAGCAAAAAGCAGCGCTTTCTATGAAACGCTTGCGGGCAGGCTAAACGATATAGACGATAAAAACAGACTCAAACAAATGAGCCTGGATGAAAAAAAACATTATAATATGCTTAATGAAATGTATGAAAAGCTTACGGGAAAACCCTTTGCGGCCGGGGAAAATACAGATGAGGACAAGGATGAAAATATTGTAAAATGTATTGAAAAGTCTATCGACAAGGAGCTGGAGGCAGTGGAGCTGTATCGCCCTATCCTCTTTGCCCTTGAAGATACCACCTTCAAAAATCATCTTCAGGAGATCATAACCGATGAGCAAAATCACGCCGCAAGGCTGAACTATATGTACAGCAAATATAAATAATAAAAAACACGTTCTTCGGCAAGTCCTTGAAGAACGTGTTTAGTGGCTTTTATTCAAATTTCAGTATAAACACAGGGGGATCTTCATCAAGAGTGAGCATATAGCTTATGGATGACTGAGTGTCCGCCGTCTTGTTGAACTGCAGCTTTCCGTCATCTCCTATATAGCCCAGCAGCTCCTTATCCGTGGCAAGGCATTCTATGAAAGCAAATCTTCCGCAGCCGCAGGCATAAAAGCCTTCACTGCTGTCCTTATCCGTTATTTCCCCCAGATCTGTAAGATCGTCTATTATGCCGCCCATATCCTCCGTGTCTATTTCGCCAAAGTCGGCTATATTGTACACCGGCATTAGCCCCGGCTCCATATCGGGGCATTTTGCATTTGCTGTCATTACCGCATCTTTTTCTTGGGCAAGGCTGCTGTCTACAACCTCCCAATCGCCTTTTTCATTTACTCTGAGCAATACTTCTTTTATATCGGCGGGATCGGCTACGAGATTTCCCACAACAACGGCATACTTGTCATCGCAGGCAATATGCTTTATATCGTGATTTTCCATATTGCAGGCCTTTAATATAGCGGTATTTTCTTCTTCGCCCCTTTTGGGAGAACGCACATCGCCATGGGCAAATGAATAACGAAGAACAAGATCTTTATACTGCCCGCCGCTCAGCAATATCGGTTCCGCAAAGTCGGATACACAATAATAACCGTCTTTTGTATTTAGCACCGTTACTATGGCAAGATCCTGACCCTTTATTTCCTGACCGCTGATGCTCCCTATGTCCGCAGGACTTATATATAGAATATCCACAAGCTTGTTTATCTCTTCCTCTGTAAGGCCTGTGTCCTTATCTGCAAGCACCGCTGCGGGAGAGACCGTGTCCTTATTTTTGTAGCTGTATAAAAATCCGTATTCGGATATGAGCCTTTGTTCCTTTTTGTTGGCATCAAGGTATTCGTTTGCTGCCGCAGCCGCCCTTTCCATAGCGGCCTTGTTTGTGTCTGTAAGGGCTATGTCCGAAGCGCCAACCTGTACATCTACGGTATCGCCGCTGCTTTCGGGCAGCATATCCGCTGCTTTGTCATTATTTTTGTGATTTATATAATATACCGATGCGAGTATGGCTGCCACGACTGCAAAGCCTATTATTACAGGGAGCACCGTATGCCTGCTGCTCTGCTGCTCTTCTGTCTTATTCTCCATCAGAATATTCACTCTCCTTATCCTTTATGGTATCAAATACATCCTCTATTTCATTTTTGTGTATCTCAAGTATCTCGGCGACCCTTTCTTCAAGATCGGCCTCGCTGTAATCGATGACCGCTTCCCACACGGGATCATAGTCGTCATCCGCCTCCGTTATTTCCGCCTTGCCTTTAAAGCATTCCATATCATAGTAGTCATATATGGCGCTGTATTCCCAGTCCTCAACATCCTTGGCGGTAGACAGCTTTATGTGGAGCTTCATGCCCTCCTCTTCCTCTGTGGCAAATATATTTACTATATAGTCTGCATTCTCCGTAATGTCAAGCGTTGCAAGCTCTTTTTCCAAAAAGCCCGTAGCCTTGTTTTTGAGCATTATTACTATCACTGTTTCTTCCATACTGAACTTACCCCCGCTTCATCCCAACTGTGTCTGTGCAAGTGTCCTTCAAAAAGCATTCCTCTGAAATTATTCTGCCTAAGCGCTTCATATAATATTATTGCCACCGAATTGGCAAGATTAAGGCTTCTGTACTGCTCAAGCATAGGTATCCTTATGGCGGAGGATCTGTATTGCAGCAGTATCTCCTCGGGTATTCCCGAACCCTCGCTGCCGAACATTATGAAATCATCGTCGGCATACTCCACATCGGTATAGCATTTTTCCGCCTTTGTGGTGGCCATATATATATTGGCGCCTGTATTCCTGCTTAAGAAATCTTCAAAGGAGTCATAATATGTCACATCTATATCCTTCCAATAGTCCATACCCGCTCTTTTGAGCGTCTTGTCGTTTATGACAAAACCAAAGGGGCGTATGAGATGGAGCTTCGTACCCGTAGCAACACAGGTTCTGCCTATATTTCCTGTATTCATGGGTATTTCAGGCTGATGCAGCACTATATTCATATAACGTCACTCCGTTCTGTCTGCAAATAGCTGACCCTTACTTTTTATTAATCTTAGCATAAAAGCTAAAATTTTACAACTAAATTAAAGCTTTTTTTGCAAAAAAAATATTGACAATGATTTTAAATTATATTAAGCTTTAATTAATAATAATTATCATTGGGAGGAGATGAGCCTATGAATAAACTGGCGGAAAACCTTAAGGCAAACAAGCTTAAGGTCACACCTCAGCGCCTTGCAATATACAGCTATCTTGCCAACACGAACGAACATCCCACCGTAGAAACTATATACAACAGCCTTAAAGACGACTATCCCGCTATGAGCCTTGCCACCGTTTACAAGACCGTAGCATCTCTTCGTGACAGCCATCTTATAAAGGAATTCAATTTGGGCGAGGACAGCAATCGCTATGACGCACATATGGAAAATCACTGTCATCTCCTCTGCACTAAGTGCCATAGGGTGTTCGACTACTACGGCGACATAGACCTTAAGCACGTTATGTATGAGCTTAAAAGCACCTTCGGCTTCGATACCGAGAGCTTCGATATGAATTTCTACGGCATATGCGAAGAATGCTCAAGGGAGCAAAGCTGAATGCCCAAATCAAAATAAATTGCTGATACAGCAAAAATAAAGGGCTGCTGCGCCATGCTCTAAAAAAAGCTATCTTTTGATAAGATAGCTCAGCGTGTCGACAAAGTCGACACGCTTGAAAGAAATGTTTGCATTTCTTTCAGATTAATTAAGGTAGGAACCAGCCGTGTTTTCCGCAATTTTGGTGTTTAACACCAAAATTACAGAAAAGTTCCTGTCCTCGGAGGAAATGAATTCCTCCTGCGGATTAAAGTCTGCGACGCTTTTTTTCAAGCTGTTTGCTTTGATAATTCATATTTTGGGTCAAATTTTACTTTTTTGACAGTCTGAGCTATCTTTTGATAAGATAGCTTTTTTATATGTTCTCTAAAGCTTTCAAAACGTCAGTCCTTATATCTGATATATTCCAAAAATTTCTTAACGGCTACAGATGTACTTCTGCTATCCTTTATGGCAAGCCCTATTTGCCTGTAGGCCGGCACATCCAGCTCCTTTGTAACGATATTGTAGGGTATCCTTTTAAGTATGAGCTGAGGCAATATGCTTATGCCGAGTCCGCTTTCCACCATAGACATTATGGCATAGTCGTCAAGAGTGGTAAAGTGGATGTTAGGCTTTATATTATGCTTTTCAAATATCTCGGATATTTCCGCCTTTGCACTTTTTTCAAGAAGCATAAAGGGATAATCGCAAAGAGCCTTTACGGGAAAACGATCGCAGTCCGCAAGAGGGTGATCCTTTGGCAGCACTGCAAGGAGCTTGTCCTCCTCCAAAAATATCGCCTCTATTTCTTCCGAAACTGGAAGTATCGTAAAGCCGCAGTCCACCCTTCCCTCGGCTACCCATTCCTCTATTTCCTTATATTCTCCTACAAGAAGTTCATAGTCTATATTGGGATAGTCCTTTTGGAATTCCTTTATTATATTGGGCAGCCAATGAGTTGCAACGCTTGAAAATGTTCCTATCCTTATAAGACCCGACTGCAGTCCGTTTATCTCTTTTATCTGTGATTGAAGCTTTTCATAGTCCACACATACATTCTGCGCATAGGGCAAAAGCCTCAGTCCGTCTGAGGTAAGGCGTACTCCCGCTCTGCTTCTCTCCAAAAGGGATACTCCCCATTCCTTTTCAAGATCGTTTATCATTCGGCTTATGGCTGACTGAGAATATTTCAGCTTTTCCCCTGCCTTTGTAAAGCTGCCGTATTCCACAGTCTTTACAAAAGCCATAAATTTTTGTATGTTCATATCCATAACGATACCTTCCTTCGCCCTATTTTGCAATAATATTGCATCACAAACATCGATCAAGCGTTATCCTGCCCAGCTTCGCTCCTCTGAATTCGTCAATCAGTATATCCGCCGTTCTCTTATAGTCGATCTCTCCGCCTTTTTTAATAAATCCTCTCTTCTCTCCTATGAGCCTTAGAACCTCATGAGACGGAGCGCCCTCTTCATATTCAGTGCCGTATCTGTCCTTTATTGCCTGTGGGTAAAGCCTGTCAAGATATTCTATGAGCCTGCACGCAAGCTCGGTGCTGTCCAGTATATCGTCATTTACCGCACCTGTAAAGGCAAGCTTGAGCCCCACGGACTCATCGTCGAACTTAGGCCAAAGTATACCCGGCGTATCCAAAAGCTCAAAGTCCTTTTTCACTCTTATCCATTGCTTTCCCCTTGTGACGCCGGCCTTGTCTCCCGTCTTGGCCATATTCCTGCCTACGAATTTATTTATGAGAGTGGACTTTCCTACATTGGGTATGCCCACTATCATTGCTCTTGTAGGCACAAATATCCTGCCTCTTTTTTTGAGCCTTTCTATTTTCTCAGCCATGAGCGAACGTGCTATGGGAGCGATCTCTTTTATGCCCTTTCCGCTTACGGAATCCGCTTGTATCACTTCAAAGCCCTGTTCCTTAAAATATTTTTCCCACTCCGCTGTTCTCTTCTCGTCTGCAAGATCAGACTTATTGAGTATTATTATCCTTTTTTTGTTCCTTGCCAGATTATCTATTTCCGGATTTTTGCTGCTCAGCGGGAGCCTTGCATCTAACAGTTCTATTACTATATCCACAAGGGATATGTTTTCCTCCATCATCCTGCGGGTCTTAGTCATATGACCCGGATACCACTGTATGTTCATGGTATGCCTCCTGTATGAAAATACCCCTGACAAGAGCCAGGGGATATAGTGAAATTATTTTGAAGTTCTTCTTGTAATGTCTTCCTTGACCTTAGCAGCCTTACCTACTCTGTCTCTGAGGTAGTTGAGCTTAGCTCTTCTTACAATACCGTATCTTACCACATCGATGTGGTCGATCCTGGGAGAATGAAGAGGCCATGTCTTCTCAACGCCTACGCCGTAAGATATTCTTCTTACGGTAAAGGTCTCTCTTGAGCTGCCGCCCTGTCTCTTTAAAACAATACCTTCAAACATCTGGATTCTTTCCTTGGAGCCTTCTACAACTTTGGCATATACTCTTACGGTATCGCCTACATTAAAGTTTGGGATGTTGTCCTTAAGCTGCTCCTTTTCGATCTCTCTTATAATTTCGTTATTCATGAGGTGATCCTCCCTTTCATCATAAATGTTCTTAATGCAATTTGATCCCTACAGGGAAGCACCAGCGGACCATTCGTTTTCACTACAATTCAGTATTATAACATATTGATACATTAATTGCAAGCATAATTTTTCAATATATGAAATTAAGCCGCAGCCTTGTAAAAAAGCCACAGTGCTCCGTATATCACAGGCTGATGCACAAGATATATCAAAAGCGTGTGCCTTCCCATTGCGCTGAAGGGAGCTATGCCCTTTTTGGCATATTTGAGCATATCCCTATCCCTTATTATCCTAAAAAGAAAACAGCCTGCAAGGAATATGAATATCCACGGTATAAGCGGGAAATAGTCCGCACCCTTATATCTCATTTCTCCAAAGCCTATGTAGCTCATTACAGGACCCTTGTACAGCGAGCGGGGCAATATGAAGGATAATATATATCCCTTATCCATATTTCCAAGGAGCAGGAACAATGCCAAGGATACGATAATACCCGCATAGCTGTTTACATTGCTTATAAGCTTATCAAGAGGAACAGATATGAGCATACATGAGCCTATCAACACCAGCACGCCGAAATATATAGGCTCATCGGGCATAAATACATTTGTGACCACAGACACAAGCACGCCGCCAAGGAGCACTGTAATGCCTCTTTTGATCCTGCTGCTGCTCATGGCGGAGCAAAAGCCTGATATAAGTATGAAGCTTATGCATATGCTCCTCTGCCATATATGGGCGTATACGGAGCTGTACCAAGGCCACTGCTCATTGAAAATATATACCATATCCCACACTGTGTGATATATGATCATGCTCACAAGAGCAATGCCCCTGAGAGTGTCCACAAGACCATATCTCACATTGATCTCTTCCATCGTATTACCTCTTTCGTACTGCCTCTATAAAAAGCTTTCTCCCTTTATATCGCAATCGAGACCCAAATATTCCGCCACACTTTTTCCTATATCCGAAAAGCTCCTTCTTGTGCCGATGCCGCAAGGCGCAATATCCTTGCCCAGCCCCAGAAGAAATACATATTCCCTTGAATGATCTGTGGAAGGCGTAGTGGGATCACAGCCGTGGTCTCCCGTTATAAAAAGGATATCCTCATCTTTCATAGCCGAAATGATATCGGGCAGGGCATCGTCAAAGCTCTGCAGTGCCTTGGCAAAGCCGTTCACATCATTTCTGTGACCGTACAGCATATCCGTATCTACAAGGTTTGTAAATATTATGCCCTCAAAGTCCTCGTTCATATATTTTATGGTCTGTTCTATGCCCTCGGCATTTGTATGGGTATGCACCGATGCGGTTATGCCACGCATTGAAAATATATCCTCTATCTTGCCTACGGCAGCTACCTTCATGCCCTTTTCCGCTGCATAGTCCAACAGGGTCTTTCTCACAGGCGGAAGAGAAAAGTCCCTTCTCCTCTCCGTTCTTGTATAATTTCCCGATACTCCCGTAAACGGCCTTGCTATCACACGCCCTACGCTCAGCATATTTCTTGCTATGCCGCAAAATTCGTATAGCTTATCCACAGGTATTATATCCTCGTGAGCCGCTATCTGAAACACGCTGTCTGCCGAAGTATACACTATAGGGCAGCCTGTTTTTATATGCTCGTCGCCAAGCTCATTTATTATAACGGTACCCGAAGCCACACAGTTTCCCAGCACCTTTCTTCCTATTGCCTTTTCAAATCTGTCTATTATTTCCTTATCGAAGCCGTTGGGATATGTGGGAAAAGGCTCTTGCAGCTGTATCCCCGCTATTTCCCAATGCCCCGTAGTGGTGTCCTTGCCTGCGGACACCTCCGCCAGCCTGCCGTATATGCCCTTTGGAGACTTGGTTTTTTCATATATGTTATATCCGTCTATGAGACCCAGTCCAAGGCTGCACATATTCTTAAGATCCAATTGGGGTACCTTCTCTTTTATATGCATAAGCGTATTGCTGCCCTCATCTCCGTATTTCCAGGCATCGGGCATCTCGCCTATGCCCACGGCATCAAGTACAATTATTATCGCTCTTTTCATCTCAGCACCTCGTATATGAGCCCGGGCTCTTTTGGTTTTTCGGAAGAAACGGTGACAGCCTTCTTTATCATATCGGCGGATGAAAGGCATTTATCTGTGTCCGCCGCAAATATCTCTGCGATCACATCTCCTCTTTTTATAATATCTCCCACTTTTTTGTGCATTATTATCCCTGCCGAAAGATCTATGGAGCTTTCCTTTGTGGCTCTGCCCGCTCCCGTGTTCAGGGAGGCCTTGCCTATGCTGTAGCAGTCTATAGAATATATGTATCCTTCCTCCTCTGCAATCAGCTCATATTTTGCCAAGGGCTGAGGGAAAAGCAGGTAATCATCCGTCACGCCCGGATTACCGCCTTGGAGCGCAATAAGCTCTCTCAGCTTTTCAAGGCCTTTTCCGTTTGTTATGTTTTGCTCCATCAAGGTTATACCCTCTTTTGTATTCTCGGCTATGCCGCCCAGCACAAGCATTTCCGCACCGAGAGCAAGAGAAACATCCTTGAGCCTGCCTTCTCTTTTGCCCTTAAGTATCTCTATGGCTTCAATCACCTCAAGGCTGTTGCCTATGTGCATACCCAAAGGCTCATTCATATCCGTAACAAGTGCGGTGACTTTCCTGTTCATCGCCTTGGCAGCCCTTATCATTGTATCGGCAAGCTTTATGGCGTCTGCCTTATTTTTCATAAAGGCGCCGCTGCCCGTCTTTACATCCAACACTATGGCATCGGCTCCCGCTGCCAGCTTCTTGCTCATTATACTTGAGGCTATCAGCGGTATGCTTTCCACAGTGCCTGTAACGTCTCTAAGGGCATACAGATATTTGTCGGCAGGATCCAGATCCTCTGTCTGACCCATTATGACTATGCCGTTTTGGTTCACCTGTCTCACGGCTTTACTTATGGGAATATCCACATTGAATCCCGGTATGGAGTCCAGCTTGTCAAGAGTGCCGCCTGTGTGACCCAAGCCTCTGCCGCTCATTTTTATAACAGGCAGGCCAAGGGAAGCCGTAAGAGGCGCAAGCACAAGAGTAGTTGTATCTCCCACTCCGCCTGTGCTGTGCTTATCCGTTTTTATGCCCTTTATTCCCGACAGGTCAATTACGTTTCCCGAATAGGTCATAGCCCGTGTGATATCCGCCGTCTCCCTGTCGCTCATGGAATTTATGGCTATTGCCATAAGCAGCGCCGATATTTGATAATCGGGTACGGTTCTGTCCGCAACACTGTCTATAAAATACTGTATCTCCTTTGTCGTAAGCTCTTCTCCGTTTTTCTTTTTTATTATTATGTCGATAAAATTCATTAAAACACCTTCTTCCCATAGGACCTTATATTTTGCCTTGCTTTATGGAACGACCGTATCTTTTTTGTGCTTTTCAACAACAAGCCAAAGCATTATATACTTTCGGCTCTCGTATATGTAAGCCGTTCTCACCAATATTTACAGATCCAGCGCCTTATATATCTCCTTGAGAGTTCCCTCCAGATTCAATTCGGAAACATCTATGGTAATATCGGCACAGCTCTTGTAAAGTCCTTCTCTTTCAGCCATGAGCCGCGCTATTTTTTCTTCCTTATTGTCTCCTGCAAGCAACGGCCTTGTAGTGTCATATCTCAGATTGTAGGCAATTTTTTTGGGCGTAGAGCTGAGGTATATGATAACGCCGCCTTTTTTCAGGTTTTCCACATTTTCTTTGCTTTTTATGACTCCGCCGCCCGTAGCGATTATCTTGCCCTTGGGCAGGGCAAAGCGCTGGCAAAGCTCTCTCTCCATTTCACGAAAGGCAGCTTCGCCCTTTTTTTCAAATATCTCGGTAACCGTCATACCCTCTCTCTTCTCTATGAAATCATCCATATCTATGAATTCTCTTTTAAGGTTCATAGACAGCCTTTTGCCCACGCTTGTTTTGCCGCTGCCCATAAATCCTATAAGCACTATATTTTTATTCATGACATATTCTCCCTGTAATAGTTTCTCAATTCGCTGCACAGTCTCTCCCTGAGAGCCGCTTCAAAGCTTGTGTCAAACCATATTTCTTCTGCCGCCGCCGCCTGATACACAAGCATATCAAAGCCGTTTACGGCACATATGCCGCACTCCTCGGCATCTTTTAAAAGCTTGGTCTGCCATGGCGTGTATATGGCATCGAACACAAGCTCTACTCCTTTGCTCACAAAAAAGGCCTTGTCCTTTACAGGGCTTATGCCTGCGTTATTTCCAAAGCCCATGACGGTGGAATTTATAACTATGTCCGCCTTGTCAATGAAATATATGTCATCCAAGGCCATAGCTTCCGCATTGCAGTCAAAGGCGTCTTTTACATTGTCTGCAAGCTTCTGTGCTTTTTCCGCAGTCCTGTTGGCTATGTAAAGCTTTTTGCAGCCCTTATCCGCCGCCATTACGGCACAGGCGTTTCCCGCACCTCCTGCGCCAAGCAGCAGCACGTTTTTGCCCTTTACGTCAAAGCCCTTATTTTTAATGGCGTAATAAACTCCTATAACGTCGGTGTTGTATCCTTCATATCCTTTATCCGTGTATTTAAGCGTGTTTACTGCGCCTATCACCTTTGCCCTTTTGTCTATGCGGCAAAGCTCGGACATAACCGCCACCTTATGAGGCACGGTCACATTTATTCCCTTTATGCCAAGGGCATGAGCTCCCTTTATTGCAGAGCTTATTTCATCGGGCTGCACCTCGAAAGCAGTGTATATAAAATCTCTGCCGGTAATATCCGCAATGGTATTATGTATAACAGGGCTGAAGCTGTGGCGTACGGGACAGCCTATCACCGCAAAAACATCTGTACTGCCCTTTACTCTGTTATTTATGCTGTTCATTATTGCCTCCGTTTTTACTTATATGTCTTAAATACATTTTCACGATTATTTTCTCAAAGGGTCTCTTAGGCGCCGTGATAAGCTCATCCTTTGGGCTCACCTGCTTTACGAGCACGGAATATGCGCCTGCCCTGTTGCCGCACCATACATCGGTGAATATCTGATCCCCCATTATCACCGTCTTTTCCGGCACGGAGCCTATTTTTGCCATAAGGGCGTTAAACCCCTTCCTGCCCGGCTTGCCTGCCCTGTATACATATGGCATGGATGTGACGGCGCAAAAAACCTTGCTCCTTTCCTCCCTGCTGTTGGAAAGCACTGCTGTTTTTATGCCCGCCTTTTCCAAGGAACGGAAGTATCCCGTCAGCTTTTCATCGGGCGTTTTTATCCAGTAGGGCACAAGTGTATTGTCTATGTCGAAGACCACCGTATCCATACCAAGTCGTTTTATTTTTTCGGCACTCATTTCATATACCGAGGAAATATATTCCTTAGGATAAAGAAATTTGAACACGTTATCACCTCTTTATACAATACTACACCAAAATTAAAATTTTGTAAATATTTTTATACTCTCATACAAATTTACCCTGTACCCCTTGTTTATTCAATGGATTGACAAAATCCTGTCAAAGTTGACAACACTGCGTATTTTTAGTATAATAGGAGAAATAGACTTAAAGAGAAGTACATGACCGACAGGCGATCCTCAGCGGGGATCGGGAGTTTCGTCAAAGGATATCGGTCACGAGTACCCGGCCCAGGCTCGGTACTAATGTCATTAAAATTGGAAGGGGTTTTTATATGGCAGCATATATATTTGACAGGCTGCGGGAGCTTGGGGAGAAAAATACATATCCTCTCCATATGCCCGGTCACAAAAGAAATTTAAGGTTTATGCCTTATGACTTTAGGGTCTACGATATTACAGAAACAGGCAAAACGGATAATCTGCACGAGCCTACCGACATCATAGCCGATGCCCAAAAGGCAATGGCGGAGCTTTTAGGCGCCGATGAATCTTACTTTACAGTAAACGGCGGTTCGGGAGGCATGGTCGCATCTGTGCTTGCCTGCTGCGATCCCGGAGACAACGTGCTTGTGGCAAGCAATTGTCACAAAAGCGTATACAGCGGTCTTGTTATGGCAGGGGTAAATCCAATATACATATCTCCGCAGATAACGGAAGAAGGACTTTGCGGCGGCATAAGCATAAGAGACATATTCAGAGCCTTTGACGACTATGATATAAAGGCGATGATAATAACCAGCCCTACCTATGAGGGCTTTACCTGTGATGTCAAGACCATTGCGGATATAGTTCACAAGCATAATTCCATACTGATAGTTGACGAGTGCCACGGTGCTCACTTCATATTCTCCGACAAATTCCCGAAATGTGCTTTGTCACAGGGAGCGGATGTTGTTGTGAACAGTTGGCACAAGACTCTTCCCTGTCTCAATCAGGCGGCGGTGATCAGCTCAAAAGGCGGCAGGGTAGACTCATACAGGCTCAGGGAAGCCGTTTCCATGGTGAATACCACAAGTCCTTCATATCCAATAATGGCATCTCTTGACTATGCAAGGGATCTGCTCTCAAAGGATAAGAATCTTTTTGTGGAATATTTGGAAACACTTACGGATGCAAGGCATGAGCTTGCTCACTGCAAGACCCTCAAGCTTGTAAACGACAGCATAAAAGGCCAGCACGATATAGCCGATGTGGATATAAGCAAATTTACAATAATGGTGAGAACAGACATTACAGGCATAAAATTGGGTAAAATACTTCTTGATAAGTATAATATACAAGTAGAGCTTGCAGGGCTCCACCACATAGTAGCTCTAACTACGGTAGCCGATGATCCCAAAGGCATAAAGAAATTTGTAAAAACCATAACCGAGCTTGACAAAAAGCTTGAAAGAAAATATATAGAAAAAATACCTATGACGTCAGGCGCCGTAGCCGTGCCTGCCATGTCACCCAGGGATGTATATTTCAGCAGCAAGGAAACAGTAGGCATAGAAAATGCTGCGGGCAGGATAGCGGCCGCATCGATAGTTCCCTATCCTCCGGGCATACCTCTTGTGCCTATGGGTCAGATCATAACACAAGAGCATATAGACACATTGGGCAGGCTTAAGGCAGCAGGCGTTTCGGTCATGGGCATGGATAGCAATAATATCATCACAGTCAGGAAGTAATGAAATGAAGCATATTTTAGAGAGTATAGATTCTCTTACTGTATACAGTAATATTAAAAACGACGGTATAGTAGATATATTAAAGGATGTGCTCAGTGCTGAGCACAAGCTTTCCTCATTGTCTCTGCTCGCCTCAAGGCTTATAGAAATGGCTGAGAAAAGCGGATTTTCCGGCAACCTTTTCAAAAGCTATATACTTCACCTTATGCTCAGAGATGAAAATACATTTACGCTTTTCTGCGAAAACAACACGGATGTCAGAAATACATCTATATACAAGCTGGCTAAGGCTGACATAGATACAATAAACGCCATAGCCGAGACCGACCTTACTTCGCTGCCGGAGGCTGAATGTATAAAAGGCGTGTTGGAAGAGATATCCGACTACACCCCTGTAAATAAAGGCAGCGGTACCGACTTTAACAAAAGCCGTGATATTGAAGACGTTATAGCCTTCCACAACAAATACGGCTGCGGGGATATATCCATATATCGCTCATTCAGGTATAACGACAGGAAGAAAGCGCTCACAGGCGTTTCGTATCCGGATCCCATTACATTCAAGCAGCTTATAGGCTATGAGGCTCAGACAAAGCAGCTTATAGACAATACCCTTGCTTTCCTAAAGGGCTACAAGGCAAACAATGTGCTTCTTGTGGGAGCAAGAGGCACCGGCAAGTCTTCATCGGTAAAAGCTCTTGTCAATGAATACTTTGATATGGGATTGAGAATAGTAGAGATCACAAAGGAACAGATAGCAAAGCTTCCCGACATACTTAAGCTCATACGCCATAGGGGAAGAAAATTCATAATATTCATAGACGATCTTTCATTTGACGAAAACGAAATACAGTACAAGTATATGAAATCCCTGCTGGAAGGCGGCTCAGAGGGTCAGCCGGACAATGTTCTTTTCTATGCCACAAGCAACAGACGCCATCTCATACAGGAGAAATGGGCGGATCGTTCCTCAGGCAGCGAGGATGCGGAGATACACACTCAGGATACATTGAACGAAAAGCTTTCTCTTTCCGATCGCTTTGGCATAACCATATCCTATCCCAAGCCTACTCCTAAGGAATATATAAGCATAGTGGAGGGTATTGCCAAGGAACAAGGTCTTGAAATGGATGCAGAACAGCTCAGATCTGCCGCTATGACATGGGAGCTCAAGCAAAAGGGTATGTCAGGCCGTACCGCAAGACAGTTTGTAAACAATATGCTTTGGAAAAAATCACAGGAGTAAAAAATATCTGTTGCAATTTTTGAATTTTGTGTTATACTTTATATACTTGGGAGGTGTATATTATGACGAGTTTGGGAATATCTTTTGAAGAAATATTATATGCCGCTTTATTGGCATTTTGCATAACCTGGTTTATAAATAACGTTATCAAAATACGTGCTCTTATGAAAGGACTTTCTGCCGCAAACAAGGATATAGCAAGCGTAATGAACAGATGCTATACCCTCTTCCCTATGGACAAAATGGAATTCCATGGGATAACATTTATAAGAGGTATGAAAATAAAGGTAACGACTACCGCCAACACTTTTTTTGAAGGCGAATTCATAGGCAAAAATGCCAGAAATATGGTATGTATCAAAACAAAGAAATATATTATCGCTCACGAGCTCAATAATATTGCGAACATTGAGGTCTGTGAACAAAACTGATAAATTACCGATTCGGCGATATAAAGACTGTAAAAAAAGCTATCTTACGATAGCTTTTTTTAGCGTGTCGATTTTATCGACACGTTTGAAAGAAATGCCTTTTGGCATTTCTTTCAGTTTAGTATAGAATATAAAAATATCTTTATCCTATGATATCATCCTTCTTTTCAAGTATTGCGGCAACGGCAGCACAAGCCGGGCAGTCGCAGTACGCTGCGCCCTTCGCCTTTATTTCCTTGCCGTGAGCATTAAGCGCCGCTGCCTTTTCTTCTCCGAATATCTTTATGCCAAGCTCAGATCCCGTAAGCTCTATAAGCTGATCCACAGAAGTTATATCCTGCTCTATCTCGGCTATGAGAGCCTTTGATGCTTCGGCTTCCTTATCCGTTCCCACCGCCGCAAGCCACTGCTGAGCCGCTTCCTTGGCTTCCGCACAGCATGAAGGCGCCGCAATAAGGTCATTTACCTTTTCTGTTACATAGCTTAAATTTTCCTTTGTCATTTTACATACCTCCTAATATATTTTATGATCATATTTTAACATATCCGCCTGTTTACTTCAATCGGTATATTTCATAAAAACTTTGGCGTCAAATGACTTATACCGCCTTATCACCCCGGCATTACAAAAGCTGCCGCAAATGCGGCAGCTCTATTTGTTCACCGATCTATTTTTTCTATGTAATCCATTATCATATCTACGGCATTGTCTATACCCACCTTGGCTGTATTTATGCAAAGGTCGTAGTTCACAAGACAATCCCATGTCCTGCCGGTATAGAACTTATAATATGAAGCACGTTTTTTATCCTTCTTTTGGAGTATGGATGGTATGTCTTTGGCATCGCCGTAAAGTGCCTTATGTCTTTCCACTCTCCAGTCATTGTCGGAACGAATAAATACCTTTACAAGTCTTTTCTCGTTTCTGAGCACATAATCGGAGCATCTGCCCATTACCACACAGGAATGTTCCGCCGCCGCTTTTCTTATTATCTCAGACTGTATGTTGAAAAGCCTGTCGTTATCAGGCACAACATTGCTGTGGCTGCTGCCGTTTACACCCATTACAAGAGAATACAAAAAACTGTTTGTAGCCGTTTCGTCAACTTTTTCAAAGGAAGACTCTGCATAGCCTATTTCCTTGGCTGCCATGCTCACCAGCTGCTCCTTATCATAAAAATCGGCATCCAATCTTTCAGCCAGCTTTTTACCTACTTCAAGACCCCCGCTACAGAATTGTCTGCATATAGTAACTGCAATTTTCTCCATAAATCCTGCCTCCCGTAAATATTCTTAAATATATTTTATTACAAAAAGGGGGATTTGTCAAAATATTATTTGTTGTAATAGCCTTCCAATCTGTATATGGGCATACCCATGGCAGCAAATTTTTCTTCATATTCCGTCATAACATTGCCTTCAAAGCCGCTGTTGTGCAGGTCGAGAGTTATATTGTGGAGTCTCCAGCCCTTATCGGCTATTTCATTCAAGCTGAATTCAAAGAATATTTTATTATCCGTCTTTAAGAAAAGCTCTCCGCCCTCCTTGCCGAAAAGGGTTTCATATAAATTCAGAAAATTTCTGTGAGTAAGCCTTCTCTTTGCCCATTTCTTTTTTCTGTGCCATGGATCAGAAAAATTACTGTATATCCTCTTTACCTCTCCCGTATCGAATACATCCAATATATTGGCAACATCCTCCACAAAAAAGCGTATGTTGCTTCCCGTCTCTTTCTCACGGCTCTTTTTAAGAGCGGATACTATTATCTGCTCTTCTCTTTCTATGCCGATATAGTTTATATCGGGATAAAGCTTGCTCATGCTGCTGAGGAACTGTCCTTTGCCGCAGCCTATTTCAATATGGATTGGATTATCGTTGCCGAAAACCTCTCTCCACCTGCCCTTGTATTGTGATGGTTCTGTAATTATTGCCTTGTTTGAAGACATCTCCGCTTCCGCCCAAGGCTTTTTTCTTATGCGCATAATATTTCCTTTCTAGCATTTTAAAATGCAATAGCAAAATCCACCGTTACGAATAGGGGCGTTGTCCTCTGTCTTAAACTGTGTAAAGCCTTGTACCATTGCTTCAAGCTTGTAATCACTGTCATATTTACAGGGCACGCCCAAATAGTAATTACCCTCATCATCCCTGCCCAAAAGCAGGTGTCTGTAATCTCTGCATCCCTTTATTACAAAGGGATTGTTTATGTAATGCCAAAGCTGCCTTATTAGCGATAGCTCCTTTAAGGAACCTCTGACCCACTTTATGCCGTCATCGCCAAACGGCTTCACGGCATTCTTGCCAAACAAGGCATCTATGCTGCTTTCACAACCTATACGGGAATATTCCTTCATCTCCTGTATATCATCGTCAAGCTCATTTATAATGCATATCAGCTTTTCCTTGTTGGGAGAAACGGTCATATCCTCTTCCTTTGAAGGCTCCGCTATTGCCTTGGTCACCTCAGCCGCCTTTATCTCTTCCTTTGCCATAAGGCATTTTTGCCAATTATATTCGCCCTCTGTAAATCCTATGAGCGGCGATCTGTCTCCCGAAAGCACGACACAGGCTCTTATATCTGATATAGGCATACCTATTGCTTCGGGTATGAATTCCCATTTGATCTCGCCTCTGCCGCCGCTGTCTATGTAAAGATGTGAAGTGACTTCCGCATAGTCATCCTCCGAAAGTATACATACCCTGTAGTCATACTCGTTCCTGATCCCCTGCACCTGCAGCAGCAGCCTGCCTATGCCGTTTCTGCACTCTATTACACATCTGCCTACTGCACCTCGTATATCCTTCGCATATCCGTCACAACCCTGCTTGAGAGCAATAAATAACCTTGAATAAGCCATGTTTTCCCTCCGAATAAAGTTTATACCTTATTCAGTATATGTGGTCGGAAATGTAAATATGTGGGGGTTTTTATTTATCTTACTTTAAAAAGTAAGCAAATTTATTTGTACTTTTTTGCGAAAAAAGTACCAAAAACATTCAGTGTTTTTTGATTTGGAGATTTCATATTTTTTATATAAGCTTCATTTATCTTACTTTAAAAAGTAAGTAAATCTTATGTACTTTTTTGCGAAAAAAGTACCAAAAACATTCAGTGTTTTTTGATTTGGAGATTTCATATTTTTTATATAAGCTTCATTTATCTTACTTTAAAAAGTAAGTAAATTTATTTGTACTTTTTTTGAAAAAAGTACCAAAAACGTGGGGAGTTCCGATTCTCCCCACACCCCTTAAACGGCTTTTGGGGCTCGAAAGTAATTTTATTTCATAACTTCTGACCCCAAAAGAAGCAAGGCTTCTGCCTGACCACCTTGCGGTCGGCAGAAGGAGAAATTTCTCAAAAAAATTACTGATGAAATGGATTACATATGGTCATCCCACTTACAGTAAAAAAATTCTATATTTTTTGAAATCTCTTTTTTAACAGCCACAATAAACTAAAGAGAGATTAATAATCAATCACATTACTATATGATACAATTTGTCCAAGTCTTAAGGTTTTCCGATTTGAAAAGCTAACATTTATGTGAAGCCTCACCTCCCACAGCCGCAACGTGGCTAAGTGGGAGCCCGATTCTTTTGGGGTCAAAAGTTATGCGGTAAGATGATTTCGTACCCCAAAAGCCGTTCGGAGGGGGTGGGAACCATCGGAAGGTTCCCACGTTTTTGGTACTTTTTTCGCAAAAAAGTACATAAAGTTTGCTTACTTTTTAAAGTAAGATAAATGAAGTTTATATAAAAAATACAGAAACAACAAAGAAAAAACACCGAATGTTTTGGTACTTTTTCAAAAAAGTACATAAAATTTGCTTACTTTTATAAAGTAAGCTAAACAAAACTTACAACTCATTGCATATCCTTGCATAATCCCAAAGAGTAAGGCTTTCTCCCCGTATCCTTTCATCATAACCCAAAGACACAAGGAGCCTGCCTATTTCTTCCTTGGTCATATCGAGTATGCCGCTGTTGAATATACAGTTGACAAGAGTTTTTCTTCTCTGTGAAAAGGCAGCTTTTATAAACGCAAACATAAACGCCTCATCCTTAACGCATACGGGAGGCTTATCCAATATTGTCAGCTTTATAACGGCGGAATCCACATTTGGCCTTGGCATAAAGCAATTTTGAGGCACATTGGCCACAAGATAGGGCTCGCAGTAATATTGGGTCACAAGAGAAAGGGAGCCGTAGTCCTTTGCAGACGGCTTGGCATTCATTCTGTAGGCGACCTCTTTTTGTATCATTACTGTAAGGCTTTCCATGGGAATATGCTTTTCAAGTATGGTCATTATAATAGGCGTCGTAATATTGTACGGAAGGTTTGCCACCATTTTGACCTTCATGCCCTCATACTTTTCTATAAGGGCATTTAGGTCTACCTTCAATATATCCTCGTTTATGATCTCTATATTGTCATAATCTTCCAAAAGCTCCTCCAGTATAGGCACAAGGGTCTTATCTATCTCTACGGACACTATCTTGCCTGCCCTTTTGGCCATAGCCTGAGTAAGCGTACCTATACCCGGACCCACCTCTATTATAAGATCATTTTCGTTTATATCGGCTGCATTAACGATCTTGTCCAAAACTCTTTCGTCTACAAGAAAATTCTGGCCAAAATTTTTTTTGAAATTAAATTCGTATTTTTTTATTATCTGCTTTGTCTTGTATGCTAAACTTGCTTCCATACTTATTTTATCATACCCTCAATAGTCTTCTTGGCAGTTTCCAAAGCGTCGGGTATCTTGGATGTGTCCTTGCCGCCTGCCTGTGCCATATTTGCACGGCCGCCGCCGCCACCGCCGCATACCGTTGCGGCATCCTTTACTATCTTGCCCGCATTGGCTCCCGCCTTAACGGCATCGTCACTGCACATTACCACAAAGCTGCACTTGCCGCCTTCTCCGCTTGCAAGAACGATGATGCCGTTCATCTTTTCCTTTATCTGATCGCCCATGGTTCTTAAGGCATTCATATCAAGGCCCTTTACCTCAGCGGCAACAATGTCTATGCCCTTTATACTTACCTTTGAATTGATAATATCATCCACAAGTGAGCCGCTCATTTTAGCCTTAAGGCTTTCTGCTTCTTTTGAAAGTCTCTTGTTTTCTTCCAAAATATGCTCTATTTTCTTAGGCAGCTCGCCTGCGGTTGTTTTTAATACATCTGCAACTGTCTTTAAAATATAGCCTACCTCGTCAAGATAATTGAGAGCGCCCGCACCCGTAATGGCTTCTATCCTTCTTACGCCTGCTGCCACGCCGCTTTCGGACAAAAGCTTGAACACACCGCAGTAGGCAGAATTAGTAAGATGTGTGCCGCCGCAGAATTCTATAGAGTAGCCGCCTATGTTTACGACTCTTACGACCTCGCCGTACTTCTCGCCGAAAAGCGCAACGGCTCCTGTCTTTTTAGCCTCTTCAAGGCTCATTTCCTTTACTTCTACGGGAAGAGCCTCAAGTATCTTTTCATTTACCTTTTTCTCAATGGTGTCAAGAGTTTCCTTGTCTATAGCTTCAAAATGAGTAAAGTCAAACCTCAGTCTCTTATCGCTTACATAAGATCCCGCCTGCTCAACATGAGAGCCAAGCACCTCTCTGAGCACCGCCTGTAATATATGGGTAGCCGTGTGATTCCTTGCCGTTGCAAGTCTCTTTTCGCTGTCCACAGCAAGTGTTACCGTATCTCCCGTATGGATCGTGCCCGTAGTCACCTTGCCTGTGTGTATGAACTTGTTGCCGCCGAACTTTGTGCAATCCTCTATTTCTATGCCCAGATCACCGGCGCCTACGATAACGCCCTTGTCGCCTGTCTGACCGCCCATTTCTGCATAGAACGGAGTTTTGTCCACTATTACCGCAACATTATCTCCCGCCTTGGCCTCGTTTACTATTTCGTCATTCACCACAAGAGCAAGTACGGTACCCTTTCCCATGAGCTCGTCATATCCGTTAAATTCCGTGGACATAGCGGGATCAAGGCGGTGGAACACCGTTTCCTCGGCTCCCATATAGGTATCCGTAGCTCTGGCATTTCTGGCTCTTGTCCTCTGCTTTTCCATTTCCGCCTTAAAGGCTTCCATATCAAATGTAAAGCCGTCTTCGGCAAGTATCTCTTCCATAAGATCTACGGGGAAGCCATAAGTATCATACATTCTGAACGAATCGGCACCGCCCAGTACATTCTTGCCCTGAGCCTTCAATTCCTTGAGCTTATCCGCAAGCATAGCCATACCTGTGTCAAGAGTATTGTAAAATCTCTCTTCCTCGGTGGAAAGTACCTTAAGTATCATATCCTGTTTTTCCACAAGCTCGGGATATGCCTTGCCTGAATTTTCTATAACTATCCTGCTGAGCTCCGCAAGGAATTTTCTGTCGATGCCCAAAAGCTTGCCATGCCTTGCCGCCCTTCTCAGAAGACGTCTTAAAACATAGCCTCTGCCTTCGTTTGAAGGAAGCACGCCGTCAGCCGTCATAAATGTGACTGAACGCATATGGTCTGTTATGACTCTTATTGAAACATCCTTCTTTTCGTCTTCGCCATACTTTGCCCCGCATATATCGCATACAGCATCTCTTATGGCCTTTACGGTATCTACGTCAAATATGGAATTGACGCCCTGCATAACTGTTGCGATCCTTTCAAGACCCATTCCCGTATCGATATTGGGATGATCCAGATCGGAATATGTGCCGTCTTCTTCCTTGTTGAACTGAGTAAACACAAGGTTCCATATTTCCATATATCTGTCGCAGTCGCAGCCTACGGTACAATCGGGCTTGCCGCAGCCGTATTCCTCGCCCTTGTCATAGTATATCTCTGAGCAAGGACCGCAGGGGCCTACGCCATGTTCCCAAAAGTTATCCTCCTTGCCCATTCTGAATATCCTCTCCGGGGCAAGGCCTATTTCCTTGTTCCATATATCATAGGCCTCATCGTCATCCTGATATACGGATACATAAAGCCTGTCCTCAGGCAGCTCCACTACCTTTGTAAAAAATTCCCATGCCCATGCAATAGCCTCATGCTTAAAGTAATCGCCAAATGAGAAATTGCCCAGCATCTCAAAGAATGTGCCGTGCCTTGCAGTCTTTCCCACGTTTTCTATATCCCCTGTTCTTATACACTTTTGGCAGGTAGTCACTCTCTTGCGGGGAGGTATCTGCTGACCTGTAAAGAACGGCTTTAACGGAGCCATACCCGAATTGATGAGCAAAAGGCTCTTGTCATTATGAGGCACAAGAGAAGCGCTTGCCATTCTCAAATGACCCTTTGACTCAAAAAACTCCAAAAATTTTTCTCTTAATTCGTTTACACCCATGAATTTCATTTTGCTTTTCCTCCATAAATAAATATCCCCCGAAGCCCATAGGCCTCAGGGGCGTAATAAATTACACGGTACCACCCTGCTTATACGTCAAGCGTATATCTCGGATATCCTTTAACGCAGACACAGCGGCGGAGTATTGATCCGCACGGGAGATTTCTCTCATAAGGGAGCTTCACTTTATACATTGCAGATGCTCTCACCTTCCGCATCCTCTCTGAAGCCTTTGCATAAAGCTACTTATCCTGCCGTTTTCACATCATTTTCACATCAGCTATTATTATATATAAACCAATGGGATTTGTCAAGCACAGCTTTATTCACTTGCCGTATTATTTTGCTCCTTTCCCATATCGCTGCTTTTTGTTATTTTGTCTTTGATAAGCTTTGATATCTTTTCTTTGTAATTAAGGTAAATAAGTATGCACCAGCATATCAAGGCTATAATGATACCGAGCCTGTAGCCTCTGACGGTATATACCATTTTGATATTGTGCTGCCCGGCAGGAGTCCTGAAAGCAACAAGAGCATCGGCTATTTTTTCTCTCTTGAGCTTTTTGCCGTCACAGTATACGCTCCAGCCGCCGTCATCGGCAATGGATGTGTAGTATAGCTGATCGTCCTTTGCCGCATTCACAGTGCCTTCTATTGTCGTATCTGTAAATTTTTCCACCTGCAGGCCGCCCTGGCGGAGTGTCTCTGCCATTTGTCCGAAGTCATCCATATTGAATCTGAAAAGCTCTATGTTGTAAAGAGCGTAATCATAGCCTTCGGGAGCAACTCTGACATTGACCGTATCTCCCTTTTTAAGCTTGCCCAGATATTTTACAGGCTCGTTTATGTTTATTGTATACTCCTTGCCTGCTGCATTTATGACAACATCTCCTGCTTTGAAGTAATGCTGAAGATAATATGCTCCGTCACGATCGCATACAAAACTGTAATCAAACACTACGTTTCGCCCGCCGTCTATTCTTGTATAGTGTCTTTCGTGCCAATCGCCCCCTGTTTCCAGCGTGGCATTTTCAACATCGGCGATATATGGCTGTATCTGAGTGTATACCTCCTTGTCCGTACCCAAAGCTCTCTTTGCATAATCGTTTTGGAGCTGCAAGGGGCCTATATCCTCCTTTGCCCAGTCTGTAAGTTCATCATTGACCCCAAAGACAAAGGGAAGACAGTTCCTGTTTTCGTCCACATAATAGCCGTTCTTTACATCTATAAGATCGTAGCAGCTGAGATCTATGCTCTTATCTCTGTCCAGTATATATTTCACGCCGAATATACTGTTGGTAAAATTGTTTTGAGCGTTATATATGCTGCTTACATTAAGGGCATATACTCTGTTGCCCAGCGCTTCCATAAGGTTGTAAACGCCGCCGTTCATAGTGGAGGAATAATAGGATATACCTTTGTAATCATAGAGCAGACCGGGGTCGAAAGTCCAGCCCGAATTCATTTCCGTTCTGTAGAGACCATCGTCTTTATCAAGTATATTTTCCCTTATCTCCTCCATATGTCCGTCAAAGAAATAGTTGTTTGCAAGCTCGCCTGCCCTTAAGCCTATCTTTGCACAGTAGCCTGTGTTTACTCCCATCTCCGCCATTATTACTATGGCAGTGACTATACACAATGTGCTGCCGACTTTGTTAAATACCTCCTTGCCAAGCTTTGCTTCGGAGGCGGCAGTCGAGATCACGCTTTTAAAGTCATTGAGTATGCAAAAGAAAATAATCATAAGTATATAGCCTATGCCAAAGCATATGGTAACTATTTTGGATACGGCTATCTCATCGCCCTGGGCAGACGTGAACATACCCAATACATATACTAGCATCATACATATGACAGCGCCTATGAGCTGAATGATATTAACGCTGCCAAGGCTTTGTATGCCTTCATATGCCATTATGAGGACTAAAAATGATATAAGGAATGTCCATCTTCCCGGAAGCTGATTGGGGAAATGGAATCCATGCCAAACATAGTCCAGTACATTGAAATCAAATGAGAGCAAAAGGAATATGAAAAATACGCCATAGCTTATTTTT
Organism: uncultured Clostridia bacterium; assembly: GCA_947585865.1. Classification (GTDB taxonomy): domain Bacteria; phylum Bacillota; class Clostridia; order Lachnospirales; family CAG-274; genus CANPXH01. The sequence continues at coordinate 35,502 of CANPXH010000003.1, forward strand.
TTCTTAAGGCTTATATCTCTGCTGCTGAGGAATATCCCCATAAACGGTATCACAAAAAATCCTGAATATATGTTGGGAACAAAGAATTCATATGAAGGCTTTGTAAACATAAACATACTCTTGGCAATGTCAAAAAGAGAATGATAGAGCTTGAGCTCCTCTATCGTGGAATGATCCGGGTTCCTCGTCTTTATGGTCATATATACGGAAAATACGCTGAAGGCCGTAATGCCTCCCGCCAAAAGAGAATATATTATAAATCTCTTTACAACGCCGTTTTTTATACTTTCCTTAAGCGGTGTATCCGAGCTTATGAGAAGCACCGCAAAATAAAGCAGCAGGAAAATACATATGCTGAATGATATATAAAAGCTCGTGTATATTGTAAAAGCAAGAACCAGCGTATACATAACCGGCTTATTTTCATTTATGAGCCTTTCCAGACCTATCATTATAAGAGGGAAAAGAATTATACAGTCTGTCCACATAGGCTGATTTATAAATGCAAGAGCATATGAACTGAGGGCATAAGCTATTGAAAACGCTACGGTCATCACATCTGTTTTTTTATACTTGTATTTGAGAAATCCCAAAAACGAAACGGAATAAAAGCCGTATTTGATCAGCAGCACCACATCCAAGGCCTCTATCAGCTTGCTGCCCGGCACAAAAGCCAATATTTTATAAAACAAGCTGTTGCAATAATACAGAGTCTGTGCATACAAATTAAATCCAAGGCCGCCATCCCATGAATATTTATCCGATATGAAGGAACGCATATCGTACCAGTTTGCCTTTATCATAGGGTAATACTGCCCCCACATATCCATTGACAGTATAGACTTGTTTCCAAACGGATACATGCCGACAAGAGCATATGCAATGCTCATTATTATTATAGGCATTATAAATGCCAAGCCGAATAACGCTATATCCTTTCTCTTCATTAGAGTACACCCTCTTTATATTTATTAATATTCAATAATTATAACACGCCCCCGTTTTTTTGTAAAGTAATTGTTGGCAGGCTGTATGTTGGCAGGCTGTATGCCTCGGAATCAAAATAAGCGGATGCGCCGCACTTGTTGAGGTGCGGCGCTCCCGCTCGTTGCAAAATATGTTTTGCGTTAAGGGCTGTTTGGTTGGTTTGAAAGGAAGTTCGAACTTTTATTTGTAATTTGAGGTTTATCTTACTTTAGAAAGTAAGCAAATTTTATGTACTTTTTTACGAAAAAAGTACCAAAAACATTTAGTGATTTTTTATTTGTTGTTTCTATGTTTTTATATAAACTTTATTTTTTCTTACTTTAAAAAGTAAGCAAATTTTATGTACTTTTTTGCGAAAAAAGTACCAAAAACGTGGGAACCTTCCGATGGTTCCCACACCCTCCGAACGGCTTTTGGGGCTCAAAAGTAATTTTATTCCATAGCCTTCGACCCCAAAAGAATCGGGCTCCCACTTAGCCACGTTGCGGCTGTGGGAGGTGAGACTTCACATAAATATTTGTTGCCTGTATCAAACCTCCCCTTCGTAAGGGGAGGTGTCATTGCACCGAAAGACATATCGGGTGACCGCAGGTCGACTTTCGGCGAAGCCGAAATTGCTGAAGTCCGTAGGACTGACGGTAGGGTCGCTACCAACGAAAACGAAAATTTAAATCTTTATTTGTCTTACTTTAATTTGTAATATAAACTTTATCTTACTTTAAAAAGTAAGCAAATTTATTTGTACTTTTTTGCGAAAAAAGTACCAAAAACGTGGGGAGTTCCGATTCTCCCCACACCCCTTAAACGGCTTTTGAGACACAAGGATATTCTATTTTTTTAGCTTTTGACCTCAAAAGAGGCAAGGCTTCTGCCTGACCACTATTGCACCGAAAGATTTATCGGCCACTCGCTAGAGTGGCTTTTGCCAAAGGCAAAAGTGCTGATTGCGGTCGGCAGAAGGAGAAACTTCTCAAAAAAGTTACTAATAAAATGTACTACGGATGTATTCTCTTACAATATGGGAAGTTCAATATTTATATGGAAGTTTTCCCCGCAGTCGCAACGTAGTTAAATAGGTACCCTATTTTTTATGAACAATTATGAAAATAAAGCACTTTTGTTAAGGGATTGGGTTTAAAATATCTAATAAATTGATTAACAAATTGTTAGCTACTATTCTGTCTTTATCATATTAAATAGACGGGAATCCAATGTTTTATTGATTTTATTATTGGCATTGCATATTGAATTAAGTCTCAGCAGTGCAATTAAACGATCTATGGTTTCCTGGGTGAGATTATAATCCCTCATAAGTGTATTGCATATAAAGCTTTCGTCGATTGAATAATATTCGTTTTTTACAAATGCATTTTTAAGTCTATTCTCTATTTTCTCTGCAATATCAAAAGGCAAATCATGTCTTATAATTTCTGTAACTTTTTTAATAGCATTTGGAGAAATATTTATATATTTAGTGTTTAATGATAAATTTGCACGTATATAGTCAAGTTTATCTTCATTAACTTCATTTCTTGTCATGATAAATCTCGACATGACCGGCGCTCTTTTCATATCCCCGCTGGATATTGACAGCATTCCACCGATTATAAGCTGGATTGATATTTGGTTTAAGGGTGGATGATAAAAAGCCAATGATACGATTTCTCCAAAGTCTTTACTTTTTAATGTTATGAAACCATTAGGAGTATTCTTGGATAAAATAAGCTTTCCAAAATATTCTTTGTTCAGATAATCTGTTGGTATTGTAAGGGATACTTGTATATATTGTTTATAATAAATTTTGACATATGCTTTTAATAAAGTGCCAGGTTCATTATTTTGTGTTGGAAAGAAATAAAAAAAATACTCACCAATATATTTATTGTAATCTGATGAACTATAATCATATTCGAAATTGTTGTAAGATATTTCTTTATCATCATTTCCCAACAGAAAATCCGTTGATATATTTAGTGCTTTGCTAAGTGCTATCAGGAAATTAACATTAGGTATCCTGTTTGTTACATATATTTTTAAATTGCTTTTTGTAATAATATAGCCTACTTCATTGTTTAATATATAGCATAATTTGTCGTAATTTAAGCCTTTGCAACGCATTATATATTCGACTCTAGAGAAAAATACATTATTCTCAAAAAATTCCTTATTCTCGGTTTTCATATACTATCCTCCATGATTTAATCTTGACGATTTAATATTATACCATGAACAGGTAATCTAATCAAGTAATTTTTCATCAAAATAGATTATTCATTAATAATATACAAAAAAATATCGTCATATATATTAAAAATTCATATAGTAGTATTTTAAAAATATGATATAATAAAAATAAACCTTTTAGAGTATGAAAAAAGGAGATGAAATATGTATGAAAATTTTTTTTAAAGAATGCGTGGCTACATTTGCTGTTTTAACTGTTTTATGCTTCAGTGCTCAAAACACGTTTCCTAGCTTGAGAAGTAAAAGCGAAAGCAGATATGCGTTTAATATAGCGACAAATCCGTCACTGATACATGAAATTTCGCCAAATGTTGCGAAAGATGAATATTTTACGTCTAAAATGTCAGAATATTACGACCAATCTACAGGCAATAATGCAATAAGCTACATAAGTTTTCGGAATAGAGGACATGAGATGGATTTTTCAAAGAACATGTCTATTATAAGTGTTGCTAGACTCTGCAGCTATTACAGAATAATTTCAAATATTAGCGAAAACAATGCTATTTTTGATGAAGTAATTGATTCATATGCAAACGATACCGTTCAGAAACTTATGTACAAGGAAATGGCTACTGTTGATAATGAGGACTTTATGAATAAAGTTGCAACACGTGAGGAAGCTTTATATATAATTTATAATATTTTATTAATGCCTATTGATGATGTATTGGCAGAACCAAGGGATAAGAATTTCGATCTGATACATATATATACTGATGCAAATGAGCTTTCTGAATGGGGCCTTGAATGTTTAAAGTTGTTGCATATAAATGACTATGTATATGGCAAGGGTTCAAAAATAAGGCCTAAAGAACAAGCGGATATTGAGTTTTGCAATGTAATTGCAAGCAGATTTGATCCAAATGACTACGCCGACTTTAGTATGGCTTTAAAATATCAGGCTTTAGGACTTAGAAGAAAACTTAATGATTTCGGCATGAAAAACATGGGCATTTTGACACTCACAGGAGTGTTTACACCCATAGTTGTAGCTATAAAAAATATTATTTCAGAATATAATAAACGAAAAAAATTTTTTTACCAATAATATAGCATCTAGGTTTTAACGGATATTTGGCTATTTTAATATAAAGGTATTGCTACTTGTTATCAGATTTTTGACTGGCGCATGGAAGTTGGTACAAAATAATATGTAAAACGACTAAGATTTATCTTAGTCGTTTTGTTATGCAGTTTAATCTGTATTCAAGGAAGTATATAATCCGTCAAGTTTAAGTTTGATCTATTTTGCATAATATTACTCTATATTAGATTATAACTCTGATTATTATTTCCAATGCATCTTGGTTGAGTTTCAACCTTATTGAGCTGTTTAACGACAGGATTTTTGAGCGTAAAGTTTTATCATTGCTTTCCATTAGCAGACACATATCTTAAAAAGTTCATCGCAAGAACAAAACACTATACCTATCAGTATGAAGATATCAAGATAATAGATAATGCAAACCGGCTTTTGGATAATCGATTTGCATTATCCAAAACAGACATAATCTTGCTTTTAGGAAATAAGTTATAAAAATATTTTATGTCAATGAAAAGCATGAAATTTTATGCAAAAGTATTGTTAAAGTGTCAATGATTGGTAACATTTTTTTGAAAGGCAGGTTGCTTTCGTGCCTCAAAAGCCGTTTGGAGGGCTGGTCGTATCACTTCGTGATACTGCTCGCCCAAGCAACCGGGGGTGGGAACCATCGGAAGGTTCCCATTGCACGGAAAGACTTATCCGGCGGCCAAAGGCCGACTTTCGGCGAAGCCGAAAGTGCTGAACGTTTTTGGTACTTTTTTCAAAAAAGTACATAAACTTTAAATAACTTTATATCCCTGTTCTTCAACAGCCTTTGTTATAACATCGCCGCTTATCTCTGCATTAAGTGTAATAACGGCGGTACCCTTTTCGTGGCTCACCTCAGCCTTATCCACCTGAGGAAGAGCCTCCAAGCACTTCTTTACAGCTGCCTCGCAATGGGGGCACATCATACCTTCGATCCTGATAGTTTTTTCCATAGTTTTTATCTCCTTTTTATATTTTATTTTTCGGTCCTTTTTAGGACTGAATATATCGATAAGATTAAGTCTTAAAGCATTTGAGACCACGCAGAAGCTGGACAAACTCATTGCCGCAGCGGCAAACATAGGGTCAAGCCTTAAGTTGAATATGGGTATAAGAAGTCCTGCGGCGATAGGGATGCCTATCACGTTATAGAAAAATGCCCAAAACAAATTCTCATGTATATTTTTAAGCGTTGCCCTGCTCAGCCTTATGGCAGCGGGAACATCGCTGAGTTTACTGTTCATAAGGACTATATCCGCAGCATCTATGGCAATATCGGTGCCTGCGCCTATGGCGATGCCTATATCGGCGCCTGTAAGTGCAGGCGCATCGTTTATACCATCGCCGACCATGGCAGCTTTGCCTTTGCTTTTAAGTGAGGAAATAGCCTTTTCCTTGCCATTTGGCAATACTCCGGCTATCACTTGATCCACTCCCGCCTGTTTGCCCACTGCGGCAGCGGTCCTTTCATTGTCGCCTGTTATCATTACAACGTTTATGCCCATATTTTTAAGCTCTGAAACGGCTCTTGCGCTGTCTTCCTTTATTACATCGGCAACGGCTATTATGCCTATAGCATCCTTTTCCCTTCCGAAGAACAAAGGAGTCTTGCCTTCTTCCGAAAGTCTTTCGTATGTCTTTACGGCATCTTCGGATAACTTTACCTCTGAGCTTATAAATTTGAAATTTCCGCCTATCAGCTTTTTGCCGTCAAGCATAGCTGTAAGTCCGTTGCCCGGCAGCACCTTGAAATCGGTGACTTCGTGATACGGTATATTTTCTTCGCTGCCCTTTTCCATAACGGCTCTCGCAAGGGGATGCTCGCTTTTTCTCTCCAAGGAATAAGCCAGTGTGAGCAGCTCATTTTCACTTATGCCTTTGCTGGGTATCACATCCGTAACGACAGGCTCGCCCTTTGTGATGGTTCCTGTCTTATCCAATGCCACAACATTTACTCTGCCCGTTTCTTCAAGAGAAACGGCGGTCTTGAAAAGTATACCGTGCTTTGCGCCTACGCCGTTGCCGACCATTATTGCAACGGGTGTCGCCAATCCCAGTGCACAAGGGCAGCTTATTACCAGCACGGATATCCCTCTTGCCAAAGCAAAGCCGAAGCTTTGACCCGCTATGAGCCAAATTGCTATTGTGATCAAGGCTATGGTAATTACTGTGGGAACGAACACGCCCGATACCTTATCGGCTATTTTTGCAATAGGCGCCTTTGTGGCGGCAGCATCGCTCACCATTTTTATTATTTGCGAAAGAGTAGTATCTTCTCCCACATTAGTGGCCTCGCAGCGTATATAGCCGGATCTGTTTGATGTGGCGGCGGATACCCTGTCTCCCACAGATTTGTCAACGGGAATGCTTTCTCCTGTGAGCGCAGATTCGTCAACGGCACTTATACCCTCCGTTACGATACCGTCTACGGGTATATTTTCCCCGGGGCGTACTGCAAATATATCGCCTTTTTTGACCTGCTCCACGGGAACTGTCACTTCAATGCCGTCTTGTATTACAACGGCTGTTTTGGGAGCAAGCTTCATAAGGGATCTTATGGCATCTGTGGTTTTGCCCTTTGATCGTGCCTCCAGCATTTTGCCTACGGTTATAAGGGTAAGTATCATGGCGGCGGACTCAAAATAGAACTCATGCATATATGCCATTTCCGCCGACATATCCCCCTTCATCACGGCATCCGTCATTGCAAAAAGAGCATACAAGCTGTATACAAAAGAAGCCGTGGAGCCAAGAGCCACAAGAGTATCCATATTAGGCGCTCTGTGCCAAAGGCTCTTGAAGCCGCTTATGAAAAACTTTTGATTTATGACCATTATGATGCCGGAAAGAAGCAATTGTATGATACCCTGAGCAATATGATTTTTCTCCAAAATTTCAGGCAAAGGCCAACCCCACATCATATGACCCATTGATATATACATAAGAGCCGCCAAAAAGCCTAAGGATAATATGAGCCTTCTTTTGAGCACAGGCGTTTCCCTGTCTGCCAAGGCGTCTTCGCTCTCGGCTTTATTTTCGGCGCCCTTCAATGATGCGCCGTAGCCTGCAGCCGTTACTGCAAAAATAATGTCTTTTGGGCTTGCCGTTCCTTCAACCGCCATAGAGTTCGTGAGAAGACTGACCGAGCAGGAGCTCACTCCCTCCACTGCCATGACAGCCTTTTCGACTCTTGCGCTGCAAGCCGCACAACTCATTCCCGTTACATTATACTGCTCCATTATTTTTCCTCCTCATTCGCCTTATGCTTTTGGCCGCATCTGCAGCAGTCGCCGCAGCAGCCGCCTTGCCCTCTGAAATGCTTGAGAGATGACTTAACGGCAAAAAAGGCGATCAATCCAATTATAAGTATCACGATTATATTTCCCATAACGGCTCTCCTTATTTCATTATCCTTTGCAGAATATCTACCAATTCGTCAACAGTCTCCGTGCGCCCGCCTTTTATATCGTTAACGACACAAGACCTGATGTGCTCTGCAAGCAGTTCTTTATTAAAGGACTTAAGGGCAGCGTTTACGGCGGCCACCTGTATGAGTATATCGGCACAGTATATATTTTTTTCCACCATACCTCTTATCCCTCTTATCTGTCCTTCTATTCTGTTGAGCCTGTTTATAAGGCTTTTATATTCCTCTGCCGAGCGTTCCTTCGTTCTGTGGCAGCAATTGTCCATAATATCACCTCAATATCAAAATACCCCCTACAGGTATACTGATTATATACCTATGGGGGGTATTTGTCAATACTTATTTTTATATATTTCTTAAAAGACCGTACTTAATATGAATATAGCCGTTGTCTAAAATTTTATCTCTGTTGAAGGCTCTGTAAATGAACATATCATTGCTGTTACATCCTTAAGATAAAACACCTCCGTGTTGCCGTCTCCCGGCTTATATTTTGCCTGAAGCGTAGGATAGCTTTCCAGCAGATGAGCCTGTGCCGCCGTATTGTCGTCATATATGGCCTTGCCTGTAAGTCTTATCCATTTGTCATTGTACATGGCGCTTATCTCTATATTCGGATTCATCTTCATCTGCTTTGAAACAGCCTTTGTTTTACCTGTTTGTATATACAGCCTGCCGTCAAAAATATCTATGGTGCCAAAGGGCCTTACCCTAGGCTGATCCTTGTCCGTTGTGGCAAGATAATATATACCCACGCTTTTTAAAAACTCGTAGACTTCGTTCATTTTTATTTCCTCCGTTTTATCTGCTGTTTCTTCCATGATATCTGGATATATTCATAAGCACGCCCATAGAACCGAGCATCATTACAAGAGATGTGCCGCCGTAGCTTATAAACGGCAGCGGTATTCCCGTATTGGGAATGGTATTTGTAACAACGGCTATATTTATTATCACCTGCACCGCTATCATTGTGGTGATGCCTATGGCCAAGAGCATTGAAAACGGCTCCTTTGCCTGTCTTATGGCTATGTATACTCCACGCCATATGAGCACTATGAATATAGTTATTATGATAGCCGCTCCGAACCAACCCAATTCCTCGCATATAATGGCAAATATAATGTCATTATGTGCCTCCGGCATATAGCCGAGCTTCTGTCTCGAACCGCCTATGCCCAGTCCGAACATACCTCCGCTGGCTATGGAATACAGAGACTGAAGCACCTGATAGCCCTTTTCATTGGCAACGCTTTCGGGATGCCGCCATGCCTGTACTCTGTCGCTTCGCCACGAACCGAATATCATAAATATAACGCCTGCTATACCTGCGGCCGTAGGCGCAAGGAAATATTGAAGCTTCGTGGTATATACAAAAAGCATAACCATACTTATGGCGCCCATTACTATAGCCGTACTGAGGTTCTCTACGGCTACAAGTCCGCAAGGCAAGGCAACTATGACCAAATACCTTGCAAAATCCCTCCACGAGCGGAAAATAGTCTTATCCTCTGTAAGGAGAGTAGCAAGAGTGATTATGAGCACTATCTTGGCCACCTCCGACGGCTGGAATTCAAATGCGCCTATACCGAGCCACCTTTTTGCACCGTTGTGCTCTATGCCGAGAGGCGTTATTACAAGTATGAGAAGTATGCAGGAAAGTATGTAGCCCGGGCGCACAAGTCTTTTCAAAAGCTCATGAGGAAACTTGCTTGCCAAAAACATTGCCACAAAGCCTACGGCAGAGAAAAACAATTCCTTTTTGAGATAAGAATACATATCTCCGTTTCCTCTTCCTGCTGTGTAATAGCTTGAACTGAATACCATAACTATGCCAAAGCCCACAAGGAGTATCACGCACAGAAGTATTATATAGTCTATTTCGCCTATAAATATTTTCTTTTTTTTCTTAGGCGGTCTTTCATTGTATTGATAATTGCCGCCTCTGTTTCTGTTTAGGGTGGGCAAATCGTAGCCTCTGCCTGCCATAATGATCACCTGCTACTTAAGTCTTTTTACATAGTCCTTGAATATTGCTCCTCTTTGCTCATAAGAATCAAACATATCCCAGCTTGCGCAGGCAGGTGAAAGCAGTACACAGTCTCCCGCCTCTGCATTTTCATAGCAGAGATCTATCGCTTGGGTAAATGTATCGGCCGTTTTGTAATTTGTGAAGCCGGCCTCATCAAGAGTACAGGTCACTATCTTCTTGACAGCGCCTATCACCGCAGCAAATTTTACCCTGCCCTCAAATGCCGCAACAAAGTCACTGTAGTCCGAACCCTTGTCATAGCCTCCTATTATAAGGCATATGGGTCTCTTCATTGCCTCCAATGCCTTTATTGAAGCGTCGGGGTTAGTGCCCTTTGAATCGTTGTAAAATTCTATGTCGTTTATTGTAGTCACATATTCTATCCTGTGCTCCACCGCCTTGAATTCCCTGAGCACCCTCCTTGTTATATCCAAGGGTACGCCAAAGGCCGTGGCGCAGCCTATGGCCGCCATAGCATTTTCCACATTATGGCCGCCCAATATATTGAGCTCGTCTATGTCCAATACCTTTTCGTCATAGCCCAATGTTCTTATATATATGCTGTTTTCATCGGAATATATTCCCTCGGCGATCTCATTATCCAAAGAAAAATATATTACCTTTGCCTTTGTCTTGCCTGCCATTGCCGCAGTAACAGTGTCGTTGCGGTTAAGTATGCAAAAGTCTTGGGGAGTCTGATTTTCAAATATTCTTTCCTTTGCCGCAATATAGTTTTCTATGCTGTGATGTCTGTTCAAATGATCCGGGGTAATGTTCAGCACCGCACTTATCTTTGGCCTGAATGTATCTATGGTCTCAAGCTGGAAGCTGGAAAGCTCCGCAACAACGGCACCGTCATTTGTCGTATTAAGCACCTCCTTGGCAAAGGGTTCGCCTATATTCCCCACCACATAGGTATTTTCCTTGTAGGCCTTTAAAATATCTCCTACAATGGTGGTGGTCGTAGTTTTGCCGTTTGTGCCTGTAATGGCTATGACAGGTGACTTACAGTATCTGTAAGCAAGCTCTATCTCTCCTATCACCTCTATGCCCAGCTTTCTTGCCTTATTTACAAAGGGAAGATCCGTAGGCACTCCGGGGCTCATTACGAGCATATCCATATCTGCTATTATATCATCGGGATTTGTGCCAAGGTAAAGCTCTATGCCTTCTGCTTCAAGCCCGTTCAAGGTTTCTCTGTCCAGCTTATCCTCGGTCTTGGCATCTTGTATTATTACGTCTGCTCCGAATTTTCTCAAAAGATGTGCGGCAGCTATACCGCTTTTGGCAATGCCGCTTACCAATACCTTTTTATTTTTTACATCCATAATATCCTACCTCTCTTGTTAAAACAAATTTCTTGACGCCATAAAGCCTATAAGACACATTACGGCAGTAACGATCCAAAAAAGCTGTACTACCTTTATGCCGGGCATACCGCTGAGTTCAAAATGGTGGTGAATAGGCGCCATTTTAAATATTCTTTTGCCATGAGTCGCCTTGAAATATGCGACCTGTATTATAACGGAAAGGCTTTCGCATACGTATATGAAGCCCACTATCACAAGTATAACGGGCATCTTTGTTATGACCGCAACGCTTGCCACAAAGCCGCCTAAGGCAAGAGAGCCTGTATCTCCCATAAACACCTTGGCAGGATGTGAATTGAAAACAAGAAAGCCCAAAAGAGAGCCTGCCGCCGCACCGCATATAGGCACAAGGCCATAGTGACCGGATGCCGCCGCTATGAACAGGAAGAACACGGCTACAAGCACAGTTACGCCGCTTGCCAGTCCGTCAAGCCCGTCTGTAAGATTAACGCTGTTTACAGTGCCTACCATTACAAAGAAAAGAAACGGAGCATAAAGTATGCCCAGATCTATCGTCATACCATGGGTAAAGGGAACGTATATATCCGTACCCAAATTTCCCAGCTTTATATAAAGGTAAAAAAGAACAGTGACCACAAGCTGAAAAATTATTTTCTGAAGAGGTTTGAGCCCCTCGTTATGCTTTCTTACCACCTTTATGTAATCATCTATAAAGCCTACCGTGCCATAGCATACGGTAATAAGAAGAACGACCACTGCCTCTGTATATCCCCATACAAAGAAGAGAGAAGCAATGACTAGGCTTATAAGTATCATAACGCCGCCCATTGTGGGAGTACCCTGTTTTTTCATATGGCTCTTAGGGCCTTCTTCTCTTATGGGCTGGCCGAACTTCATTTTGTGGAGCACAGGTATAATAACAGGGCAAAGTATTACATTTACTATAAATGCAATGAGCATTGCGTATACTGCCTGCATCAATTCATTGTTCATTATTTCTCACCTCTCAGCTTTTCGGTAGTTTTTTCAAAATGCATACCCCTTGACGCCTTCACCAGCACGACTGCGCCCTTGGGTATCAGTCTTTCAATATTTTCGTGGAATTCCTCCTGGGTATTGAAATAATAGGCATTGCCGCCTTTATCGGCTGCGCCTCTGTACATATTTTCCGAAATGGGGCCTATGCACACTATTATGTCTATATTTTTTTCTGCGGCGTACTCGCCCGTTTCATAGTGGAGCTGAGCCGCCATATCTCCAAGCTCAAGCATATCCCCTAATATGCAGCATCTGACTCCCTTTTCGGAAGCGATCACATCTATACCCGCTTTTACAGACTGGGGATTTGCATTATATGTATCATCGGCTATAGTATATTTATCCGTTTTTATTATATCCATCCTCTTGCCTGTGGGCACAAAGGTCTCAATGCCCGTTTTTATCTCCTTGGGCGTAAGACCCAGCTTAAAGGCAACGGCTGCCGCCGCAAGGGCGTTTGCCGCCATATGTCTGCCCGGCACGGGAATGCTTACATCAAGGGATATATCTCCCCAATGTATTGTACAGTCTATGCCCTCAATGCCCTTTGGCACTATGTTGTCGGCATATATATCCGCTTTCCTCTCCGTGCTGTAATAGCATATGTTCTTATATTTATCCCTTACCGTTATGAGTTTGTCGTCATCGCCGTTGAGCACCTTGAAGCTGTCCTCGGACATTGACTCGAATATTTCGCACTTAGCCTTAAGTATGCCGTCTCTTGAGCCAAGATTTTCTATATGAGATACGCCTACGTTTGTTATAACGGCTATATCCGGTTCGGCTATCGATGTGAGATAGCTTATTTCGTTGAAATGGTTCATACCCATTTCGATAACTGCACACCTTGTATTGTCCTCAAGTCTGAAAAGGGTAAGGGGAACGCCTATGTCGTTATTGAAATTCCCCTCTGTCTTAAGGGTATTGTATTTTTGTGAAAGCACTGATGCTATCATATCCTTTGTGGTAGTCTTGCCTACGCTGCCGGTTATCGCCACAAAGGGTATGTCGTGCTTCCTTCTGTAATATCTTGCTATATCGCCTAAAGCAAGCCTTGTATCCTCTACCCTTACATAAGGGCATGGGCATTGTATATCTCTGCTTATCACAACGGCAGCAGCGCCTTTTTGCACCACTTCGTTTATAAAGCTATGGCCGTCGAATCTCTCGCCGCTCAAAGCCACGAAAAGGCAGCCCTTTTCTATTTTTCTGCTGTCTGTGGATATACCTGTTATTTCAACGCTGTCTCCTGCCAAGCTGCCGCCTGCGGCAGCGGCGATCTCTTCAAGTGTAAGCTTCATACTATATTTCTCCCAGTGCTTCCTTTGCGACCTCCGTGTCGTCAAAGTGTATCGTCTTGTCCTTAAGTATCTGATAGTCTTCATGACCCTTGCCCGCTATTATGACGCTGTCGCCTCTTTGCGCCATGGCAACGGCTCTTTTAATAGCCTCTTTCCTGTCAACTATCATTTCGTATTTATCGGTAACAGGCTTTACGCCTGCCTCTATCTCATCAAGTATCGCAGCGGGTTCTTCCGAACGTGGGTTGTCTGATGTAACTATGGCATAGTCGCTCAGTCGTGCCACCGTCTCGCCCATAATGGGTCTCTTTGTACGGTCTCTGTCTCCGCCGCAGCCGAATACCGTTATCACTCTCTTTTCGGTAAACTCTCTTACGCTTTTTATTATATTCTCCAGTCCGTCGGGAGTGTGGGCATAGTCTACTATCACATTGAAGCCCTTATCGTTTTTGATATTCTGTATCCTGCCCGGCACACCGTGTATATCCCGTATTCCCGCAGCTATATCCTCTGTGGGTATACCCATGACCAATGCGGTGCCTATGGCGCAAAGCGCATTATATACGCTGAACCGACCGGGAACCATGAGCTCGAAGCTTACGTCTTTGCCCTTTATGTTTACCGTAAACAAAACTCTGTCCATTTTGTATACTATATTTTTCGCCTGCAGGTCGCTTGGCTTATCTATGCTGTATGTCATAATGTCGCAAAGGGCATTTTCTCTTATCTTATCCGCCCACTTGTCATCGGCATTTATGATACCGTGTTCGCACATGGTAAAGAGCCTTGCCTTGGCCTGACAGTAATTTTCCATTGTCTTGTGAAAATCAAGATGATCCTGAGTAAGATTTGTAAACACACCGACCTTAAATGTTATGCCGTCTGTTTTCTTAAGAGCAAGCCCGTGGGATGATACCTCCATAACAGCACTGTCGCAGCCCTCGTCTGCCATAAGCTTTATTATGGAATTGAGCTCAAGGGTATCCGGAGTCGTGCTTGTGGTCATGTGTATATCCTGCTTCACGCCGTTCACGGTAATGCCCACAGTGCCTATGACCCCTGTCTTTCTGCCGCAGTGTCTTAGTATGGAATCTATAAAATATGTGGAACTGGTCTTTCCGTTGGTTCCTGTTACGCCTATCATATCAAGCCTTTTGCTTGGATGTGAATAAAAATTCGCCGCCATTATTGCAATAGCGTCTCTTGCAGATGCAACTCTGAACACCGTCATATCGTCGGGGCAGTCCGCCTCGTGCTCCGTAACTACGGCTCTGCACCCCCGGTCATAGGCTGAAGGTATAAATTTATGGGCGTCTGTACTGAAGCCTACCATTGCCACAAAAAGGACATTTTCCTTTGCAAGCCTTGAATCTATGACTATATCCGAAATATCCGTATCGAGACTTCCCTGTACAAGCGTGCCTTCCGTATTTTCAAGTATATCTCTCAGTGTCATCCATACCCATCCTTTCTCTTTATATAGTATACACCCTTTTTATCGATCCGTATATACTATTATTTTACTGTTTTGATTAATTAGTGTGTTTTCTTTGGGAAACTGCGATATGACCGTGTCGCCTTGGCCTATTACCTGCAGGCTCACATTCAGCTTTGCAAGCTCCAATCTGAGAGAGGATATCTTCTGCCCAGTATAATTTCCCACCGTTACGGGAGCAACGCCGTCTATCTCAAGCTCCTCCTCTGTGTATTTAGGCTCTATATTAAGATAGGGCAGCGCATTTGAAAGTATCTCCTTCATAACAGGCCCCGCTACCTGACCGCCATAATATACGCCCTTAGGTTCATCTATAAGCACAAGGGCTATGATCTGAGGCTTATCGGCAGGAGCAAAGGCACAAAAGCTGGCTATGTATTTGCCCGATTTCCTCGGCAGCTTCTCGCTTGTGGCAGTCTTGCCGCCTATCTTGTAGCCCGGTATATATGTCTTGTTGCCTGTTCCCACAGCCACAACACTTTCAAGTATCGTCTTGACCCTTTCGGAGGTCTGAGAGGATATGGGGCAGCCTGCATCCTTATAGCTGAATACGCCTGCATCGTTGCCCTCACTGTCCTTCAATGCCTTTGCAAAATGGGGAGTTACAAGCCTGCCTCCGTTTATTGCGGCGGATATTGCCCTTATAAGCTGCAATGGAGTTATTTGAAAGCTTTGTCCAAAGCTCATGGTAGCAAGCTCCACAGGCCCTATTTTTTCTTTCTTGTGCATAATGCCCACGGCTTCTCCCGGCAGATCTATACCCGTCTTTTTGTCAAAGCCGAACCTGAGCATATATTTATAAAACCTGTCTGTGCCCAGCCTTGCGGCAACATCCATAAACACAGGGTTGCAGCTGTTTTGCACGCCCTGCACAAAGCTTTCGCTGCCATGGGAGCGAGGGCTCCTCCAGCATTTTATATATCTGCCTCCAACGGTTCTTCCCCCGTTGCAGTTAAAGCTGTCATTTTCACTTACCGCACCCTCTTCAAGGCCTGCGGATGTTGTTATTACCTTAAATGTGGAACCCGGCTCATATGTGTCGTTTATACAAAAATTTCTCCACATCTGATTAAGTGCATTGTCTTTATCCTTGCGGTCCATGGTATCCCATACCGCCGCCAGTTCGCTGTTATTTATTTTAAAAGGCTCGTTAAGATCAAAGTCGGGCTTGCTTGCCATAGCAAGTATCTCACCGTTTTGAGGATCCATCATTATGACCGAGCCTCTCTTTGCATTCTTTGCCTTTACTGCCTTTTCTATTGTCTGCTCAGCATACTGCTGCAGATTTACGTCTATACTGGTAACAAGGTCGCAGCCCGATTCCGGAGCAACTCTGTCCTGCTCGCTGTTTTCAAGCTCTATACCTCTGCCGTCTGTCTGTGTCAGTATCTTTCCCTTTTTGCCCTTTAAATAATCGTCATATTTGGATTCCAAGCCGATTATGCCCTGATTGTCCTTTCCCACAAAGCCTATTACATGAGCAGCAAGGCTGTTGAAGGGATATATTCTTTCTATGTCCTCATCTACCATTACGCCCTTCAGCTTAAGAGCCGATATCTCCTCGGCCGTTTTTTTGTCCACCTTAGTCTTTATACGCATAAGGGCAACTCTTTTATTTATATTCTGCAATACCGTATCATAGTCCAGCTCCAGCCTGTCGGCAAGTATCTTGGCCACCTTCTCCGGCTCCTCTATCTGTGCGTGTATCACGCTTACGGAGGCGACCGTTCTCGAAGTGGCTATGGGAATGCCGTTCCTGTCCAGTATATCGCCTCTTTCGGGAGCAATAAGTCTATCCCTTGTCTGTTGCTCAAAGGCTGCCTTTTGCAGCTGTGGGGCTCTGAACATCTGTATGTAAAAGACTCTCCCTATAAGCCCAAGCAGCACCGTCTCACAGACCGCAAGACAGAATATGATACGTCTCTTGGCAAACAAAGGTATCCTCTTCACTTAAACCATCTCCAATGCCTAAAAAAAAGATATTGCAGCAGAATGTCCACTACAATATCTTATTTTTACGATGGCTCAAGTATACCTTAAAAATAATCACCTTGCCCTTATTTTCACGGTAAGACCACTTTCTACCTTTACGCCCGCAGACGGCATCTGTATATATACTGTCGTATCGGGCTTCTTTGCCGCATCATCCTTTTCTGTTTTCGTTGTATTCTCTGTATGCTCATTATCCTTTTGGTCACTTTGGGAGAAGAGTCCTTTCCTTGTGGTCTCCTCTTCTTTTTTCTCCGCCTCGGTCGTTACTTCAATATCCTCTTCATAGGTGTCCTCATCGGATCTTTCTTCGCTCACATCCGCCTTGAAGCCCGAGGATTCCAGCATCCTGATGGCATCCTCCGTTTCAAGCCCCGTCACATCGGGAACGGGCACAAGAGCCTTCTTGCCCTTATCGGATATATTCAAAAGTATCTTGGCAGGCTTTTGTTCAAGCTTTGTGCCGCCTGCGGGAGACTGCTTTGTAACAGTGTCGCCTGAGCCTATTACCTCAAAGTCTATGCCCAAGCCTATAAGCTCTGATATAGTTGACTTAAGGCTTGTATTTGTGTAGTCCTTTACGGTATATGTAGTCTCCGCTGTTGCCGCCGGAGCTTCACCCTCCTCCGTATCGGGAGGTATTGCCTCGTAATCTATTATCTTTTCAAACAATTCCTTTATAACGGGAACGGGTGTTGCGGCGCCGCCTGCATCGCTGTAGCCTTCCGGCTTATGTATAGTGGTGGCAACCAATATATCCGGGTTTTCAACATTGTGATAAGCTATAAAGCTCAGATTATACTTTTGGGCGCTTCTCGGTGACTGCTGAGCAGTACCTGTCTTTCCGCCGAAACGATAGCCCGAAATAACGGCCTTCTTGCCTGTACCCTCTGTAAACACGCTTTCAAGAGCTGTTCTTACCCAGTCGGAGGTCTCCTTGGAAATGACCTCTCTCACAAGCTGAGGCTCGTTTTCTTCTATAACATTTCCGTCATTGTCTATTATCTGCGCCATTATATACGGCTTCATAAGTTTTCCGCCGTTTATAACTGCGGCAAAGGCATTTATCATCTGTATGGTAGTGACATTAAAGCCCTGTCCGAAGGAGCTCGTTGCCATCTCGGCAGAATGAAGATCGTCAAGTGTATATATAAGGGGAGGACCTGCCGCCACCTCGCCGGGAAGGTCTATTCCCGTCTTTTCGCCAAAGCCGAAGTCATGCTGATATTTAAGATATGTTTCGGGAGACATCTTGGCAATAATATCCATCATGCCTACGTTACAGGACTGAGCAAGTATGCCCTTGATATCCAAAGTGCCGTGACCCGACTTGACGTGACAGCTTATCTCCCTGTCGGCAACTCTCTTGTAGCCGCCGCATACAAAGCTGTCCGTAGGCTTTATTATGCCTTCCTCAAGAGCCATTGCCACAACAATAGGCTTATATACTGAGCCGGGCTCATAGGTCTCAGAAAGCACAAAGTTCTTCCATGCCCTGTTTGTTTCTTTGGTCTGCTCCTCTTCCGTAAGAGCATCAAAATCCTTTTGGTCCTGCTCCGTCACTATATCCGTGAGCTTCATGGGAGAATTGGGATCAAATGACGGATACTGTGCCATTGCATATATCTCTGCGGTGTTGGGATTCATTATGACCGTTGCCGTATACTCCGGAGAGTAGGCGTCATATGCTTCCTTGCTCACCTGGTCCGCAAACTTCTGTAAATTAACATCAAGCGTAGTGACCACCTTGTTGCCCTTTACGGGAGTCTCTCTTTGAGTAACTATGGAGCCGTCTGCCTCATAGGTCCTGAATGTTCTGCCGGGTATGCCGAGCATTTCGCTGTTGTAATAGCTTTCAAGCCCCCATGTTGTATTGAATCCTATTACTTGGGCTGCAAGGGTGCCGAGAGGATAGCTCCTTTTCGTATCCTGCTCACCGTAAAGCCAGTTGTAGCCCAAATCGTTTATTTTCTTTCCCTTTTCGTAATCCACCTTTTTTGCAAGTATAAAGTAATTTGTATCCTTTACCAAAGTGCCGTCGGCATTTGTGGCTACATATCCCTTAAGGGTCTCCATAGGTATGCCCAATATTGCATTGATTTGGTTCAGTGTATCCTCTATGGGGAACTTTCTTTTATCCGCATCTCTTTTCAGATTTTTCTTCTGCTCTTCCTTGTCCTGTTCCGCCAAAAGTCTTACATCCAATATAATATTGTAGACAGTCTCGCCTACGGCAAGGCTTTCACCGTTTCTGTCCACTATATCTCCCCTGTTTGGACTTATTACCTTATCCTGCACCTTATTCATCTGATTTGTAATGGCGGCTGTCTCCCATTTGGAGCCGTTTGCCTTTATTCTGTACACACGAAAATATCCCACATAGCAAAGCACGATCACGCTTGCCAGAAGGAAAAGTACAAGTCTGGAAATGTACATATTTACATTAATGCCCCTGTTGACAGGGGCTTGCGGTTTGTTATTGGATCTATTTGTTTTTTTCTTACCGGCCATTAAAATCAATCCTTAAATAAGCTCTTTATGTATTCCCAAAAGCTTTGCTCCTCTACGTTGGGCTGAGTATCATACTGCACCGTATAGCTTTCCTTCGGTACATTTATCTTGGTTATCTGATATTCGGCAGGCTTTTGTAAGCCCAGCTTAAGAGCCTCCTGCTCTATAGTCTTGAGATCCAAATTGTCCTCTATGGATGTTCTGAGATACTCATTGTCCTCTTGTATGGACTCCAGCTCTGCCTTCATAGCGGCAATATTTTCCCTTCTGCTGCTGTTGGATGCATATGTGCAAAGCAGCGAAAGAGTAAATATGAATAATATAGCTATCGTTGCAAATGTTTTAGGCAGGCTCAAAGCAATACTCTCCTTTTGTTTGTGCTGTCTTACGGCTTTACGCCTTACAGCTTTATTGTAGGAACGGTAGGAGTAATCATGAGCAACCGATGTATTGTTATAGCTTGAATATCCGCTGTAGCCCCTTGTATAAACACGACTGCCTCCCCCCGATGACTGTTGTGTGTTACGGCTTCTGTATCCATTATAGGCCGTTGTGCTGTAATAGCTTCTCGGCGGAGAACTGTATGTTCTGCTGCTTGTATTATATCTGCCCGTTCTGTTATAGGCTTTCCTGTAATTGTTTCCGCTTTTCACAACATCACATCCCTTTCATTTATCCCTTGTGTTTGTTAAAGCTTTTCCGCAATTCTCAGCTTTGCACTCCTGGCTCTGTGATTATATTTAAGCTCCTCTTCACAAGGAATAATGGGCTTTCTTGTAACTATCCTTATCTTCGGCTTTTTCCCGCATACGCATATGGGAAAATCCTTAGGACAGGTACACGGATCTTCCAGCCTTCTGAACGTATTCTTTACTATCCTGTCCTCAAGAGAGTGGAATGTAATTATACATATCCTGCCGCCCGGCTTTAAAATATCCGTCATATCATTTATTGCGCCTTCCAATATGCCCAATTCATTGTTTACCTCTATCCTTATTGCTTGGAATGTTCTCTTCGCCGGATGAGGTCCTCCTGCTCTGGCGCCTTTGGGAACGGCCTTTTTTATTACAGAAACCAACTCGTATGTCGTTTCTATAGGCTTTATCTTTCTTTCATTGACTATAAATTCGGCAATTCTTTTTGCCCATCTTTCCTCACCGTATTCCCATATGACTCTTGCAAGCTCTTCACGGGAATACTCGTTGACCACCACGTAAGCAGACAGAGTGGAACG
Source organism: uncultured Clostridia bacterium (assembly GCA_947585865.1). GTDB lineage: Bacteria > Bacillota > Clostridia > Lachnospirales > CAG-274 > CANPXH01. The sequence goes on from CANPXH010000003.1 coordinate 56,166, forward strand.
CACATCCATACGCATATCAAGAGGTGCGTCGTAATTGTAGGAGAAACCTCTGTCTGCTTCATCTAATTGGTGGGAGGATACACCGATATCGAGTAAAAATCCATCTACGCTGTCTTGCCCTAAGCCAAGACCTTCAACTATATTTTTAATATTTGAGAAATTGTCATGAACATATTTTATATTGCCGTAGGCTCTGAGCCTTTCCTTGGCTGCGTTTATGGCATTTATATCTTGGTCTATACCTATTAAAGTGCCTGTCGTCAGTCTTTTTGCTATTTCAAAAGAGTGGCCTCCGCCGCCCAAGGTACAATCTGCATATGTGCCGTTGGGAACAATATCAAGTCCTTCAATACATTCGTTAAGAAGTACAGGAATATGTTCAAAATTCATATTCTCAGATCCTTATATACCATATTCCACAAGCATACCGAATTCATCATCGCTAAGCTTGCCTGACTGCTCCTTATCCCATCTTGCCTTATCCCATATCTCTACCTTATCGCCATTGCCGGTGCTTACTATTTCTTTAGTAATACCTGCGTATTCTCTGAGAGAAGGCGGGAGCATTATTCTTCCGTTGCTGTCAGGCTCGCATTCGCATGCGCCTGCCAGTATGAAGCGTTTAAATTTTCTTGCAATGGCATTTGAAGTCGGTAATTTATTAAGCTTGTCTACATATTCTTCCCAAAGCTCTTTTTTATACACACCCAAGCAGCCGTCCTGCTCCTTGGCAATATAAAAGAGAGAACCGAGTTCTTCCCTGTATTTGGCGGGAATGATAACTCTGCCCTTGGCATCAATATTATGTTCAAATTGACCTGTAAACATAAAAATCACCGCTTTTGCTTTCGGCAAACGATAGGCGGAGCGGATGTTTGTCTCCACTCAGTCACCATTTCATTCCACCGATAACCACTTTCAACCACTTCATACACTATGATATACTATTTTGATCAAAAATACAAGTGAAATTTTTAATAAAATTAAGCCAATTTTCATAATATACCGTTTTTGATGTTCACAAATCAACTCAGGGCAAACAAACCCTAGATATAGTATACCACAAAATGTCCATACTAGATATAGTTAATTTAACATTTTGTAATATTTTTTGATATTTACCCATTATACAATATCCCTTTGTTTTTATGTATAAGTTTTGAACAAAAACATACCTTTTCGGAGTACGGATTATTGTTGCATTTATATATCAAACATTACATTTATGTTGCTTTTGTATGTCATTTTTTTAATGGCTGGTAAACTTCTACAACATTTTGACTCGTTTTTTGAGTAAAATTATCAATCGGTATGTTTTTTTGGCGGTTATTTGTAGGTTTTGTACAAAGTCGCTTGTTTTTATTGTTTTTTCCGCAACAACACCTTCGATCGGTAACTTCCATTTTGTCACATAGCTGCATCACCTCCGAGCGTGGGTACACTTTATCCTTTCAAAAAAATATGTTGACAAATCTCCTGCTTTCTAGTATATTAATATTGTTGTTATTTGCTGCTATAGCTCAGGAGGTAGAGCGCAGCATTGGTAGTGCTGAGGTCACGGGTCCGACTCCCGTTAGCAGCTTTCTTTACATCTTTGATATTCACCTATTTTAGGCAAATACACAACGCTTTATTATATCTGCCGACAGATATGGCAAATGTGATATGCACCATTTACCCCTTTTGCGGCAGAGCAAACTAAAAGAGGCTCTTACAGTGCAAACTAAAAGAGGCTCTTACAGCCTCTTGACAATAATATGTATTTATGCTATTATTAAAGCACAAGAGGAAGCGGCTTCGGGTTGTCCCTCTTATCAACTTATAAAACGGTTAAATTATAACCGCCCTATGTAGCAGATAGGGCGGTTATTTCTTTATGTAAATTATTATTAACAGTATCAATATCAAAATGATCTGAACATCTGTCATATACATTCCCCCTTTCTTTTCAGATGAAAAGAAGTCTGTTTTCAAACTGCACTCAAGCAGACCCTGATTTTGTGCGTCGGTTTGCTTCACAAACCTTTGGCACAAAGCAGGGAGTTTGAAAACATAACGTAAAATCATAAATGATTTTACAAGGGAGGAACAACCGCCCGCCGCTCCATTGTGCAAGCCTCGGACAATGCCTAAAGCTCACAATCAGTACAGCATAATACGGCAACTGCTTGCAATACACATTTTCAGTATAAATACCTTTACGAAAATGCATCAAACTTAAAAAGGGCTTATTCCATTTGAGTAAATGGAACAGACCCTTTTTCACCGATCCGCACCCCTGCGTAAGCATAGGGAGGATCCATATAAACTACACATTAAATCTAAAGAGTATGACATCGCCGTCTTTTACAACATAGTCTTTACCCTCGCTTCTGTAAAGCCCCGCCTCCTTAGCGGCGGCAATAGAACCAAGGCGCACAAGATCATCATATGTAACGACCTCGGCACGAATGAAGCCTCTTTCAAAATCGGAATGTATTTTCCCTGCAGCCTGAGGTGCCTTTGTGCCATTCTTTATTGTCCACGCCCTTACCTCTGTAACGCCTGCCGTAAGATAGCTGATAAGACCCAAAAGCGAATAGCTGGCCTTTATCAGTCTGTCCAAGCCGCTTGATTCACAGCCAAGATCTGCAAGAAATTCCTGCTTTTCATCGGGCTCCAGTTCGGCGATCTCCTCTTCTATTTTGGCACATACCACAAACACGCCTGAGTTTTCTTCCTCGGCAAGCTCACGCACAGCCTTAACGCAGGCATTGCTTTCGCCGTCATCGGCAAGGTCCTCTTCGGCCACATTGGCAGCGTAGAGCACAGGCTTCCTTGTGAGGAGAGTAAGGCTGTCGGCAAAGGCAGTGTCTTCTTCGCTTGAAAATTCTATCTGTCTGGCATTTTTGCCCTCTTCCAGCACGGCCTTTATTTTCTTCAATACCTCCAGCTCCTTGGCAAGCCCTTTGTCGTTCATGGCCTGCTTCTGAGTTTTGGCTATTCTCTTGTCCACAACCTCCAGATCGGCAAGCATAAGCTCCAAATTAATGGTCTCTATATCCCTTACAGGATCCACCTTTGCATCCACGTGTACGATATTGCTGTCCTCAAAGCAGCGAACAACGTGAACTATAGCGTCTACCTCTCTTATATGAGAAAGAAATTTGTTGCCCAAGCCTTCGCCTTTGCTTGCGCCCTTTACAAGACCCGCTATATCCACAAATTCTATAACGGCAGGGGTCACCTTCTGAGTGGTATACATATCCGCCAGCACATCCAGCCTTTTATCGGGAACAGGCACTATGCCCACATTGGGGTCTATGGTGCAGAAGGGGTAGTTGGCGGACTCGGCTCCGCCTCCCGTCAATGAGTTGAAAAGTGTACTCTTGCCCACATTGGGCAAGCCAACAATGCCTAGTTTCATAAATATAACTCCTTACGTCAAAAGAGGCGGTAGCTCCGCCTCTGCAATAATATTAATCTCTGCCTGCAACTGCGCCTATAAGCAGCCCCAAAAGGAATACAAGCAATGAAAGAGCCGCTGCGCATACAGCCAGCTTCGGTTTTTCTTCATCGGGCACGAACACACCGTTCAGAGAATGTGCTCTTGCTTCCTGCTCTGCCGCACGATAGTGCTTTGTTGGTCTTGCGTATCTCATAGATTATCCTCCTTTACAATATTCGTATCTGTATTTATAAATAGTATACCACATTTATACAGAATATAAAAGAGGAAATTTCACAAAATTTGGATTGAAGTCCTGCCTGAAAAGAAGTATACTGATATAAAAAAGGAGGCTCAAAAATGGATGATTACAATGTATTAAAAAGTGAAAAGGTATATAAGGGCAAAGTTTTTACAATAGAAAAGGATATCATAAGTCTGCCCGACGGCACAACTGCCGAAAGAGAGACCGTAAGGCACGGCGGGGCTGCCGCAATGATACCTATAGACAAAGACGGAAATATTATATTTGTTCGGCAATACAGGCATTCCGCAGGCAGTATGACTCTTGAGATTCCCGCAGGCACTCTTGAGCAAGGCGAGGATCCTCTTGATTGCGCAATAAGAGAGCTTGAGGAGGAGACTTCCTACAAGGCGGACAAAATGACTTTCCTGTTTAAGATGTATTCCGCCATAGGCTTTTGCAGTGAAATACTTTATGTCTATTTGGCCGAGGGGCTTTCAAAAGGACACTTCAATATGGATGAAGATGAATTCATAACCCTTGAGCGCCACAATGTCAAAGATGCCGTGGATATGATATTCAGGGGCGAAATATGTGACAGCAAAACGATAGCCGCTGTGCTTGCCTATGATAATATGTGCAAAAAAGCCGGCAGGAACGGACATATGCAATAAATTTTGCCGAAGCGGAGTGCGTAAAAGGCTCTATGACCTGTGATATACAAACTAAACCTTCCATAAAAATAAGACTGCAAAAGCAGTCTTATTTTTATAGGCCATTAATTACTTTTTTTCAAAGGTAAAGTATAATTGCTGTCTAAAATATGCTGAAGAAGTATAGCAACGTCCGCTGAATCGATAGAACCGTTCTGGTCAAGATCGATCTTATCCTTAAACGCCTCAGTCATATTTGCAATGCCCTTGGATACATACTCAAAAAGCTTTGGAACATCGTTTATATCAACTGTTCCGTCAGCATTTGCATCGCCGTAAACATCTGTGGTGGTAGGCTCTGTTGAAGGCTTTGTGGTTTCTTCTGAAGGCTTGGTAGTTTCTTCAGCAGGCTTTGTAGTCGGTGCAGATGTCGTAGGCTGAGTAGATGTCTCAGTTGTTACAGGATCGTCTGATTCAATACCAATGTAAGGTGTTGAAGCAACTATACCTCTGTCTGTAGCAGACTTTGCTGTAATAGTAGCCCAGCCGCCGATCTCTGTTAAAGTAAGAGGTACTTTATTTTCAATTGTAGTGCCGTCTACAGTAAGTGTAACTGTCTTAGCATCAAGATCAAATAAGAATTCATAGCTGTATTCCTTATTCGGTTCAAATGTTATTGTCTTTGAAGAAAGACCGTTATCTTTATCATTATTTACCCTGAGTGTAAGAGCCTTGTCGCCATTAGATGCAAAGGCTGCTATTTCGGGATATGTTCCGTCTGCTGCCTTAGGACCTGTAACACTTACAAGCGCCCATGAGCCTGCCGGCTTCGAAACAGCAGGAGTAACCGTACCTTTTACAACTACCTTACCGCTCTTTATAGTTTCCTTTGTAGGAATATTAAGAGTCGCTGCAAGTGTTGAAGATGAATCCTTAAGTGTATATTTGTCTGTAGCTGCATCATAGGTTACTGATATCTTGCCGCTGTCTTCGCCGCTGTTGTCCTCAGCAGCTCCTTTATCAACAGGCTTTGTATTAACAGAAGGAGCAGCCTGAGTTGTAGCCTGAGTTGAAGTTTCAACAGTCTGAGTTGTAGACTGAGTTGAAGTTTCAACAGTAGTTCTTTCCTCTACTTCACCGCTTACGTTAGTACCGCCTACGTTATTTGGATCAAGAGGAGACTGATAATTAACCACTGCGCTCTTAAGTGCCTGGTCTACATCATATGACTTTGCATCTGTAAGGCCGGGGAAGTCGCTTCTGTTCTTTCCTGTAGTGGCAAAGAAGTCACCGCCGTTTACACGGCCTGCATACTTCATTACCTTAGCAGGAACGTCTACGGCTTCATCAAGATCTAAAGCGTGAAGATCAAAAGCGGAATCTGTATCAAAATTGTTATATGAGCCTCCCTTTGCTGAAACGGAGGAAGGTATCTTCTCACCTGCGGAAGAAGCTTCATAAGCATCGAAATTTTTTGGATCCTGCTGATATGTAGTATATCCTTCGGCGCCGGTTATGAAGTTGCCGAACATCTTTATAACTCCGCCATTTTCACCTGAAAGAGTAGAGTGGTCACTTGAATCCACGTCATGGCCCTGATTACCTGTAATAGCAGGATATCTGCAGTTATTGAAGTAGTTGTTCTGTACAAATATAGAAGAACCGTCTGCAGAACCTACGCCATACTTTGATATGCCGTCAAAGTAGTTATTGTAAACATGGATAGACATTTCTCTTACTCTCGGCATTCTTGAGTCTGAGTGATCAAACCAGTTGTGATGATATGTATTTGTTATACTGGGGCCGTCTCCGCCCATACCGCAAAGAGAAGCCTTGCCGCTGTCATAGAAGTGGTTATATGATATAGTTGTATATCTTGTTCCACCCTTTAAATCAACTGTACCGTCACCCTTTGCCTGGTCAGCGTCACCGCCGGGACCGCCGTAGAAAAATTCCATATTGTGGACCCATATGTTTTCATTACCTGTATCCAATGAAATACCGTCATCCATAAAGTCCATTATTGCAAAGTTTCTGAACTCAACATTCTTACAGTTTCTTGCAAGGAAGCCAAAACCGCTTACAACAGCGTCTTCACCAACGCCTTCGACAGTAACATCCATATGATAATAGCTGTCATCGCCCTTTATCTGGAGACCTTCCTCTGAAGAAGAGATCTTATCTAAGTCACTCTTTGTGACCTTGCCCAAAATACGGATAATAAGAGGCTCATGCTTGTCAAGCTTACTGTTCTTCTGCTTACGGTCAAGTATAGTCTGAAGACCCTTGTACTCTGTCTTTGCCGTACCTTTGTCGTTGTAAAGCATTGCTGTTACAGTCTTAGCTGTCTTAGCTGTTACATAAAGTATCTGCGCATCCGCCTTAGGCGTACCGTCGTTATTGTATGCGCCTACGCCCTCCGAATTGGTTGACTTAGATGAAAAAGCAGCGCCTGAACGGTCATGTGGCAAAACTTCAAGCGTATCCGTTACAAATGCCTTGCTTTCATCAAATTTACTTCCTACAACAGGAACTACCTTTATAACATAGCTTCCTGCCTTTAAGCCCAAAGCGTCTGCTCTGAAGCAATCGGAATACTTTCTTATAAGTTCATTGTCAAGTCTTTCATAAGCTGAATCAGCTGCGCTTGCTTCCTTTATATAAGCCGCATAGCCTTCTGCACCGGGAACAGACGTCCACTCCACATATGCAGATTCAAGCCAGCCGTCCTGCTTAAGAATATACGGACTTGTTGCCGCTGATACGGTAGTTGTAGCAACGTTTACCGCTATAAAGCTTGTCATAAGCATTACAGCAGAGAGAACTAAGCTTAAAAGTCTTTTTAAACTTTTACTCATCAGTTAATTCCTCCTTAAAAAATATGTAATCTGATTTTCCGTCAAATTGACGATATAAATTCATTATACACCCTTTTTCATACAAAAACAATTAAATTAATGTGAACATCTCTCTATAATTTTCACAATATTTCACCTGTTTTTTTGTCTATTTTTTATAGCCGTTTGGATGTGTGCTGTGCCATTTCCATGCTGTTTCTATTATGCGGGAAAGAGTATTGAAGCGAGGCTTCCAGCCCAATTCGCTTATTGCCTTTTCGCTTGAAGCTATAAGCGTTGAAGGATCGCCTGCACGCCTGCCCTCTGTAACTGCCTTTATCTCCTTTCCCGTTACCCTTCTTGCTTCTTCCACAACCTCCCTTACGCTGAAGCCCTTGCCGTTGCCGAGATTGTAAACGGCGCTTGTGTTGTCTTTAAAAAGCTTCTCTATTGCCTTTATATGAGCATCGGCCAGATCGGTAACATGAATATAATCTCTTACGCAGGTACCGTCGGGGGTGGGGTAGTCGTCACCGAACATAGCTATCTGCTCTCTCTTTCCCAAAGCCACTTGTAATATAATAGGTATGAGATGGCTTTCGGGGGAATGATCCTCTCCTATATTTCCCGAAATATGCGCTCCTGCCGCATTGAAATATCTCAAGGCAACATACTTGATGCCATAGGCATTGTCGCTCCACTTAAGTATTTTTTCAACGGTAAGCTTGCTTTCGCCGTAGGGATTGGTGGGAACAGTGGCATCGCTTTCCACAATAGGTATATTTTCAGGCTCGCCGTAGGCAGCGGCAGTCGATGAAAATACTATTTTCTTTACCCCTGCCCTGTTCATAGCCTCCAGCAGTCTTATTGTGCCGTATACATTGTTGTCAAAATATTTAAGGGGCTGAGTTACGCTTTCGCCCACAAGCGAAAACGCAGCAAAATCTATGACCGCATCTATTTTATTTTCGCCGAAGACCTTGTCCAAAAACACGCTGTCTCTCAGATCTCCTTCATAAAAAGCGGCGTCTTTATGCACGGCTTCTCTGTGACCTTTCACAAGATTGTCCGCCACAACTACACTGTGACCCTGTTCTATAAGCTCGTAGACCGTATGGCTTCCTATATATCCGGCGCCTCCGCATACAAGTACATTCATAACGTTTCCTCCTCAGTTGTTTTATTTATATTATAATACACCATATATCATCAATAGTCAATTTATCCATAAAAAAAGGGTGCTGCATTTCACGGATGCAGCATCCCCATTATCCGAGATCCGAAAATCTATATCCCATTTCGGTTATTTTATTCACTATTTGCGGAAGCTTGCCGTTAGGTGAATAATACCATATTATTTTATCTTCCTTTATACTTACGGAGATCATATCCCTGTCTATTACGGGATGATAATAGAGGCTCATAGTGCAGCCATTTTTGCTGCATTGGTCTATTTTGTCAAATATACTGTTGTCCTCCGTGTTTGCGACATATCCTGCCGGCGTAGGTATATAGTATACTTTTTTGCCGGATCGCTCGGTATATGTCAGCACGTTTTTCCTGCTCTCGTTCGGGAAGCTCTGATATATAACATCGAAATAATGCTCCGCCATAAGAAGCTGAGATGTTGTTGCCCCATAGTGAGGAAACTCAAAAAACTCCGTTTTATATCCAAGCTTGGCTGCGGCCTGCTTTGCAAGTATCATTCTTCTTTGCTGATCGTTTGTGCCGTACAGCGTATTGCTTCCCCATTCCCAGCCTTCTCCGCTTACGGTATCGCCGTATTGATGAGTATAGCCGTGAAGTCCTATATGTCCGCCGTGATCTGCGATATAGTCCATAACATACAGGAAGTATGAATTATAAAGCCCCGTGTCGCTGCTCACATCATTCCAGTACGCCGCAGCGGGATCCGCATACACGGGTATCCATGCCACATAGTATTCCTGACCTCTCTCATACAAATACTGAGCCGTAAACCTGAGCTTCAAGAGCATATCGGCAGTATATTTAGGCGTCACAGCGGTATCCATACCGTCTGCCGCTATATCCTCAAGCCTTATATAAGCCTCTTTTCCCTCACCTGCACTTACGGGAATAACACTTGAACACCGGCATTCCAGTATCGATATTTTGTTTTTGCCGATATCTGCGCTTATGCAAAAGCCAAAGCTTTCCGCAAGCTCATAGACCGATATATATGCCTTTCCTTCAAAAGTGCATATTTCAGGCCTGTTGCTGCCTGTATTGCAGTTAAAAAATTCCCTTTTGCCTCCAAGCCTTACGGAATACGTGTTATAGGCATATCTCCATTCTCCGCCCATATTTTCCGCTGCTTCATCTATAGGTATGCATAGTCTGCCGTTGCAGAAAACCGCATCTGTCCTTACATTCTTTTTCCTTGCGTAATCGATCACAACAACGGTTTTTTTGCATACCTGCTCCACAGGCGGCTCGGCATAAGGCAAATAGTCCGCATATACGCTTTGTATATTAAAGCATATGCAAAGTGCAAGCAGTATAAATAATTTTTTCATATCAACTATCCTTTGTTTTTCAATTAGGATAGAAATGGTGTGCCCTTGTATAACGATAGCATATATCAATACATGAGCATATCACTATCTTATCCCCGGCAAAAATTAAAGCGAACTTTATTTTCGCCCTCAAATAAGATATATTATACATCATTTATTATACATATGCAATATTGCATTTTGAGAATTTAATATATCCAAACGGCAGAGTTTTCCTCAATATTGTCGAAAAACCACTTGGCATCCTCAACGCTCATACGCACACAGCCGCTGGAGTGCTTCTGCCCCAAAACAGGATCGGTTATGTTCCTGTTTTTATCCATTGCCACGGAATGGAAGAGATAGCTTCCGTTAAATCTCACCCAGTACATTGCTCCGCTGCCGAGCCTTTCGGAATAAAACCACGTTCCACGTTCACCTATTTTAAAGTGACCTCTTGTAGTAGGCGACTTGTTCATGCCCGTAGCACACAGTATACGTCTTTCCACCTTCCAGCTTCCCTTGCTGCCCTTGAGTACATATATCCTCTGTCTGTCAATATCCACCCAAACAAAGTGTTGGGTTTCGCTAGCAATATTATTATTGGCATGATCCTCTATTATATTATTGGAAAGTACTGAGGTATCTGCCGGTCTATCCCTTGGTATATCCAGGGCTTCGGCCTTTACCCAGCCCAAGCGGTTTTTATATCTGACATAATACCATTTCGTGCCTCTGTCCTTAAGTATTTCCACTTTTGTGCCGGAGATTATCATGTCATTGGCCTTTCCGTTTATTTCCTCATATACCACTGCGCCTTGAGGCACGCTGGCAAATACAGGCGACGGCTTTAAAAAAAGCGGCGTATCCTCGGCACGTATCATTTTGAAAGTAAATATGCACACAGTCAGTGCCAAGGCTGCGGCGGACAAGCCGAATATCAACATTTTTCCCTTCAAAAAAACACCTCTTTCCCTTATAAATTATGACTATATACAAAATATTTATACTTATTTATAAATATAAACTTGAATTTTTGCATATTTAGTGTAAAATGTAATTATAGAAACAATTAATAAGGGCGAGGAAAGCTTATGATAAAAACAGACATACTTATAATCGGCTCAGGAATAGGCGCATTGAGCGTAGCCTCCGAGCTTTGCAAATTTCACAGAAAAGTAACCGTAATAACAAAGGCGCTTACAAAGTCCTGTAATTCCTCACTGGCACAGGGCGGTATATCCGTTGCCCTTTCAGAGGAGGATAACTATGACCTCCACTATAAGGATACCATGACGGCAGGCTGCAATATAAACGACTCAGACGCAGTGCTGAAGCTGGTATCAACAGCTCCCAAGGTGATAAAGGAATTTATAGATACGGGTATGGTATTTGACAAAGATGAGAACGGCAATCTTGCCTTCGGCAGAGAAGGCGCTCACAGTCTCAACAGGATAATACACGCAGGCGGTGACAGGACCGGCCTTCGTGTTGTAGAGCAGCTTTTGAGAAATATCACAACAGACGTTACCATTATACAAAACGAAATGGCTCTTGACCTTCGTGTAAAAGACGGCAAGTGTTCAGGCGTCATAACTAGAAATTCCGACGGCAGCATACACTGCTACCATGCCAACTACACTATACTTGCCACAGGCGGTATAGGCCAGCTTTATCCCTCTACATCCAATGACATCACAATAACGGGCGACGGGATATCTATGGCATATCGTGCAGGCTGTAAGCTCAAAAATCTGGAATTCATACAGTTCCACCCCACTATGCTCACCATAGACGGCAAGGCCTACGGCCTTGTGTCCGAGGCAGTGAGAGGAGCAGGCGGAGTGCTTGTAAATGACAAGGGGGAAAAAATAATGGAGGGCGTGCATCCTCAAAAAGATCTTGCGCCACGAGACGTAGTATCCAGAGAGGTCTATGCCCATTACTTGAAAGGGGAAAAAATATATCTCGATATAAGCAATGTATCCGATTTCAGAAAGAAATTCCCCACTGTTACCGAGATATGCGAGGAACACGGCATCGACCCTGACAACAAGCTTTTGCCTGTTGCTCCCGGCGCTCACTTCCATATGGGCGGCATAGAAGCGACTCCCGAAGGCATCACAAATATAAAGGGGCTGTTTGCTGTGGGCGAAGTGGCCTGCACAGGCGTACACGGCGCCAACAGACTTGCGAGCAATTCCCTGCTTGAGGGCATAGTATTCGGCAAGCTTACGGCGGACTATATATTGGAACACAAAATAGCTGCCGAGGAGATCACCGATGAGCCTTCGCCCTATACCGTAGGCACTCTTCCCGAAAAGGCCGAGATACAAAGACAGATGATGGAATTTGTGGGCATAGTGCGGCACTCAAGCAAGATGCGGGAAATAATAGACTGGTTCGAGCAGTATATGCCCGACCATAAGGATTTCGTAAAGCTCAATACGGAAAAGACCACAAACAAGCAGTATGAGATTTACAATATGCTCACGGCAGGCTGGCTCATTGCAAAGGCCGCAGCCCAAAGGCATGACAGTATAGGCGCTCACTATATGGTAGAGGAATGATGCTTCCGCCCTTTATCATTGGTATCCGCTATGCTTTTTAAGGCTGTTCTCTGTTTTGATTTAAATTTTTTGATGAAATGGTAATTTTACAAAGTAAGGCGGAAATACCGCATATGAGCGCGGTATTCCCGCCTTTTATATATCGCTGATATATCTTGCAAAAAGGCTATCGCTTTTGTTCCAAAAGCGATAGACTCAGACTGTCGAAAAAACAATATTTTGAGAGTAAATATGAATTAAAATAAAGAACAGCCTGCAAAAAAGCGTCGCAGACTATAATCCGCAAGGCGAGCTTTGCCCGCCTGAGGACAGGAACTTTTCTGTAATTTAGGCACTTGTGCCTAAATTGCGGAAAACACGGCTGGTTCCTTCTTTAGATAACTGAAAGAAATGCCAGAAAGCATTTCTTTCAAGCGTGTCGATAAAATCGACACGCTAAAGGCTATCGCTTTTGTTCCAAAAGCGATAGCCTTATACATTGGGGAAGTTTTAGATTTTATATTTATTGAAAATTATTTACACATATTATATCCAAGTATTATGCAATACCCATATCGAAAGTGCTGTCAGCGCACTGTACAACAGAAGTACCGCCGTTGTGACCCATGAGGTTGAAGAAAGAATCGCTCTTCATGAAGTTGTCGTAGCTTACAGTCTGCATGCTCTCTGTGTAGTTCTCATCCCAAGTTACGTCAACGTTGTACCACTTGCCGTCGATCTGTACTGCATTCCACTGATGATTCATAGTCTTGCTTGTAACAAGCTGGCAGGGGATACCAAGCTGATCCATTACCATCTTGTAGCCTAAAGAATAGCCGCCGCAAACGCCCTTGCCCTTAACAAGAAGGTCATAGCTTGTAGTCATTGCCATTGAATGATCGTACTCGGTGTTGTTTATGAAGTAATCATGAACTGCCTTAGCCTTATCAAGGTTAGTAGCCTCGCCTGCTGCTGCCTGAGCGATCTTAGCAACTGCTGCGCTCATCTCTGCACGGCACTTAGCGATGTCGTTCTTGCTGCTTGTATAAGTTACGTTAAGAGCAACTGCTGTGTTGCCGTCTACTGTACATCCAACGCTTTCATCTACACAGAAGAAGTCGGGATCGCTGTTCATAAGATCGAAGTAAGCGTCCATTGCCTCATCGGGAGTTGCGTTGAAGCTGCTGATATCGATAGTTTCTTCACAAGCGTCTACGCCTGCTGCGATAGCGCTCTTTAAATCTGCTGCGCTTACTGTAGCTGCAGCCATTACCATTGTTAAGATAGTTGTACATACGAACATTAATTTCTTCATATTAATGCCACCTCCATTGATTTTTTTGCACAAAACTAAAAAAACGCTGCCCGATATGAGTGGCAACGCAAATGTCGTATAGGTATCAACTATCTGCTGGGGTATACCAATAACACCTATTATAGTGGAGGTACACTTTAGCTTACAGTACTAGCCTATAAGACTACTGTTCTACTGAACAGGCAACCGGCTGTCATTGCTTCGGGGGAAGCTTTAGACCCTTGGCTTTGCGTCCTTACCTTTCGATAAGTTTGCCCATTATTTAGTTGGTTAAAAAGCCAATAAATGATGGCATATCTTTTTTGTATCGGATGTGTTGTGTTCACTGCTTCGATACACCTATATACTACCACTATTATTCAGTAAATGCAATAGGCAAATTGCATAAATAAAATATTTTTTTACACAATTTGCCATACATTTTGCACAATCATCTGTATTTATAAGCCATACAACACAGCTTCAGAGCGTTTATACCGCTTTTTCCTTCGGCTATGAGCGGCGTTCCCCTTTCGATATGCTCGGCAAAATTGCGGAACATGGCGATATAGGGATCCGTATTGTCCTCCATACGGAACCTTTCTGCGCTGTATTCAAGCTTTTCGCCTGTGTTCACATCGGCAGTGTTTATATATTCCCTGCTGTCTGCATACCTTATATATTCTATCTCTTCATCGATAAGCGTTATCCTGCCCTTTGTGCCCGTTATTTCAAAACGGTTCCCGCCTCGGGGCTCTCCCGTGCTTATTATAAATACTCCCGTCATATCGGGATATTTCATAAACAGGGTCGCTTCGTCTTCCACATCAAAGTCATTGTACTTTCCGGTCTCTATATCCGCAAATATACTGTCGGGCATACCGAAATACCACTGCCACAGATCCAAAAGATGCTGCCCCTGGTTGATAAGAGCGCCGCCGCCTTCTCCGTCTATAGTGCTTCGCCAGCTTGAAGAATCGTGATAGTGCTTCGTTCTGAAATAGCCGCTGCTTTCAAAAAGGACTCTTTCTATATGGCCAAGCTCGCCGCTGTCTATTTTTTCCTTTATCCATCTGTACTTGCCCACGGCTCTTAAATGGAACATGACCGCAAAAGTATTGTTCCCTGCACATCTTATCATTTCCTCGGCTTGATACAGCTCTGTGGAAAGGGGCTTTTCGCAAAATACATTCTTCCCCTTTTCAAAGGCCCTCATCACAGTATCGTAATGAGCCTTATGAGGTGTTGCCACAATAACGGCATCGAAATTGCCGCTGTCCGCAAACATTTCATCTTCGCTTCGGTATATCCTGACGCCCTTTAGCTCCGCATCTGCCCACGAAGCGGAAGCATCGCTTCTTACGCACACTCCCGTAAGCTCCATAGCGCTTACATCATTATTCCAAAGCATACGGGCATACTTCCTTCCCTGCATACCCAATCCTATGATGACTGTTCTTATCATAGCAGTCACTTCCTTTTTCTGAAAGGCATAAACACCGCAAAAAGTACCAATGCAATTATGCCGATCTCCGTTATGCTCCAGTTCTTTATACCCAATTCATATATCTGCGGCTTGCTGTCCGCAGCATTGCTTTCGTTAGTATCCTCGCCTAAAGGCTTGTGGCTTGAAAATACAGATACGAAATTTTCATAGGGCTGAGAATACACATTCATATCGGAAGCCATAAGCCCTATTGTATTTGCATAATTATATTTTGTGCCGGTACAGGGAGCATACCGGCTTTTATCCCAGCTATGATCCTTGGCAAGAGTGTTGTCATCCACATTGTAGTAATCGTACTTAAGAGCATCTGTGCCGTCGCTCATCACCGGGTCATCCCATGTCATATCTATATGATAGTATTGATCTTCAAGCTTTATGGCATTCCATGTATGGCTCTGTCCTTCCGAAGAGCCCGATACGGTAAAGTTGTCAATACCGCATATGTCAAAAAGCATTTGGGCGGCTTGGGTGTAGCCCTGACAAACAGCCTTTCCCTCTATAAGAGCGCCGTATGCCGTGTAATAATCGGGGCGATCGTTTGTCTCATGATCCGAACCGTATCTGCAATTGTTGACGATATAATCGTGTATCGTCTTTACCTTTAAATAATCGGGCATATCATAGGCAACATTTGAGCCGATTATCTCAAATGCCCTTTGCTCCGCTTCCCTCCTGTGCTCCAAAAGCACCTCGGGATCGTATTTGTACTCTATTGTAAATGAAAATATGCTGTCTTCGGTAATAGGATTCTGAGAACTGCTGCTGGCGTATTTTCCCACGCCCATTACGGCAAGAGGACAGTCTTCTTCTATAGACTCCACCATACTGTCTATATCTATAGCGCTGTAGTCTTTATTCCTATATATTATATAGAAGTTTTTATTGCAGTAAAGCAGACCTCTTGTGACAAGCTCTGTAAATTCCTGCTCGTTTTCCGCAATACATACGCTCTTCAGCGGAACCTCGGTGTTGACATATTTCATATTTATAACGGAATAGCTTCCGTAGGAGGTTCCGTTGTAGCCGCCGAAATACACTTCAAGGCGGGGATCGTACTCATACACACTGCCCAGTGTCTCGGCGGGATCCCTTGTGTCCAGCCTTATTTCACTTTTAAACTCCATCAGCTCCGCCGCCGTATCATGTATGCTGTCTCCCCATACGCTGACTGCAAAAAATATATATGATATAATGCAAAAAAGAAATATCGTTCTCTTATCCATATTGCTCACCTTTCAAAAATGAAGCCGCTTTGATGCGATCGCCGTACCTTTGCGGCATATACGGCCGAAAGGGCTACATATCCCAGTTTGCTACTACGCAGCAGCCAAAGGCGGGAACGCTTACTGTGATACAGCCGTTTTCCGTTTTATATTTTCTCGATTCATCAGACCATTCGTCTCCGCCGGATACCACAAGTCTTGTAAACACAGTTCCGTTTTCCGCCTCTATACGCCATACGGGCACTATCACCTCATAACGTGTATCGTTATTGTTGAGCACAACAACGACCTTTTCATCATCATCCCACCTGCCAAAGCAGATGATGCCGTAGCTCATATAAAGATAATCCAAAGAGCCTGTGGCAAACACGTCTGCGCTCTTGTGTATCTCCGCCATCTTTTTATAGAAGCCGAGTATCTCCTTATCCTCTTTTCCCCAAGGGAAGGGTCTTCTGTTATCGGGATCGGTCCAGCCCGTAAGACCCGCTTCGTCACCATAGTATATTGTAGGCGCACCTATCCATGTCATTTGAAAAGCTATGGCTTCCTTCATTATGCCCCTGTTTATCCCCGTATCCGCTTCATTGGAACCCGAGGTATGGAGTCTGCCTATCTTCCTGTTTGTCCTTGTAAGAAATCTGGAATGGTCATGATTTGAAAGCTGATTCATTGCCACGGACAGGCTCTCTATGTCGAATCTTGACATAAAATAGCGCATACTGCCCTCAAAATCCGCAGAGTTGTTGTATCTGCTCGCATTGGACTGCTCGCTGTGCTTTTCCATGCCTGTGAGGAACCATGTAAGCGGCTCCATAAACGCATCGTAGTTCATGACCGTATCCCACTGATCGCCTTGCAGCCAGTCCTCCGGGTTGCCATAGTGCTCCGCCAGTATTATGGCGTCGGGGTTGGCCGACTTGACAGCCTTCCTGAAATCACGCCAAAATGCCATATTGAACTCTTTGCTAAAGCCCAGATCCGCTGCCACGTCAAGCCGCCAGCCGTCGGCATTATAAGGAGGTGACACCCACTTCCTGCCTATTTCCAATATATAGTTGTAAAGCTCCTGTGAACCTTCATAGTTCAGCTTGGGATGATTGGAATGAGCCCACCAGCCGTCATAGCTGTCATTGCCCGGCCAATGTCCGCCATGCCACTTGAAGAAGTTATGATATATGCTGTTCTCTGAGGCGTAAGCTCCGCTGGGGTAGCCGTTCCTGCCGTAGAATCCCTCTCTGTCGAGCCATTTGTTAAAAGCTCCGCAGTGATTGAACACGCCGTCAAGTATTACCCTTATGCCCCTTTCGTGAGCCAGCTCCACAAGCTTTGCAAAAAGCTTATTGCTGGCCTCAAGATTTTCGGCATCCGTGGTCCTCATCATGTACAAGGTCGCTTCCGTATTGTCCTTGCAGTCCTCTGAGAGAACATCGCCTTCATTGTTTACTATAACGCCAATGTGAGGATCTATGGAATCATAGTCCTGTATATCGTATTTATGGTTGCTGGGAGATACGAATATGGGATTGAAATATATTGCATCAACTCCCAAATCCTCCAAATAGTCCAGCTTGTCTATAACTCCCTGAAGGTCTCCGCCGTAAAAATTACATACATCCAAATTTTCAACGGGGGTATCCCAGTCCGTTACAGCCTTTGCCGTAACGCCAAGATAAGCATATTCGTTATCCAGCACATCATTTGTCTTGTCTCCGTCAAAGAAACGGTCTACATATATCTGATACATTATGGCGCCCTTAGCCCAGTCAGGCGTCTTGAAGCCGGGTATTATGGTAAAGTCATAATCATTGAGCACATTTTTGACAAGGCCCTGCTTGTTATAAAAATATTCTCTGCCGTCTTTTTCTATCCTAAAATAATACTTCATCTTTTCGGTGCCGCACATTATTTCGCCGCTGTAGTAATCGAAGCGGCCTGCGGTAGCCGTCTTTATCATAGGTATCATATTGCCGTTGGCGATCACAAATGCATCGTCTATATCATCTTTTGCCACCCTCAGCTTTACTATCACCTTTTCATTTACATTGGGTGAAGCGGGAAATCTGTAATTTTTGCCTTCGTCAGAGAATACCGCATCTATATTGAGATATCTGAACTGCATTTTAGAGAGCATCAGTATACGCTCTATATAGTCATAACTGCTCATAGAATCACCTCTTTTTTATATAATCTTATAATACAATGACTGAAAAAAAAAGTCAACGGATTTATTAAAAATGTGGTATAATTACACACAGGAGGTGGATGTATGCGTATTGCTATCTGTCAGACACATATAAAATATGAAGACAAAAAAACAAATATTGAAAAAGCCGGCGGATATATACAGGCTGCAGCAAATGAAAACTGCGACATTGCGCTTTTTCCCGAAATGAGCTTTACGGGATTTTCAATGAACACCGCTCTTACCGGGGAAAAAAACAGAGAGACAGTGGATATTATGCGTTCTTATGCCGCAAAGTGCAATATCGCTTTAGGCTTTGGCTGGACTTCCTTTAACAAAAACAAGGCCGAAAACAAATATACCGTTGTGAACAGCATAGGAAACGTCATAAGCGAATATACCAAGATACACCCTTTCAGCTACAGCGGTGAAGACAAATATTTTCGCAAGGGCAAAGGCATATCGTTTTTTGAATACAAGGGCTTTTGCATATCCACATTCATTTGCTACGATCTGAGATTTCCCGAAATATTCAGGGCAGCTTCAAAGAATGCGGATCTTATTATAGTGCCTGCCAATTGGCCCGGGGTGCGCTCGGATCACTGGAGGGCGCTGCTCAAGGCAAGAGCCGTTGAAAATATGTGCTATATCATAGGCGTGAACTGCGTCGGGAACACAGGCGGCACAGAGTATTTTGGCGGCAGCTGTATATACGATCCTTCGGGAATACTTCTGAATGAAATGAACGGCAGCGAGGATATGCTTATAACAGACATAGAAAACAACGCCGCAAAGCTCAGAGAAGCCTTCCCCGCCTTAAAGGACAGGCAGCCCGAATTATACAAAAAGCTCCTATAATTATTGACTTTTTATAAAATATATACTAAAATTGTATTAAGGTTAGAAAATTACATTGAAGGGATGTGTAAAGATGAATTTTTATGAATTGGCAACAAAGAGAAAATCAACGAGAGATTTTAAGGACAAGGCAGTTGCTCCTGAGCTTTTAAACGAAATAAAGGCATATTTCTCAGAATGCAAGAGACTTGTTCCCGAAATAATGATAGAGTTTAAGCTTATAGATCCCAAGCTTTCACCTATGATGAACGGCTGCGTGGGCTATAAGGATTTCCTTATCGAAGCTCCTCATTATATACTTATCCTTTCCGAAAAGGCCGACAACTACATTGAAAATGCAGGCTTTGCAGGGGAAGATATGGTTCTTAAGCTTACGGATATGGACATCGACACCTGCTGGATAACGATAAATGACAGCGCCAAGCTTAAAGACAGACTCAACCTTAACACAGACAAGGAGCCTGTTGCACTTATCGCCTTCGGCTATGAAAAATCCACTCTTTCCATAAAGAGACTGGATATAATAAATCTTTCAAATGTTACCATGAAAAAGCGTTCCGGCTATGAAGCGCCCAAGCTTTTCATAGAAGACGCCATATATGCGGAAGATATGGGCATAAAGGATGAAAATTCCACGCTCGACCACTATACAGACCTTTATCAGGCATTGGTGGCTGCCTGCTGCGCACCGTCCTTCCTCAATCTTCAGCCCTATCGTTTTATAATAGATGACGGACTTTTCATACTGGTAAGCCTTGCAGATGACAAAACAGACGAAAACGATCAGCATCTTAATTTGGGTATACTTATGCTCAATTTCTATAGGGTGCTTTCTCAAAGAAGCGGAGTATACGGCACATGGCAGCTCGGAAAACCTGCCAAGGAGCTTGAGCTTCCCCAGGGCGGAAGTATCGTAGGATATTTCAAGATCTGATATAAAACTGCCGATATCCGTTTCACTGTGTCAGATAGCTGCGCTTTAAATATGCCGCAGCACTTGACCTATCATAAAATTATTTATAAATTTTGCAGTACATAGCTGACAGCTTTGCCATTTTGGCAAGGCTGTCAATTTTTATATCGGTATGACCGAGAAAGCACCGGGGTATACGGCCCCGCCTTTCTTTGATGCCTGCCTATCGGAGCAGAGAGGAGGCTGCCCTTATCAAAAAAATTACAGCAAGTAAAAAATCTCACGATCTGCTATGTTCACAACCCTTACAATATTTTTCACACCTTGCAGTCACTATGCTGTAACGTCCTTTAAAGTGTTGACGAAGGTACCGGGATATGTTACAATTATTATGTATAGTTATGCATTTAATGCTTAAATATTTTTATTTTTTGGGGAATCGGAATATGGATCTAGGGCAGATATTCACTTCAACGATCGTTGCAAAATATATGGTTTCATTGCTAAATATTGGCTTGTCCTCCTCTATCCTCGATCCATGCTTTGGTGATGGCGTCTTTATAGATGCTTGCTTAAATGCAGGCTACACCAATATCAGCGGATATGAGATCGATAGTAAGCTATTTGATTATGTGAAAACAAAGCATCCCCGATTAAAGCTCTATAACGGAGATTATCTCAGAGCCGACGAAACAATTAAATACGATGCCGTAATTATGAATCCTCCATATATTCGTCAAGAAAAGATCGATGAATTATCGGAGCTTGGAATATCTAAAATGGCCTTACGGTCAAATCCTATCTTTTCGGATCTGCCGACAACCGCAAATATGTATATGTATTTTGTAATTAAAGCGCTTAAAATGCTTAATGCAAATGGTAAGCTTGTTGTGATATTTCCAAGCAGTTGGATAAAAACACGCTCCGGGAAAGGCTTTGAAAAACTTATCACCAAACAAGCGTTAATAGAAAAGCAGATCCATATAAACGGTGAGGTATTCCAAAAAAATGCACTTGTAGATGTTGTTATTTTTTGTATTAAAAAAACAAAAGAAAGCTCAAATAGGGATATTATTTATCTCAACCTATCAAATAATGTTATAACTCCCCGTATTCTGCAAAGCCCAACAAGAAAATTGATAACAAACCCTGTGCCTTTTCGTATATATGCTAATGTAAGGAGAGGTTTGACGACCGGTGCGAATACCATATTTATAAATCCGCCTTTAAAATACAAAAATCAATATGTAACCGGCATTGTTTCAAGTCCAAAGTCTGTTAGCGGATTTTCTACATCGAATGCGGCAACCGATCATCTCCTATGGCTTCACGGTGAAAAAAAAAGTTTTCCAAAAGACGTACAAGACTATCTGTGCCAATGTGAAAAGGCAATTATTGACACTCATAAGCCCAAAACTCTTTACATGAAATTGCAGCAGCGGTCGCCATGGTATGAATTACCTGAAATCGATTCAGACGGAATATGGTTCAGTTATTTTGTCCGCAATGACATGAAGTTTATTTTAAACACAACGAATGTGTTGGCACGAGATAATTTTTATATCATCAAGCCTCACATAGACAGTTTCTTATTATTTGCGCTGCTGAACAATTTTTACACATTTTATCAATTAGAGAAAATGGGGAAAAAATATGGTGCGGGATTATTAAAATTACAAAGATACGATATAGAAAACCTATTGTTCCCCGATATATCCAATATATCCGTATCGGATAAGGAGCATCTTATCAGGCTTGCTAAGCACATGGTAGATACTAATGAAGATATGACAGCACAGATCACAACAGTGCTTTCAGCATATATGAATTGCACTTTCAATGAGATCTGTAAGGATTATACAAAGATCAAGCAGCAGCGACTGGAGGAAAAACAATGTCAATTAAAGTAGTGAGCCTGTTTTCAGGCGGAGGCGGTTTAGATTTGGGATTTAAAAAAACTGGCTATGACATTATTTGGGCAATCGATAACGATCCCAATGCTGTTGAAACATATCGTGTTAATCTCGGCGATCATATTATTTGCGAGGATATAACAAAAATCGATCCCTCTGCCATTCCCAATGCTGATGTTGTGATTGGCGGACCGCCGTGCCAATCATTTTCTCTTGCGGGTAAACGCAATGTTGAAGATGCCCGTGGCCAATTAATATGGCAATATATCAGAATTATAGATATCGTTAAGCCTAAAGCCTTTTTATTTGAAAATGTCCAGGGGCTTTTATCGGCAAAGAATGCAAGCGGAGAAAAAATATTCGATCTTTTAAAACATTCATTTAAAGAAATTGGTTATACGGTAAATGCACAACTCATCCATGCTGCGGATTACGGAATACCCCAAAGAAGAAAAAGGGTTTTTATTGTCGGCATACTAAACGGTAAAAAATTTGTTTTCCCGAAAGCCACTCACGGCAATGAGGCTTTGGGATTAAAAAAATATATCAGTGTAAAAGACGCAATCGGTGATTTGCCGAAAGCCTCTGACAGTGAAAATGAACGATTAAAATATGATATTGCCCCATTTTCAAATTATCAAAAAAAAATGCGGGATACCGATTCTGTGACAGAGCATTTTGTTCCTCGTATGAGTGATTTGGACAAATACATTATTTCTCATGTTAAGCCCGGCGGAAACTATATGGATATTCCGACTGACGTTTCATCTAAAAGGATACGCCGTCTGCAGCGTGACGGCGGCCATACCACTTGTTACGGCAGATTGCTGGCCGACGAGCCTGCCTACACGATCAATACATACTTCAATCGCCCGAATGTAGGCTGCAATATCCATTATGCAGAGGATAGGCTCATTACTGTTAGAGAAGCATTAAGATTACAATCGTTTCCTGACTCTTATAAAATTGTTTCAACCAGTAAGCAAGGAAAAAATCTGATCGTTGGAAACGCTGTTCCTCCCTTGCTTGCAGAAATTATGGCTGCCAATCTAAAAAATTATATCAAGGAGTAAATGTTATGAGCATTAAGTATTCGGATTCCGAAGTAAATGTTTTTCACCCTCTGTGTGAAAGATCTCTTAACTCCGCCTTGCAAAGGTTAAAGCTTCAAAATAAGTATAAGGTGATCCATCATCAGCACAGCGGCAGCCTTGAAATGGATTTCTGTATACAGAACAAAACAACAAAAAAATACCTTTGTGTTATAGAAGTCAAACGCACGCCTGCCGATGTTCACAGTTCGAGATACCAATTTCAGGCAATGTCCTATGTTCAAAATAATTTTGGAAATAACGAAAGGCCATTCTATATTTTGACAAATCTCGAATACGCATTTGCTTTTAGATTCGATTCAAATCGCCCTCGTGTATTCCAGCAGATGCTTAAGCCCGGATTGACTTCAATTTGCTCCTTCGGTTCAATGACGGATCAGGATATTGTTGATAAACTTGCAGATTACTTTGCAAGCTCGATAAGCAGCTTTGTCGATAATAACTACGATTATTTGCTGACTCTTGATGAATTTGCAAAACACATGGAGCGGATCAAGAATGATCCCAAGCTTTGGAAAAGCCATCTCGCTGTGCTTCTTTATGAATATATAAGAGGAGCATTTACATATATTAAACGCAATGATTTAAAAGACATCAGGCTTTTCAACGGCGATATTAAAAGGATATGCAATGAGGCGGTCAGAGTAAATTTTAAGGATATTTTCACATATGACCCAAACGAATTTGAGCCTAAAGTCACCATTGACGGCAGTATCCTATCTGATCTGTTTGACTTTGGCTCTCAAAATATAAACGGCAATTCTGTGGCAAACGTATTACATCAAATTGTTTCCTATGGACAAGAGCACAATGGCGAAGTACAGACCGATCTTGAGCTTGGAACATTGGTTGCCGAATTAGCCAAAAGCATAAGCGGCAGCCTGAGCGAAAATGACAAATTGTGTGATCCGGCAGCCGGCAGCGGAAATCTGATCAGCTCTGCGATAGATGTATTCAATATATCTTCAAATCAAATAATTGTTAATGATATAAACCCCAAGTTATTGGAATTACTGTCATTGAGACTCGGATTGGGCTTCCCCGAAACTATCTGCAGGAATACTTCTCCCACAATCGAATGTCAAAATATTGCTGAGCTTGACAGGGCATTCTTTGCCGATGTAAAAGCAGTAGTTATGAATCCTCCTTTTGTCGGCGGCATATACTGCGTTGAGCGGAAACCGCCTCTCTTAAAACGGATAAGAGAACTGGCAAAAGCCGATCCCATTTCAGATGTTGGTCAAATGCCGTTAGAAGGTGTTTTTCTTGAGCTGATCGCTCACTTGGTTCCAAATGGCACAACAATTGCCTGTATTATTTCCAAAACTCATTTGATGGGCAGAGGCCCGGAATCACAGGCAATACGAAAAATTTTGATCAATAAATTCGGTTTAAGGATCGTATTTACATATCCGGGTAAAGAAATATTTGATAAAGTCACCAAAGACACCTGTGTTATTGTCGGCAAAACTATGATGCCAAGTGAGACGGTGCGTATATATTCCGGTTACGATAAAATTCCCGATATTGACACACATTCATTTGCTGCAGCTTTAAAAACCGATCTCACAGATTCATTTGCCCCAATAATAGCCGGTATACTTGCCAAGTCTGTTAAGACCGAACAGCTTGATCTATGCATTAAAGACGGTTGGCGGGAATTAAACAGTGAAATGAGTGAAGCAATTGAATTTACGGACAGTTATCTTTATTCTTCTGCCAAATTGATCAAGCTTGCCGATTTAAGTATTCCTATCAAAAGAGGAACTGTCGGTAACAGCGGTGGAAGTGATTTACTGTTTTTCAATTCTATTCCTGCACTGTACAGAAAATACAATAGCAGTGTTTCTCTTGAAACTGCAATGAGAAATGCTCATTATAACTCATTGGATATAGGCTCAGGTGATTCCAAATTTTTAGTTGTATCTCAAACGTCATCTAAAGCAATTGATGATGTGTTAACAGATTACATTGCAATTCCGTTAAGGCAGGGAAGACAGCCTAAAAAAGCCAAAACCAAAGCAGACTTGAAAAACATCCTAAAAAAAGAAGAAACAAGCATTTTCAATGGAAACGCTGTTTTAATCCCCAGAGACATAAGAAAAAGCGGAAAAATATATTATTCTCAAGCTCCACTGTATGTTTCAACAAACTTCATCGTATGTAATTTTTCTTCTTCCGATGAAGCATTGATCGCCGCCACTTGGATGACCACTGTTTTCTATCAGCTTATATGTGAAGTATCATCGAAGGATCAAGAAGGCGCTCGTAAAATGGAAAAAAAGGATATGCTTACTACTCTTATCCCAAGCACAGACAATTTATCTGTTGACTTGATCAAAAAAATAAAAGCAGAGAAGGACAATATCTCATTCCTTGATCTGCAAAATCCCCAAATCAGAAAAATTGATAGGATTTGGGCAAAAGAATTATTTGGCGCCGAGTCAGACTCCGTCCTTGCTAAAGCAGTACGTTTGCTTGAATTCTTGGCAAAAAAGCGAAATTCATAATGCAAATAACCAAGAGTTGGTGTGCCTATATTCTGTTTTCAATATGTCAGATCCGATATTACAAAGCATATCACACGGCATATGCTAACCTCAAACACTCTCTTAAAAACGATCTCAAGAGAGTGTTTTCTTTGGTCAAGTTTTAGCTGCACAAAGCCAATGCTCTTTGCAAGCACCTAAAAAACAGGGGTCATCCCAAAATATGACGACCCCTGTTAACATCACGGTGTATTAACATCAATTTTTCATTTCAATATGGACAGGCTTCAGACCCCATATCTCTTCGGCATATTCCTTTATGGTTCTGTCTGAAGAGAACTTTCCGCTGCGTGCGGTATTCATAATAGCCATCTCAGCCCATTTATCCTTATTCTTATATACTGCGTCTACCTTAGCCTGAGCTTCGGCATAAGCCTCAAAGTCTTTTAACACAAAATACTCGTCTGCTCTTGAGCCGTTGTAGCCGTTAAGAAGTGATTCAAATATAGGCTTAAAGGTATTCGTATCCTCATCGAGGGTACCGTTTATGAGCATATTCAAAACTGCCTGCACATCGGGATCCATATTGTATATATCCCATGGATTGTAGTCGTTTCTTGCGTACTGCTCTATGACCTCATTTGCCTTCATACCGAATATGAATATATTTTCTTCTCCCACTTCTTCCATTATCTCTACGTTTGCACCGTCAAGAGTACCCATAGTAACGGCGCCGTTAAGCATAAACTTCATATTGCCGGTGCCTGAAGCTTCCTTTGATGCTGTGGATATCTGTTCTGATATATCCGCTGCGGGTATAAGCTTTTCAGCAAGGCTTACTCTGTAGTTGGCAGCAAATACCACCTTTATCTTTCCTCTTATTGAAGGATCGTTGTTCACAAGATCGGCCACCTTGTTTATAAGCTTTATTATAAGCTTAGCCATCTTGTAGCCCGCTGCTGACTTGGCGCCGAATATAAATGTTCTTGGAACCATATCCATATTTGGATTTTCCTTGAGCTTATTGTAAAGGTGCATTATATGGAGAACATTAAGCAGCTGTCTCTTGTACTCGTGCAGTCTCTTTACCTGTATATCAAATATGGAATCGGGATTGATATCTATTCCCATAGTCTCCCTGAAATACTCGGCAAGCTCGGCCTTGTTCTCTCTCTTTATCTCCATGAACTGTTCTTTGAACTTCTTCTTTTTTGCAAGAGGTTCAAGCTTGGTAAGCTCTGAAAGATCTGTATACCAGCCGTCTCCTATTTCCTTGGTGATGAGCTTGGCAAGCTTCTGATTGGCATGACCGAGCCATCTTCTCTGAGTTATGCCGTTTGTCTTGTTATTAAATCTCTCGGGATATATCTCATAGAAATCCTTAAGCTCTTGATTTTTAAGTATCTCCGTATGGAGAGCCGCAACGCCGTTTACGGAATGACTGCCCACTATGGCAAGCCATGCCATTCTTATCTGGCCGTCTGCTATTATAGCCATTCTTCTTATCTTCTCAGCGTCGTGTCCGTACTTCTCTATAAGCATATTGCAGAATCTCTTGTTTATCTCCTCAACTATCATAAATATACGGGGAAGAAGTCTTGAGAACAAGTCGTAAGGCCACTTTTCAAGAGCCTCTGACATAATGGTATGGTTGGTGTATGCGCAGCACTTCTTCGTTATCTCCCATGCCTCATCCCAAGGCACATCGTTTTCATCGATAAGAAGTCTCATAAGCTCTGCTACAGCAATGCTCGGATGAGTATCGTTGAGCTGGAAGGCGTACTTCTCCGGAAGAAGTGAAAAGTCATCGCCAAACTTCATCTTGAATTTTGTTATCACTCTCTGCAATGTAGCTGACACAAAGAAATACTGCTGGCGAAGTCTTAACTCCTTGCCTGCATAGTGCTCATCGGCAGGATAGAGCACATCCGTAAGGGCCTTTGCAAGGTTCTGCTCTTCAACAGCCTTTTGGAAATCGCCTGAGTTGAACTTCTGAAGGTCAAACATATTCTTGGCTTCGGCATCCCAAAGTCTTAATGTATTAACGGTATTGTTGTTATAGCCCACAACAGGGTAATCATAAGGCACCGCTATTACTGACTGATAATTTTCGTGTACATACCTGTACTCGCCGTTGTCCTTCATTTCTCGTCTTACATTGCCGTAAAACTTTACCTCAACGGCATATTCCTTTCTCCTTACGCCCCATACGTCGCCGTTGTGAAGCCAGTCATCGGGAAGCTCCATCTGAGCGCCGTCAACTATCTTCTGTTCAAAAATACCGTAGTGATATCTTATGCCGCAGCCGTAAGCGGGAAGCTCAAGAGTGGAAAGCGAATCCAAAAAACAAGCGGCAAGTCTGCCAAGGCCGCCGTTGCCAAGACCGGGATCTCTTTCCGCATCCTCTACAAGGTTATAGTCTATACCCAGTTCCGCAATGACCTCTTTTATTTCATCGTACATTGTCATATTGAGTATAGCGTTGCCCAAAAATCTTCCCATCAAGAATTCCATTGAAAGATAGCATACTATCTTACAGCCTGTTCTGTCATAGGTCTCATGGGTCTCAAGCCACTTGCTCGTTACATAATCTCTTATGGTAAAGGCAAGAGCTTCATAAAGCTGTTCCTGTGTAGCGGTCTCGATAGTTTGTCTTGATAATATTCTTACGTTGGCAATAAGCTGTGCCTTAAAGGCTTTTTTATCAAACTTCATAAGTCCATCTCCTTGTCTTAGTTTATATCTTCACTGCCGGCCTTAAGCTTTTCAGCCTGCTCGGTAGTAATTAACGCATCCATTACTTCGTCAAGATCACCGTCTATGATCGAATCCAATCTGTGGAGAGTCAGGCCTATCCTGTGATCCGTGACTCTGCCCTGAGGATAATTATAAGTCCTTATTCTTTCATTTCTGTTGCCTCTGCCTATCTGAGATTTTCTCTCGGCGGATATTTCGGCGTGCTGTTTTTCCTGCTCCAAATCGTAGAGCTTGCTCATAAGCACCTTCAAAGCCTTATCCTTGTTTTTAAGCTGGCTTTTTTCATCCTGGCAGGATATTACTATACCTGTGGGTATGTGGGTAAGCCTTACTGCCGAGTCTGTAGTGTTGACGCACTGACCTCCGTTGCCGGAAGCTCTGAACACATCAAACTTACAGTCGTTCATATCCAGCTTTACATCGACTGCCTCCACCTCCGGCAGCACTGCGACCGTGGCCGTGGATGTGTGTATCCTGCCGCTTGACTCCGTGGAGGGTATCCTCTGCACCCTGTGTACTCCGCTTTCATATTTTAGCCTTGAGTAAGCGCCGTGGCCGTTTATCATAAATGTTATCTCTCTGTAGCCTCCCGCATCGCTTTCGTTGGCACTCATAAGCTCTGTCTTCCAGCGGTTCCTTTCGGCATAGCGTGAATACATCCTGAAAAGGTCTCCCGCAAATATATTGGCCTCATCGCCGCCTGCACCGCCTCTTATCTCCACTATGACATTTTTGTCATCATTGGGATCCTTGGGGAGCATAAGTATCTTAAGCTCTTCTTTAAGCTTTTCTATACGTGCGCTTCCCTCCGCAAGCTCCTCCTTGGCAAGAGCACGCATATCCTCATCGCTGTCGTTGAGCATTTCCTTTGCTTCTTCAACAGAAGCGGCAGCCGCCTTGTATTCTCTGTATTTTTCCACTATGGGAGCAATATCGCTGTGCTCCTTCATAAGCCTGCGCCAGCTTTCATTGTCTGCGATCACATCGGGATCGTTTATCCTGTCTGAGAGATCAATATACTTTTTTTCAATATCGGCAAGTCTTTCAAACATAATGAACCTCCGTTATGAAATATATCCCGTTACCACTCTGTCCAAGCCTGCCAGATCCTTTCTGACAGATACGTTCTTAAAGCCCTTTTCATTCAGCATACGGGAAAGAGCACTTCCTTGATTATAACCGATTTCAAAAATAATGCAACCCCCTTTTTTCAAAAAACGGGGTGATACTTCTGTTATTTTTCTGTAAAAGCAAAGGCCGTCATATCCTCCGTCAAGAGCCGAAAGGGGCTCAAAATCCTTTACTCCCGCATCCAGCTTATCTATTGTCGCAGTTTCTATATAGGGTGGATTTGACACTATCATATCAAAGCAGCCCTTTACATTTTCAAAGAGGTCGCTTTCTATGAAATCCACATTTACATTGTTCAGCCGTGCATTTTCCTCGGCAATATTCAGCGCAGCCTTGGAAATATCCACGGCAGTTACATCCGCATCCGTGTATTTTCCTATGCTCACGGCTATAGCGCCTGAGCCTGTGCCTATGTCCAGCACACTTTTGCAGCCCTTTTCTTTTATTATATTTACAGCCTCTTCCACTAAATTTTCAGTATCGGCTCTGGGTATAAGCGTATTTCTGTTCACCTTAAAGTCCAGCCCCATAAATTCACAGTGACCGAGTATATACTGCATAGGCTCTTTTTTGAGCCTTCTTGCGGTATATTCCTTTATTATATTCAGCTTATCGCCGCTTATTTCATCTGTGTTATGGGTGACAAGCTGAATTTTATCTATGCCAAGAGCCTCCGAAACAATAAGCTGCGAATCTATTGAAAAGCTTTCGATATCCGCTGATCTAAGCTCAGTCCTTACACTGTCAAGGACAGCCTGTATTGTCTGACTCATTCTCCGGCTCCTCCTCCAGCACTGCCTTGAGCGAAGCGATGGCTACCTCTATCATACTGTCATCAGGCTCCTTTGTGGTGATGAGCTGCATAGCTATGCCCGGAGCGCTCACTATATTTACAAACCAGTTGTCGTGAGAGCCTGCCCACCTTATGACCTCATAGGACAGACCCGCTATGAAGGGCACAAGTATCACCCTTGATATTATCCTCAGCCAAAAATCATTTGTCCTTACAAAGAGGAAAACTATTATGCTTATTATCATCACTATCACAAGGAAGCTGGTGCCGCAGCGCTTGTGGAAACGTGTGTTCTGCTTTACGTTTTCCACCGTAAGCTCCATATTGTTTTCAAATGTATTTATGGTCTTGTGTTCTGCGCCGTGATACATAAATGTCCTTTTGATATCCTTCATCTGAGACACAAGTATCATATAGCCCAAAAATATAACTATCTTCACAATGCTTTCCGCAGCGCTCCTTACATTTGTGCTGTCACCGGCAAAGTGGGATATCCAGCCGCCTATTATGGTGGGCAGCACCATAAACAATCCTACGCAAAGCACTATAGATACTATAACGCTGAAGTAAACAAGATAGTCCGCCAGCTTATCGCCGAATTTTTCTTCCAGCCATTTTTCAAACTTGCTCTCCTCGTCATACTCTATATCGTCCATTCCTGCCATCTCAAATGAGCGCTTTGTCACCTTTACGCCCATGACAAGGCAGTCGAAGAAATTGACAACGCCACGTATTATAGGCCAGCCCAGTGCCTTGCACCTGTCCTTGGGCTGCTTTATAAATGTTTTTTCCACCGTAATGCCCTTTTCGGGATTGCGCACAGCCATGGCATAAAGTGTCCTGCCTCTCATCATTACACCTTCTATTACTGCCTGACCGCCTATACCCTTGCCCTTTGCAGGGCATTTTTTTAATTTACTCATATACCCTCCGTTTATTTAAAAGACAATGTTATTTTACTTATATCTTCATTTAAGCTGCGGGCGTTTTCAAGTATAGCCTTGAGCTCGGTCTCCGCACTTTCGTAGCTGTAGTTGTTCTTAAGCATATCTTCGAGCATTTCCGCAAGAGTCCTAAGCTCTCCTATGGCTTCCTTGGCCTTTATGTGGAACTGCTCATACTTAGCGGGCGGATTTAATTTATCCATATTTTCGGCTACGTTTTCCGTTATCTCTATATAGCTGTCTATTTCTTCTCTGAGTGCGCCCAGCTTTTCCTGTATGTTTTCATCGTTTACGGAATTCAGAGTGCTTACTATTTTATCCGACAATTCGTCAAGAGGAGCTATGCAGCTCATATATTCTCTCACATAATCATCTATGGTCATTTCGGCAGCGACTTTTCTTGTAATCGTGCCTATGTGTACCGTCTTTGTGTTGGCATCCCAATTTACGAAGGCGCCTGTAGCCTCGGATATGGCTCTTAAGGGTATCATCATGGAATTGTTTATTATCTGCGCCGGCACATCCAGCATCGTGCTGTTCTGATTGACCTGAAGAGCTTTGTGTCCGTCTCTCATGGATATTATGCTTGATCCCTTTATAAGCGTAGCCGTCTTTGTGGCAGGTTCCCAGCCTATAGTATATCCCATTTTTTCAAAAAGTCCTCTGAGGGGTATAAGTGTCCTGCCCTTTACTATAACGGGCTGAGTGCCGCTGAATACAACTTCTTCGCCGTTGAGATCCACTTTAAGCTTCTGCTCCGCTCCCGCAGCGTTTACCGCCATGGCAGTCATTATATATATAATAAATATCGTACTTATCGCTTTGCGCATATTATCACACCTCTGTCTTTTGTCATATCGTATCCGCACAATATAAAATCAAATTTTGTTTTTTTCAGACAAATTACATTTTAACACAAAACCCCTTTTTATTCAATAGTTAATATGCCGATGTATACGCTTATGTCATATCTTATATGGGAAATAATTACCTAAAGACCATAAGCATACAGGCAGTCTGATGTTGCAAATAGCCTGTTTTTTACAAATATATATGCCGTGCGTATGTTGAAGAAGAGAGAGGCGGCTTTTAACAAAGCCTTTGTATTCACTGCTTACATAAGCGAAAGACTTACCTGTCGGTCAGATCAAATGCCCAAATTTTAGGCAAATGCAAAAGATTTCGATCACGTTATTTTTGCATAGGGTCACTGCCATTTATGCCGCAGATTTTAAATACCGAAAAAAAATACGGTAAAAATTTTAATTTGGGTATTGACAAAGCACAGAAAAAGTTGTAAAGTATTACTTGGTTAGTTACTGCTAATTGAGTTAATCTTGGCTTACGCAGTAAGTTATTGCTAATATATTTGCGGAGGTGACCGAAATGCCGTTGACAATGGCTCCTGTGGGAAAAAGCAATACGGTAAAAAAAATAAACGGCAAAGAGGAAATAAGGCATTTTCTTGAAAGCCTGGGCTTTGTAAGCGGAAGCGAAGTTACTGTTGTAAATGAGATGGCGGGCAATATTATCGTAAATATAAAGGACACCCGTATTGCCATAAGCAGAGCCATGGCAAGCAAGATCATGGTATAGTAACGGATCTTCATTAATAATATCAGATATGAGGTGAGCAAATATGAAAACACTTAAAAACACTAAAATAGGCGAAAGCGTAAAGGTTATCAGGCTTGACGGAGCAGGTGCCGTAAAAAGAAGGATAATGGATATGGGCATTACCAAAGGCGTGGATGTATATGTGCGCAAGGTAGCGCCTTTGGGCGATCCCGTTGAGATAACCGTAAGGGGCTATGAGCTGAGCCTAAGAAAAGCCGACGCCGAAATGATAATAGTGGAATGATCTGTATCGGAACGAGGTTCCGATAAATTTTTGAAATTAAGTTAGTTATAGCTAATCAAATAAGCCAAAACTAACTAAAGAAAGGAGATATAAAATGGCTGTAACGATAGCGCTTGTAGGCAATCCCAATTCAGGCAAAACAACATTATTCAATGCATTGACAGGCTC
This sequence comes from uncultured Clostridia bacterium, assembly GCA_947585865.1. Classification (GTDB taxonomy): domain Bacteria; phylum Bacillota; class Clostridia; order Lachnospirales; family CAG-274; genus CANPXH01. The sequence continues at coordinate 89,537 of CANPXH010000003.1, forward strand.
CAATCAGTTCGTGGGAAACTGGCCTGGAGTCACTGTTGAAAAAAAGGAGGGCAGGCTAAAGGGTCATAAAGACGTAAGCATTATGGATCTTCCCGGTATATATTCGCTTTCCCCCTACACTCTTGAGGAGGTAGTTGCCAGAAATTATCTTATAAATGAAAGACCCGATGCCATATTGAACATTGTAGACGGCACCAATCTTGAAAGAAACCTGTATCTTACAACACAGCTTACAGAGCTTGGCATACCTGTTGTGGTAGCTGTGAATATGAAGGATATACTGGACAAATCGGGAGATAAGCTGGAGCTTGAAAGCCTGAGCAAGGCTCTCGGAGTTAAAGCGGTTGAAATATCCGCTCTTAAAGGCAGCGGAATAAAGGAAGCTGCCGAAGCGGCTTTGGCAGCGGCAGGCGGCACTCAAAAGGCCGTGCACAGATTCAGCGCCGACGTGGAATCCGCACTTGATGATATTGCGCATATGCTCAGCGTTCCCGATGAACAAAAACGCTTCTGTGCCATAAAGATATTTGAAAGAGATGACAGGATAAGTGATGCTGTGGGAGAGCTGCCCGATGCGGAAAATATAATAAAAGCCGCAGAGGAAAAGTTTGACGACGACAGCGAAAGCATTATAACGAACGAAAGATATGAGTATATCGGCAGCATAATAAAAAGCTGCTATGTACATAAATGCACCAATAGGCTCAGTATATCAGACAAAATAGACAAGATAGTTACCAACAGGTTTTTGGCACTTCCTATTTTTGCCGTTGTTATGTTTATCGTCTATTATGTTTCGGTCACCACAGTCGGTACCATTGCCACAGACTGGGCCAATGACGGTGTATTCGGTGACGGCTGGTATCTTTGCGGGATCGGCAGGGAGGCCTTTGATGAGGCTGCTGCCGATTTCGAGAGAGCCGGCGCCATACTTGAGGGGGCTGAAGCAGGCGATACTTCCATCGACATAGAAGACGAGGAAGGCAATATCGTTGAGACAGTCGATATTACAGATGAAGCCGTTGAAGAAGCAAGGTCTGTTGAAGAGCCCGACAATTCCGACTTCGGCATATGGGTACCTGGTATCCCCGTCATATTGGAAGCGGGGCTTGACGCCATAGGCTGTGCAGACTGGCTGAAGAGCCTTATACTTGACGGTATCGTGGCGGGAGTAGGCGCTGTGCTGGGCTTTGTGCCTCAGATGCTCATACTCTTTATATTCCTTGCGTTTTTGGAGGCCTGCGGATATATGGCGAGAGTTGCGTTTATAATGGATAGGATATTCAGGCGCTTCGGTCTTTCCGGCAAGTCCTTCATACCTATGCTCATAGGTACGGGCTGCGGTGTTCCGGGCGTTATGGCATCCAGAACGATCGAAAACGACAGAGACAGAAAAATGACTATAATGACTACCACATTTATACCCTGCGGCGCTAAGCTGCCTATAATAGCTCTTATAGCAGGCGCTCTTTTCGGCGGCGCATGGTGGGTCGCTCCAAGTGCTTATTTCGTAGGCATAGGAGCTATAGTGGTATCGGGTATAATTCTTAAAAAGACAAGTGTGTTTGCAGGAGACCCGGCGCCCTTCGTTATGGAGCTGCCGGCATATCATATGCCCACTGTATCAAATGTGCTGAGGAGTATGTGGGAAAGAGGCTGGTCATTTATAAAAAAGGCAGGCACCGTCATATTGCTCTCCACCGTATTCATATGGTTCACTTCAAGCTTCGGATATACGGAGGAAGGCTTTGGCATGGTAGAAGATCTGAGCGACGGTATACTTGCCTTGATAGGCCGTGCCTTTGCATGGGTGTTCACACCTCTCGGCTTTGGTGACTGGAAGGCTGCCGTTGCCGCAATCACAGGTCTTGTAGCCAAGGAAAATGTCGTGGGTACATTCGGCATACTCTATGGATTTGCCGAAGTTGCGGAAGACGGTTCGGAAATATGGGGAGAGCTTGCGGGAGCATATACACCTGCAGCGGCATATGCCTTCCTTGTGTTCAATCTTCTCTGCGCTCCCTGTTTTGCAGCGATAGGCGCTATCAAAAGAGAAATGAATTCGGCTAAATGGACACTGTTTGCCATAGGCTATCAAACACTTTTCGCCTATGCCGCCGCCCTTTGTGTATATCAGTTCGGCACGCTTATGACCACAGGCGCATTCGGTATGGGAACCATCGCTGCGTGTATCGTCTTGGCGGGAGCCGTATATATGCTCCTCCGACCATGCAGGGAAAAGAGTGAATTTAAAAGAACGGCTTTTGCCAAATAAGAAATGAGGTCGTAAAATGGGTACATTTATAGTGGGAATGATACTTCTTGCAGTGATAATATCCATAATTTGCAAAATGATAAAAGAACGTAAAAGCGGAAAAGGCGGATGCGGCTGCGGCTGTGAAGGCTGTTCCCGCAAATGCCGCTGAAACAGCTTTTATACACGGCGATCATAACCGTCACATATTTTGTATGCGCAGGGCTTTTAAAATAAAGCTAAGCATTGCCTATACTGCCTTGATGATACCGAAGGCTTCTCCTTCGCAAACACAGGCCTTGCCTACGATATCGGTATGATCTGTCAAAACAAAATTCGGTGCTGCCCCCGGGCTGTTTGCTTTGCCTTGGAGCGCACCGAATTTTTTGCACAATGTAACTTATCCGAAGGTGAAAATAAAGCTTGCTTTAATTTGCACCGAGGATAAGTTACCGACACGTCAGTGGAGGTATTTATATTAAAAATTCACGAGCAAAGCGAAGTGAATTTAGTAAATTATGAAATAATTTACAATCGGAACATAGTTCCGATAATATAACTTATCCGAACGTGAAAATGGAGCTTGCTCCGATTTTAACGGAGGATAAGTTACCGATATGTTTTTGCGTTTTACCGACTAAAGGAAGGTAAAACATAATGCGTCAACATTGAAATACGAAGTATTTCAGCAAAACATAGAGGTATAACTGAGAAAATGGAACTTGTTCCGATATTTATCGAAGATAAGTTAACGATATGTTTTTCCTGTTTTGGAGCATAGCGACAAAATGTACTGCGTAAGCAGTAAAAGGCGAAGCATTTTAGGAAAAACATAGAGTATCCGAAGGTGAAAATAAAGCTTGCTTTAATTTGCACCGAGGATAAGTTACCGACACGTCAGTGGAGGTATTTATCTGTTCAAAACGATTATTATTTTGAAAAGATCGCCGTCTGTCACTATATTCATGGTACCGCCATGGAGCTCAACGATGCTTTTGGCTATTGACAGACCCAGCCCCGAGCCCTCTGTGGTACGGGAAGAATCTCCTCTTTTAAACCTTTCAAAAAGCTCATCCGCTTCAAAATCCATATTATAGTTGGCAACATTTTTAAAAACTATAGTAACTGTAGATTCGCCTTCTTTAATGTTTATATATGCCCTTGAGCCCCTTGGCGAATATTTCAGTATATTGTTCAGCAGATTGTCGAACACTCTCCACATCTTTTGTCCGTCCATGTTCACCAAAAGCGGTGCCGGCGGCTTCGTAACTATGAACTCAATGCCCGACTCTTCTATCTTATATGAAAGCTCGCCCATGGTTTGGTTCAAAAGAGCAATAATGTCGGAGTGCATCATATCCAGCTCCATTTGTCCGCTTGAAAGCTTCGACGCCTCAAACAGATCGTCTATAAGTATCTTAAGGCGCTTTGACTTATTGTCTATAACGTCTATATATTCCTTTGCTTTTTTGTCCTGTATATCCAATTCCTTAAGAAGAGACACATAGCTTATTATAGATGTGAGCGGCGTCTTTAAGTCGTGGGAAACGTTTGTTATGAGCTCTGTCTTCAGCCTTTCGCTTTTAAGGTTCTCCTCCATTGTTTTTTTAAGGCCGTTGTTGATATTGTTGATATTATTAAGTGATGTGGTGAAAAGGCCCTTCTGTTCGGGTATGGTATCCATTTTGCCGTCTGCCAGTTCACGAAGATAATATCTGAGCTTTATCTGAGCCACTATAGCCTTGAATGCTATTATAAGGAAGAACACCAGTATATACGAAAACAGCATTATGCCCAGCGTGCGCAGTATGCCTGTTCCCAAAAGCGATACAAACATTACGCCCAGTGTAAAAAGTATACAGACCACATCAAAAATGAGCATTCCCGTAAATGACCATTTCTGAGTCTTGAAAGCAAGCTTTATATCATTTATCATTTCATAGCCCAATTTAAAATCGGGAGCTTCCAAAAGCGTCTTGGGCGATCTTATGATATTGCATATATATGCCAGAGCAAGACATATGAACTCCAGTATAAAGCAGCTTATACATATCATAAGGAATATGCGTGGGAACATACCCCATGTAAAGCTGTTAGTAAGCGGAGTCGATGTGTATTTTATATAATACACCACTATCTTTACGAGCATAACAAGCACAGGTATTATAAATATAAGAGGCAGCTTTGTAAAGCCTTTGTACAGCTTGTCCATTACCGTCATAAAATATTCCCTGTTGTACAGCCACAAAAACGAAATGATAGCCGCCGCCAAGCCCATAAGGCAAATAGGCAGATAAACTGAAGACAATATGCTGTTATAGCTGAGCTTTCTGTGAAGAATATCCATCTGTGTCTTCACGGCAGAGGATGTAGTTTCGGGTATGGATATCTTGCATATGAGATTATTGGAGTTAAAAGCATCATTGAGCTTTGCTCCGTTGAAATTAATATTGAACATATCATCGCTCAGAGATATGACCTCATAAAAGTTTTCCTTGTAAAAATCCTCGGTATTGCTGGCTATCACCCTGCCCAAGAGCTTGCTGTAAAGTGAGAAATGGAAATCGTCGTTAGTCTTGAGATATTCCTCTACGGCATTGTAATTTGTGACCGCCTCGGAAAGCATGGCCTGATGCTCAAGTATGCTGTCTACGGTCAGATTTTTTATATCTATGTCGTAGAGCTCTTCGGGATCCATGGTATAATAGCTTCCCGCATCCCTGTCCGGCCCTGCGTTCTGCGTCTGCCTTTCAAAGGTCTGCAGGCTTTTTTTTGCGCTTTTCGTATCTCCCGTAGACATATATGTATCTATTTCCGAAAGCTTCCTTTCAGCCTGATCTATATCAAAGTTGTTGTAATATATATAATATCTTTGAAGATTCTTGGCATAGCGCAGCACCATATCGTTTATTTCTTCGCTGTCTTTAAAATAAGAAAAATCATTCTCCGTATAAGGCAGCTTTTTTTCAACGCCTGTAAGCATGGCGCAGCCCAATATCACGGCTGTCAGTATGAGCAAAAGCACTGCCGTGATCTTATTTTGATATCTTGTATCCAATTCCCCACACCACCTTTAGGTACATAGGTTCCTTTGGGTTTACCTCTATTTTTTCTCTTATTCGCCTTATGTGAACCGCCACGGTATTTTCGCTGTTTATAAAGGGCTCGTTCCATACCTTTTCATATATCTCCTCTATGGAAAATATCACATTGGGATTTTCCATAAGGAGCTGGAGTATCTTAAACTCTATGGGCGTAAGCTTAACGGGCTTGTCATCAAGCTTTACCTCCTTTGTTTTTTTGTTGAGATAAAGACCTCTTATAACAAGCTCGTCGTTTGTCTGCTGAAAGCTGCCGAATTTGGTATATCTTCTCAGATTCGACTTTACCCTTGCTATAAGCTCCAGAAAATTAAAGGGCTTTGTTATATAATCGTCTGCTCCTATGTTGAGCCCAAGTATTATATCCTTGTCCTCAGACTTGGCGGAAAGCACTATAATAGGTATCTCCTTGTCCTTTCTTATTTTGAGTATAGCCTGTATGCCGTCCATCTTGGGCATCATAAGATCCATTATTATAAGATGTATGTCCGGGTGCTCATTGAGCACCTCAAGGGCTTCCTCGCCGTTTGTGGCTGTATACACCTTCATTTGTTCGTTTTCAAGATATATCTCTATCGCCTGAAGTATTTCCTTATCGTCATCTGCGACCAGTATCTTATATTCCATAATTTCCTCCTTATCTCAAATATCTTGTCTGCACATATGATCTTAACATATTATACTATATTTTTATATATATTTTTATTAAATATTAATTAATTTTGGTATAATGTCCTTTTAATTTTTGTGATGGTTTATTTGCTTGTTTTGGGCTTGTTTAATATGTTTTGGGCGGATTTTAGAGAAAGTGCAAAATCAGCTAAAATCATATAAATTCGAGTTCGTAATATACGGGCAATATACAAAGCGCTAAATCATATTGACGGCCTCAAGGAGGGGAGCAAGCTCAAGCTGAGTGTAGACATCTCTTGTGACATTGCCCCCGGAATGGCCGACTATTTTCTGAATGATAACCTCCTGAACGCCTGCGGCAGTCATAAGGGATACGAAGGTGGACCTTGTATCATGTGGAGTATGCTCGGGCAGATTAACGGAATAATATCTGCGGAGATCCTCGTAACTCAAAGGAAGAAGGTTCGGACCTTCGAGAGACATATAATGCTCAAAAAAGGGCATTATCTTGTCCGCTATGGGAACAAAGCGTATGCTTGCCTTAGTCTTGGCCTTGGGGATATAAAAATAATTATTCTCCAGGTGAACATCGGACTTACAAAGAGAGGTAAGCTCCGAAGGACGGCAGCCCGTATATATATACATCAGAATAATGTCATATTCCGATTTGTTCGCCCAAAGCTCATCTATTTCCTCAGACTTAAATGCCTTGTGATTTTCTATGGCCCTATAGTCTCTGACTTTGACAAAATCGGCATAGTTTCTGGTGATAATATCGTTTTCCATAGCCCAATTGAATACAAAAGACATAACTATCTTTATATTATTGAGTGTGGACTTGGAAGCTCCTATATTGCTGTCCATAACCATATTGAGATCGTCAATGCGCAGATCCGCCATCTTGCAAGAATGAATGGCAGCGCATTTTTTAAAGGCAGAGGTATAGGAATAGTAGCGAGCAGAGGAGCAGTCCGTAAGGTTGCGTTTAGACCAGCGTTCCCATGCTTCGGCAAAAGTGATGTCTATATATTTAGTTGGTGTGCGGAGAACATTATACTCCGCAAGGGCTTGTTTTGCCTCCTTTATTGTTGGATAATATCCCAAATACTTGTACTTTTGGCGGTAGAGACCATCGGAACAAGGAACAGAGGATGCAATCTTATCCGTAATGCGGACTGCGTATCTGTTGCGCCGCTTTTTGCCAAGGTCTATAACACTGCCATAACCGTTTGGATTTCTCATGGTAATTCTCCTTTCATAGGCACAAATAAGCCACTTGCAAGGGGGGGGTATGTATTGTTAATGAAAGGGAGTATTTTTATTTATTTAAATAAGCGGAACAACTTTCGAGTTCAAGGTATTGTCCATTGCTTACTGTAAAATACCTTTGAGAAATAAAATTATCATTTGCAACAATGTCATCCTGGTTTGCATCCGTTGATATACAGAAGTAAGCATGTTCGCCATAATGTGGGTATGCTATATACTCTCCTGCCGGAATATCAGTTCCTACCTTATACATTCCTTCGTCATAAGAAGTAGGTGCTGGTTTGGTTGTTGCTTCAGTAGTAGTTTCAACTATCGAAGTACTTTCTGTAACTGTCTCCATAGTGGTAGGTTCGTATTTCTGCTTTAATTGAGATATTTCTCTGTTAGCTTCATTTACAAGGTCAACAGATGCAGCATATTTTTTTTTCAAATCATCATATTTGTTGTTAAAATGCTGAGATGTAACAGCATATACTATAATGGACGTTATTATGGCAGTAATAAGTGCTGTCATAATATATTTTATATTTTTTCTTTTAATTAATTTTTCAAATAAATCTAATAACATAATAATTCCTCCCTAAAACATTGACAAATATATACAATTTGTACTATAATTTTACTGAGGACTATTCTTGCTGAGTATTTCTCGTTTAAGGTATCAGATATTCCCAGTATCAGATACCTTTTTTATATATTCCGAAAATTGATTATGTACCTTTCGTTCAAGAGGATGGCTGTTAAACATCCCTCTCTTCCTCAATTCAACCAATCTTTTATATCTTATCTCTGCGGATGTCATAGATACATTACATATTTGGGCAATATCAGATGCAGAGGCTATATTAAGGCTGTGCAGTACAGCTGCGGGCATCAATAAATCCCTTGCAAATACATTTGCCTGTATTTCTTTTATGTCTATATTGTTGTCTGTTTCGCTGTTACGGCGGAAGGTGATCTCATTATCTATAATATGATTTAGAAGGCAATGCCCCAATTCATGGGCTATTGTAAATCGTATTCTCGCAACAGGCTTTTTACTATTATAGTAAATAATGTATCTTCCATTAATCCTTACAGAAAATCCATCCTCAATGTCCGAGTATTCAATTTGACTATCATTATAGCTGAGTATTTGAATATTATAATGCTTGGCTATAATTGATAAATTAACCGGCAGTTCAAATATTCCTACATCAATTAATACTTCCCATGATTTATTTCGTGCTATTTTATATTCGTTATACACGTTCCCACTTCCTTTCTACTTTTTATTGTAGAAGAAAGTGGGATAGATTGCTTTAGTAGATTAATGGAAATTTATTCGTCAAAGCCTTTTGACATAGGTTTATTTAAATCCTTTTCAATATCCTTTTTATTGAGCGTTACATCTATTTTACTATTGCCCCTCGCAGCTGCATTAAAAACATAATCATTATCTGTAATCCTTGATAATTCAGCATCAATAATATAGTTAATGATATCTTGGCTTATTGTATCAAGCTTTCTGTATTTATCAAGCATCATTGTTTCTGTATATGATAATTGATTTTGTCCTATACCATACATTTCAGCCAAAGAAATTTTAAATATTTTGCAGATTTCAATTAATGTTTCGATGTCGGGCGCAGCAGCTCCCCTTTCCCAGCCCGAAACTGCAGTAGTGCTTATACCCAATTTTTCGGCTAGTTCGCTCTGTTTTAATCCAAGCTGTTTTCTGTATTTTACAATGTTGTTCCTAATGTTATCTCGGTAAATACCCATTTACTCACCTCCTGATTGTATTATAATACAGAATTTCTGTAATTACAACCAAAATTACAGAAATTCCGTATTTTTGTAAAAGATATACAAAAAAATATACAGAAATTGTGTAATATTTTAATTGACAATACAGGAATTGTGTAGTAATATGTATTTAGATACAGAATTTCTGTATTTAATAACAAACAAATACTTAATGATTGTATTGGAGGTGTGGACCTTGGCCGAAAAAATTAAAAAGTATATGACGGCAAATAAAATCCCAGTTAATAAACTTGCAGAAAAATCAGGATTGAATGTTAGGTCATTGTATGCCATCTTTAACGATGGAAGAAAAATCACTATTGAAGAGTATGCGGCAATATGCAAAGGCCTAAATGTTGAGTTGGATTTTTTCTTTTCGCAATACCAGGAGCCAGCCTAAGAAAACCGCCTTGCATCTCTGCAAGGCGGTAGGTAAGGAAATTAATTAAGTAAAGGGAAATGAAATTGTAAAGAAAAGGAAGGAAGAAATTGTTTGTATTATGCTGCATAGCGGTGCTGGGGCTGGTAGTGGCTGTGCTGTGTGTGGGGCTGACAGTTGCCCTACTGTATCAATATTATAAGCAGACGATTGCATTAAATGCAATGATAAGCTACACAGCTGAAAAAATCGGGGTTGATGAAGATTACCTTAGAGAAATAATAATTAAGATAAAAAGAAAAGTTTAAATTCACAAGGATAAAATATAAGCCACTTGCAAGGGGGTCTGTATTGTGAATGAGATAATGAGCGTAAAGGAATGCGCAGAACAGCTGGGAGTAACTGTAGTACATATGAGAAAGGGCATCGAACAGGGGGTATATCCCTTTGGCGTTGCCGTAAAGGGAGGGAGGGGAGAAAGGAATAAGTATATAGTGTATCGCAGGCGGTTTGAGAAATGGCTCAATGGCGAGCTGACGGGATAAAAAGGAGGGATTTGATGTATTACCACACATGCCCGCACTGCGGGGCAAATCTGGCCCCCAATGAAAGGTGCGATTGCCGAAATGCGCTTTATGGTAAGAATAAAGAAAGCGGCATAGAAGATAGGGAGAATCGCAAAAAGGATTGCAAAAAAACAAGTTAAAAGCAACATAACAATATACCTGGGCTGTCAAGATATGCTCTGCATAGTCTCCTCCTCGTACCAAAGTAAAGGCATACCGTATATGTATTTTTGCAGGGCATATCCTGAGGGCTCAGGTAATGGAAAGAAGGAATGATTATGATAGGCTCAAAGAAGTGTAAAATGCTATATGAGATACAAAGCACCATGGATCAGTACAAGATAAAAGACATCCGCTACTCTTATACTATAGCCTTTGCCTTTGACGGTGCTGCCAGCGCAAGGATATATGTTGCCAAAGGCAGTGATACTATATCCTGGTTTTTGTTTGATTTGGAAGAAATAAGATCAGGCGACCTTAAGATAATAAAAGATCGCATCAATGCCGACATGGAACGAATCGGGAAAGGTACCGATATTAAGGAAATAAAAAAGGAACTGCCCTTAGACAAAACCGGAGATGTAGACATCAAGGCATTTTTGAAAAGGTTTAATAGGAGAATCTGAATGATGAAAAAGCTTAAAAAAGACATAAAAGAAGTGGGAAAGGATATTAAAAGGCTTTCGCACAAAATGACAGACCCTATAATAACATGGATTTGGGAAAGGTGCTACATAGTAAAGGAAATATGCAGGAGGACATATATTAGCTGCAAAAATACCATAAACGACAGAACGGCGCCTGTTGACATAGCCAAGTGCGTACTTAAAAAGGACAACAATGTAATAGAGGTCGAATTTGGGAGGATTGGCGCATGATATGTAGTTTGAACAAGAATGAAATATTAAGAGGAATAGAAGCAACAGGGCTTACACAGCTGGAATTTTGCAGAAGAAATGGTATAGCAATAAATGATATGCGCAAGGTTCTCAGCAGAGGTGAGGCAAATGCCGAGACTACAAACAAGATAGCTAAGGGGCTGGGCTTGAGACCTGTAGAGCTTGTAAAAAAGGAATATGCCCTGTAGATGACCAACTACAGGGCGGGATCTCCTTTGCATCACTTCCGCTCTTAGATTTGCATAAGGCTAAGAGCGGAAAGTGTTGAAAGGGTACAGAAATCACATTTATATAATAGCATAAATCAACAAAGAAGTCAAATAAAAGGAGATAAAACAATGCGGTCAATAGATACCAACAAAGAGGCGATAGTGATAGCGCCTAAGGAAAAAGAAAAAATGATTGCTGACATTATATCCGAGCGGATCGGTGAATGTTGCAGAGAAAACGGCATAGAAGTAGACTATGCCGTTGAGGAAATAGCTATGGAATATCAACTCAGAATAATCATAGTTGACAGCGTTATGGGAGGAAGAGATCTTTATTGGATATCAACAAAGGATCGTATGATTACTCGCACAATACCTGCTCTGACAATGCTTGATGTATTAAAGGTAATTGCAGAGTACTTTAATACATCGACTGATTATTTAATAGGGCTGACGGACAGGATGTATTAAAGGGAGTGACAGATGATGAGGATAGCGGTATTTGACAGGAATATCCCTGCATATGCTACAGCAAAATTAAATTTAAAAAAGATAATACACGAAAATGATCTTGACGATGCCTTAAAAACAATAAATTTATATGGCGGACAATACATAGCAGTAGAAAAGCATTCCAGCAATGCGATCAACAGACAGGTGATGAACATCAACGGACAGTGGCAGAGCGTATTTAGAGATTTTGTGGTATATAAGCAATTGGAAGGAAAGCCTGTAAACATGACAAAAGCTGATGAGAGGACATTGTCGGTATTGGTTAAGTGGGAGGGATAAAATGAAATGTTTAAATTGCGGTAAGGAGTTTACCGCCTTAAGCGTAAACCAGATGTATTGCTGCGAAAAGTGCGGAGTGCAATACCGGCGCAAGCACAGCGTAGACGAATTTTATCCCCAGATCACATTCCGCTGCTCTCAGTGCGGTAAGCTCGTGCAGACCGAGGGCGGAGTCAAGGATAAGAGGACAAGATTCTGCAGCAGGGAATGTGAGAAAAAGTTTTGGAAGCGACCTCACTGGGAACACAAAGATAATGCTATGCAGAATGCTCCGGGATGGAAGTTGAGATTAAGGGAGCAGAGTTGTGACTAAAAGACAAGAAGAAAGGCTAGGAATCTTTTTTTGCGATGATAGGTATGAGTATGATGATAATAAAGGATTATTTGGGCTTTGGTGTAAATATCACAAAGAAGACGATTGGGAAAAAGCGGCAGAGCTGGCGAGGCAGATAGCCGAACTACCTGAAAGGAGAATAAAACATAATGTTAATTCCAGCATTGCTTTTTAAAGAGGAAATCTTGAAAGAGTTTTCGAGAATAATATATACTGAAGATTTTTTTTACTACTCAGGTTACACAGGGTGTTTTGAGCTACCTGATATTAAAGATTGTGATAATTTGTATCAATATGCCATTGTTAATAAAAATAAAGTTATAGGTTATTTAACCTACACAGTTGACCCTTATGTAAATTGTGTAAGGAATTTTGGGCTAATTTCCTTTGACAAAGGGAATTACATAATAGGCAGAGAACTTTTTAATGAAATGGAAAGTCTCATTAAAAAGTATCACAGGGTAGAGTGGCAAATGATTGGGGGCAATCCAATCAAGAAACACTATGATAGGTTCTGCGAGGAACACAATGGTAGAGTGGTAGTTCTGCACGACGCTAATAGAAACCCAAACGGAGAATATTGCGATGTGTATATATATGAAGTGGTAGGAGGATAAAAAATGAAATCAATCGAGGAATTATATGAGTTTATCCCAGAACTTATTGATCAAGTGAAGTACGACAATAATAAAGTGTTGATTTTTAATGATAAGGCGACAAGATTCTGCAGCAGGGAATGTGAGAAAAAGTTTTGGAAGCGACCTCACTGGGAACACAAAGATAATGCTATGCAGAATGCTCCGGGATGGAAGTTGAGATTAAGGGAGCAGAGTTGTGACTAAAAGACAAGAAGAAAGGCTGGATAAATTTATAGCACAGTATGTTGACGACTACACAAAATTTGAAAGCTTGGGATTCGATGGTAAAGATATAAAAAGAATGCTTGGTCAACTACCTTATGTAAAAGGCTTTGTGCTCTGCCCTATATGGCTCTACAGAGTAGAGCGGCTGCCTAAGGGACACAAATGGACTGATGAGGCAGTAATGGAATTTAAACATAAACAAGGTCACGGTGGGCACGCCAGGGTAATATATACAAATTATTTCTACGCCATAGAAAATGATTTGTATATTAAGCAGACTGAGGGTAGACACAAAGCACATCTTGCGAAAATAGAAAACTACAAAGAACTCACGGCCGTAGAGGTCACGCCATATTTAGGCAGTGATATTGTAATTGTGTGGCGTAAATTAGGACTAAGGCAGGGTCATGTAGAGCCCGTGTTAAGGGATATAGGGCAAAAAAGGGGTTCGTATCCCATCACTGGAATGAGGTGTCTAAAATAAGTAAGAAGAAAAAGCCGGAAAGAGCGCGTAAAATATGGACGGAGGAGGAATAAATATGACAGAATTTAAGCCTTGGACAGAATTAAAACCTTGCCCTTTCTGTGGCAGCGAGGATACAAGCATTGAAGTCGTTCGCCCAGCGAACAAAACCACAGTAAGGTGTGAAAATTGCCTTGCGGTCGTAAGTTTTTACGACACGATAGAGGAAGCTATTGCAGCATGGAACAGAAGGAGGACGTAAATGGGATATTTATACGAAAGACACGGATTGACACTAGCTGGTAAAACACCAGAAGGAACTTGCCCTGAATGTGCCGTAAAGCACGACCCAGAGCAGCCCCACAACAGAGACAGCCTGGCGTATCAGTACAAGTTTTACGACCAGCACGGACGCTTTCCGACATGGGCAGACGCTATGGCTCATTGCAAGGAAGAAATTAAAGAATTATGGACGCAGGCATTAAAAGAACGAGGCATTGAAGTTGAACAGGAGGAAAGAAAATGACATACGATTTTAACGACACAAAATATTATCTGAAAAAAAGAGGTGAGATATGCAACGCTGCAGATTGCGGCAAATGTCCTTTATCGAAGAATAATAATGGAAAAAAGTTGGCGTGTGACCGATATGAGGAGAGATTCCCCGAGGAGGCTATTGCAGCGGTTCGGGAATGGCATGAGAGCAAAACAAAGAAGCAGCAGACGTACCTGAATGATTTCCTCAGCAAATTTCCCAATGCGGTAAAAGACAAGAATGGTTATCCGAGGGCAATATGCGCATGTAATATATATCCCGAGATATTTGGCAGAGCTGAGAAATGTGGCGACTGCGGGGTTTGTTGGGATATGGAAATGGAGGAATGAAATGGAAATTGGTGAATTTATCTCTGACATTGGCCAGCAACTCTCTGTACATATGAGTGGTGATGATGTGCAATTAGTTGTTAATAAATTGTATGTTGCGTTGGAGGGCTGTACGATAGAGAAGCAGTCTTACCAACTCTCTACCGATGTACTCCATGATAATGAATGGTACATAAACAGATTTATAGCTATAAAACATATTGCCGGATGTTCCAAAAGTACGCTTCTTTATTACAGACAGACGTTGGAAAAAGTATTTCGTTGTCTCAACAAGCACGTAGTTGACATTACCTCGGATGATCTACGCTTTTATCTTGCTATAAGGGAGGAAAGAGACGGATTAAGCAAAACATCTCTTGACAATGAGCTTAGAGTTTGCCGAAGCTTTTGGACAGCTATGGCAGCAGAGGAACTACTGGAAAAGAACATTACAGTTAAGGTGCCCAGGATAAAAGCTCCTAAAACTGTGAGAAAACCATTTACAGAAATGGAACTTGAAAAATTAAGACAAGGTCTTTTAAATTCGAGAGATGTGCATGGTACAAAGTTAAAACATATTGCCATATTTGAAGTGCTTGCTTCTACCGGATGCAGAGTAGGAGAATTGATAAAAATGAAAAGGAGCAATTTGGAAGGGAATAAGATGATCGTGATTGGCAAGGGCAACAAAGAAAGATATGTGTATTTTAATGCTCGGGCTTTGATTGCACTTAATAATTATCTTGCTACCAGAACAGATAATTATAATTCGCTGTTTTTGGGATATGACGTACAACATCCCGATGTCGTATATGAGTATATGACACGCGGCGCTGTTGAATCCTTCTTACGTAGTCTTGGCAAAAGGTGCGGTGTGGAAAATTGTCATCCGCATAGATTCAGACGGACGGCGGCGACATTGGCTCTTAGACGTGGAATGCCGATCGAACAGGTCAGCAAATTACTTGGACACGAACAGCTGGGAACTACACAGATATACGCTTCAAGTACTGATTCGGATATTGAGAGAGCACACGAGAAATATTTAACTTAAATGCGTTTTAGCTAGTAGCGGTTTAGGTTTATCCTAAATCCATACTAAACCTTGAGGAGGTTTAGTATAAAAAATACTAACCGGGTGTTTTTTTCATAAAAAAGAGGTGATTTTTATAAAAAAGTCCAAAAAATTTGAAAGAAACGGCAAAATATGGACACCAGCGGAAACGGATTATCTTAAGGAGCATTGGGGGACTACTTCGATTAAGTCGATAGCCGGACATTTAAAGAGGAGTCCTAAAGCCATAATAGTGCGCAAGAACAGGCTTAAGCTTGGATCCTATCTCGAAAGAGGAGAATATGTAACCTATAATCAGCTTATGAGTATTTTGGGGATAAGTAATGGAGCCAGTACATATAAAAGCATAAGCTGGGTACAAAACAGAGCTTTCCCCGTGAGAGAGAAACGGGTCCTTAACAATACTTTCAGGGTGGTCTACTTAAATGAATTTTGGATCTGGGCAGAGAAGAACAGAAGTATGATAAATTTTTCAAGGCTTGAGCCTAACATACTGGGTAAAGAACCCAAATGGGTGAAGCTGCAGAGGCAACTGGATGCGGATGACTTTAAAAGTACTCCCTGGGAAGAATGGGAAGATGAAAAGCTTATATACCTGCTCAGAAAATTTGAGTATGGCTATTATGAATTAAGTCTTGAACTCAATAGAAGCAGCGGAGCTATTGAGAGACGGGTTATTGATCTAGGGCTTAAGGAAAGACCTGTAAAAGCGGAAAATCACATTAAATGGCAGACCTCGGAAATCGAGGATATGAAGCATTTTATAAGTCTTGGCTATAACTATAAAGGCCTTGCAAAGACTATAGGGAAGTCAGACAAAGCCATAAGAGGGCGGGTATATGTCCTCTATGGAACCGAAAATTTGGATAAGGCAAGGGAAATAATGAAAACACCTTGAAATGTTGATCCCTTTATTTGTGTGGGAAAAGGGATATGCGGGAGATACAACACTTATAAGAGTTTATAAGAGGTACAAAAAATGATAAAAAGATACATAACACTATTTTTAAATAAACATTTTGCGAAAGCCCCGGAAACAATAGTCTTTGGCAACAGAGGTATGACGGCCATCGGGTCAACTATTAAAAAAAGAGTAGCGATGCTTGCCGCAGAAAACAATGAGATGGTAGAATATGGAACTTATTGCATTGGAAGACAATGTAAATTTCCGTTTTTTTTAACAGACGCAATACTTTTATACGGCGAGCTTACTTGTGACGCAGATGCCTTTGCAACAGTGATAAGCACCGCAGCAGAATATTATAATACATCTACCGACTTTTTACTTGGTCTGACGGACAGACCTTAAAAAACGAAATTTAAGCAATAAGAGACCAAAAGGAACATAAAAGGAGGGAATCCAACAATGAACAATAAAAGACGTAAGGCATTAATTAATTTAAGAGAAACAATAAGTTTAGCAAGAGACGAGCTAACCTTATTATTAGATGAGGAAGAGGAATGTAGAGACAATATCCCCGACAATCTGTTAAACAGTATTAAGTACGAAGAGCAAGATGCTGCCTGTTACCATTTAGACGAAGCGGCGGAAAATTTAGATGCCGCTATCGAAGAAATTACGGAAGCAATAGAATAAATTTAACAAAACAGCAGGCGAGGATTCAGATCAGATTACATTATTTAACGAGGAGGAAACGTAATGAGCTACATAAATATAGATTGTTTTGCAGGCGGCGGAGGAGCAAGTACAGGCTTGGAACAGGCAAGTATCAAGATTGATATTGCCATTGATCATAATCCAAGCGCTATATTAATGCACAAAACAAATCATCCCGAAACACTGCACTTGACGGAAGATATTTTCGAGGTCGATTTGAAAAAATATATAAAAACAAGCGACAAGGTGGGCGTGATGTGGGCAAGCCCCGATTGCACAAGTCATAGTCGGGCAAAGGGCAACAAGCCAAAGGACAGCGGAAGTCGCATACTGGCATGGGCTGTATATGATTTATGCAGACAAATAAAAGACATTACGGGCGAACTGCCAAAAATTGTTTTTGTGGAAAATGTAGAAGAAATACAGAAATGGTGCCCCCTTGACAAAAACGGAAATCCCATAAAAGAAATAGAAGGCTGTTGCTACGGCTGTTTTATATCTGCTATGCGAAAGAAAAAAGACGGTCGTTTTTCCTCTGCTTTTGGGTGCCGTTATTGCAAAAATAAAGAGGACTGTCTGAATGGGTGAACAGAAAAAAATATTGAAGGTGAAAATATATATCCTTGCGAAAAATATTGTCTGCACTGTTCAAGAGATTGGAGCAAAGGACTTTACTTTGATTTCAAATACACAACGCTTGTTGCCGCCGACTTCGGAGCGGCTACAACGAGAAAACGGTGGTATGCCGTATTCAGAAGCGATGGCAAGCCGATAAAATTTCCAAAGCCGACGCATAACAAAGACGGCTCTGACGGGCTGAAAAAGTGGAAGCCCGTATCTGACTTTATAGACTGGTCAGACTTAGGCAAAAGCATTTTCGATAGAAAAAAGCCTTTATGTGAAAAGACACAAAGGCGTATTGCAAACGGAATTAAGAAATTTATACTTGAAGCCGACAAGCCCTTTCTCGTGCCCGAAAAAGAGGCGGCAGCATTTCTGCTGCAATATTACAGACAGTCGGAAGGCATAAGAGAACAAAGCCTTGACAGACCCTTACAGACGATAGACACAAGTAACAGATATGATCTTGTAACGGCATTTATAACAAAATTTTATAGAGGGGCGACAGGACAGAGCGTAGATGTGCCGTTGCACACAATTACAGCGTGTTCGGGCGCACATTTTGGCTTGGTGTCGGCTCTGCTCATTAAATACTACAATGGAGCAGACCAGGCGCAAGCGGTTGACAGACCCCTTGACACACTTACGACAAGGGAACGCTTTGGACTTGTAAGCGTTGTAATTGACGGCGAAAAATATACTATAAAAGATATATTTTTAAGAATGTTAAAGCCCGAAGAATGCAAACTTGCGCAGGGCTTTCCTGCCGACTACATAATTGACAAGGACTATGAGGGCAAGCCCTATCCACGGGCGGCGCAAATGGCAAGGATTGGGAACAGTGTTTGTCCTCCTGTGGCCAAGGCACTTGCAGAGGCTAATATGATTGAGGAGGAATAAATATGACAGAATTTAAGCCTTGGACAGAATTAAAACCTTGCCCTTTCTGTGGCAGCAAGGATGTAATCATTAAACAAGATGACTCTTGTGGGCATACAGTTATTTGTTTTAAGTGTAATGCAAAAACAGATAGATGTCTTTCGCAAAAATTAGCTGTTGAGGCGTGGAACAGGAGGATAGAAATGACAGATAATAATTACAACAACACTAAAGTTTATTTACGAAAAAAGTATGAGATGTGCAACTTTACAAATTGTTTCGAATGTCCTTTATCAGAGAATAATAATGGAAAATCACTAGCTTGTTACCTATATGATTCAAAATATCCCGAGGAGGCCATTGCAGCCGTTCGGGAATGGCACGAGAGCTCCGAAAAGAAATTTACATATAAAGACGATTTTTTTGGTAAATTTCCGAACGCAGCTAAAACATCAGACGGCTATCCAAAGGACTTGATCGCTTGCGTATTCTACCCCCAAATAAGGGATAAATATAATGGCGATTGTTCAGATCATAATAAGTGCTGGGATATGGAAAAGGAGGATTAATATAGGATGCAACTAAGTCAAAGAGAAAATGCTATTATAAATAAATTAAAGCGCACAGGAGATGCATCAATAGATAAAGCAATCATAGCAACAGCAAGACTTGAACTTATGATAAATGATAAAAAACGCCCCTGAGCTGAGAACTCAGAGGCATTACCCCTTGACTTACGCAGAAAGGAGAAAAAATGAGAATACACGAGCTTAAAATCAGGAAAGAATATTTTGACGCTATAGCCAGTGGCGACAAAAAATTTGAATACAGGAAAGGCGACAGAGAATATAAGGTAGGGGACCTACTGGGGCTCAATGAAATCAACGAAAACGGAGATTATACAGAAAGAGCAATGCTTGTAGAGGTAACATATATATTCCGAGGCGAAGAGGAAATACCCATTGAAGATAATTATATCATAATGGGGATTGAAATTTGGTGGCTCAAATAAATAAGGCTGGAAAAAATTGAAAATCAGGGCAGCGGAAACGCTGCTTTTGAGCTGGTATGAGGTATTAATAAAACGTAGGGAGAGGCACGGCACACAAAAATGGTAAGGGAAAAGAAAATATTATGTGGCAGGAGCTATATGGATGTTTCTATATATAATATGCCCTATTGTCAAAAAAAGAACACAAAAAGAAACAGGAAAAGAGCGGTATCTTCACCTAAACAGAAAAATCTGAATGATAAGAATGCCAAGAGATATTTCAGGCAGCTTGTACATACAAATTTTTCCGAAAGGGGATATCACCTTACCCTTACATATAGTGATAATAATTTGCCTCAGAGCTTGGAGGATGCAAAAAGGATAACAGATAATTACATTAGGAGATTACGAAACAGAAACAATAAGGTCAAGGATAACAGGCCTTTGAAATATATAATAGTGGATGAGTTTTCCCCTAAAGGCAGAATACATCATCATATAATTATTGACTGTGGATTGTCAAGAGATGAGATCGAAAAGCTGTGGAGCTTGGGCTATGCCAACTGTGACAGACTACAGCCCGACGAACAGGGTCTTGCCAAGCTCTGTGAATATATGCAAAAGGGAAAAGAGGATAGAGATGCAAAGGAAGGAAAAGCCACAAGAAGATGGAGAGCAAGCAAGAATCTGAAAAAGCCTGTGCAGATCATAAATGACAATAAATATAACAACAGAAAGCTCAACAGGATATTTTCAGATTTTGAAAATAAGGATATATGGAGAAAGATGTATCCTAACTGGGAGATAATCGAAATAGCTATAGAGGCCAACGAATACTTTGGCCAAAGCGTATACATAAAGTTCAGGAGGCGGGGCAATGGAAAGAGAGAGAGTAATAAAAATCTTGAAAGACTATGAGGCTATTTGCAACGCAATAAAGTTGAATAAAAAAATATTAAAAAATAATTTTAATGATATCAATGAGGGAGATGTCTTCCAAATTACAGCTAAGAAACAACAGTATTTAATTGACTTGAAAACTGCAATAAACGCAGAAATAAATAAATTGCCTCTAAGAGAAAAAAATATAATAAATGAATTTTACATACTTAAATGGCAATGGGTACGAATTGCAAGATTTGAAAATTATAGTCAACGGAGATGTAGAGATTACAGAGACCGTGGGCTTAAATTGTTGTGCGCACAATTTGAAACCAATAAAATAATATCAAATTATAAGTAAAGTCTGCCAGTCATTGCCACATTTATACAATATAATATTCTTAAAATTAATAAAAGTCTATCATAAAAATTTACTAGGCTTTTATTTTTATTGCAAATAATATGTGACGTGATTTCTTGGAAAAAGAAAAGTCCGATTTTGAGAAACAAACGAATAGGAGAGCAAAAACATGGCAATGCCCAGAAGTCCTAAAAGAGATAAAGCCAAAGAATTATGGCTTGCCCATAAAGGCAATATAACCAGTGTTATGCTTGCAAATATACTTGGAACTGCCGATAGTACAATACGAAAATGGAAGGCTCAAGATAAATGGGATGACGAATTAAAAAAAATAAATAAAAAGAATAAAGGCGGACAGCCGGGCAATAAAAACGCAAAAGGACATGGGGCGCCAAAAAGAAATAAAAATGCAGTTACTCACGGCGGGTATGCTAAGGTGTACTTTGACGATCTGACAGCTGAGGAACAGAATCTTATAAATAATATGTCTGACAATGTGATGGACAATATGCTTATAGAGTACCGCCGACTAATCATCCAGGAAAAACGAATCAGAAATAAAATTAATGAGCTTAAGGAAAAGGAGCCACTAAATGAAACTTATATAGATACTATTACAGAAATGACTGTGCCTAAAAGTAAGAAAGAAAAGGCAGCAGATTCCAAAGAAGCACAGCAGGCTATAGAACAGCAGATATATATTGAGAGCGCAGATTGTTATGTTACGACCAAAAGAAATAGCACTGAAAAGCTTAATATGAGGATAACAAACACATCAACTGCTCACACAAGAATAATTAAACTTGAGGAATTATACGAAAAAACACATGGACGCATAATCAAGCTCTTAGATAGCCTAAAAGGCTATGATATTGCCAATAAGCAAATCGAACTTGAAGAAAAGAAAATTAAACTTGCTTATAACAGGGCTACAGGGATTTTTGAGGCTGAAAATAAAATTATTGACGATTATGAAGATTGACAGCGATGAGCGGCGCACCTGACACAGTTGTGAGTAGGTTCTTTCGGACAGCCGCACGGCCTGCGGGTTCGTGGACCCCCAAAGAAAAACTATTTATAAAGGCAAATTTATCTCTTCCCTAGCCTATCAATAAAAAATAAGGGCGGTGGATCAAAATATGAAATTATATACTGCCAAGGCAATTGCAAAAGTATTGGGAATAACAGAGAGAAGAGTAAATCAACTCCGGTCTTCCGGCATCATCAAAGAATATAGGGAAAATTTATTTATCCTCTCGGGAGCGGTGCAAGACTATATAGATTATATTAAAAACGGAAGTACATCTGATGGTACAGATTATAACGCTGAACGAGCCCTACTTGCCAAAGCCAAGCGCGAAAATCAAGAGTTGGACTTGAAAATTAAGAAAAAGGAATTGCATGAGAGCGCTGATATTGAAAGAGTTATAACCGATATGTTAATAAACTTTAAATCTCGCTTAATGGCAATACCCTCAAAGCTTTCGCCTGTACTCGCAAAAAAGACCGACAACGCTGAAATTTTTAATATACTCAGGGAAAGTATAGAAGAGGCTCTTACTGAATTATCAGACTTTGACAGCGTTTTTAATTATCATGAGGAACACGAGGAAAAGGAATGAAAAAACATACCTTGAATTTATTCAGAAAAATATTTGAAGTTCTAAAGCCTCCGCCTGATATATCGCTGAGCCAATGGGCTGACAGTTTCCGCAAATTATCAATGGAATCATCCGCCGAACCCGGGCAGTGGCGAACAACCAGGGCCCCTTATCAGCGTGAAATAATGGAT
The DNA here is from genome assembly GCA_947585865.1 of uncultured Clostridia bacterium. Lineage (GTDB taxonomy): Bacteria > Bacillota > Clostridia > Lachnospirales > CAG-274 > CANPXH01. The sequence goes on from CANPXH010000003.1 coordinate 112,170, forward strand.
GCAATATCAGATGTTACCGTAAACAAGGTTGTAGTAATGTCTGCGGCTCAGATAGGAAAAACAGACGCATTTATATTAAATGCAATCGGATATTATATGCATTATGATCCAAGCCCTATTATGGTTCTGCAACCTACGATCACTATGGGCGAGACGTTTTCTAAAGATAGACTTGTGCCTATGCTTAGAGATACTCCTGTATTGCAGGGAAAGGTCAATGAAGGCAAGCGGTCAGGCTGTACTATTCTGCACAAAATATTTCCCGGAGGACACATAACCATTGTGGGCAGTAATTCGCCCCAAAGCCTTGCAAGCAGACCAATAAGGATATTGCTTGCGGATGAAATAGACAGATACCCTGCTACAGCAGGCAATGAGGGTGATCCTCTGATACTTGCTGCTAAGAGGCAGACAACTTTTTGGAATAAATGTGAGGTTGACATATCAACACCTACAATATCCGGCTTATCGAGGATAGAGGTTGAATATAAGCATAGTTCCAAAGGCGAATGGAATGTACCTTGCCCACAGTGCGGGCATTTGCAACCCCTTATATGGGGAAATTTAATATATGACACAGAAAATCTTGACAACATAGAATATGTCTGTGAAAGCTGCGGAGCCATATCCTCTGAAATAGAATGGAAAGAGCAATTTGCTAAGGGGAAATACATACATGAATATCCTGACTGCAAAATTAAGGGCTATCACTTAAACAGTTTGGCCAGTACATTTGTAGAATGGCGGGAAATTGTTGAGAAATTTATAACAGCCAACGAAGAAAAAAAGAAAGGGAATATCGAACTGTTAAAAGCATGGACAAATACAGAAATGGGGCAGTGCTGGGAGGAAATAGGCGAACAGCTGCCGGAAGACGATTTAAAAAACCGCAGGGAAATGTATAACTGTGAAGTACCCAATTCTGTATTGTGCCTTACAGCTGCGGTAGATGTCCAAGACGACAGATTTGAAATTGAGGTTGTTGGATGGGGTGTCGGCAAGGAAAATTGGGGTATCAGATACTCGAAGATTTACGGAGACCTCAAACAAGAATTTATATGGAAAGAACTTGATGCACATTTAAGCCAGGTTTTTACAAGAGCGGATGGTGTAAGCCTTAGAATCATATGCACCTGTATTGATTCAGGCGGACACTTTACAGACGAAGTATATAAATTCTGCAAAACAAAGGTTGCACGCAGAATTTTCCCGATAAAGGGTAAAGGCGGCGCAGGAATACCTTATATTTCCAAACCAACTAAAAATAATAGGCAGAATACACCTTTGTTTACAATTGGTGTAGATACCGGTAAAAGCCTCCTATACGAAAGGCTTAAGGTCGAAACAGCCGGACCCGGATATTGCCATTTTCCTGCTGAACTTGAAAAAGGCTATGATGATACATACTTTAAAGGGCTAACGAGTGAAAAGCAAATTATAAAATATAAGGACGGTAAAACATTTTTTGCATGGGTCCTGAAAGATAGTACCTACAAAAGAAATGAACCATGGGATTTAAGAAATTATGCTACGGCTGCCCTTGAAATAGCAAATCCAGTCCTTAAAAAACCTGAAAGCGATAAAACAACAATAAAGCAACCTAAAGGGCGAAGACAGAGACAAAGAGGCATTAATGCCGGAGGTTGATTATGCCTGCAATAACATTGGAAATAGCAAAAGAACATCTTGATATATGGCTTGAAGCTGAAAAAGCCGTTGCGCTTGGTCAGAGTTACACTATAGGTAGCCGAAGTCTTACAAGGGCAAACCTGAGTGAAATAAGAAAGTCAATACAGTACTGGAAAGATATAGTAACTGACCTTGAAAATACTGATACGCAAAGAGGGCGCAACAGAATTACAAGAGTTGTACCAAGAGATATTTAAGGGAAGTGATATGTTTTGAATGCTTTTGAAAAAATTATAGCTGCTGTCAGCCCGGGTACTGCCTTAAGGCGGAGTTATCAACGATATCGGCTACAGCAAATTTCAGAGGTCAAAAATAGTGGCTATAGCAATTACGGAGCAAGCCATGTTAAAAAATCTCTGCTTGGATGGCTTTCTTGGGGAGGAAGTCATAAGGAAGACATAGAAGACAATCTTGACACCTTAAGACAAAGGAGCAGAGACCTGTATATGGGTGGCGCTTCCCTTGCTACAGGTGCATTAAAAACATTAAGAACGAATGTAGTTGGAGTAGGTCTTAAAGCAAAACCCACTATAGACCGTAAGACATTAAATTTATCTGCCGATGAGGCAATTAATCTCGAAAGACAAATTGAAAAAGAGTTTAGTCTATGGGCTGACAATACGGCTTGTGATCTACAAGGTATTGACAATTTTGCAGAACTACAGCAGCTAGTATTTTTAAACTGGTTGCTGAGTGGAGATGTTATTGTCCTCCTGCCAACCACTAAGAGAGCAAATATGCCTTATGATCTGCGCATAAATCTTATAGAATCAGACAGAGTATCAAATCCTAATAACAACGAATTTGAAAAAAATATTATCGGTGGCATTGAGGTCAATGATGCAGGTGAAGTAATTGCATATCATATATCAAAGCATCATCCTCATGCATTTTTAAATAATTCTGAGACACCGGAATGGATAAAAGTTGATGCCATCGGCAAGAAAACAGGCAGAAAAAATGTACTCCATATAATGAACCGAGAAAGAATAGGACAGCTAAGAGGAGTGCCGCTTTTGGCACCTGTTATAGAGGATTTAAAGCAACTGGGAAGGTACACATCTGCTGAACTCATGGCGGCAGTAGTTACTGGATTTCTTACAGTTTTCATAGAAAAGGAAAACTCCAGCAACGAACCTGCTATAGGCGAAGTGGTGCCTGATGAATTCCAAGTGGATGCATCTGATAAAAACTCCATAGAGCTTGGCAATGGTGCAATTGTGGACCTTGCGCCGGGCGAAAAAGCAAATCCTGTAAATCCTAATCGACCCAACACTGCTTTTGATGGTTTTGTGACTTCTATGTGCCGTCAAATAGGTGCGGCTTTAGAGATACCTTACGAAATACTTTTAAAGCACTTTTCAAGCAGCTACTCAGCAAGCAGAGGAGCCTTGCTTGAATTTTGGAAAACTGTAAATATGTACAGGAGTTGGCTGGCGGCTGATTTTTGCCAACCAATATACGAAGAATGGCTTGCGGAGGCTGTTGCCAAAGGCAGAATAAAAGCTCCCGGCTTTTTCTCCGACCCGCTTATAAGAAAGGCTTACTCGGGATGTGAGTGGAATGGACCTACAAATGGACAATTAGACCCATTGAAGGAAGTAAATGCTGCCGAAAAAAGGGTCCTTAACGGTTTTAGCAATCGCACTAAAGAAACTGTTGAGCTTACAGGCGGAGATTTTTATAACAACATAGAAAAGCTGATACAAGAAGAAACTGCTATAAAGACAGTACAGGACATAAAGGATGGTGCAAATGAAAAATAAGAAATTTTGGAATTTTGTCAGAGACAGTGATATGGGCAACGAGGCTGAGCTTATAATTGATGGCGAAATAGCCCAGGAAGAAAGCTGGTGGGGAGATACAGTCTCTTCTAAAAATTTTACTCAAGAATTAAAAGAACTTGGAGATGTCGATTTAATTACTGTAAGAATCAACAGCGGCGGCGGTGATGTGTTCGCTGCACATACGATCTACAGCAGGCTAAGAGATCATAAAGCGCAGATCATAGTCAAAATTGACGGTTGGGCTGCCTCAGCAGCAACAATTATAGCTATGGCCGGAGACGAGATATTGATCCCTGCAAGCGGAGTATTTATGATACATGATCCTGTACTCTATCTTTGCGGAGGATATAAAGAAAAAGACCTTGACAGCATGAAAAGTGAATTACAGGTTATAAAAGACAGCATTATTAACAACTATGCTGCGAGAACAAATAAATCAAAAGAAGAAATAGGACAGCTGATGTCTGCTGAAACCTGGTATACAGGCGAAGAGGCTGTTGAAAATGGCTTTTGTGACAGACTTATGTTCGGGGAAATCTCTGCAGAACAGGAGATTGAAAACTCCGGGCATTATGTTGTAAACCGAGTGGAAATGAATTTTGACAACTATAACATTCCGGACAAGGTAAAGAAATTATGTAATATAACAACAAAAAACAAGGAGGTAACTATGGAAAATTTTGAGAATGCAAAAGACTTGAAAGCCGCCTATCCGGAGCTTTGTGCAGAAATTGAAAAATCTGCCAAAGACGAAGAGCGGAAAAGAATTGCGGCAATTGAAGAGGCAACTTTGCCGGGTTATGAAAGCATGGCCAGAGATGCAAAGTTTACCAAGTTATCAAGTGCCGAGAATTTTGCCTTTGATATTCTGAGAGCAGAAAAACGCAAGGGCGAACAGTATGTAAATGACACAGATGCGGACGTAAAAGACAGCCATGTCAATGATGTAGGTGTAGGCGCAAGTGAAGAAACCGAGAATATGTCAAGAAAAATAAATGATTTCTCAGTACTTGATTCCGTATTGCCCACCCGCAACGATGGCGGCCTGTTCAGATCATAGGAGGTGAAATTATGAAATATGACCCTAAGAATGTATTTGCCGGCAGCTTTCCTGTAGCAAAGGAAAGCGGAACAGCAGGCGGAAACATAAGCGAACTTAATCCTGTAGCGCTTGATGCGGAAAGCGGAAAGTTAAAGACGGTAACATCCGATACAATTAATAATATTGTGGGAATTGCTGCTGAGGATGCACAGGAAAATGGAACTGTAGTGTACTATTCCACAGGGGAATTTAACTCAGCGAGTTTAGTGCTGCCTGAGGATGTTAATCTTAAAGATATTAAGGCTGCTATGGCAAAGCTGAATATATATCTGAGATAGGAGGTCAAATTATGCCTAATGAAATAAATATTTATGAGCCAAGAACAATGGCGGAGGTCGTCAGAAGAACTCCTCCGGTACATACATTTTTTCTTGATACATTTTTCAAGAGCATAGAAACATATCCGACTGAAAAAATCGATGTGGACTTTGTAAAGGGAGGCAGAAAGTTAGCGCCTTTTGTACACAAGGTTATCGGCGGAAAGGTTGTCCCCAATTCCGGATACACAACAGAAACCTTTGAGCCTCCTGTAGTTGCGCCTGAAAGGCTTACAACTATAGACGATATTCTTAAGCGCTCACCCGGTGAGAGCTTATATAATACAATGTCTCCTGCGCAGAGAGCAACCTTGAAAATGTCTGAGGATTTTAATGCGCTTGATCAGATGATAACAAGGAGAGAAGAATGGATGGCAGTACAGTCAATGCTTTATGGCGAGATACCGATCAAAGGAGAAGGGCTTGACTATGCCATAACATTTGGATTTTCAAACAAAGAAACTATTGTTACAGATATATCCAAGTGGTCAGACTACGAAAACAGCGATCCCATCGCAGATATAGAGAGATACAAAGCCAAAGTACAGGAAAACGGCTATGTAAATACAGACATACTCATTATGGGTAAGACTGCATTAAGACATTTTCTGAACAATAAAAAAGTAAAGGATGCTCTTGATGTGGAGCATATGAACTTAGCAGTAATTGATCCGAAGGAGCTTATTAACGGAGCTACCTATGTAGGTTACTTAAAGCTCCAGAATATCAGCATATATACATACAATGAGTTATATCTTGATGACTGGACAAACCCCGAAACTCCCGAAACAAAGCCGCTTATCCCCGGTAATATGATTGTGCTTGCAAGTACTCAGGCAAATTATAAGAGGATATATGCGGGTGTTGTACTTATTGATCAGAAAACAGATGAATTCAAGGTATATGAGGCTACAAGAGTGCCTTATATGTATACAAAGATAAATCCCGCCAGAAGGTTCTTACAGCTGTATTCAAGACCTCTTCCTGTGCCAAGAGAGGTTGACACATGGTTTTCTGCAACTGTGTGTGATGCCGATGAATAAATTTAAGGAATTGCTTGAAACAGACCTTAAAAATGTGTTTCACAATTCGGAGGAATTTGCCGAATATATGACTATCTATTATGACAGAGAAAAGTACGAAAATATCCCTGTCATAATAGACAGGCAGGCTAACGAGCGCAGCAGGAAATCAGCAGACCACGAGGCTATAATTTATTCCTTTGATGTAACAGCGTATATACATTTAGCGGATTTAGGCTTTGTGCCTCGCAAAAATCACACAATACAAATTGGTGATGATGAGTACAGTATTGTAACAGCAAAAGAGGAAATGGGAGAAATTATACTTGAACTGGTGGTGTATGACGAATGATAGAAATAACATTGGAACAAGTTGAAAGAATAGAAAAACTTGTCGGCAATATAAAAAGAGGTCCGTCAAGGGTATTATACAACGCAATCAACAGAGGATTAAGCCGTATAAGGGCGATCAGCGCAAAAGAAGCTTCGCAGCGATTTACTGTATCCGCATCACAAATTAAAAGTAATTCCAAAGCGAGCATAAAAAACGCATCACCTAATGCAAATACAGTAGGCATGATTACCATTAGCGGCAAAATGATACCAATATATAAATTCCAAGTGACCGGCAAAGGCGGCAGAGGCGGGAAAGTGAAAGTGCAGGTAAAAAAAGGCGGCGGAGGTACACTGCAGCATGCATTTGTGGCTAATCTAGGACATGGGTCTAATGTACTGGAGCGCACAAGTGCTCAGCGTAACTCATCAGAGACAATATTTGGTCCTTCAGCTGCACATATGATAGGTCATAACGAAATTGCCCCGCACATAGAGCAAGAAGCCCAGGAAGTTGTAAACAAAAGAATTGAACATGAAATAGAAAGGCTTTTGAATGGTATTAATGTATGACACCGATAATGCTACTTGACGATTTGAAAAAGGTTATCATGGCCTGTACAAAAGACCTACTTTTACAGGTCAAGACAAAGCAAGGCGAAGAAAAAACAGAAAGACTGTTAAAGGTCTTTCAGGGAGCAGTACCCACAAAAGAAGGACTTACGCAGGATGTGCCTTATATTCTGCTTAGGTTTTTAAATGGAAAAGACGAACAGAAGCAGGGAGAAGAGGAAGAAAGCACTGTAACAGTAAGAATTATTACAGCTGTGTACAGCGAAGACTATGAAAAGGGATATGTGGACTGCCTTAATGTAATATCAAGAATAAGGATCGAACTTATGAAAAATAGGATTGTAGGAAACAGGTATCAGCTTAAATTACCACTTGAATATGTGGTATATGAAGATGATACAGGACCCTACACTATAGGCGAACTTATAACTAACTGGGAAATCCCTAGTATAAGACAGGAGGTAAATAAAATATGGCATTAAAAAAAGATGCAAAAACAGACGAAAACAAGCAGACCAAAGATGTAAAGACCAAAGCCGAGACCGAGGCTGCAACAGATGAGACTAAGGCTGTTGCTGCCAAAGAGCCTAAGAAGGCTATCGGTACATATATTTACTGCGGTCCTGCTGTAAAGAAATACGGCATTGCGGCCAATGCAGTATACAGAGGCACAAAAGCAGATGTGCTTAAGCATTTAGGCGAGGCAATAAAGGAATATCCCGATATTGCAAAGCTTATTGTGACCTCAAAGGAGCTTGCTAAGTCTCAGAGCATGCTGAAGGGCAAGAACAATGCCTTTTACAACACATATGTTTTGGTTGAAAAGAAAATCAAGGAGGTATAATTATGGCAGCGTTTGAACATGGTATAAAGACCAGCCAGGCAGCCACAAGTGTAAGTACACCTGTAGTAACGGCATCAGGCATACCCTTTGTGGTAGGCACTGCCCCCATACATACAGTAGGCGGAAAGACAAATGAAATCATACTTGCCAACAACTATTCCGAGGCGGCTGCCGCCTTAGGATATAGTGACGACTGGGATAAATACACTCTGTGCGAATTTATGTACAGTCATTTTAAGTTATACAATATGGGTCCTGTGCTTTTTGTCAACGTACTTGATCCTGCCGAAAACAAAAAGACTGTTCCTGCGGCACAGTATAGTATTACAGACAACATTGCCAAGCTGCCCCTTGATGCAATTAAAAGTACTGTCAAGGTAACAAGTACAGCCGAGGGCGATGTTACATACAATGCAGACGAAGACTACACCTTGTATTACAGTGATGATGGTCTGACACTGGAATTATTGCCTAAAAGCAGTATATCAGGCAAGGAAGTATATGTAGCCTTTGATACTGTAGACACAGAAAGTGTGAAGGTAAAAGACATTATAGGCGGCTATGACATAAGCTCCGGAAAGTCAACAGGCTTAGAGCTTGTGGAGTACTGCTTTTCAAAGTATTTATTGATTCCCGACTTAATTCTTGCGCCCGGATACAGCAGTGATTCAGAAGTTGCTGCTGTAATGACAGCGAAAGCAATGAGTATTGACGGAATATTTGAGGGACATGCTCTCATAGATGCAGACTGCTCCTCTGTAAAGAATTACAGTGATGTAAATGAGTGGAAGACCACTAAAAGTATTACAAGCAGAAATCAGATCATATGCTGGCCAATGGTTACTTTGGGTGAGCGTAAATTCCACATGAGCACACACCTTGCCGGAGTTATAGCAATGACTGACTCCGCTAATGACGACTGTCCGTCCAACAGTCCAAGCAATAAGGATGCTCAGATTGACGGCTTATGCTTTGCAGACGGTACAGAGTGCAGTCTTAACAGGACACAGGCAAATTATCTTAACTCCTGTGGTATTGTTACCTGCCTTAATTTTGTAGGCGGCTTTAAGATATGGGGCAATGAAACAGCTTGTTATCCGTCAAATACAGATGTAAAGGACTACTTTACAAATGTAAACAGAACTTTTGCGTGGGTTGCTAAAAACTTTATACTTTCCTTTTGGAATAAAATTGATGGCAACATAACAAGAAGACTTATAGATTCAATTACCGATTCTTTTAATATTTATCTTAACGGACTTACCCGCTCAGAAAAGATATTAGGCGGCAGAATTGAATTTACAGCTGATGATAACGCTGTTACAGACCTTATGGGCGGTAAGATAAAGTTTAAGACATATATTACTCCTCCATCTCCCGCAAGAGAGATCGAGAATGAATTTGAGTATGATGTTAGCTATTTATCAGATTTATGGAGCTAAGGAGGAATAAAAATGAAAGAAGGCATTATAAATTATGCGGTATATGAGGATGAAAACGAATATATAGGTGTAGCAGATGCCACAATGCCTGACTTAAAAAGAATTACAACAGAAATTCAGGGATCGGGCATAAACGGCATACTCAACAGCCCCATAAAGGGTAATTTTGAGGCCATGGAAACTACGCTGAACTTCAAGGCGCCAAGTAAGGAGCAGAGCGCCCTTTTTGAAGGCAGAAAACACAGACTTACATTTATGTCAGCAATACAGGACAGAGAATTAACAACCGGAGAAGTAAAAGTTAAAGCCCATAAAATTGTTATGGATGTTTTTCCGAACACGCAATCACTGGGCAAGGTCGCAACTGCATCTACATCTGATGCCTCAGGCACCTATTCGGTAAGCTATTTTGCCCAGTATTTTGATGGTGTCAAAACAGACGAAATCGATTTGCTCAACTTTATCTGTATGATAAACGGCAAAGACGAACTGGCGGATGTCAGAAGAGCTTTAGGAAAGTAAAGGAGTGTCAATATGGGTAAAAATACATTTATGCTTAAGTTTAATGAACCGTTTAAGTACGGGGATACCGAATATAAAGAGCTTGTTTTCGAACTGGACAATCTGAAAGGCAGGGACATTATAGCGGCATCAAATGAAACATTATTTACAAAGGGCGCCGTAGTTGCCGCAGAACTTGATGAAAATATCAAAAGCAGATTGGCGGCAAAGGCAGCAAAGGTATCTATTGATGTAATAGAGGCTCTCCCTGCTCCCGAGTATATGCGTGTGACAGACAAGGTGCGAAGTTTTTTGCTCGGTATCAACTTGCAGGGGACGGTATTGACCGCTACATCAGACGTCAAGCCCTGATATTGTCAATAAAGACGCATACACCCATACCCTATTGGCTGTCTATCACAATTATGGACCTTTTAAAATGGATCGAGCTTATAAACGATATGAAAGTATAATAACTGTATAATATAAGGAGGATACTGCAATGGCGAGCAGAAAAGAATATGATTTAATTTTTAAAATAGCTGCGGAAACAGCAGGCAGCTTTAATAAGTCATTTTCAGCAGCCGGACAAGCGGTATCCTCTTTGCGTGCTACAACGCAGAATGTAAATTCTGTACTTAAAAATATAGATGGCTATAATAAAACACAGTCAGCCCTTGAGGCTAACAGGGCAAAAATGGCAGAGCTTACAGCTGAGCATACAAGATTGCAAAACGAAATAAACAATACGGCAAATCCGTCTGCAAGGCTTAATAAGCAGCTTGCCAAAAACGAAGAGCAAATGGCGAAAACAGCCGCCAAAATCGAACAGGAGGAAACAAAACTTAGCTCATTAAATGCCGAACTCAAAAATGCCGGAGTAAACACAGACAATTTAAGCAGCGAAACCGAAAGACTAAGACAGGAATATGATAATCTAAAAAATGCTCAAGACAGAATAAATGGCATAAATGTGGCTTTAAGTAAAAATGCAAGTGCAATACAAAGCACTAAAGCAGAGTTTGGCAAAACTGCTATGGCAGCGGGATTATTCGGCGCTGCCATGTATAAGGGAGCTATAAAACCTGCCATAGACTTCGAGGCGCAGATGTCAACAGTAAAGGCTATAAGCAATGCCAGTGATGCCGACATGGCAAAACTCACAGAAACAGCCTCAGAGCTCGGCAGGACAACTAAATTTTCCGCTGTCGAGGCGGGCAAGGGAATGGAGTACGCTGCTATGGCAGGCTGGAAGACAAATCAGATAATAGCAGGTATGCCGGGTATTATGAGCCTTGCTGCGGCATCGGGTGAGGACCTTGCGACAGTATCAGACATTGTAACAGATGCTCTATCAGCAATGAAAATGAAGGCTGAGGACGCAGGGCATTTTTCTGACGTGCTGGCAGCAGCAAGCTCCAATGCCAATACAAATGTAGGTATGTTGGGCGAATCCTTTAAATATTGTGCGTCTCTTGCAGGAGCATATGGCTTTAATATTGAGGATACAGCGCTTATGCTCTCTCTTATGGCTAACAGCGGTATTAAAGCAAGTAACAGCGGTACAGCTTTTAGAAAAATTTTAGCGGCTATGTCATCCGATTTTGCAGTAGCACAAAAAGACGGCAGTGATTTTGTTGTTACAACTGCAAATGCTGACGGCAGTATGCGCTCACTGGGAGATATTATAAAGGATACCCGCAAGGCTTTTAACGGCATGAGCGATGCGGAGAAAAAGGCGGCGCAAAATAATTTAAAAGAGGCAGCCGATGACCTGGCGATAAGTCTCACAGACGAAAACGGCAAACTCAAATCACAGGCCGAACTCTACGAAGAGGTCGCTGTTGCTGCCGAAGGGCTTACAGCTGCGGGAAAGGTACAGGAAGCAGAGGCTATTGCCGGCAAAACAGCTATGGCAGGTCTATTGACTATTATTAATACAAGCGATGAGGACTACAACAAACTTGCAGAGGCAATATATAACTGTGACGGTGCGGCAAAACGTATGGAACAGACAAGGCTTGACAATCTTCTGGGCGATCTGACACTTGCCAAATCCGCCGCCGAAGGCTTGCAGAAAGCACTAGGTAATGCATTGATTCCTGCACTCCGCGAAATAGTACAGGGCATTACCCCTGTTATATCCAATATGGCAGCCTGGGCAGAAAAAAATCCGGAGACAGTTACAGGTGTGACAAAGGTTATAGCAAAGCTGCTTGCTCTTAAATTAGGTTTGCTTGCGGGCAAATTGGGATTTTTAGAAATACAAAAGGGTGTATTGCTCGGGCAGAAAGCCTTTGCTACATATAAAGGAGCTTTAGCTGCCGTATCTGTTGCAACAGGCGAAACAGTAACGACTACATCCCTATTGACAAGTGCAGTAGGTTTACTAACTAATCCTGTTGGGTTGGCCGTTGCAGGCATCGGTGTCTTGGGCGGGGCTATATATCTGTTTAAAAAGCATCAAGAGGCAGCAAGGCAAGAAACATTAAATTTTGCCGATGATTTAAAAAATGCTGCCGAAAATTTTGAAAAAGTCAGTAAAAACGCAGATGATACGCAGAGCCTTATTGATGAATACAGGACATTACAGGGAGTTATAAAAAATACAGCTGACGGCACAAAGGAAAATGCAGATGCAAAGGCAAGACTTAAGGACATTGAAGATGCGCTTATAGAAAATAGCGATGGTCTCATTACAAAGTATGATAAAGAAAATGGGGCAATCGACGAAAATCTAAATTATCTTGAAAAAAAGCTAAGCAAAGAAAAAGAAATTGCACGAATCCAACTGCAACAGGAAGGATACGAAACTAAGCGTAAGCTGCCAAATACCCTTAAAGAAATCAAAAATTTAAAACAACAGTCTGTAGAATTGAATCAAGATTACAACAATACTGTAAAAGTCAGGAATGAGTTAGGAAGTCTTATAGATGATTTTGAAGTTGGTGGTTATGATCAGAAATATACAAAAGGACAAATCTCTCCCGAAACATATTACACTGCGTTAAATAACTATCTTGATAAGGCAAATGCCGTATCAAATCGCTATGGACTTGACACAAATTTTACGGACATATCCTCTGTAATGAGTACTTTCGGGGAATATGAGGATAAGGCAAGCGAACTTGTCAAAAATATTGAAACTACAGAGCAGGAACTCAATACTGCGACCACAAGTGTACAGACATATTATGACACTCAGAAACAGCTCATTGAACTTGACTTAGGTATGACCTTTGAAAGTGCTGTCAAAAGCTACAAGGATATGAATACCGAGCTTGAAAAACTTACAGAAAATGGTCAAGGCAGCAGTCAAAGAGCACAAGAACTGAAAAACAATATTGCCGAGCTTGCACCTAAATTAGTTACAGCAACTCAAGGGATGCAAAATCTTGGTCAATCTGTTAAGGATGTCCCCGAAGTTATAACAGTTGATACAAGTCAAGCCATTGCTAACTGCGGTAACCTGTCCTCTCAGGTAAGTGTTTTAGATTCGCAGTTAAGGAGTCTCCCTAAGAGCCATAATGTTGTATTTGGGGCTACTGTAAGTGCTTCCTTTGCAAGAGCGGTTGCAATAGTACAAGAGGGTTTGAGAATGGGTGAGCAGGTGACTGCAAATGCCTCAAATTCTGTTTTTGCGACTACGGTAGGAGTAGGCAAAAAAGCCATAGGCGGTATTGTAAACCGTCCTATACTCACAACCTTTGCGGAGCGTAGCCCCGAGGCAGCCATACCTATTGACAATTCTGCAAGATCAAAACAGTTGTGGAAAACTACAGGGCGCATGCTCGGAATGAATGAAGAGCCTGTATATAGTACATTGCCCGAATTAAGCACTACTACAATAAACAACTCTAACAGATCAGTAACTATAAATCCTGTATATCACATATACGGCAATCGGGATTTGTCAAATCAACTTGCAGAGCATGACAAGGCTTTGGTCAATACAGTACTTAACGCTATAAAGGAGCAAGAGGAAAGACGCAGGAGGTTAAGCTATGCGTAAATATACAACCATAAGCGGCGATACATGGGATGCAATTACATATAAAATCTTTGGCAATTGCAAATATATAGACAAGGTTATGCAAGCCAATATAAAGCATATAAATATTTTTGTATTTCCTGCGGGAATAGAAATCAATATCCCCGCAATTCCTGCGGAGGCATCTGATTCTCTGCCTCCGTGGAAGAGGTGACGACATGGATTACAAAATAGGTGATAAAATCACGGTAACAGGAAAACCGTATTATACAAGCTATGGGGGTTCTCCCGGCAAATATCTGGAAAATTATAGCGGTACAATTACGCATATCAACAATAAATCCAATGTGCCTTATCCTGTCCATGTAGATCAAAAAGGTTGGTTTGCAATTTCCGATATTGTATCGGAAACAACTGCTATAGACGAAATATCCTCAAATGGTCTTATAGAGCTTGCCGATAACTGGACCTATGACATAGGCAGCGCACAGAGAAAGATCAGAAGAACATCTATTGCCTGTGTATTCCAGGGCAAAAATATAACAGCAGATACAGAAAAATATCTCATATCCTTTAGCTATACAGATAACGAAGAAAATACAGCTGATGACATAAATTTGGTCATTGACGATCGAGATAACGAATGGCTTGGATGGCTCAGCTCCGACAAGGATATTGAAATCAAGGGCGCTGAAATAGGGGTTGCTATAATAAAGCACAATTGGAACAATGACGGCAGGGATGAGGTAATGGACTGCGGTGTTTTTGAGGTGGATACTGTTGACATAGACGGTCCGCCGCAGAAGATCACTTTTAAAGCATCCGCTCTAAGCGAAAAATCGGGTGCAAAAACATCCAAAACAAAGGTATGGGAAAATTATACGATTGAAGGAATTGCAAATGAAATAAGCGGTAATTGCGGCTTTGTCTGTAAATATTACAGCATTACAACCGCATATTACAATAGAATTGAGCAAAACAATGAAACAGACATTGCATTTTTAAGCAGACTTTGCAAGAATATGGGGATATCTCTTAAGGTTTGCAATAAAGCAATAATATTGTTTGATCAAACAGAATACGAACAGAAGGATGCAGTCATGACTATAACAAGAGACTGCGGTCTTATAAACTATAAACTCAAAAAAAGTGCAAATGACAGTGAATACAATAAATGCACGGTTAAATATGAAAATCCAAAAACTAAGAAAACTATTACAGGCGAATATACAGATAAAAATATAAAAGATGGCAAGACACTGACAATTACAGATATACAGGTGAATTCCAAAGCCGAGGCGGAAACTCTTGCCAAGAAAAAGTTAAGAGAAAAAAACAGAGAGGGCGACAGTATAACCTTTACACTCCCGGGAGATTTTAGATTAAATGCAGGGGTAAATATCAATGTAAAGGGCTGGTATGGTTATGACGGAAAATATATGATAGAGACTGCAACGCATAATGTTACAGGAGGCTATACCACTACTGTGCTTGCCAGAAAGGTGCTGGAGGGGTATTAATGATAAAAACAGGAATGGTATCAAGCTATGATAAAGAAAAAAGGCTTGCCAGGATTTATTTTGCAGATACCGAAACTGTAAGCGCAGAACTGCCTATACTGGAAAGCTGTCCTTTGCCCCTTAGGGTTGATGACTATGTTGTATGTGCTTATACCATGGCAGGAGATGGCATAATATTAGGTCGGCTTTATGATAAAACAGAAGAGGAGTTGATTGAATGATAGTAGGGTCTTTGGGAGATAACATCGTTTTTGAAGTTTCGCCCGACATCGTAAAAACTCTTAATAACATAAAATGGAGCAGTCAAGCCGAATACTATACAATCAATCGACACCTTAAGGATGATTTAATAGAGTTTGGCGGAAACAAACCGGAAACTATTACATTTAACGTGCAACTTTCGGCAACGCTAGGCATTAATCCTCTTACAGAAATGATTAAATTTTTAGATGCCAAAAGAGACGGACTTGCAATGAGGTTTGTACTTGGCTGGAAAGCCTACGGCAAGTATAAATGGGTGATCGAAAGCCTTGACAACGAAATGAAACATTATGATCCCTATGGAAATTTATTATATTGCGAAGTCTCCGTTACTCTAAAAGAATATGCAGAAAGGTAGGTGTTTGTATGACTTATTTTGTCAGCTCGGCACCTCTTGAAAATATACAAATCACTCCGCAGAATGCGGTTGAAGAAACTATACAGAATTTACATACAATATTGAGCACTCCAAAAGGAAGTGTACCCATGTACAGAGAATTTGGCATAGATGCCTCAGTTATTGATGTAAATGTAAATGCTGCAATGTCACTTATGGTCAATGCAATATATGAGGCTATAGAAAAATTTGAACCAAGAGCGGAGATTGTGGGTGTTACATTTAAGGACCCTGAAACGCAAGGAAAGCTTATTCCTGTTGTGGAGGTGAAAATAAATGCGGGAAATTAACTTTGTTGAAGTTGATGCAGATAAAATACAAAATGAGCTTACAGCTGAATTTGAAGTAATATCAGGCAGGACATTGGGAGATGCCGACCCCATAAAATTGCTGATATGCTGGGCAGTAAATATAATAACGCAGGAAAGAGTACTGATCAATGAGGCTGCTAAGCAGAATTTATTGGAATATGCAGAGGGAGAGCACTTAGATGCGCTCGCTGAACTCTACAAGGACTGCACAAGGCTTGAGAGCAATGCGGCAAAAGTGACAATGCGGTGCTATATAAGTAAAGCCCTGGAAACAGATTATATTATTCCTGCCGGTACAAGATTTTCGGCAAGTAACGTAAAATTTGCAGCAGAAAGTCAGATCATTATACCCGCCGGCAACCTGTATGGAGATGTAATTGCTGTCTGCGAAGAAAAAGGAACTGTTGGAAATGATTTTGCTCCCGGCACAATTACGGAAATAGTTGATGTGTATCAATATTATGAAAAGTGTGAAAACATTACAACCAGTTCAGGCGGTACAGATACCGAAACAGATGATAGTTTCCGAGCCCGCACAAGATTAAGCCCCGAGGCTTATAGCACAGCAGGACCGGAAGGAGCCTATATATATCATGTAAAAAGCGTAAGCGAAGATATCGAAGATGTAAATGTAGCAAGTCCGGTTGAAGGCGAGGTACAAATATATGTGCTGCTCAAGGATGGAGGACTTCCATCACAGGAATTGCTTGCAGACATATTAAGTGCCGTAAATGACAAAAAAATAAGACCTCTTACAGATAAAGTATCAGTATATACTCCATCTGTAGTTAATTATAATGTAGACTTTACATATTATATTGATTCGGCAGATGAAATGAAATCAAAAGAAATTGATGCAAATGTAAAGACAGCTGCCTCCGAATTTGTACTTTGGCAAAAAAGGAAAATTGGCAGAGATATTAATGTAAGCAAGCTTACAGAAATGCTTATGCAAACAGGCATAAAAAGAGTTGTAATATCTCAGCCTGCTTTTACAGAGATCGCAAATTCGGAAATCGCTATTGCAAGTGATATCAAAATTAATTTCGGAGGGGTGGAAAATGACTAATATACATGATGATAATTTAATATCAGAGTTAATAGATCAATTCCCCTTTTCGCTTTCTGCGGATAATGACCTTGGAGCCTTTGTAAAGGCTTTTGCCAAGCAAATAATTAAAAATATAGTATTGATTAAGTACGTAATAATATATGCCAATATTGATAATCTGACAGAAGATATCCTTGATATGCTTGCAGTTGACTTAAAATGTGACTGGTACGATCCCGGTCAAACCATAGATATAAAACGAAAAACAATTAAAAATTGTATGAAAATACATATGTACAAAGGCACACCTTATGCAGTGGAAACGGCTGTCAGCAATGTTTACGAAGGCAGCACCTTATCAGAGTGGTTTGAGTATGGCGGTAAGCCTTATTTCTTCCGGTTGAATTTGGAGATAACAAAAGAAATTGGAATAGAAATTTACGAAAAACTGCTCAGACAAATAAATTATTACAAAAATAAACGCTCTCACATAGAGGAACTGGATATTAATATTGCTAAGACAGCAAGTATATATACAGGGACACTGCCTCAGATACATAATCATATAAAAATCTATGCAAAGGAGGAATAAAATGAGTTATTTTTCGGTTGTTACCAATATAGGTAAAAGCAAGATCGCCAATGCTTTACAAAGCGGCACAGCTGTTAATATTGCAAAATTATATGTCAGCGAAACAGAACTAACCCCAGATGAAGAAATGACAGAACCAATAGACAAGATATGGGATAGCAATTTACAGAAGTATTCAGTTGATGGAAATATAATATCTGCATCCTCCGTTATTCCTGCCGATGTTGGAACATTTACAGTAAGGTCAATGGGACTAATTGATAGTGACGGAGATTTATTTGCAATTGCAAATGTTCCCGCAACACTAAAATCCAATGAAAACAATGTAGCATCCATCCTGGAGTTGACTATAAGCATTAAGTTAGAAAATACTAACGTAGTCCATTTTGACATAATAAGCGACTTTGATACTGTAATTGATGAAAAATCATCAAATGCAGTACAGAACAAGGCCATAGCAGCAGAAATCAAAAATATAAAAAATACAATGGCCTCGATTGGCATTGTCTATGATCCCGAATACCACGCCATAGAGCTTGGCGAGGGCGGACACTCCGGAGGTGGCGGTGGTGGCAGTGGTTATACGCTGACAGCGGCTACAGAGGACAGGCTTGGAGGTATTAAGATAGGGGATGGACTTAGTGCGGAGCAAGACGGCACTACGGCGGTAAATTCTATACCGCTAAGCGAAATCCAGCGGCTTATAAACAAAAATGGAGGCGATAGTAATGGCTAAGGCAAAGGTCGCAGCAGAAAATCAAAGCGCAATTATGCCTATGGCAATAAAGGCTCCGGGAGGAGTAGGCGATACTGTAATCTACATAAGAGACGGCAACGGGGTGTATCACCCTGTGGAGGACTATAGCATGGCAACTTTAACAGAAGATGAAATGGCGATATTAATGGCAGGATTGGAGGATGAATAAATATGGCAGATTTAAAATTTGCAGACTTAGAGGGGCTTAACGTACTTGTTACCCACCTTAAAGGAGAGCTGGCGGGCAAGGTAGACAAAGTAAGCGGCAAGGATTTAAGCAGCAATGACTTTACAGATGCGCTTAAGGCTAAGCTTGAGGGCATAGCAACGGGAGCGACAAAGGTGAGTGTAGACGGATCCCTTAGCGACTCCAGCCAAAATCCCGTACAGAATAAGATCGTAAAGGCGGAGCTTGACAAGAAGATGGACAAGACACAGAAGGGTGCAGCGGGAGGAGTTGCCGAGCTGGGTTCAGACGGCAAGGTGCCTGCGGCACAGCTTCCCGCTTTTGTTGACGATATTGTGGAGGGATATTTGAGCGGAGGTAAATTTTACAAGGAGAACGCTCATACAACAAATATAACGGGAGAGTCAAGCAAGGTATATGTTGACCTTGCTACAAATAAGGCATACAGGTGGTCGGGTACGGCATTTGTGGAGGTATCTGCAAGCCTGGCACTGGGCAATACATCGTCAACTGCATTTAGAGGCGACTGGGGAAAGACAGCCTATGATCATTCCCAAAGCGCTCATGCTCCCACTACGGCGGCTACGCAATCCGCTATGGGTCTTATGGCTCCTGCCGACAAGAAAAAGCTTGATGATATCACTGCCATAAGCACAGCAGAGATAGACGCTCTTTTTGCTTAAGGAGTGATACTGTGAAATTTTTAGATATAAACGGCCTTAAGAGATTTCTTGCCCTTTTGCTCACTAAGGTGGTTGCGGCTATAAACGAGGTGGCGGCACAGGTGGCGAGTATACAGGGAGATTATTTGTCAAAGAGTGGTGGCGGTACCGTGGAGGGAACACTCAAGACAGACGATGTGCAGGTGGGCAAGTGGCAAAATGGTCTGCCTGTGGAAGATATTGACCCGGTAACAAATAAAAACAGGGCGGCAGGCTCTCTGAGAGTAAACGGCACTACTGAGCTTGTAGGGGAAATAATTACACACGGGCAGAATGTGGACTTTGGTGATGTAAACGTAAGCGGCAAGTTAGAGGTAGGAGGCAGCGCAAGTCTGTCTGAGACATCTATATACGGCGATTTGGATATGCACAGCCATAATATCAATAACGTACAGTCCATAACCGTAAGCGGCACCGTAAGAGGAAATACATACAAGGCGCCTAAGCTGGATTCTACAGGAGTAAGCGGCACTAGGATAGGCAAGTCTACAGAACCCTATGCCGACGCTTATATTACAAATGTACATGGTACTCTTGACGGCAATGCTGATACGGCGACAAAGGTAAAAAATGCACTTAGCATTTCGCTTAACGGCGGTGCGGCAAAGACATATGACGGCAGTGCTGCCCAGAAGATAGACATAAATGCTTCTGCCGTTGGTGCGGCGGCAAGCGGACATAACCACGATGATAAGTATCTGAAATTGTCGGGCGGTACTGTAACGGGAGATGTTACTTTTAATAAGTATGTTAAAATTAACGCATGGCCTAATTATGGTACCGGAGCCGCTGAATTATGGTTTGATGGCAATAAAAAGGCTATACGCGTAAACAGCGATGGCGCAACAGATATAGAATTAAATGCTTCCAGTGCAACGAAACTTAATACAAACGCAGGCAGTGCAGTAAAGCCTGTATATTTCAATGGCGGCAAGCCTGTTGCCTGTACCTATGAGCTGAATGCAAACGTACCGAGCGGCGCCAAGTTTACGGACACGGTATATACTCATCCCAATACAAGCGGAAACAAGCATATACCAAGCGGCGGCAAATCAGGACA
>CANPXH010000004.1 GCA_947585865.1 uncultured Clostridia bacterium
CGTTTAAGGGGTGTGGGGAGAATCGGAACTCCCCACGTTTTTGGTACTTTTTTCGCAAAAAAGTACATATAAATTTGCTTACTTTTTAAAGTAAGATAAGTAAGATAAAATTCATATATGTTTTATAAGTAACTTCTTTGAGAGGTTTCTCCTTCTGCCGACCGCAATCAGCACTTTTGCCTTCGGCAAAAGCCACTCTAGCGAGTGTCCGATAAATCTTTCGGTGCAATAGTGGTCAGGCAGAATCCCTGCTTCTTTTGGGGTCTAAGGGTATAGAATAAGATAATTTTGGGCCCCAAAAGCCGTTCGGAGGGCTGGTCGTATCACTTCGTGATACTGCTCGCCCAAGCAACCAGGGTGTGGGAACCATCGGAAGGTTCCCACGTTTTTGGTACTTTTTTCAAAAAAGTACAAATAAATTATTTACTTTTATTTGAATTTCCTCTGCCTAACTATTTCATACATTATAAGCCCTGCTGAAACGCTGGCATTGAGAGACCCTATTTTGCCGTACATAGGTATCCCCACGGTAAAGTCGCTTTTTTTCTTCACAAGCTCACTCACGCCCGTACCCTCGCTGCCTATTACAAGGGCGATAGGTCCTTTAAGGTCGGAATTAAAATATTCCCTGCCCTGCATATCGGCGCAGACCACCCATATATTTTCCTTCTTAAGCTCCTCAACAGTCCTTGCTATATTCGTAACTCTTGCCACAGGCACAAGCTCCGCCGCTCCCGCCGAAGTCTTGCTTACCACAGCGGTAAGTCCTACGGCTCTTCTCTTTGGTATTATAACACCGTGAGCTCCGCAGCACTCCGCCGTTCTTATTATCGCTCCCAGATTATGCGGATCCGTTATCTCATCGCACACTATTATAAAAGGATCCTCATCCTTATTGCGGGCGGAGGCTATGATATCGCTTACATCACAGTATTCATAAGCGGGGCAAAGGGCAATTATGCCCTGATTGTTGTTGCTTTGGGATATTGCGGCCATTTTTTCCTTGTCTATCTCCTGTACCACTATACCCTTTTCTCCGGCCTTTGCCACTATCACCTTGAGCGTGCCTTCTATGCCGCCCTTTCGCACAAATATCTTGTCAATGCTCCTGTCGTTATTTATAGCCTCCAGCACAGGATTTCTGCCTTCAAGCTGCAAGCCGTCGTCAAAGGCGGTGTTATCCTTATATTTATCGAATTTCTTATTTCTGTTCACATCATATTTTTTTGGTCTTTCATTCTTTTTGTTGTTCCTTTTCATACATATCCTCCGTGCCTTTTCTGTAAAGCTCCTCAAGTCTGTCATACTCGCCCTTAAGATAGAGCCAGCCGAAAAGAGCTTCTACGCCTGTCGCCCGCCTGTAGTCCACAATAGACTGATTCTTGGCGGAAGTATTGCTCTTGGCATTTCTTCCCCGCTTCAGCACAGCATATTCCGCCTCAGTAAGCATAGGCTCTATTATGCTGTATGTGCATGACTGTGCCGTTGCGTTGACAATATGCTTTGCCTTTGTGTGCATTTTGTTCACGGGTGCGTTGCCCTCTGATATTATATATCCCCTTGTGAGCAGGTCGTATACCGTATCTCCTATAAATGCCAGCACAAGAGGAGAAAGCCTGTCCGCCTCTGCGCTTATATCCTTGAATAATTCCATAGCCTTATTTATATGACCAGCGAACGCCGGCTCTTGTGTCCTCTATTACAACGCCCTTTTCCAAAAGCTCAGCCCTTATGGCGTCTGCCTGCGCAAAATCCTTTGCTTTCTTTGCCTCGGCTCTTTTTGCTATAAGCGCCTCTATTTCCTCTGCTCCTATCCTGTCGCCGCTTTCCTTGTCATCGGGAACTATACCCAGTATATCGCAAAGAAGAAGCAGCTTTTCCCTTATATTCTTTACAAATTCATTGGATGAATTTTCATTTACATTGACATTGGCAAAGCGTGAAAGCTCAAATATGGCAGTTACGGCATCGGCTGTGTTGAAGTCGTCATCCATAGCCTTTTCAAACTGCTCTCTGAATTTGTCGGCTTCCTCACTCAGCTTCTTCTCCTCCTCGGTCATGGAGCCTGTGCTGCTCTTTTCAAGGAAGACAAGATTTTTATAGGCATTTTTTATTCTCTCAAGACCTTTGCCCGCTGCCTCCATAAGCTCTCTTGAAAAGTTGATGGGGCTTCTGTAATGACCGCTCAGTATAAAAAATCTCACCACGTCATAGGGCACATGCTCAACGATCTCTCTCAGCGTAAAGAAATTGCCCAAAGATTTGCTCATCTTTTTGTTGTCCACATTTATAAAGCCATTGTGGAGCCAATATTTTGCAAAGGGCTTGCCGTTGGCCGCCTCGGACTGGGCTATTTCGTTTTCGTGATGGGGGAATATAAGATCCTCTCCGCCTGCGTGTATGTCTATGGTATCGCCTAAGTATTTTTTAGCCATAACGGAGCACTCTATGTGCCATCCCGGTCTGCCCTGGCTCCATGGCGAATCCCAATAAGGCTCTCCCTCTTTCTTAGGCTTCCAAAGCACAAAGTCCATAGGATCCCTCTTGTTCTCGTCTACGGCTATCCTTGCGCCCGCTTCCAGATCCTCTGTATTTTTTCCTGAAAGCTTGCCGTATTCGGGAAATGACTTTGTGTCATAAAAAACGCTGCCGTCTACAACATAGGCATGACCCTTGTCTATAAGCGTTTGTATCATATCTATTATGCCGCTCATCTCCTCGGTCACCTTTGGATTTTTAGTGGCAGGCTCTACATTAAGACCTTCCGCATCCTTTATCGCTTCCTTAATAAAGCGCTCCGAGATAACAGTGGACTCAACGCCCTCTTCTATCGCTCTCTTTATTATCTTGTCGTCTACATCGGTAAAGTTTTGCACATAATTTACCTCATAGCCCTTGTATTCCATATATCTTCTTATAGTGTCGAATATAACGTAAGGCCTTGCGTTTCCTATATGGATATAGTCATATACGGTAGGTCCGCAGACATACATCTTTACCTTGCCCTCCTCAAGAGGCACAAATTCTTCCTTTTTCCTTGTCAATGTGTTATACAGCTTCATTTTTATTGTCCTCCGTTTTGTATTTTTCTATCTGCTTTTCAAGCTTATCTATCTGTACTCTAAGTCTGCAAAGCTCCATTTCCACAGGATCGGGAAGCCTGAGCTGATCCAAATTGTCGGAAGGTGCGGTATCTACGGCGGAACGTGCTATGGAATGAGCGGGCACGCCCACTACGGTAGAATAGGGCTTTGTATCCGCAAGCACCACCGAGCCTGCGCCTATCTTGCTGTCATGGCCTATGGTAATAGGCCCAAGCACCTTTGCTCCCGCGCCTATCATTACATTCTGCTCGACTGTAGGGTGCCTTTTGCCCGTGTCCTTTCCGGTGCCGCCCAAGGTCACATTCTGATAAATCAGCACATTATCCCCTATCTCGCAGGTCTCGCCTATCACAACGCCCATTCCGTGATCTATGAATACGCCTCGGCCTATCTTGGCTCCCGGATGTATCTCTATGCCTGTGAACCAGCGGGATATCTGTGATATAGCTCTTGCCAGAAAGAACAGACGCCATGTGTAGAGCTTATGCGCCAGCCTGTGGCTGAGCATTGCCCAAAAGCTGGAATAGAGTATTACCTCTATGGTGCTTTTGATGGCAGGATCCTTTCTCTTGACCGTGGCCGCCTCCTTGCGGGCGATAAGGGCAAAAAGAATTATAAGTATCAATATAACTATAAGTATTTTCATAACGATATCTCCTTATAAATAAAAACGCCGTCTCACATAGAGACGACGGTGCGTGGTTCCACTCTAATTGGTATAAATACCCTCTCGATGCTTTAACGCAGCAGACGTGCGCCGCTAAGCTCGTATGTACTACGATATGCCTCACGGCACAGGCTCGGAAATGCACTTCACCTATATCTGTCCTCGGAACACTTCCAGCATATATGTTCCTCTCTGTCAGGAAAATAAGGGCTACTCTTTTCTTCACAGCCTTTATATATGTATATGATATTTTAACTTGAAATGTTCCGATTGTCAAGCTAAAATCATACAAAAACCTGTCACGATATTGTAACTTGACAGAAATTGTATATTGCATTAAAATGTATCTTGAATATAAATCTACGGGGGCTGGTTTTTTGTTAAGTGACATAGTGATCATATTGCTTCTCATAATAGTCAAGGGTATAGTGATATGCTGTTCCACGTCGGTATCCGTGCTGGAGATAAAAAAGGCAAAGTATACCTCTGACAAGGATGATCCCAACAGTAAAAAAATATCCGCCATACTTGACAATTCTCAGAAATATACAAACGCAACAGGCGTAATGAATGCATTGCTCGCCATAATAATAGGCTTTATGATAGGCTTTAGCCTTATGGAAGACGTTGTGCCCAAATTAAACGCCGCCCTTGATACAGGCGTTATAATATCACAGCTTTTGGCGGCAGTCATACTGATAGCGGCGGCAACATATTTTTTCTCTCTTTTCAGCATAATAGTGCCCAAGAACATAGCCCATAAGATGCCGGACAAGGTAGTGCTCAAGCTGAATTGGCTCATGAAGCTCATATGTGTGGTATTCAAGCCTTTTATGGGCATAATAGACGTGTCCTGCAAAATATTCAATATATTTGCCGATGACGAATACGACATAGAAAGCGACGTAAGCGAAAACGAGATACTTATGATGGTAGACGCAGGCGGCGAAAGCGGCAGCATAGATGAGCACGAAATGGAAATGATAAACAACATTTTCGACTTTGACGACAGGAATGCCGAAGAAATAGCCACGCACAGAAAGGAAATAGTGGCGGTGCCCATAGACATAAGCGTTGACGAGCTCATAAATGTGATAACCACGGAGAAATTCTCCCGTATACCCGTATATGAAGAGGATATAGACAATATAGTCGGCATACTTCACATAAGAGATTTTATAAACGTGATATTGGAAAAAGGCAAGGACAGCTTTAATATAAGAGATATAATAATGGAGCCCTTTTTCGTTCCATCCACAAAGAAGGCGGATTCCCTCTTTGAGGAAATGCAGAAGAAAAAGGTGCATATGGCAGTGGTGGCCGATGAATACGGCGGTACGGCAGGCATAATAACAATGGAAGACCTTATAGAAGAGGTCATGGGTGAGATACAAGACGAGTACGATGAAGAAGAACAGCCGGAGATAACCGAGCTTACCGAAAAGGTGACCATTATAGAAGGCTCAACAAGTCTTGACGATGTAGCCGAAAAGCTGGAAATAGAAATGCCTGTAGACGAATATGACACACTTGCGGGCTTTCTTGTGGGTCTTATGGACAAGATACCCGAAGAAAAGGATGTGGACACCATATTGGAATACAAGGGCTACATCTTCCGCCTTGATAAAATTGAGGACAAGCGTATAGCTATAGTCACCGTCATAAAGAAAGAAGAAGAACAGGAAGATGAAAATGAAAATATTTGAGCCGGCCGAATAGTCGCACACATTTGTGTGAGGAAAGTCCGGGCTCCGCAGAGCAGGGTGCCTGATAACGTCAGGTGGAGGCGACTCTAAGGAAAGTGCAACAGAAATAAACCGCCTGCTTGCAGGTAAGGATGGAAAGGCAGCGTAAGAGACTACCGCATATATGGTAACATATATGGCTATGTAAACCCCACCCGGAGCAAGTTCGGATCAAAGCAATAAGGGCTGCTCGTCCTGCTTTGAGGTTTGAACGCTGGATACCGCCGGTGACGGCGGTACAAGATAGATGACTATTCAAGACAGAACCCGGCTTATAGGCCGACTCAAACCCTGGTCAAGGATATTCGTACTACGCTTTCGCTACGTACTCATAACCGACGGCTTTTGCCAAAGCCTTTGTATTCAGCAGGAGCTTGCACCCCTGCTGAATACAAAAGTAAGTACTCGCCGCTTATAGAGGCGGGAGACTTATCCGTCGATTAAATAAAGGCTTTCAGTTTACATATATGCTAATTTTCCCCCCCCCGGTTTTTCCCCCAACTGCACAGGCGGGAATGTCGGGGCAGCGGCATTTATTATTTCCTTTGTCTTGCCTTTCCCGACATTTTTTCTATCTTTATGCAAAATACCGCTGTTTTATCCGCATCGGAATTTATGTAAGCGGCGCCCTTTTCGGCATGATCAGGTGAAAATTTCCTTATCATTTCCGTAAGGGCATATTTTTTTTCGTCTTTATTTTTTACCTGAATGGCAGTGCCGAACACTACAGCACTTTCATAGCTTGTAGAAAACTTTTCGGGTATAGGCTCATGCCTTGTCACAACGGTGAAGCACACCCTGTTGTCATAGGCGATATTGTCCTTTTTATGACCCTCCTGCGCACAGTGAAAATAAATACTGTCTCCGGTAAACACATAGTTGAGAGGCACGCCGTAGGGATATCCGTTTTCGCCTATGGTGGAAAGCACACCGTAATCTCCCTTTTTCAATATTTCTATGGTCTCCGCCTGTGAAAGCTCTCTGTCTTTTCTTCTCATTTCTCTGAACATATTTATCTCTCCTTACAGTATTCCGCTTTCCTTTATATTTTTAACAGCTCTTTCAAGCACGTCAGTAGGCTGCACAAGAGCCATCCTCACATAGCCCTCGCCCAGCTCTCCGAAGGAAACTCCCGGCACGCAAAGAACTCCCGCCTTTTCCAAAAGGTCAAATGTGAACCTTGTGGAGGAAATATATTTAGGCGGTATGGGAAACCATGTGAACATTGTGGAATCCGTGAGAGGCACATGCCAGCCTATTTCATTAAGCCCCTTGCAAAGTGTGTCTCTTCTTTTTCTGTACTCCTCCCTGTTTTTCACAACTATATCCTGAGGACCTGTGAGAGCGGCTATGGCAGCCGTCTGCACGCCCTTGCATATGCCGTAGTCTATCTGAGAACGAAAGGCTCTGAAGCGCTTTATTATATTGGCATTGCCCAATGCAAATGACAGCCTGAGCCCAGTCAGATTGTAGCTTTTGGAAAGAGAATTAAACTCGATGCCCACATCAAAGGCCCCTTCTATCTCAAGAAAGGACAGCCCCGGCTCATAGTCGTATATAAGCTCCGAATAGGCGTTGTCGTGTATGACTATGATATCGTGCTTCTTTGCAAAGGCAACAAGCCTTTCGTAAAAATCACGGCCTGCGTGGGCGGTAGTCGGATTGTTGGGATATGACACCACCATCATTTTAGCCCTCATGGCTATATCCTCGGGTATGGCATCAAGATCTATTATATAGCTGTTCTCCTTAAGCAGCGGCATATAATGAAGCTCTACGTCTGCCATCGTAGGGCCGAACGAAAATATCTGATAGCACGGATCCGGCACCAGCACCACATCTCCCGGATCGCAAAGGGGAAATGCGATGTGGGCTATCCCCTCCTGTGAACCATTGACCGCAAGTATGTTTTCTCTGCCCAGTTCAACGCCGTATCTCCTTTTGTACCAATGCTGTACGGCAGCTATGAGTTCCGGGCTTTCCGTCATGCCGTATTTATAGTTCTCAGGCTCAAGCATAGCCTCGGACACGGCCTTCATCACAAAGTCCGCAGGCGGCAGATCGGGTGTGCCTATGGACAGGTTTATGACCTCCCTGCCCTTTGCCTCCAGTTCTCGCTTTGCCTCGTCAAGATCCATTAATATATTTGCATTTATCTGTCCGAATTTTTTTGAAAAGTTCATTTGTATATGCTCCTTTGTTTGCTCATATATTTAATATACAATTATTGATGTTTTATTTCAAGTGAAATATTGAAATTTCTGTTTGTTTATTGTATAATATGTGATATATTTTTTTCACGGGAGAATTTATATGGAAGCATTACTTAATTTTTTACTTGAGATATTAAACGGCCTCAACAAAGACCTTACACTTCTGATAGTATCCATGGTGCCTCTTATAGAACTGAGAGGCGGCATCATAGCGGCTGCTCTTTTGGGCGTGCCCGTTGCAAGGGGCTGGCTCATATGTATATTGGGCAATATGATACCCATACCCTTTATACTTCTTTTCATAAATAAGATATTCGATATAATGAAATTGTGGAGGCCCACGGCAAAGCTTGTGGATAAGCTGGAAACAAGAGCTATGGGCAAAAGCGAAAAGATACAGAGATATGAATTTTGGGGGCTTATGCTCTTTGTGGGCATACCCCTGCCGGGCACAGGTGCGTGGACAGGAGCTCTTATAGCCTCACTGCTTCGCATAAAGCTGAAAAAGGCGGTGCCCGCCATTGTATGCGGCATACTTTTGGCAAGCGCCATAATGCTTGTGATAAGCTACGGCGGAGCATACATCATAAAAATGCTGTGATAAAAATACCGATCTCGGAGCATATGCTGCTTCGGGATCGGTATTCTTGTTTTTCTATTTATTCGATATTGCAGCGCCTGATGTCACAGCCGCTTCGGCAACTGCCTTGGCTACGTTCTCGGCTACGCTTTTGTTAAGGGCAGACGGTATTATGATGCCCTTTGCAAGATCCTCCTTCGTTACAAGATCCGATATGGCTTTTGAGGCGGCAAGCTTCATTTCATCGTTTATATCACTTGCCCTTACGTCAAGAGCACCTCTGAATATGCCGGGGAAAGCCAGCACATTGTTTATCTGATTGGGATAATCGGAACGGCCTGTTGCCACTACCTTGGCTCCTGCCTTGAGAGCTTCCTCCGGAAGTATCTCCGGGTCGGGATTTGCCATTGCAAATATTATGGGATCTTCATTCATGGTCCTTACCATATCCCCTGTAAGTAAATTGGGAGCGGATACGCCTATAAAAATATCGGCTCCTTTTATTATGTCGGCAAGAGTTCCGTCTTCGTGATACGGGTTGGTCATCTTTGCAAGTTCTTCAAGCGATGGATCCCTGTATGTCTTATCGGCTGTTATAACGCCGTCTATATTGCGCATCACTATGTTCTTAAAGCCTGCCGTTATAAGGAGCTTTGCTATAGCAGTGCCTGCTGCGCCCGCACCGCTCATAACCACCTTGCATTCCTCGGCTTTTTTCCCTGTCAGCTTAAGGGCGTTCCTTATGCCCGAAAGCACTACTACGGCAGTGCCGTGCTGGTCATCGTGAAAAATGGGTATGCTGCATTTTTCCTTAAGCCTCTTCTCTATCTCAAAGCATCTCGGCGCACTTATATCTTCAAGATTTATGCCGCCGAAGCTGTCGGATATCCTGTATACGGTCTCTACCACGGTATCCACATCCTGTGAATTCACACAAAGAGGAAAGGCGTCTACACCTGCAAATTCCTTGAAGAGAACACACTTGCCCTCCATAACGGGCATACCTGCCAAAGGACCTATGTTGCCCAGCCCAAGCACGGCAGAACCGTCTGTTATAACGGCTACCATATTGTGTTTTCTCGTGAGCTCGTACACCTTGTCGGGATCCTTCTTTATTGCAAGGCACGGCTCGGCAACGCCGGGAGTATATGCTGTTGACAGATCGTCTGCATTTTTTATTTCGGCTCTCGATATCACTTCTATCTTGCCTGCCCATTCCTTATGCTTTTCCATTGCTGCTTTTTTGTAATCCATTTTTGTTTCTCCTTTGTATTTGGTGATTTGGATAAGCCTTGCCGATAATTTTGGCAAAGCTTAAAAATATATGTTTGATTTGG
Source organism: uncultured Clostridia bacterium (assembly GCA_947585865.1). Classification (GTDB taxonomy): domain Bacteria; phylum Bacillota; class Clostridia; order Lachnospirales; family CAG-274; genus CANPXH01. The sequence goes on from CANPXH010000004.1 coordinate 9,647, forward strand.
CTTTATGATTTGGCAAAGCGGCTGTGTTTTCACTGTTTGTCATTGAAATTTGGCCTTGAATTCCTTCTGTGCTTCTCTCTGCTGATCCTTCTTGGCAATATCCTGGCGCTTGTCGTAAAGCTTTTTGCCCTTTGCAACGGCTATATCCACCTTTACAAGAGAGCCCTTTAAATATACTCTCAAAGGAACTATGGTCGATCCGTCTCTCGTTACTGCGCCAATGAGCTTATTTATCTCATATTTGTGGAGCAGGAGCCTTCTGTCCGCAAGGGGATCGTGATTGAAGCGGTTGCCCTGCTCATAAGGACTTATGTGCATTTGCTTTATTATCGCCTCTCCGTTTTCTATTTTAACAAAGCTGTCCTTAAGATTACATCGGCCCGCCCTCATGGACTTTACCTCTGTACCCGTAAGAGCGATGCCTGCCTGAAAGGTCTCCAGTATAAAGTAATCGTGGTACGCCTTTTTATTGTTGGCAATTATCTTGATGCTCTCCTTGCTCATATACTTTCCTCTCCTTTAATCTCTCCAACACCTCATAGGGAACGATCAGGTTTTCATCCCCCAGGTCTATATGCGGCTTGTTCCTGCCGTGAAAATCGCTGCCGCCGCTTGGCAAAAGCTTGTTTTTTTCAGCTATGCTTTTTATATACTCTGTATCTGCGGCGCTGTGGGTGGAATAATACGCCTCTATGCCCGTAAGGCCGTTTTGAGAAAGCTCGTATACCATAGAGTCCAAGCTGTACCTGTCCATATTGTATAAAAGGGGATGTGCCAGTATGGCAAGTGCGCCGTTTTCCTTAAGTATACCGAGAGTAGTCTTCCAATTTGGCACCTCTCTTTTCACATAGGCGGGCTTATTTTTTCCTATATATTTGTCAAAGCCTTCCTTTATGCTGCCTGTGTATCCCTTTGCCATAAGCGCCTTTGCCGCATGGGCTCTTGTCACGACGCCTCCGTCGGCGGCTTTTACTATATCCTCGTAGCTTATATCCTTCCCCAGCGCTCTCAGCTTTTCCGCCATGAGCACATTACGGCTCCTCCTTTTTTCCCTAAGATCGGAAAGTATATTCAAAAAAGCGCTGTCCTTATCATTTACAAACAGGCCTACAATGTGTATATCCGTATCATTATACTCGGTGGATACTTCAATGCCCTTTATTACTTCGATTCCTGCTTTCCTGCCATAGTATTCTCCTTCCTCCGTGCCGTCAACGGTATCGTGGTCTGTTATGGCTATGGCGGACAGGCCTCTTTTTTTGCCGTAATATACAAGCTCTTCAGGCGTATATGTACCGTCGGAGCATGTGGTATGGGTATGCAGGTCAACTGTTTTCATATCATATCTCCCCTTTTAAAAGCCTTTACCTTAATACTATAAAACAAATTTCAAAATTGTACAACTGTTTTTTTGACTGTACATAAATTTTCTGTAAAAAATACAAATTTTGTTATTTATTTACTTGTAAATACTTATAAATTAGGCTAGACTTATTTATTGAGGTGATCGCTATGTATAAGACAGGATCCGCCAAGACAAATACGGAAATGATACTTGGGGGAAATATGACAAGAGCTCTTCTCAGCCTTGCCGTTCCCATAATGATAAATAACCTTATACAAACTATGTATAACCTTACCGACACATATTGGCTGGGCAAGCTGCAAACCACAAGGATGGCAGCTATTTCCCTTGTTTCGCCTATGCAAAATGTGATAATACAATTCGGCCAGGGCATAACTATGGCAGGCGCCATACTCATAAGCCAATACGTAGGCGCACGGGATAAGGAAAATGCCAAGAATATGGCCGACCATATATTCGTGTGCTCTATCATATTTTCTGTTGTATGCGGACTGCTGTGCTTTTTGCTTACCCCCGCCGTGGTAGGCTGGCTCGGTGCCGAAGGGGATGTGTACACTCTTGGCATAACATACATAAGAATAGTCATATGCGATCTGCCGTTTCTTTTTATGATAAATATTTATTCCGCAATTTCTCAGGCTCAGGGAGATACTCTTCGGCCCATGCAGCTCAATATGCTGGGGATAATAATAAATATGATATTGGATCCTCTTTTTATAATGGGCTTTAAATGGGATATAACAGGGGCGGCTTTAGCTACGTTCCTTGCCAAAATACCCTGTGCCGTTATTGCTTTTATAGCGGTCACAAGAGGAAAAAATGAAATAAAAGCAGATCTGAAGGGCTTTAAATTCAACGGTAATATGTTCAGGAACATTATTTCCGTCGGTCTGCCTACGGCTCTCGGCAGCTCCACTATGCAGCTCGGCTTTTTGCTCATGACCAAAAATGTGCTTATGTACGGAGACGGCGCTATGGCAGCCTATGGCATAGGCAACAGGATAAACAGCATTATAACGATGCCTGCCAATGCTTTGGGCGGTGCGGTTTCCACAATAGTCGGCCAAAACGTAGGCGCACGCCAATTGGACAGAGCCGTTGGCGCCTACAGAAAAGGCCGCCTTATGTCTGTAGTATTCCTTTTTGTTCTCGGACTTATACTTTCAAAATTCCTTTCAAGACCTATAGTGGAAATATTTACCCATGACGAAAGCGTTATACTTATGGCATCCGAGTTCCTATCAATTATGGCATTCTGGTGCTTTACAAACGGCGTGTACAATACCACCACAGGCATATTCAACGGCGCAGGCAACACTGTCGTCACAATGATAGTGGAGGCTACAAGGCTGTGGATATGGCGATTTTTCACGCTATACGTTTTCAGGACATTCTTCCACATGGGCGTTGAGAGCGTATGGTACTGCGTTGTTGCCAGCAACGGTATATCAGCCGTTATAATATACATACTGTACAAAATGGGTCTGTGGAAAATGAGGATAAGGAGGCTCGTAAATGCTTATAACTGATATAAAACAACAGAGCAAAGATAAAAACAGGGTATCCGTGTATATAGACGGAAGCTTTGCCTTTGGCATGACCGAAGCCGACAGGCTTTACCATAAGCTTGAAATCGGCAAGGAGATAACGAAAGAAAAATACGACCAAATAACAGACGAAAACATATATACAAAGGCAAAGGACAAAGCAGCCAAATTTTTAGGCTACAGAATGAGAAGCGAAAAAGAGCTCAGAGACAAGCTCAGAGAAGACTTCGGGGAGGATGTTATAAACAAGGTGATACAGCTATTCAAAGGCTATGGCTATATAAATGATGAGGAATTCGCCATAGCCTATGCAAAGGACTGCTTCAATATAAAAAAATGGGGAAGCGCCAAAATAAGAAACGAGCTTCGTCTCAAGGGTATAAAGGACAAGGACATCGATGCTGCCCTTTATGCTGCGGAGGATAAGGAAAATACTTTGGAAAACATAAAGCGCCTTTTGGACAGACGCATCAAAAATACGCCCATAGACTTTAAGGAAAAGCAAAAGCATTTTGCATTTCTGATGCGCAGAGGTTTTGAAAGCGAGGATATTAAAAAAGTATTGGAGCCGTACTGTGAATAAGCCTTCTCCTTCTCTGTCCCGCAAAATATATTGCAAAAGCCATATCAGTCGATCGCCTTACCACATCCCTTAAACACCTATCTATGTATAAAAAGCCCGCTTGCACAAACAAAAATTTGCATTTTTACAAAAGTATGATAAAATAACATTGTATAAGGGAGAGATATTATGATATTGCCCAAAAATGTGGAATTCATACTGGAACAACTGAATAAGCACGGATACGAAGGCTATATAGTGGGCGGCTGTGTGCGGGATCATATTATGGGCATAGAGCCTCACGACTATGACATCACCACCTCCGCACTGCCAAAACAGATAAAGGAGATATTTTCCCACACTGTGGACACCGGTATACAGCATGGCACAGTTGCGGTCATACTTGACAAGACAGCCTATGAAGTGACTACCTACAGGATAGACGGCGAATACAAGGACAACCGCCATCCCGAAGAGGTCATATTTACAGACAAGCTAACAGGCGATCTTTCAAGGCGTGACTTTACGGTAAACGCCATAGCATACAACAGTGAAAAAGGATTCGTGGATATTTTCGGCGGCAGGCAGGATATTAAAAACAAGGTGATAAGAGGAGTCGGCGATCCGGGCAAAAGATTTAAAGAAGATGCGCTCAGGATGATGAGGGCGCTGAGATTTTCCGCACAGCTTGACTTCAGCATCGAAAAAAACACGCTCGGCGCCATAAAGGAAAATGCTCCGCTTATTGAAAACATAAGCGCCGAAAGAGTGCGGGAAGAGCTTTTCAGACTCATAGGCTCGAATCACAACGAAAGACTGGAGCTTCTCAAAAGCTCGGGTATGGCGGAATATATACTGCCTGAGATATTTGACGTAAATACGGATCTTTCGCAAATAAACAAGCTAAGCAAAAATATTGCGCTAAGGCTTGCTTATCTTTTCTTTGACATAGGCGAAAAAAGATTGAAGGATATGCTCATAAGACTGAGAACAGACGGCAGGACCATATCCCTTGCCTCACTTCTTGTGAAATACGGCAGCGATGCAGTGGATGATGAATATTCAATGCGCCGCCTTATAAATGCCGCAGGTGAAGACACGCCCCTTTTGACGGAGCTGATATGTGCGCTGCAAAACAGGGATGCCGACTCTGTGCTTAAGCTTTATAACAGCGTGAGCAAGGACTGCTGCAGTCTCAAGGAGCTTGCCGTAAAGGGCAGCGACATTACGGCACTGGGTATAAAAGGCAAGGCCGTAGGCAATATTTTAAACAGCATACTCGATCATGTTATGCACTATCCTCAAAAAAACAACAGAGAAGAGCTTATAGCCTATGCAAAGGAGATAATAAGATGAAGGCACTTATCACAGGGGGAAGCAGCGGTATAGGACTTGAAATAGCAAGACTTCTTTCGGAAAAAGGCTGCACTGTATTTATAGCGGCAAGAAATAAGGAAAAGCTGAAGGCTGCGGCAGGCAATATAAAAAACTGCCGCACGATAGCCGTAGATCTGAGCAAGCCGGAAAAATGCACGGAGCTGCACGACAAAATAAAAGATATCGACATACTTGTAAATAATGCGGGCTTCGGCGCCTGGGGCGAATTTGTCAATACCGATCTGGATAACGAACTGAATATGATAGATCTTAACATAAAGGCTGTCCATATACTTACGAAGCTTTATTTAAGAGACTTTACGGCAAAGGACAAGGGATATATACTCAATGTAGCATCCCTTGCCGCCTTTGGCTCAGGCCCTCTTATGGCGGGATATTACGGCACAAAGGCATATGTCTACAAGCTGACGACAGCGATAAATGAAGAGCTGAGGATGAAGAAAAGCCATGTGAAGGTATCTGTCCTCTGCCCCGGTCCTGTGGATACGGGCTTCAACAAAAGAGCCGGCGTGAAATTCAGTATGAAGCCGCTTACCGATAAATATGTGGCAAAATACTGTGTGGATAAAATGCTTAAGAATGAAATGACTATAATACCGGGGAAATTAGCCAAGATCACGGCGCTTCTTTCAAAATTCGCTCCCGAAAGGCTCGTGCTCAAGGCCTGCTATATGATACAAAAAAACAAGGGCGTAAAATAAAAAATAATCCTTTTGTATAAGGCATATACTTTACAAAAGGAGATGATAGCTTGAATAACCGCTACAGACTGAGCAATGTTGCAAAGGAGTATTTGAATACATTCCAATGTATATTGGATGATATGATAGACGGGATGACTAAGGCGGATATTACAAACAGTGTTTCCCATAACTTCATTGTACAAATGATACCTCATCACAGGGCTGCCATTGAAATGAGCCACAATATACTTAGGTATACCACAGACATTCCTCTTCAAAATATAGCCGAGGGCATCATACAAGAGCAGACTAAAAGCATTGAAAATATGCTTGATGTAAAGGAACACTGCTCCGAGAAGACAGATACGGAAAGGGATGTATATCTGTATCAAAGAAGAGTGGACAGGATATTGGAGGTCATGTTCCGCTCCATGGAAAACGCACGTACCACCAACAATATAAACAGCGACTTTATACGGGAGATGATACCTCATCACAAGGGTGCGATAGAGATGAGCCAAAATGCTCTTCAATACGAAATATGTCCTGAACTCAAGCCCATACTCTACGCCATAATATCATCTCAGCAAAAAGGCATTATGGAAATGGAACGGCTGATCTTCAGGTGATACCTCACCCGAAGATCATATCAGCTTAACATAAAATTTTCTTGTGCGTGGGCCGTCAAATTCGCAGAAGTATATTCCCTGCCATGTGCCAAGGAGAAGCTTGCCCTTGTCAACGATCACGGTCTCGCTGCAGCCTACGAGGGAGGACTTAAGGTGAGCGGCGGAGTTCCCCTCGGCGTGTCTGAATTCGGGCCTGTCGGGGCAGGTCTTCTGCAGAGCAAATGTCAGATCCCTTGTAACATCGGGATCGGCATTTTCGTTTATGGTTATGGCAGCGGTGGTGTGAGGCGTATATACAACGCACAGACCCTCCTGTATTTTAGAGGTCTGCAAAGCGTCATTCACCATAGATGTGATGTTGTAAAATCCTTCGCTGCCCGTTGAAAGTGTAAAGGAATATAAGTTCATAATATCGTGCTCCTCTCGTAAAAAACTACTTTTCTACATTTAAGTATAGCATATATGTATTTTATTTGAAATTAATTATTTTAAGTATTTTTGAATTTTTCTTAAATAAATAAATTTTTTTGCAAAAAATACTTGCATTCTTTTGTGATATGTAGTATTATATATGCAAGCAATGAGGCTTCCATAGATTTTGTGCGTCTATGGAAGCCTTTTCTACTATAAAATATATTTAAATCAATATAAGGAAAGGATGGTTACTGTGTTTCAAAATGGATTACCGAAGAAGCAAGGGCTCTACGACCCACGCTTTGAGCATGACAACTGTGGTATAGGCTGTCTTGTCAACATAAAGGGCAGGAGATCTCACAAAATAATAAATGACGCTATAGAGATACTCAAAAACCTTACCCACAGAGGCGGCGTGGGAAGCGAACCCGACACAGGTGACGGCGCAGGCATACTCATTCAGATACCTCACACCTTTATGAAAAAGGTATGCAACAACGATGGCATAAAGCTGCCCAAGGCCGGAGATTACGGCGTAGGTATGCTTTTTCTCTCACCCGACCTTGAAACAAGGCTCAACAGCATAAGCAAGCTAAAAGCCATAATAGAAGAAGAAGGTATGGAATATTTGGGTATAAGAGAGGTGCCCACATATGCCAACTGTATAGGCAAGACCGCAAGAGAGGCTATGCCCCGTATAGAGCAGGTGTTTATAAAAAGACCCGATGACGCCGAGCCCGGTATCGCCTTTGAAAGAAGGCTTTTTGTAATACTCAAAAGAGCCGAAAAGGAGATACGCTACAGAGAAAGAAATGACGAGCATTACACAGAGCGTGACAGCTATTTCTATTTTGCATCCCTTTCCTCAAAGACAATAGTTTACAAAGGTATGCTTACTCCCGACCAGGTATCCAGATTTTATCTTGACCTTATGGATACCGATATGACCACGGCAATAGCTCTTGTACACAGCCGTTTTTCCACAAACACATTCCCAAGCTGGGAAAGAGCTCATCCCAACAGATATATAATACATAACGGCGAAATAAACACCATAAGAGGCAATGTCAACTGGACAAATGCCCGCCAAAAAATATTCGAGACCGACATATTCGGCGATGACATAAGCAAGATATACCCTGTCATAAACGAAGACGGTTCAGATTCCGCAATGCTTGACAACTATTTGCATATGCTCACCCTTACAGGCATATCCATGCCCCAGGCAGTAATGATGGCAATACCCGAGCCATGGGAAAACGACACCTCTATGGACCCTGCAAAGAGAGCCTTCTATGAGTACAACTCTACCTGCGGAGAGCCTTGGGACGGCCCTGCCGCCATTGCCTTTACAGACGGCGAGGTAGTAGGCGCAACACTGGACAGAAACGGCTTAAGGCCTTCAAGATATGTTGTGACCGAAGATGATATGCTTGTGCTTTCTTCCGAGGTAGGCGTAATAGATATAGATGACGGCAAGGTCGTTAAAAAGGGCAGACTTGAGCCCGGCAAAATGCTGCTCATAGATACGAAAGCAGGCAGGATAATATCCGATGAAGAGGTAAAGGCTTCTGTAGCATCCAAATACCCTTATGAAACATGGGTAAAGGAAAACCTTATGGATATAAATAACATAAGCGCCAAGGCAAAGCCTATGGAATGGGGCGATCTTGTAAAGAAGATAAAGGAAGAAGCAAGCAGGCATCCTTACGGCGAGATAATGATAAACAGGCTCATAGAGCTTGAAAATCTCTTTGTAAACAAGGAAAATGATTTTAATTCAAGCATAGATCTCCTTACGGAGCAAAAGGCCTTCGGCTACACCTGGGAGGACATAGACACTACATTAAAGGGCATTATAGAGACTAAGACGGATCCCATTGCCGCAATGGGAACGGATTCTCCTCTTGCGGTGCTTTCCGACAAGCCCCAGCTTTTATACAACTATTTCAAGCAGCTTTTTGCCCAGGTAACGAATCCGCCTATCGACGCCATAAGAGAAGAGGTCGTTACAAGCACATTCGTATATCTCGGCGGCGAAAGAAATATGCTGGAGCCAAGAGCTAAGGTATGCAAGAGGATAAGGAGCAATACTCCCATACTTACAAATAAACAGATGTCCGACCTTAAGGCAATAAGCGAGAAGGACTTCAAGGCAGTCACCATACCTATGCTCTACAATATAAAGGAAAAGAACGGTCTTGAAACGGCTCTTGACAATCTCTTTGAAGCAGTGGATATAGCCATAGACAACAAGTGCAATATAATAGTGCTTTCGGACAAGGGCGTTGACGAGAACAAGTGCCCCATACCCGCTCTTTTGGCAGGCGCAGGACTTCATCACCATCTTATAAAGACAGGCACAAGAATGAAGGTCAGCATAGTTCTTGAAACAGGCGAGCCAAGAGAGGTACACCACTTTGCCGTGCTTTTGGGCTACGGTGTAAATGCCATAAATCCATACCTTGCATACAAAACCTTGGAGGATATGGCTCGCAACGACTATATCTCAGTATCCGGGGATGAGGCTGTAAAAACATATATAGACGTTGTGACTCACGGCATAGTAAAGATAATGTCCAAAATGGGCATTTCAACAATACAAAGCTATCAGGGCGCTCAGATATTTGAAGCCCTTGGCATAAGCGAAGCTGTTGTAAACCGCTTCTTTACAGGCACGGTCACAAGAATAGGCGGCCTTGAGCTTACGCATATAGACAAGGAGGCAAAGCTCCGCCATGAAAAGGCCTTCGATCCTCTTAAGAAAATAGAGGCTCTTGAGCCCGGCGGCGACTACAAGTGGAGAAGAAACGGCGAGTACCATATGTTCAACCCCAAGAGCATATATCTTCTTCAGAAGGCCTGCCGTGAAGGGGATTACAAGCTTTTCAAGGAATATACAAATCTCCAGAACGACACTAGCCGACAGCTATGCACCATAAGAGGACTCCTTGATATAAGACAGGTGGATAAGCCAATAAACATCGATGAGGTAGAGCCTGTGGAATCTATAGTAAAGCGCTTTAAAACAGGCGCCATGAGCTACGGCTCTATTTCAAAGGAGGCCCACGAGTGTATGGCAATAGCCATGAACAGACTTGGCGGCAAATCCAACAGCGGTGAAGGCGGCGAGGAAGCCGAAAGATTTACTCCCGATGAAAACGGCGATCTGAGGCGCTCCGCCATAAAGCAGGTAGCCTCCGGCCGTTTCGGCGTTACGATACACTATTTGCAAAATGCTATTGAGATACAGATAAAAATGGCACAGGGCGCAAAGCCCGGCGAAGGCGGTCATCTGCCCGGCAAGAAGGTATATCCGTGGATAGCAAAGGCAAGAAATTCAACTCCCGGCGTAGGCCTTATATCACCTCCGCCTCACCACGATATATACTCAATAGAGGACCTTGCCCAGCTTATACACGACCTTAAAAATGCCAACAGGGATGCAAGGATAAGCGTGAAGCTCGTGTCCGAAGCAGGTGTAGGCACAATAGCCGTAGGCGTTGCAAAAGGCCGTGCAGACGTTATACTTGTCAGCGGTTATGACGGCGGCACAGGCGCAGCGCCCAGAACAAGCGTAAGACACGCCGGCCTGCCTTGGGAATTAGGCGTTGCGGAAACTCATCAGGCTCTTCTTATGAACAATCTGAGAAACAGAGTGGTCATAGAAACAGACGGCAAGCTGCTCACAGGCCGTGACGTAGCTGTTGCCTGCCTTTTGGGTGCAGAGGAATTCGGCTTTGCCACAGGTCCGCTTATCACAATGGGCTGTGTAATGATGAGGGTATGTAATTTGGATACCTGCCCTGTAGGCGTTGCCACGCAGAACCCCGCTCTGAGAGCCAAGTTCACAGGCAAGCCCGAATATGTTGAAAATTTCATGCGCTTTATAGCACAGGATCTGAGAGAATGGATGGCTAAGATAGGCGTAAAAACAATAAACGAAATGATAGGCCATGTTGAAAAGCTTACGCCTAAGAAGCTCAGCCACTGGAAGGCCAAGGAGGTAGACCTTACGAGCATACTCTATCAGCCGAAGATATGCTCAAACGACAGCGAAAGATACTTTAACGTAAAACAGGATCACGAGCTTGAAAAATGTCTTGACGTCAATGCTCTTGTAAGACTGTGTACCCCTGCCATACAAACAGGCAAAAAAATAAACGCTTCTATGGAGATAACAAACATAGACAGAGTCTGCGGTACTATACTTTCAAGTGAGATAACAAAGAAATACGGTGCCGACGGCCTTAAGGAGGACACCGTCAACCTTACGTTCAAAGGCAGTGCCGGCCAAAGCTTCGGCGCCTTCCAGACTCATGGCGTTACCATGCGCCTTGAAGGCGACGCCAACGACTATATAGGCAAGGGTCTTTCAGGCGGAAAGATAATAGTTGTTCCTCCCGAAGAGAGCAAATTTGTTCCCGAAGACAATGTTATAATAGGCAACGTAGCCTTTTACGGTGCAGTAAGCGGCGAGGCCTACATAAACGGTATGGCAGGCGAACGTTTCTGCGTAAGGAATTCAGGCATAAGCGCTGTGGTAGAAGGCATAGGCCAGCATGGCTGCGAATATATGACAGGCGGCCGTGTGGCTATTCTCGGAAGGACAGGCAGGAACTTCGGCGCAGGTATGTCGGGAGGTATAGCCTATGTGTATAACGACGGCAAGGATATAGCATCCCGCTGCAACAAGGAGCTCATACTCATTGAGGAAATGACTGATGAAAAGGATATATCAGAGCTTAAGCAGATGATAGAAAAGCACATTAAATACACAGGTTCTGCAAGAGGCAAATACCTTTTGGACAACTTTGACAAAGAGGTACGCAATTTTGTAAAGGTGATACCTAAGGCATATAAGGAAATGACAGAAGAAATAGAAAGAGCCAAGGCAGCGGGTCTGAGCGATGATGACGCTCTTTTAGACGCATTTATTACAGTAAGCGGCTCCACAATAGTACCAAGACCGGAAGGAAGTGTTGTAAATGGGTAAGCCTACGGGATTTTTAGAATATGACAGACAGCTCCCTAAGGACAGGGGGCCCGAAGAAAGAATAAAGGACTGGGGCGAGTTCCATACTCACTTTGATATAGAAGAGCTTAAGACACAGGGCGCAAGATGTATGAACTGCGGCTTGCCCTTCTGCCACACGGGAAGCCCTGTAGAAGGAGGCTGTCCTTTGGGCAATCTCATACCGGAATGGAACGACCTTGTATACCACGGCAAAATAGAAGAAGCCTACAGACGTCTTTCAATGACAAGCAATTTCCCCGAATTTACGGGAAGAGTATGCCCCGCCCTTTGCGAAGGCTCTTGCACACTGGGTATGCACGAGCCTGCCGTTACAGTGAAAAACATAGAGGTACACATTATAGACACTATGTTTGCCGAGGGCAAGGTACAGCCCAGGATACCTAAAAAATCCACAGAAAAAAGAGTTGCCGTAGTTGGCTCAGGACCTGCCGGACTTGCCTGTGCCGATATACTGAACCAGCTTGGACACAAGGTTACCGTATTTGAGAGAAGCGACAGGATAGGCGGTCTTCTCATGTATGGCATACCAAATATGAAGCTGGACAAAAAAATAGTGCAAAGGCGAGTGGATATACTTGAAAAGGAAGGCATAACCTTTGTACCGAACACCGAGATAGGCAAGAACTATTCATCGGCATCTCTTATAAAGGAATTTGATGCGGTAGTGCTCTGCTGCGGCGCCACAAAGCCAAGAGACCTTGTGTGCGAGGGCAGGAACGATGTAAAGGGCATATACTTTGCCGTTGATTTCTTAAAGGCAAACACCAAGAGCCTTCTTGACTCCAATCTGGAGGACAGACAGTATATAAGCGCCGAAGGCAAAGACGTAATAATAATAGGCGGCGGCGATACGGGTACAGACTGCGTCGGCACAGCTATAAGACACGGCTGCCGTTCCGTTCACCAAATAGAGATAATGCCCGAGGCTCCCGAAAGCAGGACTCCTTCCAACCACTGGCCTCAGTGGCCCCGCATAAAAAAGACCGACTACGGTCAGGAAGAGGCTATAATGCTTTGGGGCAGGGATCCCAGAGAATATCTCACAACTGTCACAAAGGTAGCGCCCGATGAAAAAGGCAATATAAAAGAGGTGCATACTGTACAGGTAGAGTGGATCACAGAAAACGGCAGGATGAGCCCCAAGCCTATAGAGGGCACCGAAAAGGTATGGCCATGTCAGCTCATGCTTCTTGCCATGGGATTTACAGGCCCCGAAGACACTCTTATAAAACAGCTTTCTCTTGAAACAGATGCCCGCAGCAATGTAAAGGCTGAATACGGCAAGTATGCCACAAGCCTTAAGGGTGTGTTTGCCGCAGGAGATATGAGAAGAGGCCAAAGCCTTGTGGTATGGGCCATACATGAAGGCCGTGAAGCTGCGAAGGCCTGCAACGAATATCTTTCACAAAAATAGTCCGTATCCTTTTCGCTCAAATATCATCTGAGCAGACGGGATATACAAGCTGATAAGAACTTTATAACAATAAAGGCTGCCTCATTTGATTTGACTCAAATGAGACAGCCCTTTTTTATTCGGATCTTTTTACAGCCCTTATATTTTTTTCCGCTTTGCTTCTGGCTATCATCACCATATGCCCGCAGCCGCAGCACTTCATTCTGAAATCGGCGCCTATCCTGAGTATTTCCCAGTCCTTGGAGCCGCATGGATGCTGCTTTTTCATTGTTACTATATCGCCTATCTGAATATCCATATATCCTCCGTCAGTAATATAAATCATACATTGAGCCTGAACTTATCATAGGTATGAGCTTCCGTTTATATTTTCACGTTTCTCAGATCCTCCGCACCGATCTCCGGCAAAATGGAATTTATGTAACAGCCTGTGCTGAATTCAAAGCCTGCCATATGTCCTATCCTTGGTATTATCTGCATATAAAAATGGAAGTATTTGTTATGCTCCGTACCCTTGGGCGCAGAATAAAAGCAAACGTTGTAGCTTATATCGGGGTTGAGTATGCACAGCCTTTTAACGGAGTTGCGAAGTATTATGCCGAAATTTCTAAGCTCCTTGTCATTGAATTCTTTAATGGAGGACATATGCTTTTTGGGAAGTATATCCATGCCGTAGGGGAATTTGCCATCGGCAGGTATGTAGCATATGAAATCCTCATTTTCCTCAACTATCCTTGTGCCAAAATCCATGCTGCAAAAATAGCACCTGCTGTCGTGCTCCTCATAATATTTTTTCAGCACATCCAAAAGATGTTCCATTTTAAGAGGAACAACACAAAGCGAAGCTATCTGCCAGTGGGAATGAGACTGGCTTGCGCCTGCGTCTATGCCCTGATTTTTAAATATCTGCACATAGGCGGAGCGCTCATCGTTCTCAAGCTCTGTAAATCTGTTTTGAAGAGCCTTTAATAGCCTGAACATATGCTCGTCTGTAAAGTCCTTCATCTTTTCCTCGTGATCGTTTGTGTCGATGACCACATCGTGCTTACCGAAGGCCTCATCGTCAACGGGTATGAAGGGGTATTTGTTAGGCACTATCCTTATGCTGTTATCCTCAGCCTCCCATATGGGCGGAGGAGTCATATGCCTGTTCTCGACGCAGAAAGGACAGTATTCCTTTGGCGTATCCTGAATGTGCATACGCTTGAAGCTGTGAGGTCTCTTAGCCCTGTTGGTGGCATAGAACACATATTCACCTGTTAAAAAACATCTCTTGATCATATCTCTACCTCATTTATTTTAAAAACCATTTGTCTGCATTTCCGTACAGGTTGTTAAGAGTGGGCTGCTTATGCCCCCTTACTCTGCCGCTTGTAACAAGAGCCTCCGATTCAAAGCCTATGCCTATGACAGGCAGCTCCCTGCTTATGGCTTTGTTCAGCTCATTAAGGGATCTCTTGTAAGCCTCGTCATCCGCTGCCGTATTGCAGGCGGCTATAAGCTTATCTGTATCGGCGCTTGCATATCCCGTGTAGTTGGCAGGGCCTTTGCTACCCAAAAAGGCGGAAAGATCCATATTCTCGCTGAGCCTTATGCCGCCCAAATACATATCATAGCTGCCCGAAGCAAGCCTTTTGGAATATTGATCGAAGGCAATGGCTTCCACCCTTGAGGCAAAGCCGTTTTCATTAAAGCTGCGGCTTATTGCACGGGCTGCCTCCACCCTTTCGGGATTTTCGTTGTTTACAAGTATAGTAAATGTAAAATCGTTTTTTGTCAAGCCTCCCGCAGAAATTAGGGCATTTATCATATTGCTGTCGATATCGTAGGCGGAAACTCCCACATCTGAATAATAAGGGGAATTGGGATTTACAGGCGTTATGCTCTGCGTCATTTTGTTTATATATATTTGGGAAACAATGTCCTCAAAGGGTATGAGCCCTGCTATGGCCTGTCTTACGCTTACGTTTGAAAAAAGCTTGTTTCTTGTATTGAGCCCTATATATTCAAAATGATTTGTATTGTAATGCACCGCGTTTTTGCTGAGACTGCTGTCAAGAGAACCCAGCTCGTTCATATCGACGCAGGCACAGTCTATTATCCCCGAGGAAAGAGCCTGTATCTCCGTGGCTTTATCGGGCATTATTTTAACGCTTACATTTGTAATATACGGCCTGCCCTTAAAGCAATTGTCCGAAGCGGTCAGATCCATTTCCTTTACCATAGTGTAGCTTTTGAATCTGTAGAAACCGCTGCCTACGGGATACATATCCACATTGCCCTTTTTGTAGTGCTGAGCGGGGATTATGGGAAAGCAAAGGCTGTAGCCTACAGCGCCCACAGGTCTGCTGTAATCTATGCGAAGGCTCGTCTCATCCAGCTTTGAATAGCCTGATATATTATTGCGGCAGCTTTTGTATATGGAATCCCCCGCTGCATTTTTGAGCACATCAAGGCTGTATATAACATCGTCTGATGTTATGGGAGCGCCGTCTTGCCATAGCATACCCGCCCTCAGCTTAATTGTAACAGAGGCGCCGTTATTACTCAAGGTATATTTTTCTGCCAAATTTGGAGAGACCTGCATTTCGCTGTCTATTACAAACAGCGGCTCAAACACGAGCCTAAGCACCTTGTCAACACTGTCGTCTCTGTTAAGAAGAGGATTAAGTGTCTCCGGCTTTCTCATAGCCATATTCAGAGTACCGCCCGTAACGGGTATCTCCGCTTCCTGCCCCGGCTGTTCATCCGTTATATTTATGGCGGCGCTTCCGCAGCCGGACAAAAGCAATATCATAAACAATATACTAAATAATCTTGATTTCATATAGATCCGTCTCCAAAATGATTCTGTATACTTTTGTGTATAAATCTATTTTTCTGACATAACGCTGCGTCTCCCCGTAGGGAATGGAATGAAGAGACTCTCCGTTGTAGCTGTAGTCCATACTTCCCAGCCATTTTTTAACATTTCCTATCCCCGCATTGTAGGCGGCAGCCGCCAGCTCCTCGTTGCCGTTGAACTGCTTCAGCAAAAAGTCAAGCACCCAGCAGCCTATCTCAATATTTACATCGGGCTTGTTTATATCCCTGAAGTCAAAATTTTCATAGCCCATCTGCTTGACCGCCCACTGAGCGGTATCCGGCATTATCTGCATGAGCCCCGTTGCGCCCTTTTCCGACTGCACATCTTCATTGAAGCGGCTTTCGGCATTTATGACGGCGCATATGAACTCAGGCTCCAAGCCGTATTTTTCGCTGCATTTTTCTATTATATCCCCGTGCTTGAAGGGGAATGCCACACAAAGCATAATGTACCCTACAAAGAGGAACAGCATACACCATATTATGACGCCCACCGTAAACTTTACGGCTTTGAATATTTTACCGAACAAACCAAACATTACTCCCTGACTCTCAAAATTTCATATACCTGCTTTTTAAGCTCCTCAACGGTGCCGCTGTTGTCCAAAACAACATCGGCATATTTTTTAAGGAAGGATATATCCTTCTGATTTTTAAAACGCAAAAGAGCCTTTTCCCTGCTTATATCGTCTCTCTCCATTACTCTTTTGAGCCTTGTGTCTTCATCTGCATACACTACCCACACTTGGTCGCACAGGCTCTCAAGCCCCGCCTCTATGAGCAAAGGGGCGTCTATTATTATATATTCGTATTTATCTCTGTTCTTGTCAATTTCATTTACAACGTATTCTCTTATATATTTATGAGTGATCTCGTTAAGCTTTTCAAGAGATGCTCTGTCATTGAATACCCTATCGGCAAGTGCTCTTCTGTCTATAGCGCCGTCAGAACGGAGTATGCCTTTGCCAAAGGCATCCGCTATCTCGCCGTAGGCAATGCCGTTTACTGCCATATTCTTATGGGCTATGCCGTCACAGTCCAGCACAAGAGCGCCGTATCCCTTCATTATCTCGCATACCGTTCCCTTGCCACTGCCGCTAAGCCCTGTAAGTCCTATTATTTTACCCATTTCTTATTCACCATTGATACTTCTATATACAAGCCTATTGCCACAAGTATATTTGACGTGATGACAGATGTTCTTATGTTTGCAAAATACGGTCCGGAAAATGCCATTATAAGGAATATGAGCCACATTGCAAGGCACAGGCCGTGTATCCATATAAACGGCTTGCCCTCGCCTGTATCCCTAGAGGATATATAAAATTTAACAAGAGCGGGTATGCCTGATGCGAACATAGTTATCTTTACAGGGGTGAACTGTGAGTTCGTAATGCCTGCTCCGCTTTTGTCCATAAATATCACATACAAAAACATAATGGCAGAAGCAATAAACGTGACCGCCGTAGATGCAATGCTCAATATACGTGCCTTATCATTTTTTTCCATAATATCACCTACTTTGCTTCATACCATGTGCTGCCCCTGTGTACTTCTGCCTCCATAGGCACAGCCATATCCACTGCATTTTCCATTTCTTCCTTCAATATAGCGCTTACCCTGTCGGCCTCATCGATATATGCTTCCACAAGCAATTCGTCATGCACCTGGAGTATCAGCTTTGATCTGAGCCCTTCGCTCTTTAGCCTGTTATATACCTTTACCATGGCTATTTTTATAATATCGGCGGCAGTACCCTGCACAGGCATATTCATGGCAACTCTCTCGCCGAATGAACGCTGGAGAAAGTTGGTCGAATTGATCTCGGGTATATAACGCCGCCTGTTGAACACGGTAATGCCGTAGCCCAGCTTTTTTGCCGAATCCACGCAGCCGTCTATAAAGCCCTTTATTCTTGGATATTTTCCGAAATATCCTGATATATATTCCTCCGCCTGCTGTTTTGTGGTACCTATATCCCGTGAAAGAGAAAATGCGCCTATGCCGTATATTATGCCGAAATTCACAGCCTTTGCGTTGCTTCTTTGCAAGGGAGTAACATCCTCAAAGGGCACGTTGAATACCTGTGAGGCAGTGAGCCTGTGTATATCCTGCCCTTCCTTGAAGGCCTTTATGAGCGTTTCGTCTCCCGACATTGCAGCCAGTACCCTCAGCTCTATCTGAGAATAGTCTGCATCTATATATATACAATCCTTTTTGGGTATGAATACCTTTCTCAGCTTTCTGCCAAGCTCCAGCTTGATAGGTATATTCTGTAGGTTAGGCTCGGTAGAGCTTATCCTTCCCGTGGTGGTAATGGTCTGATTGAATGTGGAATATATCCTGTTATCCTCATGCACCACTGCCAGCAGTCCGTCTGCATAGGTGGACTTTAGCTTGGAATAGCTGCGGTATTCCAGCACCTTGTTGACTATCTCATCCTTATCCTTGAGCCTTTCCAGCACATCCGCCGAAGTTGACCAGCCTGTCTTAGTCTTTTTGCCGCCCTTGAGACCCAGCTTTTCAAAAAGTATGTGTCCAAGCTGCTTAGGGGAATTTATGTTGAATTCCTCGCCTGCCAGCCAGTATATTTCCTTTGTAAGCTCCTCCGTCTTCTTTTCAAGCTCGGCGCCGTATGCCTTAAGGCCTTCGGGATCTATGCCCATGCCTGTGAGCTCCATATCCGCAAGCACATATATGAGAGGAAGCTCTATGCTGTAATAAAGATATTCCTGTTTGTTCTCCTTTATCTGCTTTTCCATTATGGGATATGTCCTGTAGCTTATATCGCTTTGCATACCGCAGTAAAGTATAAACGTATCCTTATCCAAAGACAGTATGCTTTTTCTGCTTTTGCCCTTGCCCAATATTTCTTCCTCAGAAGGATAATTTTCCTTGAGGAACTCGGCGGCAAGCTCATTGTATCCATAGCCGCTGCCCGAGGAATTGAGTATATATCCGCCAAGCATCGTATCGAATAGGATATGGTCTATTTCTATGCCCTTGCGTCTTAGCATAACGATATCCTTTTTTCCGTTATGGGCTATCTTTAGCTCCTGATCTTCAAAAAAACCCTTGAGAACTGAAAGCAGCTCTTTTTCTTCAAGGCGTATAACAGCCGCCTTGTTTGCCTCCGACGTTATAGATACGGCAACTATGTCGTTATTTTCTTCTATTATCTTATAGGCACATTTTTCAAAGGGATTTACATCGGCAATGAACCGCTCCGCTTTTTTTCTGTCTGTAATAAGGGTATATTCAGCCTTTGTTTTTTCCTGCACGCTTTTTGTATCAAAGCGTGAGAGCATACTTTTGAAGCCGTAGTGCCTGAAAAGCCTGTATGCCTCCTCGTTGAAAACATCCTTGAGCCTTGCCTCTTCAAGGTCCATTTCATAAGGCACATCTGTGTTTATGGTAACGAGCCACTTGCTCATAAGAGCCTGCTCCTTATATGATATGAGATTTTCGCTTGCCTTTTTGGGCTTTATTTTATCCGCATTTTCAATAGCTTTTTCAACAGTCTTGTATTCCTGTATTATTTTGATAGCAGTCTTTTCTCCTATGGAGGGCACACCGGGAACATTGTCCGAGGAATCTCCCATAAGCGCCTTTACATCAATAAATTCCTTGGGAGTGACGCCATAGACCTCCATTACGCCCTTGGCATCGTAGTCCTCCACCACGGTGTTTCCCGACTTAGTCTTGGGTATCCTTATCTTTACGGTGTCTGTTGCAAGCTGCAAAAGATCTCTGTCTCCGCTTATTATAACAGGCTCTATGCCCAGACTGTCTGCCCTGCGGGCAAATGTGCCCAGCAGGTCGTCGGCCTCATAGCCCCCCATTTCGCATATCTTTACGTTCATGGCTTCAAGCACCTTTTTAAGTATGGGCATTTGGGAAACAAGCTCCTTTGGCATACCCTTTCTGGTACCCTTATATTCCTTGTATTCCAAATGTCTGAACGTGGGCTGATGCACATCGAAGCACACTGCGCAGTACTCGGGCTTTTCTTCATCCATAAATTTAAAAAATATATTCAAAAAGCCATATACGCCGTTTGTAAACTCTCCGTTCTTGTCTGTAAGCAGAGGCATGGCGTAAAAAGCCCTGTTTATTAAGCTGTTTCCGTCTAAAAGCATAATTTTTTCGGACATGATTATCTCCCTCTTTTTTACTCGCTACCATTGATTATACTAGATTTTTATAAATAAATAAAGGGGTAATGCTTAAATATTCCAAAAAATCAGGGCATCACTTTTGGTGATGTCCCGATTTTATAAGATCCTTGTTTATTTATGCCGCAGGCTCCGAACCCGAACTGTCGGCCGCAGGCGCTGCTTCCGGTGCGGCAGGCTCCGAAGGTGCTGCGGGTGCCGCAGGTGCGGCAGGCTCCGAAGGTGCGGCAGGTGCGGCAGGTGTAGATGTATCTGCCGGGATATCCTGTATCACATTGGTATCTGCTCCGGGCGTTTCCGCCGTAGGCGTCTCCTGAGCAGGTGTCTCCTCGGTCTTGGTATCAGTCTGTGCAGGCGGAGTATAGCTGCTGCCTGCAGAATTTTTGTCAGACGAACTGCTTGACTTCTTTTTGGTCGAAGAAGAAGATGAGGAGGAATCGCTGTCGTATGTTCCACTGTAGCCGGAGGAGCTTGCAAAATAGCCGCCCTTGTAGCCCTTGTGGCTTGTGCAGTAATCCCCTACCGAAGCGGTGTCGAAATAATCGGTTACCGACGGACAGCCCATCCTGCTGTTGGCCTTCTTGCCGGATATCTTGCATACCTTTATTTTTTCCACGCCCTCGGGCTTTGTAAACTGCTTTACCTCCAAGCCCTTATGCACCTGTTCCATTATGTTTCTCCACATACGCAGATGCACGGACTGATTTATGTTATTCATATTTTTGACTGTGTCATCATAGTGATCGTAGCCCAGCCATATGCTTGCCACATAGTAAGGAGTATAGCCTACAAATGTAAGATCCTTTGAGTCTGTGGTCGTACCGGTCTTTCCTGCAAGAGGCATATTGCTCAATCTTGCCTGAGTACCTGTACCGTTCTTTACAACGCTTGTCATAAGGTCTGTAAGTATATAGCCTGTGGAAGGCTTAAGTACCTGCTTGGATTCATGTGTGTTCTCAAGAAGGAGATTGCCGTCATGGTCAAGCACCTTATCGTAGAAATAAGGCTTGAGGTACTGACCGTTATTTGCTATAGTACCATAAGCTGCCGCTACCTCTACCTGAGTGACTCCGTTTGTAAGTCCGCCCAGCGCCGTAGCCGCATGGTTATCATTTTCAAGAGTGGTGAAGCCAAAATTGAGAAGATAGTCGTAGCAAAGGTCTATGCCCGTTTCCACCATTACCTTAACGGCAATTATATTCATAGAGTCTTTTATACCCTGTCTTATGGATACGGGGCCTCTGTAGCTGCTGCCCCACCAGTTGCTTGGCGCATATCCGTCTGCCGTCTTATAAGGCTCATCGACTATAGTGGTGGCGTTGGATATCTTGCCCATATCCAGGGCGGGAGCATAGGCTGCAAGTATCTTGAATACGGAGCCCGGCTGTCTTGCCGAATCCGTAGCTCTGTTAAAGGCTCTGTTCACAGTCTTTTCACCACGGCCGCCCGCTATAGCCTTTATCTCGCCTGTATGGTAGTCTATTATCGCCATGGCTGACTGAGGCTGCTTTGTATAATATGCCTTATCCGCCACTATTTTCTGATTGGCGGGAAGGCTCGCCTCTATCTCCGCCTTCTTTTCGGCTACCCAGCCCTCGGCGCCCTCTTGTGAGCGGGCTATTTTGTTGTACTGGGTATGCTTCTGTTCTCCCGTATTGGAGTCCTCTACGGATACTCTGTAGTCTATGCCTACGGAATAAGCTACCCACGGGAAATTGCTGTCATCGTTGTATTCCTGATCGACTATGCCCTGTATCCTCTTGTCCAAATTGGAGTATATCTGAAGGCCGCCGTTGTATATAACGTTGTTTGCTTCCTGTACGGACCAGTTGTACCTTGTCTGAAGATCCTCGGATATCTGATTTATAAGAGCATCCTCATAGTAGCTGTGTATGTTTTCCGACTCGGCGTCATCGCTTGTGCCGTTATCGGTCTTCTTTATCTTGGAGTATATGTCTTCATTTATGGCGGTGTTGTACTCCTCCTGAGTTATCCTGCCCTGCTCCAGCATATAATTGAGTATTATGAGCTGACGCTTTTTATTGCCCTCCGGATTGGAACGGGGAGAATAAAGAGAAGGATTGTTGGTGATGCCCGCAAGGCAGGCGCACTCCGCCAGCGTAAGCTGGGAAGGCTCTTTGCCGAAATAGCCCTCGGCGGCAGTCTTTATACCGTTGTATCCATGGCCCAAGCCTATGGTATTAAGGTAAAGCTCAAGGATATAGTTCTTGGCGTCCTCCTTGCTGCCGTACTGCTCCTGAAGCTCCTTCTCGTACTTAAGGGCAAGATACTGCTCCTTAAGCTTTGTCTTTATTGTATTTCTGGTTACCTTTGTTATATTGTTCTTTATAAGCTGCTGGGTGATAGTGGAACCGCCCTGGAGCTGATGGCCCGTAAGTGTGGAATATACGGCTCTTGCAAAGCCCTGTATATCCACGCCGTCGTGCTCGTAAAATCTTTCGTCTTCTATGGCGATAACTGCCTGCTGCATATTCTTGGGTATCTGATCCAGGGTGACATACTCTCTGTTCTCATCACCGTGGAGCTTGCTCAGCTCATTGTTGTCATTATCATATATAACAGATGTGTATGCGCCGGGCTTTATGCCCACTATACCCATATCCGGGATACTTCTTATAATGGCAACATAGCCGCCTATAAGAGCGCCGCTTACCGCAAAGCCCACCATTATCCCTATCATAAGCAAAAATGTAAGAAATACGGAAAAAGGCTTTGAACGTTTTTTGTTCTTCTTTGCAGGCTTTGTATTTATTTTGTAATAGTCCTTCTTTTCCTCCGGGGTCATTGAAGCTTTGGACTCGTTATGTACGCTGTCTGCATTGTTCTTACGCAGTCCGCCCGTTGTTTTAAGGCTTCTCTTGCTGTCTGCCTTTTCTCCCGCTGCTTCGTTTTTTTTGTCCGCAGGTCTTTCCGCCGCCGTCTCGGTCTTCCTGCCTACGGGTCTTTCCTCCGCCGTCTCGGCTTTTCTGCCTGCGGGTCTTTCCTCCGCCGTCTCGGCCTTCCTGCCTACGGGTCTTTCCGCCGCCGTTTCGGCTTTTCTGCCTACGGATCTTTCCGCCGCCGTATCGGCTTTTCTGTCCGCAGGTCTTTCAATTTGGCTTTCGGTCCTTCTATCCCTTACTATAGGAGGCAGCTCAGAATGCTCTCCGTGTCTGATATTATTTTCCTTAGGCTCATGATCCTGCGCCGTTTCTTTTTTATTGCCGGATCTCGCCTTTTTATTTTCCCCATCGGGTCTTGATACAGACCTGCCAACGTCTGCCGATGCTCTTGGCATTTCCTTTTCGGCGCTGCGTTTTTTATCCGAAGCCTTTCTTTCCGCTGTCTTTTTTTCGGAAGCGGAGGATACCTCTTCGGATACTCTTCTCTCGGGCGCCGTCTTTCTTCTGTTTGGTCTTTCATTGGCAGCGATATCCCTGCCCTCTGAAAGGCTCTCGGCCTTGGCTGTTTCCCTTACGGTCTCTTCCTCGGCAGGTCTTTTCCTGACAGGCTCTTTCTGTTTGTCGGTATGAGCAGCTTGCTTTTTCTTTGCAGGCTTGCTTTGGGATAAGCTTATTCCCAAAAAAGTCTTTTTCTTTTTGCTTGCTTTTTTTCTTTGCCGCTCCGCTTCTACATAAGCAGAACGTCTTCTGGTTTCGTCAGCCATATTTTCCCTCCTGATTTATATAGAAAAAATTTATATGGAATGTCATATAAATTATATATCTATACCTGCATTTCAAAACAAAAACAACCTTCTGTAAAATAGTATATCAAAATTCTGCCAATTTATAAAGTATTATTTTAAAAAAAAGAGGCGATATTTATTAAGAAAAAATTAACTGTGTCCGCAATATGGCTTTTAATTCTTATTCTTATAATAATTTTGTGCTACAACAGATTTGTTCTGCCCTCAGCCATAGCCGTGAGCCAAAAATACGCCGTTACCAGGATAAACAATGAGATATCGAAAGCCGTGGAAAACAGTATATCGCAGCTTTCCATCGATACCAACAGCCTTACGAAGGAAACGGGAAACGGCGATACCTCCCGCATAAGCATAGATTCGATCATGATAAACAGGCTTTGCAGCTACACTGCGCTGCAGCTTTCGGAAAGCCTTAACAAAATAAACAGCGAAAGGATAAGCCTGCCTATAGGTATATTTTCGGGCATACCCATACTCTCAAACATAGGTATAAACGTTCCCATATACCTTCAATCCATGGGTGAGGCAACTGCCGACTATGATGCAAATATGGATTCCGCCGGTATAAATCAGGTCAATTATATGCTTTGGCTAAATGTGGAATGCCGCATAGAGATAGTAAATCCTCTTTGGAGAAAGGAAACCGTGGTCAAAAGACGGATAATGCTTGTGGATAATATATTCAGCGGGAAGGTGCCCGAAGGATACATATACAAAACGAATTGACAAAATCGATATCTGCGCCGACCTTTAATATGCACGCAAGGTCCATATCACTGATATATATTTTCCAAATATTCCTTCATAATATCTCTTGCGGCAGGTATGGCATTGCTGCCCTTTCCTGCATTTTCCAACAGCACGGAAACAGCTATCTGAGGATCGTCGGCAGGAGCAAAGGCAACGAACCATGCATGATCGTCACCGTGAGGATTTTCCGCAGTTCCCGTCTTGCCTGCCACCTGTACCTTCACGCTGTCGGAAGCAGTAACAGAAGCGCCTGATGCAAGAGTCTCGATCCTTTCCTTGCTTACGCTGAACGCCGCATTTTTTGCCGTTCCGTCATTTACGACCTCGCACATGAGATCCTTAAGCTTATAGGCGGTATCCGGGCTCATTATTTGGCTGAGCTTTGCGGGAAGCGTTCTGTTGCGCACGCTGCCGCCCGGCGTAAGGCTGTGATCCACAACATAGGGCTGCATCATCATGCCGTTGTTGGCAACGGCTGATGTTATCATCGCCATAAAAAGAGGAGATACAAGCGTTCTGCCTTGTCCGAAGGCCGTTTCCACTATTTCGTTTACATCGGCATTGGCTTCCATAGGGAATGTGGACTTGCTGTATTCAAGAGCAAGCCCTATATCCCTGTTAAAGCCGAAGCTGTTGGCAGTCGCAATAAGCTTTTCCGCTCCCAGTTTTGTGCCGAGAGTACCGAAGTAGGTATTGCAGCTTTGGGCAAAGGCAGAGGTCATATCCATATTTCCGTGAGCCTGCTCGTTATAGCAGTGTATTATGCTGTGGCCGAATTTTTCCGCTCCCGTGCATTTATATTCCATATCGGTGGCATTGTTCTCTATGGCGGAGGCGGCTGTAACTATCTTAAATGTTGAACCGGGAGGATAAAGTCCTTGAGTTGCCCTGTTCAAAAGGGGAGAATCTTCAGTATCCGAATTAAGCTCATCCCAGTTTTTATCAACGGAATTACTGTCAAAAGAGGGTGTGGATACCATGCAAAGTATCTTGCCTGTAGACGGCTCCATGGCTACAATGGCGCCTCTCTGTCCTCTAAGCTGCTCCCCCGCTATTTTCTGCAGTCTGTCATCAAGAGTCAGCACAAGGCTGTTGCCTTCTATTTCGTTTCCGAAAAGCCCTGCCAGCCTCTGCACAGGCTCAAAGCTTAAGGCAGTCAGTCTAAAATTGTATTTGGACTCAACGCCTGCCTTTCCCTTTACCGTATATCCCACTGTGTGAGCATAGTTCTCGGCGTTGTTATAGACTCTTTCGTATGTGCCGTCTTCCCTGAGTACATCCTCGGCTATCACGTCACCGTTGGCATCGTATATAGAGCCTCTCTTTATCCCTTCTTCACTGCCCGCAAGCCTTTTGTTGTAGGGATTTGCCACAAATGAATGGGAATCGTAAAGGCAAAGCTTCAGAAGATATCCTATAAGTATGAGGAATAATATAAGATAAAGCCAAAATATCTTTCTTATCGCACTTCTCATTATTTCCTCCTCCTTCCTCTGCTGTCCGCCGCTGACGACTGAGCCGTTTTATGCCTTGACGGCCTTTGTACATTTGCTTTTTCCCGTCTTGACGGTCTTTGCTCCGCCGTATTTTTTCGTGTATTTTGTTCCGCCTTTCTTGAAGCCGATCTTTCCGGCGCCGCCGCTCTTCTCGTCTGAGCATGGCGTTTTCTTGTGTCCACCTCTTCAATGGGCTTGTCGTGAGAATATGCCTCGTTGCGCATTATTATCCACTGCATGGCGGCTATTATGATATAGCTTATCACTATGGATGTGCCGCCGTAGCTTACAAAGGGCAGCGTGACTCCCGTAAGGGGTATCATCTTTATAACGCCGCCTATTATTAAAAATGCCTGGAAGGCAAACAGCGCCGTAAAGCCTGTACACAACAAAGTCAGAAAGCGGTTCCTGTTCTCCAAAGCGCCTCTTGCGCCCTCTAAAAATATGAGCACGAACACAAGTATGAGCCCTGCCGCAAATATCACGCCGAACTCCTCGCATATTGCCGCAAATATAAAATCTCTCTCGACTACGGGTATGCTGTTGGCATAGCCCCTTGTAAAGCCTATGCCCGTTATTCCCCATGTGCATATGGCAAAAAGCGACTGGGCTATCTGATAACCCTTGTCATGCACATCCAGCCACGGATTTTGCCAGGCCTCGACCCTTGTCCTTATGTGGGGGAAGAGGCCGTATGCCGCCATGGAGGCAAGGCATATGGCAGCTATGCCCAGCAGAAAATAAAGATAATTTCCCGTAGCGGTAAATACCATTATAAGAAACGTCATATAGAATATAAGCGCCGATCCCAGATCCGTCTGAGCCACAAGGCAAAGCACCACCGCCGCAGAAAGCACAGCAGGAACTATGAGCTTCTTTAAGGTAGGCTTTTCGGCAAAGCATGATGCAAGATAGAATACAAAAAACACCTTTATAAGCTCCGAAGGCTGAAAGCCTATAGGTCCTATGTTTATCCAGTTTCTGGCGCCTCCCTCGCTCTTGCCGAATATAAGCGTGGTACCAAGGAGAACAAAGGCGGCTGTTATATATATTTTTTTGAACTTGTCAAGTCTTGGCGTCACCTCAAGTATTTTAGGCAGCACAAGCATCATCAATATACCCAAGGTGTTCCATATAAGCTGCTTTCCCGCAAGAGCCGTATCGAGCCTGTAAAGCACCATAAGCCCTATGTCCATAAGGAAAAACACGCAGTTGTAAAGCAGATGGCTGCCATCGGGATATATTGCCATAGTAAGCATATTTCCGCCTACGGTAACTATAAAGCCTATTATGCAAAAAAGCACGACAGGCTGTATGTCGTATTCTATGGCGTTGGATATGAGTATGACGGAGGCCGTGATATGGAAAAGGGCTATACATATCCTCTGCCCCGAAAGACCTGCCGCCACATTAAAGCCTGCCATATCCTGCCTTGCAAGGTTTATCATAAAACCGTTGAACACAAATATGGCTATATACAGCATAAAAAAATATTTTGCAAATATAATATAAACGTCGGTCATACTACATCACTCCTCTGTGAAAATGTCCGCCTGCCTTATCGGGCTCAGGCCGTGTGCTTTTATTTTCCGCCATGCTTATATACTCCCTTGCTGTTTTGAATGCGGTATCATGATCCTCCGTTGTGAATTCCATTCTCAAATATTTTGCACCTATATCCGTTATATCCCTTCCTCCGGCATACATAGGAAAAGGAGAAAGTATAAGTGCATAGCACTCGTCACAGTTTCTTATTATGGGAAGCTCTGCGCCGGTCCTGTCTTTAAGCATATAATTTCCCCTTTTGTGCCTGAGAGCACAAAATTTTTCTCTTCCCTTTTTTGCCTCATAAAGTCCTGCGGGGCATTGATTCGTAGTCATAAGAGGGAGCCTGCCGTATACCACAACTTCGCTCCTGTCATCGGCAATATCTGTCAATTCGCTTTTACTCAGCTCCACGGAAAGGGTTACATAGGAATATATTTTTTTCAATACATCTCTCGACCTGCTGTTGAAAACATTGAGCGAATGATCTGCAACCGTCTTTTTATCCGTATTTATATTAACAAGGCTCCTTATCAAATAGCCGTCACAGTCGGTTTTTTCAAGCCTGTCGATATACTGCTGATATGTCCTTTCCCTTGCGATATGAGGCAGGGCAAAGTATATCTCGATACCCTTGCCGTGACACATGGGGATATATTTTTCATCCCTCATTTCACAGTATATCCTCTTTACCCCCGCATCGATACAGGCTCTAAGCTGTTCCTCCGTGCGCACAAGAGCCGTGATCACAGGCTCTTTTGCCTTTATTACAGGGGGCATACTGTATTTTACTTTTATTTTTTCACGCCTGCCCTCACGCAATATTTTTTCTTCAAGCCTTGCGCAAAGCTCCCGCCTTGCGTTGTTGAGAACCGAAACGGGAAAATATACGCTGTCCGTATCTATATCCGTTATTTTGAATTTAAAAGGAGTATCCCCCGTTTTAGATATACGGGAGGCTGTCATTTCCGCCGTCATGGGTCGGCTTTGAGGTACCTGTCCTATACCGCCTGTCACCGTAATGCCTTCAGCCCTTAGCTCCAAAGGCTCGTTGGCCTTTGCCTTTATGCTTACATTTATTTCTCTTTGTCTTGTAAGTCTGTTATACGTCTTTTTGAGCCGATCGTTTAAGGTCTTGTCAAAAGAGCGGAACACTCTGTCGCCGACCGCCGTTTTTTCCCTGCACTCTATTTTTATGCTGCTGCCCTTTTGAGCGCCTTTGCCCAGATATGTTCCCCAGTGCTTGGAAGACCACACCTCTATGCCGTCTCCCGGAACCGTATCCTCATAAAGCTCTATAATGCAGCAGTTCCTTTTACATTCTGTGACCCTGCCTATTTCAACGCCGCTGCTTTTGGGAGAAAGAGTGCTCATCATATCGCTTCCCGAAAAGCTGTCGTAATAGCCGTGGGATGAAGAACCGCCTCTGCTGAATACCTGCAAAAGCTCCTTTATATCCTCCTCGTCGGCACTGAGCCTGCCCTTATATGCCATATCCGTATATTTCCTGTAGGCAGATACTGCAGAATAGACGTATTCGGGAGTTTTCATCCTGCCCTCTATCTTAAGGCTGTCAACGCCCGCTTCCGTTATTTTGTCAAGTATTTCCACAGTCTGTATATCCTTGGGCGAAAGGAGATGACCGCTGCTTATGAGCTTATTGTCTTTGTAGAGCCCATATTTCATCCTGCAGGGCTGAGCGCAGCGGCCTCTGTTGCCGCTCCTGCCTCCTATCACGCTTGAAAAAAGACAGCGGCCGCTTACACATACGCACAATGCGCCGTGAACAAACACCTCTGTTTCCATATTGCCCTTACTGCGGCATATCTCTTTTACCTCGTCAAGACTGAGCTCCCTTGCCAGCACAGCTCTGTCGTATCCCATATCCTTCAAAAGCGCCGTTCCCTCATTGCTGTATACAGCCATCTGTGTGGATGCGCTTATTGCAATATTCGGGAAATGCTCTCTTATTATCGAAGCTGCGCCCGTATCCTGTACTATAAGCCCATATGCGCCCCATTCATACACCTTTGACACAAACTCCAGCACAGAGTTCATTTCATTTTCCTTATACAATATATTAAGTGTAATAAACACCTTAACCCCTCTTAAACGGCAGATATCTATAATATCCTTGAGCTCGTTGTCGGAGGGGTTTGCAGCATATTGACGGGCACTGAAGTCCTTGCCGCCTATATATATGGCGTCACAGCCGCCGTTCAATGCTGCCGTGACGCTTTCCATAGTGCTTGTGGGTGCTAAAATTTCAGGCTTTTTCATAGTGTCACCATGGTGTTCTGATGTTCTGATGTTCTGATGTTTTTTGTTTTGATGTTTTGTTGTGATTTATCGTTTGCCAAGCTGTTCTTCCAATGCTTCCGCTCTTCTTGTAAGCTCCAGGTTTTCCGCCTTTATCTTTGCAAAGGCTGCCTTGAGCTGAGTTTCGTTGCTCATTTCAAGGCTCTTTTTATACACCTCGAACTGCTCCTGCAAAAGCTCATACTTGGCCTTGTAGTCGTTTCTCTCCGCCGTTATCTTATCCATAGCCTCGGCGGACTTCTGAGCGCCGCTTTCAAGACTTCTTATGGATGCGTTGGCGCTCTTAAGCTTTATTGCAAGCTCATCTCTTTCCTTATTTACGTTATTGAGCTTTATATTTCTGTCGGCAGATTTCTTGTTAAGCTCATTTAAGGCATTGTTCTTTTCGGCCAGCTTTTTGCTAAGGCTGTTGAGCTCCTGATTCTTGTCGGATATCTTGGCATTCAGATTTGTTATGTACTGTGACTTCTCCTCTATCCTGCCCATTGCTTCTTCCAATGAGGCCTTTATTTCTTCTTGCTTTTTTTCAAGAGCTTCTATTTTTTCTTCCTTATTTATAATATTTGTTTTAAGTCCGTCTACCTCGCCGCTCTTTGCTTCAAATTGCTCCAAAAGCAGATTGTAGTCATTTGTCTTTGAAGTAAGCCGATTTTTTATCTCTGTCATTTCCCTTGCCTGGACCATAAGCCTGTCGCCGTAGTCACGGCTTCCCTCGGGGATAGAAGCTGCCTTATTCTCCTTTTCCTTGAAAAGATCGTCTGCTATGTTAAGAGCCAATATTATAGGGAAGCTCTCATCGTACACTATGCTCGGCGTAGCTGCCCTTTTGAGCTCATTCAGCTTTGTATCTATATATCTTGCAACGGTTTGGATATAATCGGGACTGTCCTGACCCGCAAGCTTGTATATCCTGCCTCCTATTACGACCTCTACCTTGGATTTTCCGTTATCCATTGTTATTCCTCCTGACTTATTTATATTTATGTATGCAATGCTCCGATTTTATCTATACATACATAATACCACATTTTTTACAAAATGTATAACATATAACATTAATTTTTTTTTACAAAATATTAAAATAATATTAAATTTAACCAATTTTTATAGTTTTTTAATAAATTTCTCTTCCCTTTTTTGTTATTTTGTTATAAAATATGATTAGGTATATATAACTATAGTCAATTATATTCGTACCATGCTTTCGCTGCGTACCATGACCGACACGGCTCATATGAGCCGAATTTACACATCGGTCAAAGATAATCGATATATGGCAACAAACAAAATATTCAAAGGAGGATATGGGGAATATGATTTCAAATCAGATTTTACAAAGTACCATTGACGGACTGAAGAACATTACCAGAAGAGAGCTGTCTGTTGCAGAGCGTGAGGGCAAGATCGTGGCTACCACAGAAGATGCCATGGTGAACACCTCCATAGACAACGCCGAAATATTCATAGCCAGCCCTGCGGAAAATCAGCTTGTGCAGGGATATCAGTATTTCAAGGTGTTCGACAACGGCTCCGCCGAGTACATTGTAATGATAAAAGGCGATGACGAGGAGACCTACAGGATCGGCAAAATGACCGCCTTCCAAATACAAAATCTTTTAGTCGCTTATAAGGAAAGATACGACAGAGACAACTTTATAAAGAATCTTTTGTTGGACAACCTTCTTCTTGTGGACATATATTCCAGAGCCAAGAAGCTCCATATAGAAAATTCCGTAAGAAGGATCGTTTACCTTATAGAAATGGAAATAGACAAGGATCTGAATGTGGTGGAGATAGTAAGAAGCATATTCCCCACAAAGCAAAGAGACTTTGTGACAGCCGTTAACGAAAAGAGCATAATACTTGTAAAAGAGCTTAAGGAAAAAGACGGCAAGGAAGAAATAGAAGCTATTGCAAAGACCATATACGACACTCTTACGGCGGAAGCCATGACAAGCGTATATGTATCTATAGGTACGGTAGTGAGCGATCTTAAGAATGTTTCGCTTTCTTATAAGGAAGCTAAGCTTGCTCTTGAGGTAGGCAAGATATTCGAAGAGAGCAAAAATGTGGTGAACTATGAGCAGCTTGGCATAGGCAGGCTCATATATCAGCTTGACGGTTCACTTTGCAAAATGTTCGTAAACGAGGTGCTCCACGGTGTGTCTATGGATCAGTTCGACGACGAGACCCTTACCACAGTAAACAAGTTCTTTGAAAATAACCTTAACGTATCAGAGACATCACGTCAGCTTTATATACACAGGAATACCCTTGTGTACAGACTGGACAAGCTCCAGAAGATGACGGGGCTCGATCTCAGGAACTTTGACGACGCCATTATCTTCAAGATAATGCTCATGGTAAGCAAGTATCTCAACTACAGAGAAAGCTTCATATATTAAAACATACTGCACGGCTCCTATGCTCACTTTAAAGCATATCATATTGCCTGCACGGGAGCCTGACAAAACATACCTTCCGCCAACCTTCATTATCCTCCCTTATTCTTAAGGGAACGGTACATAGGCAGGGAAGAAGAAAGGAAGTATACCGAATGATAGATATGGAAAATGTCACCAAAATATATGAAAACGGTGCCGTTGGCCTGAGAGACATGAACCTACATATAGATAAGGGAGAGTTCGTCTTTGTAGTCGGCTCCTCAGGCTCCGGAAAGTCTACCTTTATAAGGCTGCTGCTTAAAGAAACCGAGCCTACCAGCGGCAAGATAATAGTAGACGGCAAGAACATAACCACTCTTAAAAGACGTCAGATACCATATCTGAGAAGAAGGATAGGCGTAGTATTCCAGGACTACAGGCTCCTGCCTTCAAAGACAGTTTACGAAAACGTGGCCTTTGCAATGCAGGCGGTAGAGACCAGCCCCAGAATAATAAGGCGTAATGTGCCTCAGATATTGGCAATGGTAGGCTTGGGCAAGAAGGTAAAGGCTTATCCCAATCAGCTTTCGGGCGGCGAGCAGCAGAGAGTTGCTCTTGCAAGAGCTATTATAAACAGGCCTCCCATACTCTTGGCAGACGAGCCCACAGGTAATCTGGATCCGGATACCGCATGGGAGATAATGGAGCTTATACAGGAGATAAACAGAAACGGCACGACCGTTGTTATATCAACTCACGCCAAGGATATCGTGGATAAGATGCAAAAGCGTGTTGTTGCCATAAACAAGGGCGTTATTTTAAGAGATGTTGAAGGTGGTGGATACGACGATGAAACTACGAACTTGGAAATATTATATTAATCAGGGTTTCAGAGGTATCTTCAAAAACGGACTTATGAGTCTTGCCTCAATAATAATAGTAAGCGCCTGTATATTTGTGGTAATACTTTCGCTTTGCATTATAGCCAATGTAGACAGTATACTTCAGCAGATAGAAGACAACATAGGCGTCACTCTTTACTTAGGGGATATGCCTACGGATGAAGAGGCGCAAGAGCTTGTCGAAAGGATAAAGGCTTTGCCAAACGTAGCCACTGTGGAATACACCTCTGCGGAGGAGGCTTTGGATTCAGCCAAAAATATGTGGGAAAGCGGACTCCTAGACGGACTTGAAAACGACAACCCCTTCCCGCGTTCTCTTGATATAAAGCTGACCGCCATAAGGTATCAGAAGGCATTTATAGCACAGATGGAACAGCTTCAATGGGATTATGAGCAGGAGCTTCTTAAAAAGCACGCCAACGATCCTGTGACGGAAGCAACTACTCAAGCAACGACTCAGGCGGCTACTGCTCAGCCTGCTCAAGCGGCGACTCAGGCGGCTACTCAAGCAGCGACTCAGCCTGCCACTCAAAAAACAGCTATGCTTCCCTTTGAAATAGAGGTACAGGCTGAGACTCAAGCGGCTCAGCCCGCAACTCAAGCGGCTGCTCAGCCGACCGCTCAAACAGCGACTCAGGCGACCACCGTTCAGACGGCTCCCGCCAAAGACGCACAGGCTCCCGCAGGCGTGGATCAGGCAGCCAATGCAAAGCCTACGCCTTCCATAAAGAGCGAAGCGGTCACAGAGGGCAGCACTATAGACCATACTCCCAAGCCGGGAGATGCGGACTATGAATTCAAAGGCATAGAAAGCATAAGGCACGCTCAGGAAGTGACCGAGACCCTTATAACCATAGATACCATATTCAAGGTAGTTGCAGTGGTGCTCATAGGCATACTTTGCATTGTTGCCGTAGGCATCATCACAAATACCATAAAGCTTACGGTATATGTAAGGAAAAATGAAATAAATATTATGAAATACGTAGGTGCTACAGACTGGTTCATAAGATGGCCTTTTATAATAGAAGGACTTATAATAGGGCTCATAGGTGCGGCAATACCTTCCGTGCTTTGTTTTTTGGGCTATTATAAGCTTTACAACTTCTTTACGTCTCAGTATTCGGCATTGAGGAGCATAATAGAGCTGAGGACAGTGGAGGATCTGTTCATTGTCATAATACCGCTGTCACTTGTAGTCGGTATGCTCATAGGCGCTATGGGTTCCATAAGCTCCATAAGAAAGCATCTTAACGTATAATTTACATAATTTTTATATAAAGCGAGTTGAATATATATGAATAAAAAAATATTGACAGTGCTCACATCTCTTGCTCTGTGTACCGCCGTAACGGTACAAGGCGCCAGCGTAGGTGAACTCCAAAAAAAGAGTTCCTCATTTAAAAGCCAGATTAATCAGGCACAGCAAAATCTTAACACCACCAATGAGCAGAAGGAGACTGCCCAAAGTGAAATGAACAAGCTGGATACCGAGCTGGGACAGGTGCAGGCGGAGATACAGCAGCTCAATACAAAATTAAGCGAAACTCAGGCTCGTCTTGAAAAGAGTCAGAAAGAGCTTGAGGAAGCCACAAAGATAAAGGAAGAACAGCACGACACTCTTAAAAAGAGGATAAGAGTAATGTACGAGCACGGCAACATCAGATATGTGGATGTGCTCTTAAGCGCCGAGGATTTCGGGGATTTTCTTACACGAGTGGAGTATACCAACAGGCTCATGGAATACGACAGCGATCTTCTTGCCAAGTATGAAAGAGCGGAAAAGATAATAAGCGAAAACGTGAAGAAAATAGAAGACGATAAAAAGAGCATAGAAGATATCAAAAAGCAGCAGCAGGTGAAGCAGGCCGAGTTGGATAAAAAGATCGCAGAGAAAAATGCCGCAGTAAAGCAGCTTGACGCCAATGCGGCTACATATGAAGCTCAGATAGCCGAGCTGAAGCAGCAAGACGCCAATGTCCAAAGCCTTATACAAAAGGCTCAGGCAGAGGCGGCGGCAGCGGCGGCAGCCAATGCGGCAGCCGGTGAGGCAGTTGCGGCCTCAAGAGGTTCTTCAAGCAACAGAGTATATAACACAGACGGCAAGAAATATCAGTATCCCATACCTGCATATAACGGATATACACCTAATTCCGGCTACGGCTACAGAGGCAGCCCTATAAGCGGCAAGCAGGAATTCCATACCGGACTTGACCTGAAGGCGACACTTAATACCGACGTTATCGCTGCCGAAAGCGGCACGGTCATATATGCCGGCTGGAGAGGCGGCTACGGCAAATGTATAATTATCGACCACGGCGGCGGATATTCCACTCTTTATGCCCATAACAATGTGCTTAAGGTAAGCGTTGGTCAGCAGGTATCAAGAGGCCAGGTCATAGCAGGTGCAGGTACCACGGGCTACTCCACAGGTGTTCACTCTCATTTTGAAGTAAGGATAAACGGTGCTCACACCAATCCTACAGGCTATATTTATTAAAGTAAAAGGGTGAAGGATATGAAGAACAAAATGGTTCTTGGTATACTTATTGTTTATTTTATAATACTGGCAGTTGTACTTTGTTTACAGGTATTCAGCAAAAATAACGGCGTGGTGTCCGCTCCCCCCAGTTCGGATGACGTGGCTGTGGAGGACAGGCTGGACAGAGCGGTTGTGCTTTATAAGGAGAGCCCCGTTATAATGGCAAATAAGGAGCAAATGCTCATAGACAACAGCAACGCTTCCTTTGTTCCCCTTATAGAAAATCAGGTGGCCTATGCTCCCCTTTCATTTTTTAAGTCAGCCTACGGCGCAAGCATTACCGCCGATATGAACGAGGTGAGCGCAGCCATAAGGCTCAACAACGAGGCCCTTGTCGTAAATAAGGAAAAAGCCGACCTTGTAAGCAATTCCTCGGAAAAAGACATAGAATACAACAACAGGATATTCAAAAGAAGAAATACCATATATATACCTCTTCAGCTCTTTGCGGAAGCCTTTGACAAGGAGATACACTATTACGGCGATCTTGTTGTGATATCCGAGGATAAGCAGGCGTTCACTCAGGAGGAAAGCGCAGACTTTATAAACAGCCTTAAGGCACAGGTAAACAGCCTGCCCTATGTTGCAAACGAAAGCAATCTTAAGGGCATCACAGACGCCATGGGCAAAAACGGGCTGTTAAAGCGTGTCGGCACGGTTGTGGGCAGCGGCGACCGGCAGGATGAAAATTCTGTAGTCAAGCTTATAACCAACAAGAAAAGCGATGTTATACAAAGCGACGAACAATATATATACTACGGCAGAGGCAGCAGCATATACATCATAGACCATATATCAAACACCGCCGCAGGCAGAATAGATATAGATGACGGCTTTTCCGTTTCAAAGCTGTATCTCTTGGGCAACACCCTTGTGGCGGCAGGCTGCAAAAGCGATGAAGGCACATCCGCCGAAGCAGCTACGGAAACGACTTCAAGCGCTCAGCCGACCTCAGAAGGCGCTGCCGAGAATGTGCGCAGCAATTGCGACAGCGCTGCCGCTTATGTCTACGATATAACCAACAGATCCAATGCCGTAATGAAAAGGGAATTTTCGGTGGATGGAGATTATATCAACTCCGTAAAGCATGGAGATTATATATATATACTTTCTCAGCTCTCGGTATTCGACTCTCAGGCAGGCGGACATTTCTATCCGCCTTCATACAGAGACTATCCGCCCGAGGGTGTGGATTCCTTCCTGACATTTGTGGATGTACAGTATTTCCCCGAGGCGGGAAGCGACGACTACACCGTACTTTCGGCGCTTAACATAGCGGATACCACAGTGCCTGCCAACGTTAAGGCATATCTATGCGGCGGAGAAAATGTATATCTTTCGGAAAACAATCTGTATATTGCCAAAACAAGATATACAGGCTTTGAAATGAACGACAATGAAGAAAATACATTTATATACAGAATAGGTCTGTCAAACGGAAATATTGCGCTTAACGGAAAAGGCAATGTAAAAGGCTATGTGCTGGACAGGCATTCCATGAACGAAAATGCAGGATATTTCAGCATAGCCACCGAGTATAAAGAAAAAGGCACAAACAAAAATATAACCAACATATATATACTCAACAACAATATGGAGCTCTGCGGCGAAGCCAACAGAGTGGCAAACAATGCCCAAGTGGGATCCGCCATATTCACCGACGATATGATATTCCTTATTCCCGAGGAACAAGGACAGGCTATGTATCTCATAGACAGTTCAAATCCCACAAACCCCGCAGGCTACGGCGTGCTCAAGCTTTCAACGGGAAATATACTTATATATCCCTATGACGAAAGCCATATACTGACTATAGACAACGGCGACAACGTGCTCAAAGCAAGCGCCTACAGCATAGAGGGAAGAGATAACACCGTAAGGCTGTACAGCGAGGAGCTGGGAAAAGACAATATCGTTACATCCCTTTTTGACAATTCGGATTTCTTTACATTCGACCGTGAAAGAAATATGTTTATGCTGCCCGTTACCATTACGGACAAGGAAAGCGGCAATGTTACCTTTGACGGAAGCTATATATATGAGCTCAATCTTGATGACGGCTTTAAGAGAATAGGCACCGTGGAT
The DNA here is from genome assembly GCA_947585865.1 of uncultured Clostridia bacterium. Lineage (GTDB taxonomy): Bacteria > Bacillota > Clostridia > Lachnospirales > CAG-274 > CANPXH01. Next base: position 47,470 of record CANPXH010000004.1, read on the forward strand.
AAAAACGGCGATGAGGACACAGCCCTTCAGTATTGCAAGCTCAACGGCTATTTCTACTGCTTCGGCAAGGATAATGTGAGCGCAGTAAATATAAACGATATAGAAAGCGTTACGGAAATTGAATTGAGGTAAATAAAAAAATGGCAGCCCTTCTTTTCATAATAATGATACTGTTTTTTATAATACTGATAATCGGTTCGTTGCTTATATCAGCGGCTTTCGGCAGATCGGGCTTTGCTGTTTTGATCGTTTTGATATGGAGCCTTATCATAGGAGGTATATTTACATCTGTCTTCATGTGGATCGCATCTAATTTATAAGTGTATGCTTTAATTATGAAGCGAGGCTTTATTTACCGTTTACGAGCGTGTCGAGCTTATCGGCACGCTCTCATTTTTTTGCGGCTATGCTGTCTTCGGCAGATCCCTTGTAAAGCCGTTTTTGCAATCGTCTTTGAAATTCGGCACCTGCGTTAAAAGCCTATGCTTCGTATCACGGAGCAAAGCCGAACTCACTGTTCTCTTACTCCCACATATCTGCCGTTGTCATATACATAATTGTTGCTCACACGCCTGTACTTGGGGCGGCGCACCGTAAATATCTCGGACAGCACAAGAGCTTCAATATTGCTGTTCAAAAGATTGCTTCTGCTCCATATATCCATTTCCTGTATCTCAAGGCTGATCTCCTGCGCCTCGTCTATTATCTCTTCGGCTTTGTCCAGCACCTTGCCGACTATCTGAGCAACCGTCTCTCTGTCAACTCCTTCATCATCATATATAGGGCTTCCCACATATTCGTATTCATTCAGCACCTCGGCCACAATAGGCGAAAGTATGGCATTTAAGGCTGTATAAAGCTCCTTCATAAGCCTTATATCCTTTTGAGGTATATCCGTGCCCGGCCTCTTTGATCCTGCGATCGTCTCATTGGAAAGACCTGCCTCGGTATCATACATGGGGCGGGTATCGTTTTGCATTGCGCCGTTGGTCATATTGCCGTTAGAGCCGCTGTCCATATCTCTGTTCATGCCGTTTGTTATGCCGCCGCCGTTATTCCTCATAGTGCTTCCGGCATTCCCTTCTTCATTCATATCCCTTGAATAAATCATATCCTCTGATATTTTATCGCTGTCGGCAGTGTTGCCGTTCATATCCTCCATCTGCTTTATGCTAACATTTCTGTATGACGGCCAGCCTTCGCCAAAAACATATCTTCTGTTATCCCTTGCGTTTACATTGTAATACATATCATACCTCCACAATATTTACATTTATAGGATATTCTTAAAAGTATTTTTTGTGACAGTACACGCCTTTTGTCATATTTTATGCACAATATACAATAAATGTTTTGTATACGCTTTCATTATATAAATATTTATCATAAAATTTTATATTTGCACTTGTAATATTTGTCAGTTTTTTATATAATGTAATTAGCTATAATAAAAATAAGAAAGGAGAAAAAATATTATGGGTTTTATGGATGAATACAAAAAATGGTGTACGGATCCTTATTTCGATGAGGATACCAAGGCGGAATTAAAGGGCATTGAAAACGATGCCAAGGAGATCGAGGAAAGATTTTATAAAAATCTTGAATTCGGTACAGGCGGCTTAAGAGGTATACTTGGCGCAGGTACTAACAGAATGAATATCTATACCGTAAGCAAGGCTACACAGGGCTTCGCCAATTACATAAAAGGTCAGGGTGAGGCCGCTGTCAAGAAAGGCGTAGTTATAGCATATGACTCACGTCACTATTCACCCGAGTTTGCGGAGATCACTGCCAGAGTTCTTGCGGGCAACGGCATAAAGGCTTATCTTTCAGACGAATTAAGACCCGTTCCCATGCTCAGCTTTGCAGTCAGATTTTTAGGCTGTACAGGCGGCGTTGTTATTACGGCAAGCCACAATCCTCCGGAATACAACGGCTATAAGGTATACTGGGAAGACGGAGCACAGGTGCCTTTCCCAAGAGACGGCGAAATAATAAAGGAAGTAAACGCTGTTACGGATTTCAATATGATAAAGAAAGCCGATCTTACCGAGGCTGTAAACAGCGGTATGATACAGTATGTAGGCCCTGAACTTGACGTTGCTTATCTTGATGCAGTCACCGCTCAGATAGTAAATCAGGAAACTATCGACAAGACCGATCTTAAGATAGTTTATACTCCTCTTCACGGCTCAGGCAACAAGCCTGTAAGAAGAGCATTGGCAAAGGCAGGCTTTAAGAATGTGTATGTAGTGCCTCAGCAGGAAAAGCCTGACGGAAGCTTCCCTACAGTCGGCTACCCCAATCCCGAGAACAAGGCTGTTTTCGACCTTGCTATGGAGCTTGCCAAGAAGGTAGATGCAGACATCATAGTGGGTACGGATCCCGATGCCGACAGAGTCGGCGCCGTTGTGAAGAAGACAGATGGGGAATATATGGTGCTCACAGGCAATATGACAGGCTCTCTTATATGTGAATATATCCTTTCACAAAAGAAGGCAAAAGGCATACTTCCCGCTAACGGCGCCGTTGTTTCCACTATCGTTTCCACAGATATGACAAAGGCTATATGTGCCGAATACGGTATGAAGTATTTTGACGTGCTCACAGGCTTTAAGTATATTGGCGAAAAGATAAAGGAATTCGAAACAGACGGAAGCTATGAATATATGTTTGGCTTTGAAGAAAGCTACGGCTGTCTTGCAGGTACCTATGCAAGAGATAAGGATGCTTGCTTCGCCACGATGATGATATGCGAAATGGCCGCTTACTACAAGGCAAGAGGTATGAGCCTTTATGACGGACTTTTAGAGCTTTACAAGAAATACGGCTACTATAAGGAGACTATTACATCTATAGAGCTCAAGGGTCTTGACGGTGCGGCTCAGATACAGAAAATAATGGATACATTAAGAGCCGATCCGCCTAAGGATGTTGCAGGCGCTAAGGTGATCGAAACAAGGGATTATTCCATAGACAAGATCGTGAATACTCTCACAGGCGAAGAAAGCAAGAGCGGCCTGCCTAAGAGCAATGTGCTCTACTTTGTCCTTGACAACGGCACATGGTTCTGTGTACGTCCGAGCGGTACAGAGCCTAAGATAAAGGTTTACTTCGGCTCCAGCGATAAGAGCGAGGAAGCCGTTGACGCTAAAGTAAAGGCTGCCTGCGACGGTATACTTGCTGTGGTTGACGGTATCCTGAAATGATCTGAAAAGTAATTGTTTGTAAATAAAGTTATCGGAGACTAATCAAAGAAAAAAGTGAAGCTTCAAGGCTTCACTTTTTTTTGCAAAAAAATAAATTTATTTTATTTAGGTCTATAAAAAAGCTTGCCCGTATGAAACTGTTGTTTCATACGGGCAAGCTTAAATTTTTATATGGCATCTCTTTTATTGAGAGCGGCCGAATTTACTTTTTGGACATAGAAGGTTCCTTTATGGTTTTTTGAGGTATTTTTTTCTCTTCCTCGGTTTTTTCCGTTGATCTGCTATGGTGGTGTGAATGCCTCTTGGAAGAGCCTTCTTTTGATTTTTCTTTGCGCTCTCTTTCCTTAAGCATTTTTTCGGCACGGGCTTCTATCTCTTTCATATGTTCTTTTGCCTTTTCCTCGGCAGCCTTTTTAAGATCCAGTCCTTTGAGCTTGTCAAGCTCTGCCTGGCATTCATTAAGCGCAGCCTGCTTCACCTCTCTTACGCCTGCGCTGTATACGGCAACGGCGCTTAAAGCCTCGTGTTCCTTATTGAAATCACGCTCTACCTCAGCATAAGTCCTGTTTATCTCTCTGTCCGAAGCTGTTTGAAGCTCCTTAAGGAAATCCGATGTGCTCTTTATTTTAGCCGCTTCTATTTCCTCCTTAGAGGTCCATATATTCTTTACGCTTCTCATAAATTTGTCAAAGCCCGACATATTGTTTTCGGCATCTATGGCCTTTACACGCTGTTCAAGTTTTTCCTGTATGTTAGGTATGTATTTTATTTTTTCTATGAACAGCTGCGTATGTTTGTCCGCCGACTCGCTGTAGCCGTCAATAGTGCCGTTTTGCATGGCCTTAAGTATATCTTTGAGCTTCGCCTCGGTGTTGGCGTTCAGCTCCTCGCCTTGGGAGCCTACAGCAAATGTACCTGTAAATTTTTTGTCCTTTACATTATCTGCGTGTATATATTCCATTCTCTTTTCCATGTACCGAACCATATTGATATTGCTGTCCAATACCATATCATTGGTACCTTTTTCGCCGCTGCGGTAACGCTCCATAACGCTGTCCAGATAATTTTGTATATTGTTCATATTGTCACAATATGTTACAGCGTGCCTGTGTATGCCCTCGTTCACGTCATTTATTTGCTTATCCGTTGCAGCCGATGTGCTCAAAGACATATAATGCTCCAAATGCAGCCTTTCTTCTGTGGCTTTTTCAAGTATGCTGTCAATATCGTTGATAGACTTCATTTTGTCGAGCTCGGCCTTGCGGCTGTTGTAGATCTCTTCCATATCTCTGATCTTGCGCTCATTGGCCTTCTTCAGCCTTTCATACTCTTCATCCATGAATTTTTTCTTTGCATAGGCTACAGCTTTGGCCTTTAATTCTTCGGCCTTTCTTTTTTCCTCTTCTCTTCTTGCCTCTTCGGCTTGCCTTTCTTCCTCGGTCCTTCTTGCCTCGTCTTCCTTTGCCTTCTCGGCTGTCTTTTCTCTTTCCCTTATTTCTTCGGCTTCTTTAAGATCTATGGCTTTTTGCTTTTCAGCCTCCTTCGCCATTTTGGCTTCGGCCTTTCTTGCCGCTTCTCTTTCGGCTTCCTCCTGCTTCAATACGGCTGTATATTGTTCCGTTCTTGAGCTTCTCATTTCTTTTTTGACATAATCACAAAGCTCCTTTGTATTTTCTGCATATTTTTCAAGAGCTTTTCTCATTATGACAGAGTTCTTGTTTATGTCCTCGATCTCCATGAGCCGTCTTTCATCGGCCTTTACTGTATTTTTGTACTTAGCCAGAGCCTCTTCATATTCTTTGTTCTGTTCCTCGCTGCCCTTTTTGGGCTTCTTTGGCATTTCACTGTCCTTATATCGTTTATAGTCTCCGTTTACGCTGTTGATATCATACTGTATGCTTACGAATTTATTGTTTCTGTTTACGGTGATGATAGGTCTTTCGCCGTTTATCTCATAGAGCCACGGCTGTATGCTCCTGTCCTCCATATATCTGGCGGAGCGAAGGAGCGTATTTCCTATTTCCTCTACGGCCTTTAAGGGCTCGTCTTTGTGTTTTTCAAATATAAAGCCCGCCACATTCATAAGATTTTCGCCGTTTAAATATATCTTATCAACAACGCTTTTGCAGGTGTTTGCATTGATCTGCTTAAGTCCTTTCAGATCGTATCCCGTAAGCTTTGATATGTAGTCTATGCCGTCGTTTTTCTTATTGTTTACATAATCGGCACTGACGGTAACGACACTGTCGTTTCCCACATTTTTCTTTATTTTGCGAAGCTGATAATCGACCACATAATTGTCTCTTGTTTTTTCTATGGACTCGATCTCATTTACAGCCTTTCTTATGTCGCTGTTGATAGACTCCGTTTCTGCGCTGAATTGCTTGTTGGCGCCCATATAAAGCACCTTCAAGGATCTTTCTATTGCCATTCTCTTTGTATTTAATATTGCGGAGGTGTTCCTTTCCGTAGTGGCAACACAATTTTTGAAACGATCCAGCAATTCAAATTTATCGTCATAATCCCTTGTCATCATATCCAAGGCTCTTGGGTCTTCGTGTATGAAATGCTCAAGCACTTCCAAGGGGTTGGTATGATCGTAAGTTTTCTTGGTTATTACGCCCTCTGTCTGTATTTTTGCGTGTACTGTGGCAAGCATATCCGCCAGTGCTTCTTTGGCTTCGGGCTTTCTTTGGCCGGCATCGAGATCAAGCATATCCTGCATCATTACCTGCACGCCGTTTGCCAATCTGTTGCGTCTGAAGTCAATTGCATAGTCGGTCATATACTGTTCCGCATCATAGTTTTCTCCGTATCTTGTCCTGAGGGCGACCTTAAGTATTCTTGTGGTATTTACAAGATCGCTTTGATCCTTTTTCCCAAGTATCATATCTTCAAAATCCTTGAGTGAAACAGGATTTTGAAGAGCCTTGGCGTTATCCTTTTCAAAATTGTTCAATTCGTTTATCTTATCATATACTATATTCAGTTGTTTCGTTATTTGGTCTTGAAATTCAGCCATTGCTTTGTTGAAATGTCTTGGCAAGGTATACCCTCCTTTTTCATATAAATATAAAGTTCCATTTTATTAAAGAATAACATACAGAAAAAACCATTTCAACAAAATGGCACAAACAGCAAAGATAAGGGCGTAAACGTTTTGAAAAGCCGTTAGGACAGGCGCTGTGTCTGTTAAAAAAACAGATAAGCTCTTTTTGAGATCGGATAATGTGCTGTCATATTTGTGTCAATACCAATGATATTTCACAGTCAAGGATATTCGTACTACGCTTTCGCTACGTACTCATAACCGACGGCTTTTGCCAAAGCCTTTGTATTCAGCAGGAGCTTGCACCCCTGCTGAATACAAAAGTAAGTACTCGCCGCTTATAGAAGCGGGAGACTTATCCGTCGGTTAAAATATAGACAAAAATAAAACGTTGTGTTAACATTAAGAAAATATTGTAAAGGAGGCAGATCATATGGCAATATCAAATGATACGGCATCGGGAGAGCTTTATTATGCCGGGGATGAACAGCTCTATATCAAAAGGCTCAAATGCAAGGATATGTGCGCCGAATACAATGGGCTCAGACCCTCAGATGAGGACAGGCGTGAAGAGCTTATAAACAGGATCATAGGCAAAGCGGGCAAGGACGTGTGGATAGAACAGAGCTTTTGGTGCGATTACGGCTTCAATATAGAAATGGGCGATTATTTTTATTCCAATCACAACTTGGTGATACTCGACTGTGCAAAGGTCGTGTTTGGCAAAAATTGCCTTGTTGGGCCTAATTGCAGCTTCTACACCGTTGGGCATCCCCTGGATGTGGAGCAAAGGAATAAAGGACTTGAATTTGCCAAGCCCATATATATAGGAGATAATGTATGGATAGGCGGCAATGTTACGGTAATGCCCGGCGTGACGATAGGAAGCGGATCGGTCATAGGAGCGGGAAGCATAGTCACAAGGGATATTCCCAAAGACGTTGTGGCTTTGGGCAGCCCTTGCAGGGTATTGAAAAAAATAAATGCAAAATAAATATATGCGCACAGTCTGACGGCCGCTGCCGTGAGAATATTACAGGCAAACTTTTTTATAGACTGTGCGCATAAACCATATATTTTATTGTAGGGTATCTAGTTCCATGTTTTTGACAGCTCGTCAAAATCACAGTCCATAAGCTTTTTATTTTTAAAGTTTATTATCCTGTCGCACATACTTATTGTCCTATGCTTATGGGATACAAAAATACAGGTCTTGTTTTCAAGAGCCTTTATATTGTCTATGAGATCTCTTTCCGTCTTTTCATCAAGGGCTGAGGTAGCCTCGTCAAGAAGGAGTATGGGAGCGTTGCTGAGCACGGCTCTTGCCACTGCGAGCCTTTGTATCTGCCCTTCGCTCAGTCCAAGACCTCTCTCGCCTATTTCGGTTTCAAGTCCTTGAGGAAGAGAGCTTATAAGATCCCATATCATAGCTGTCTTGGCAGCGCTTATTATTTCATCATCGGAAGCGTCTAAGCGGCAAAAGCCTATATTTTCCCTTATCGTGCCGGAAAGCACCATATTGCCCTGGGGCACATAGGCAAAGAGCTTTCTGTAGCCGCCGTCTATAACTGCCTTTTCTCCGTTGAGCCTTATATATACATTGCCTTCCTGCGGCTCCACAAGGCCAAGTATAAGCTTCATCATAGTGGATTTGCCTATGCCCGACGGCCCCGCAACGGCGACGAACTCTCCTTTTTTTATGGTGCTGTCAGCATTTTCAAGTATGGTCTCGTCTTTGTATGAAAAGGTCACATTTTCAAATATCAGCTCATCAAACTCATCATAAAGTGCTGCTGCGCTTTTATTTACATCCGTATTGTTTTCCTCGTCAAGATCCTCTATTTCCATAAGTCTCTCGGCGGAGGCTATCATAGAATAAAACTGAGGCACAAGGCCGCTTATATTGCGCATAGGCGCTTTTATCTGATTGAGTATATCGGCAAAGGCCATAAGCGTACCTGTGGTTATAACGCCCGATGCCACATTAAAGGCGCCCCATACTATAGCCGCATAAAAGCTGCCCGTAAAAAGGATGTACACACCTGTGTTTGCAATATTGCTTACAGTCTGCCTTTTGTACATGAGCCTGAGAGCCTTCATCTGTTTATCCTTGAGCTTGCCTGCGGAAATGCTGTGATTGGCAAAGGATTTTATTACCACAAGATTTTCAACGCACTCCTGTATAAATGAACGCACTACGCCGTTGGCTGCCTGGCATTCCTTATGCAGATACTTAAAGTGCTTGCTGTATATCTTGCTTGCCAGCATTACTATAACGCCTACGGCAAGGGCGGCAAATGTGAACCGCCAGTCTATTGCAAAGAGCACCGCAAGACCCGCTATGAGCCTTGTGACAAGGGCAATGCCGTTGGGAACTATATCCACGACTCCTTCTACCACCACGTCTACATCCGATGTAAAGCGGTTGAGTATCTCTCCGGAATGATAACGGTTTATGCTTGTCCATTTCTTTTTGAGCACGCTTGCAAATATACCCTGCTTTATTTTGATATCTATTTTCCCCACTGCTCTTATAAGTATATTGCAATACACCACATTAAGCACAGCCTGCAGTATGACCACAGCCGCAATAAGGAAGACCGTCAGTGCCACGCTGCCTTCCTTTGCCCCTATGGCGATATCTATGATATCTCTGCCCAAGAGCGCCAGCCATATGAATCCCAGCGATATGACTCCCGTTATGACGGAGAGGAAAACTACCCACCAAAGCTGTTTGCCCGTGTATTTATATATCCATTTCAAAGCATATTTTGAACGTGTTTTCATAGCTTACTCCTTTGTTCCAAGCCATGTTTTTACAGGTCATCCGTTTATAAAAGCCTAACATAGATTATAGCACAATATATTTTAAATAACAAGATGATATGCGGCTATGCCCTTTTAACGGTAACAGTGCCGTCTACAAAAATATCAAATATCCTGCCCCAGGGGAAGGACGTCTTTTCCACCCGAGCGTCTTCCGCACGGTATTCCACACCCTTGAAGCTGTAACATCCGGCCTTTATATTATCTGTAATGCTGTCTGTATCCAGCATATCATAGAGCATATCGGATCGTATCCTGTCCTCCGTATTCGGTCTGTAGCCCTTGTTGGAAAGGGCAAGCTTGACGCTTTTGGTATACACGCCGTCTTCTATAAGATGCTGCATAAGCATATTTAAATGCGCCTTAAGGGATGAAGAAGGGGAATTCGTACACTCATTGGCAATGGCATATACCTGTCCGTGAGCTATGCCCAGACCTATGGCATTTGCATTGGTGTTCCATGCGGAATAGGCGCTGAGCATACCCAGTTCTTTTCTGTTTTTCATGGTCTTGAACAGTGTATTTTCCTTGGTGCCGCTGAAAAGCTCTATAAGAGCCACGCTGTTTCCCTTTTTGTGGGAGTTCTCCATTTTGGCAAGTATGTCCTGAGAGGTATCCCTGACAAGCTTGTAATCATATATATACATATCCGTCTTTTTATCGGTATATCTTCCAACGCCGCCTTTTGCAAAATTAAAAGCGGTCCTTGATATATTGCCCGGCTGTACAACATCGAATGTTGCCACGTTTTGAGTTACGTCATTATAAAAAATACTCATATTTGCGGTGAGGTTTTTTCTCTTTGCATAATCACGGGCATATATAAGCTGCGGTATCTCATCTGTGCCGTATATTATATTTATACTTTCTCCGTTTCCTGCGGCAGCCCTTCCCGGCTCTTTTTTGCCGTACTCAGCGGAAAGCCTTTTGTATATTGAAGAAGGCGACGTTTCCATATACTGTCTTGCATAGCTGTATTTTATGGGAGAATTATTTTTTGTCTGCACCCAGTCGGCTTTTTTCTGAGCCATATACGTAATGAAATCGGGAACCTGCAAATCATCGTTGCTTACTATTATCTCTTCCAGCTCTCCTGCCTTATGCCATTTCAAAAGGGCGGAAAATATGCCTGCCGTAAGGGAATAAGGCTTTTTGTAATTTTCCACATACTGTCTGTAGGGCTCTTTTGTTTTTATGTTTCTGTTGAAATAATGAAGGAAGCTTCTTTCCCAGTTCGTCAGCTTATCCTCTCCCAGCTCGGCGGCTTTGCTGTCTACATAGCTGAATTCCATTATATACTGTATCGGAGTTACATCGGCGTATTTCTTATATATCTCGGCATAGTCTTCGCAGTCGGGTCTTTCCTCCAGATAATATGCCGCAAGGCCTTTAAGCTTGTTGTCATTGCACCATATTTTATTGAACCTTGTTTCGGGCAGCGAACGAGGCATGGACAGATTTACATAATACTTAGGCTCGGGAAAGTCCGTTATGAGCTTGTGCAGATCATCCATAGCTTCCTTCGTATCGTCGTAATTAACGCCGCAGCGACTGCCCACAAGACCGTTTGTAATATAAGATGATGTGTTTATTATAACGGTGGTATACTTATTGTTGTTGCGGGAAACTATATCGTAAAGCTCTTCTCTTATCGCTTTGCTGTTGCCCGTATGATTGTCGGGCTCATAGGATGAAAAAAAGTCCATATTTTTCTTATCTGTCGAAATATAATCGTCTCCTCCTATTTTCACCAAATTTTCAAGATATTCGTCGCTTATGGGTCTGCCGTCTAAGGGAACCGTTATTACCGTATTTGCATAAATAACCGTTGAAAGCATAAGCGAAAAAAATACCATAGCCGTAATAAATACTGATTTTTTCATATATATTATCCGCTCCTTTGTTTTTTGATATTTATTAGTATAAAACATAATGTGACATATTACAACACTTTATTTAAAATGGTATTAGTTTAAAAAAGTTAATTTTTTAAACATATTTCATAAAAAAACTTAAATTTTTTCGTAAAATATGACGAAAGCAATTTTATTGACAATAGTTGTAAGTAATTATATAATTATACACAAGGACAATGGCGCCCACGCAGCGGGATAAGTCTGCTGCTTTTTTGCGCCATAGGTCACAAAAACGTATAATAAAAGCAAAGAACGGAGGAAACAAAAATGGGATATGTTGACAGAGTTCTCACAGAACTTATTGCAAAAAATCCTGCACAGCCTGAGTTCCATCAGGCAGCCACAGAGGTACTCAATACTATCAAGCCTGTTATCGAGGCAGACAGCTCTTATGAAAAGGCTGCTCTTCTTGAAAGACTTGTAGAGCCTGAAAGACAGATAATGTTCAGAGTGCCATGGATCGATGACAACGGTAACGTACAGGTAAACAGAGGCTTCAGAGTACAGTTCAACTCAGCTATAGGACCTTATAAGGGCGGTTTGAGATTCCACCCATCCGTAAACTTAGGTATAATCAAGTTCTTAGGCTTTGAGCAGATATTCAAGAATTCTCTTACAGGTCTGCCTATCGGCGGCGGCAAGGGTGGTTCAGACTTTGATCCCAAGGGCAAGAGCGACAATGAAGTAATGCGTTTTTGCCAGAGCTTTATGACAGAGCTTTACAGACACATCGGCGCTGACACAGACGTTCCCGCAGGCGATATAGGCGTAGGCGGCAGAGAAGTGGGCTATATGTATGGTCAGTACAAGAGGATCACAGGTCTTTACGAAGGCGTTCTTACAGGCAAGGGTCTTACATTCGGCGGTTCTCTTGTAAGAACCGAGGCTACAGGCTATGGCCTTGTTTACCTTGTAGAGCAGATGCTCAACGATAAGGGCATGAGCTTCAAGGGCAAGACAGTCGTTATATCAGGCGCAGGAAACGTTGCCGTATATGCTGCCGAGAAGGCTACTCAGCTTGGCGCTAAGGTAGTTTCCTTCTCCGATTCAAACGGCTATGTATATGACAAGGACGGCGTAGATATCGAATACGTTAAGGATCTTAAGTTCGTAAGAAGAGGCAGACTTGCCGAATATACTCAGACTCATAAGAATGCAGAGTATCACGAGGGCAAGGGCGTTTGGAACATCAAGTGTGACATCGCTTTGCCATGTGCTACTCAGAACGAGCTTAATGAAGCAGACGCAAAGGCTCTTGCAGCCAACGGCTGTATAGCAGTGGGCGAGGGTGCAAATATGCCTTCTACATTAGAGGCTATTGATGTATTCTTAAAGAGCGGCGTTCTCTTTGCTCCCGCAAAGGCTGCAAATGCAGGCGGCGTTGCTACATCAGCACTTGAAATGAGCCAGAACAGCGAAAGACTGAGCTGGACATTTGACGAGGTAGATGCCAAGCTCAAGGGCATCATGATCAATATCTGTAAGGAAATGACCGAGCAGGCAGCACTTTACGGTATGAAGGACAACTTCGTAGCAGGTGCAAACATTGCAGGCTTCAAGAAGGTCGCAGAAGCTATGATGGCTCAGGGTATCGTATAATACAGGCATACTAAAGCTCATACGGATATTATTTAAAATTCATATCAACAAGGGATGCCGATATCATTATGCTCAATGATATCGGCGTCCTTTTTTTAATATTGTTGTTGATAAGATATGGAAATTATGCTAAAATGAAAATATAATAATGGAATACGAGGAGGTATATCATGGACATTTTAGATAAGTATATCGATCAGCTTTTGGAAAAAAGCACACCCCAGGCACCTATTTGGAACATCGAGAAGATAAAAAGCGGCAAGCCCTCTACTTGGAATTATATAGACGGCTGTATGATAAAAGCCATTTTGGATCTTTATGCCATAAAGGGCGATGAGAAATTTCTTAAATTTGCCGATGACTTTATAGACTACTTCGTTCAGGAAGACGGCTCCATAAAGTCCTACGATCCCAAGGAATACAACATAGACAATGTAAATGCAGGCAAAACATTGTTTGAGCTGTACAAGCTGACAGGCAAAGAAAAATATAAAAAAGCCATAGAGACCATATATTCTCAGGTACAGAATCAGCCGCGTACAGAGGAAGGCAACTTTTGGCACAAGATGATATACCCAAATCAGGTATGGCTTGACGGTATGTATATGGGTCAGCCTTTCTATATGCAGTATGAGGTAGAGTATAACGGCTGCAAGAACTGCAAGGACAGCTATGAGCAGTTCCTCAATGTTTATAAGAATCTGAGAGATCCCAAGACGGGTCTTTATTACCACGGATATGACTGTTCCAGAAAAGCCTTTTGGTGCGATAAGGTAACAGGCCTTTCACGCAACTTCTGGTTGAGGGCGCTTGGCTGGTATGCTATGGCTCTTATCGACACGATCTCAGTTATGCCCGAGGATATGGCTGAGGAAAAGGCTAAGCTTTCTCAGATATACAAGGAGCTTATCGACTCTATGCTCAAATATCAAAGCGACAACGGTATGTGGTATCAGGTAGTCAATCTTGGCGGTATACCCGGCAATTATCTTGAGACAAGCGGCAGCTCCATATTTGCTTATGCTATAATGAAATCTGTGAGAATGGGAATACTTGATGAAGACTACTTCAAGTATGGCGAGAAGGCTTTCAACGGCGTTTGTGAAAAGTATCTTTCAGAAAAAGACGGAGAGCTCCAGCTTGACGGCATTTGCCTTGTGGCAGGCTTAGGCCCTGAAAACAACACGAGAAGAGACGGTACGTTCGGCTACTATATGAGCGAACCTGTCGTGTCCAACGATGCTAAAGGCGTAGGCCCTCTTGTGCTGGCTTATATCGAGATACTCTATAAGGAAAAGGGAAATTGATACAGTCCGATAAATTATATAAATTGAATTTTTGTTTGTGCTGCTTTTTTAAGCAGCACAAATTTTTTATATGTACCTGTATCCTGTCATCCCTTATTTTCTTTTAATAAAAAAAGCCGTTCGGTATTTTGCTCACGAACGGCTTAAAAGAGATCATATAGCTTTTATGGTGAATTATTATTTATTATCTTTAATATCGGCTAATTTACATATCAATTTGATAAAGCCTATATATGACCGCTTGCTTTCCAAAGCGATAAAGACAGGGATCTGTCAGTATATCTTTACGATATCATTTTCGTCAATACCATACATTTTGATAAACTTTTTCATATCCTTATCATTTCTTATTGCCATAACATCGGAAAAAGTACCGTTTTCCAAATTCTTAAAGCCTGCGACTTTTTCGCCCGTGCATATACTGCTCATTACGGCAGGCTGCATTTTAGTCTTGTCATATTCTTTTTTTGCCATACGGATATCTCCCAAAGGTCGGGGACTGCACATTGGCAGTCCCTTAACATTAACCTATTTCATTCATTATATTGCTTATTATAACTACAGCCTGTACTCTTGTGGTATTGGCCTTAGGTGCGATACCGTCGCCCATGCCCTTTACTATACCACGGCTGACCATAGCGGCAAGGCTTTCAGCCGCATATGAAGATATATCCGCCTTGTCGCTGAAAGCATCGAGAACAGAAGCATCTCCCGTTATCGTACTGCCAAGCTTCATCTCAAGAGCCTTCTTTGCAAGTATCATCATATCCTGTCTTGTAATATTGCTTTCGGGTGAGAACGTGCCGTCGCCGTTTCCGTTGGCAATGCCCATATCCTTTGCAATACCTACGGCATTTGCATAATATTTTGCCCCATCGACATCGGTGAAATTGGACTGCGGAGCCTTTGTTATATCTACGCCCATTCCTCTCAGAAGCATTATTATAAAGTCTGCTCTGGTAACGTTGTTGTTTGGTCTGAATGTGGAATCGGGATATCCGTTTACAACACCCTTCTTCGCCATATCATAGATATAATCCTTGCCCCAGTAATTATCTGCTACATCCGTAAAGGTGATACCCTTGTCCTCAGCAGCTTTTTCCGTTGTAGCCTCGGTAGGTGCTTCGGTAGTTGAGACATTGTTTTCTGCTGCCGCATTGCCGCCGGATACACTGCCGCCGGATGTTCCGCCTGAAGTTCCGCCTGAAGTTCCGCCTGAAGTTCCGCCGGAGGTTCCGCCGCCTTGTACTGACGTGGTGGCCTCTGTTGAAGGCTCTTCATGAGCTCCGCTGCCTACAGTAACGGAAGCGCCGTCTGTATATATTTCAATAGGAACGCCTACATATTCGTCTGCGGAATGACTGCCTTCCGCATCGGTCATCTCTATTTCCGTATAACCGTCTGCTATAGCTTTGAATTTAAATCTGGCAAGGACACCTGTGCCTGTGTAGTTGGCAAGTATAGGTGAGCCGTCTGATGCGGTCTCGGTCGCACTG
The DNA here is from genome assembly GCA_947585865.1 of uncultured Clostridia bacterium. Classification (GTDB taxonomy): domain Bacteria; phylum Bacillota; class Clostridia; order Lachnospirales; family CAG-274; genus CANPXH01. The sequence continues at coordinate 62,872 of CANPXH010000004.1, forward strand.
AGTATGGCCGCAAGCTTAACTATGCCTATCTCGCCTGCACTCTTCCTGCCGTCTGCAAGTCCGTCATAATCGTCATCGCCTCTTGACGGCACAAACTTTGCTCTGGAATTAACATGGCTGAATGAGAAAAGAGAATGTGTTATGCCATCGTCTGTTTTATATACTATAAGATCCTCCGGTATATCGGCTATCTCGCAATCGATAGGCCTTATCACTTCGGGATCAAATCTTACATAGGCTGTCATCGCATTGTATCCGCCTGTGTTTTCCGTTACTATAAAATCGGCATAAAATTCATCTCCGACATCGACTTGACTTTCGCTTACCTCGCAGCGTATGTCTACCACATCTGCCGCATAGGAAGCAACAGGTACTGCCATTATACCTGCTGAAAGTACAAGGCATAATAATTTCTTGAACATAAAAAACCTCCTGAAAAATTTATTTGTATCTATATAAAATATTTTATCATCAAAGCACATATTTTGCAATATGTTTATTATTACATATTTTGATCGGCTTCATATTTGGCAGCTCGGCTTATATGCAATTAAGGTAAGCTTTTAAACGAACGGGCAGGGCGATACCTCAAGGGCGGGGCGCAGATGTAAAAAATACGGCGGCGCCGTGTTTTTAATGAGTCGGCTTATTTTAAATATACTTGATAAATGTATTTAAGAGATGTATAATATTTTTTGGGAAGTGAGAAATATGGCAAAAAAAAGCAATTATCTTTTTTCAAACAAGGACTTGGCTATACTTATACTGCCCCTTATAGTAGAGCAGCTTTTGGCAATACTTGTAGGTATCGCCGATACGGTCATGATATCTTCTGTAGGCGAAGCGGCAGTGTCAGGTGTATCCCTTGTGGACAGCGTTATGATACTGCTTATAAATCTGTTTGCCGCCTTGGCTACTGGAGGCGCCGTAGTGGCAGGGCAGTATTTGGGTCAGAAGGATGATGAAAATGCCTGCACGGCCTCTGAGCAGCTCGTATGGTTCATAATGATAATAGCGGCCGTGGTAATGATACTTATGTACATATTCCAAGGCATAATATTCAGAGTAGTGTTCGGCTCTATCACCGAGGAGGTCGCTCATCATTCGGATATATATTATAAGATAGTTGCCCTTTCGATACCGTTCATAGCCGTATACAACGGCGGTGCGGCAATATTCCGTGCCATGGGCAATTCCAGGATATCCATGATAGTCTCAATGATAATGAATGCCATAAATGTAGTGGGAAATGCAGTGCTCGTATACGGTCTCCGCTTGGGTACGGCAGGCGTTGCAATACCCACGCTTGTGTCAAGGATAGTGGCGGCAGTTATAATCATCGCTTTGCTTTGCGATAAAAGACTGCCCTTGCATATAAGAAAAACTCTCAAATATAAATTTCACCGAAATATGGTCGGCAAAATACTTTACATAGGCGTGCCCAACGGTATGGAAAACAGTATGTTCCAACTGGGCAAGCTCATCGTTTTGAGCCTTGTGTCCACATTTGGCACATATGCCATTACGGCAAATGCCGTTTCCAACTCTATAGCTGCCTTTCACATATTGCCCGGGCAGGCTGCGGGGCTTGCCGTCATCACAGTTATTTCCCGCTGCGTGGGAGCAGGGGATAATGAACAGGTGAGCTATTATACAAAAAAGCTCCATATATTTTCATATGTGTTTATAATACTGACCGTGGGCTCAACATTCCTTATAATGCCCGAAATAATGAAGGCTTATAATCTCTCCGAGCTTACGGCAAGGACCACATCGAAAATACTTTATTTCCACGGCACCTGCGCCATGGTCATATGGCCCTTGTCCTTTACGCTGCCCTCTGTGTTCAGGGCTGCGGGTGATGTTAAATTCGCCATGACGGTGTCTATCGTGTCAATGTGGATATGCAGGATAGTTATGAGCTATGTTATAGGCAAATATATGGGCTTGGGCGTATTCGGCATATGGGTGGCAATGGTGCTGGATTGGTGCGTAAGAAGTGTTTGCTTTGTTGCAAGATATAAAAGCGGAAAGTGGAAAAATAAAGCGGTGGTATAATAAAAAATCCCTTTCGGGATTTTTCAGCGTGTCGATAAAATCGACACGCTTGAAAGAAATGCTTACATTTCTTTCAGTTGAATTAAGGTAGGAACCAGCCGTGTTTACTTATATTTTAGCATATTTGCCAAAATATAAGTAAAGTTCCTGTCCTCGGAGGAAATGAATTCCCTCAGCAACTTTGCTTCGCAAAGCAAGCCGCATTACTCTCTTGCGGTTGCAAACCTGCGGATTAAAGTCTGCGACGCTTTTTTTGCAGGCTGTTTGCTTTGATAATTCATGTTTTGGGGCGAATTTTACTTTATTGACAGTCTAAAAAATCCCTTTCGGGATTTTTTTAATTAAGCTTCTTGGTCATAAATGTGACGGAAACGTATTCTCCGTTTTTATAGGCAAGCTCTCTGAAAGTACACATAGGTATAAAGCCGCAGCGGCTGTGGAGAGAAAGGCTTGCGGTGTTATTGTCTGTGATCACGGCGATAAGTATATGATATTTCTTGGCCATCCTTTCCAGCTCAGTTACAAGCATCGTGCCAATGCCCTTGTGTCTGTACTGATGCGATACATATACCGATACCTCGGCAGTAGTTCTGTAGCCCGAAAAACGTCTGAACCACGAAAGAGACGCCCAGCCTACGACAATGCCCTCCTTTTCGGCCACTATCACGGGATAGTCCTCCGCCATATGCTCGGCATACCACTGCTGAGCCTCTTTAAAGGAACGGGTATGCTCGTTGAGATTATAATTGGTATGCTCTATGGCATAGTTCAATATGTCGTTTATTGCAGGCAGATCTTTTTCTTCCGCCGAACGTATCACAATGTTTTTCATAAGAATTTCTCCTTTGAACCTATATAAATAAAGTATATTTCAAATTTACGGATTAGTCAACAGTTGATTTTTTCTCAATAAATATTTATACTTAATACAGAGGTGGTTATATGAAAATGCAGCAGATACTCTCTCTTGTAAGGAGGGCTGTGCAGGATTACAATATGATAGACGAAGGCGATAGGATAGCTGTGGGCATTTCGGGAGGCAAGGACAGCCTTACTCTCCTTACTGCGCTTAAGGCCATGCAGCGTTTTTATCCCAAAAAATATGAGCTTGAGGCCATTACGGTAAGTCTGGGCTTTAAGGGAATGGACTTTACGCCTGTACAAAAGCTGTGCGATGATATAGGGGTAAACTATACGATAGTGGAAACAGATATAGGACAGATAGTGTTTGACGAAAGAAAGGAGCAAAACCCCTGCGCCCTGTGCTCTAAAATGCGAAAGGGCGCTCTTAATACAAAAGTAGAAGAGCTGGGCTGCAATAAAATAGCTTTAGGCCACAATAAAGATGATGTCATTGAGACCTTTCTTATGGCATTGTTATACGAAGGCAGGATACACTGCTTCAGTCCGTATACCTATTTGAGCAAGAGAAAGATAACGGCGATACGGCCTCTCATATATGTGCCTGAAAGAGATGTGAAAGGCTTTGCCAACAAGGAAAAGCTGCCTGTGGTAAAGAATCAGTGCAAGGCAGACGGCAATACGGTAAGGGAAGATATCAAAAAAATGATAAGAGCACTTTCACTGAAGTACGATCACTTTGAAGACCGTACCTTCAATGCGATAAAACGGTCTTATCTGGAAGGCTGGAGGGCGGAAGAATATGGATTACCACAACGAGGAAAAAAATAAAACTATTCTTAAGCTGAGGCAGGTGATGAAGGATCTGCCTGTATTTTGCCGAGAATATTTTATGGATATAGCCAATACGACACAGGCAAGAACACGCCTTGCTTATGCCTACGATCTAAGGCTTTTTTTCAATTATCTCATAGAGGAGAACTATAAGTTCTCCGGCAAGAGCATAAAGAGTCTTGTCGTAGAGGATCTTGAAAAAATAGAGCTTACCGATCTAAACGAATTTATGGAATATATAAGCTATTACGTTTCCGAAGAAGGCGTCGAGCAGGAGAACGGAGAAAACGGCAAGTCCAGAAAGCTGGCGGCAGTGAGAGGACTTTTCAAATATTTTTACAGAACGGAAAAGATAAGATCAAATCCTGCGGCTCTTGTAAACACTCCCAAGATACATGAGAAAAATATTGTAAGGCTGGAGCCCAATGAGACAGTGGATCTTTTAAACGTAATAGAGACAGGCGACAAGCTCACCGAAAAGCAAAGGACATACACCCATATAACGGGAAAAAGAGACCTTGCCATAGTCACGCTGCTTTTAGGTACGGGAATGAGAGTATCGGAGTGCGTTGGCATAGATATAAATGATATAGACTTTGATACAAACGGCGTAAGGATAGTGCGCAAGGGCGGCAAGGAAATGGTGATATACTTCGGCGATGAGGTGGAGGAGGCTCTTAAGGGATATCTTAATGAAAGAAAAGAAATGCATCCTCTTCCCGGCCATGAAAACGCATTGTTTTTATCTACGCAAAAGAAAAGGATAGGCGTAAGAGCCGTTCAGAACCTGGTCAAAAAATATGCGGGAGTGACCACTTTAAAAAAAATATCTCCTCATAAGCTGAGAAGCACCTACGGCACAGCTCTCTATCGTGAAACGGGAGATATATATCTTGTTGCCGATGTGCTTGGGCATAAGGATGTAAACACCACAAGAAAACACTATGCACAGATGAGCGACGACAACAGAAGGAATGCCGCAAGAGTAGTTAAACTCAGGAAGGACTGACATAGCCGATCCAAGGCTTATATAAAGTAAGCCTTCCTTCGGCACAAAGGAGAAATAAAGGCTAAATATATATGTTTTTATTTTTTACGTTATATTTTATTTAGGTGATGTTATGGCAAGAGTGATGATAGCGGGAACATCCAGTTCCTGCGGCAAGACCTCTGTGGTGTGCGGTATTTTAAAGGCCCTTAAGGACAGAGGACACAATATAAAAGCGTATAAATGCGGCCCCGACTATATCGACGGCATGATCCATAAAAAGGCCGTGGGCATACCTTCCGGTAATTTAGACAGCTTTTTCTGCACCGGGGATGAGCTGTGTTCTCTTTTGGACAGAGACGGTATAAGCATAATAGAAGGGGTAATGGGATATTATGACGGTATTTCGCTGAGCGAAAAAGCAAGCAGCTATGAAATAGCGGATATGACATCCACTCCCGTTGTGCTGGTCATAAACTGCAGGGGCATGAGCAGCTCAGCAGGCGCTGTTATAAAGGGCTTTTGCTCCTATAAAAACGAAAGCCGCATAAAAGGCGTTATATTCAACAGGCTTTCGCCTATGCTCTATGACAAAATGAAAGCTCTTTGCCAAAGCATGGGCATAAAGGCATACGGATTTATGCCGGATATAAAGGAAGCTGTGCTGCCCGGCCGCCATTTGGGTCTTGTGACAGACGAGGATACGGAGCAGTTCAAAGCCAAAATAAATATATTGTCGGAAAATGCGGAAAAATACATAGATATAGACGGCCTTATAAAGCTTGGCGAAAGTGCAAAGCCCCTTGAATACAGCGGCATAGATATAAAAAGGATATCGAATAGGACCGTAGCCGTAGCCGAGGACAATGCCTTTTGCTTCAATTATGAGGACAATATCTCTCTTCTTAAGGCTATGGGCTGCGATATAGCGTATTTTTCACCTCTTAAGGACAAGGCTCTGCCGCCCTGCGACAGGCTCATATTAAGCGGAGGCTATCCGGAGCTTTATGCCGAAGAGCTTTCGGAGAACACAGCCATGCTTGAGGATATACGCAGTAAAATAAAAGGCGGACTCAAGACGATAGCCGAATGCGGAGGCTTTATGTATCTTAACGAAAGCATAGACGGACACAGTATGGCAGGGGTAATAAAGGGCGGAGCCGAAAACAAAGGCTCCCTGCAAAGCTTTGGATATATCACCATGACTGCTATGAAGGATAATCCCCTTTGCCTGAAAGGCGAAAAGATAAAGGCTCACGAATTCCACTACTACGGAAGCGAAAACACGGGCAGTGATCTTTATGCCGTAAAGCCCTTGAGCCAAAAGAGCAGATACACAGGACATTTATCCGAGAATATGTATTGCGGTTTCCCGCATATTTATTTTTGGGGCAACAGAAAAGCAGCGGAAAATTTTGTGAGGTAATATATGAGGGATGTATACAATGCCGTTCAAATGAAATGGGATAGAGTAGCCAAGCCTATTGACGGCCTGGGAAGGTTTGAAAAAATAATATGTAAAATAGGTGCAGTAAAAGGCAGTACCGATTTTTCCACAGACAAAAAGGCGGCTGTTATATTTTGCAGCGACAATGGTATCGTGGAAGAAGGTGTCGCTCAAACAGACAGCGGCGTTACCGCAGCGGTGTGCGCCAATATTTACAAGGGCGAAGCCACAAGCAGCAAAATGGCAAGGGTTGCGGGAGCGGACTGTTTTGCCGTAGATGTAGGTATGAGGTATGACGCTCCGGCACATTTTATAAATAAGATATCACAGGGTACAAAAAATTTCAGGCATGAAAGAGCCATGACCCCCCTTCAGGCAAGGCAGGCTGTGAGCTGCGGCTGTGAAATGATAGGCAAGCTGGGAGAAAAATATGATATCATAGCTGTAGGCGAAATGGGTATAGGCAATACCACCACCGCTTCCGCCTGCGGTGCCGCGGTGCTCGGCAAAAGAGCCGAGGAGGTCACGGGCAGAGGCTCGGGGCTTGCGGATGAGCAGTATCACAATAAGATAAACATAATAAATGAGGCGCTTGACAAATATGCTCCGTCTAAAAATATATATGATATTTTAAGCTGTGTAGGCGGCTATGATATAGGAGCTATGGCAGGGGCTTTTATAGGCGCAAAGAAATACGGTGTGCCGGTAATAGCTGACGGTGCCGTGAGTATGGCGGCTCTTCTGCTGGCAAGGCTTGAGGAAAGGGATATAACGGATTATGTCATTGCTTCCCACAGAGGGAAGGAGCCTCTTTCAGCCATTGCCCTTGAAAGCTTAGGGCTGGATGCGGTAATAAGCGGAGAGCTGGCGCTTGGGGAAGGCACGGGAGGAATAATGCTGTTTCCCCTGCTGGATATGGCAATGGCCGTATATAATAACAAGACGTTTGATGAATTGGGAATAGAAAGCTATAAGAGATGAAAATATTGATGATAGGCGGGAGCGGAAGCGGCAAGTCCGAGCTTGCCGAAGATATGGCGCTGAAAATAAAAAAGAATACCGTTTACTATGTTGCCTGTATGCTGCCCTACGGTGCGGAAGGCAAAAGGCGTGTAGAACGCCACAGAAAATTAAGAGAGGGCAAGGGCTTCATAACTGTGGAGCAGTACCGTGACGCAGACAAAATAAATGTCGGGGATACCGTTATTTTGGAATGCGCATCAAATCTCCTTGCCAACGAGATGTTCGGCGATATGCCCAAGAACGGGGAATATGTGTTTCGCTGTATAGATAACATAAAGGCAGAAAACATAATAGTGGTGTCAAATAATATATTTGATGACGGCATACTCTATGACAGTTCCACAATGAGATATATGGAAGAGCTTGCCCTGCTCAATTCCAAGCTTGCAGAATGGGCCGATGAGGTATATGAAGCGGTGTGCGGAATAAGCGTAAGGATACGCTGAAAATTAAAGCAAGCTTCATTTTGTACTTCAGCTAAGTTTATATATAAAAGGCTTGCCTCAAATACCGTTGCCGGTATTTGAAGCAAGCCTTTTTTATCATTGTTTATCCATTTCAATGCCAAGTGAGTTGACGCCAAGGGTACCTTTCAGCTTGCACCAGTAGTTTATTTCGCTGGCAAGAGGAGCAGCGCTTGCATTTGTGTACTCGGTCTCCTGAGTAAGAGTGCCTACAACATCGGGCTCTCCGCCGTTATAGGAAATGATGCCCTGTACATCGTAGTTATACTCATCGGGCTTAGCACTGTAAAGTCTTACATTTGCACCTGCGTTATCGTATACTTGGCAATTCACTATCTTAAGAGCAGGATTGGAATTGGTCGTGATACCGTTGTTGCCGTTGCCGTATGCCTTGCAGTTAATGAGCATATGCTGTACGGCCACATTTTCGCCGCCGCACTTGAAGCCGTTGTTGCCTCCTGCGTTGTAAGGCGTTTCCGTGCCGTCGGGATTGAGCCTCCAGCCGTTTCTGTAGGATTCGCAGTTTTCAAGAGTGACTGCGCCTATTGCGCCTGTGCCCACCTTTGTATAAAGATCCCAGCCGTCATCTACATTGTTGTGTGACTTGCAGCCCACAAATCTGTTGCCTTCGCCTACGGTCAGCTTAGCGCCGAAGCCGTCTGCATTTATCATAGAAGGATCGCAGTTGTTATAGGACTCACAGTTGATCACGGTGTTGTAGGAGGGCCAGTCTTCCTTTTCCTGCAAACCGCTTACACGGCTTATCTGAAGACCCATATCCCTGTTGTCGTGGAACTTGCAGTTTTCTATAATATTGTGGCTGCCGCCTAAATGGAAGGCCTTTTGGTTCTCTGCTGAGTTTACGAACTCTATGCCCTTGAAGTGCCAGTAATTACCTGTGACTATGGCATTGGCGGTAATATTTTGTCCGTCTATTATTACCTTGCCCTCTGTTTCTGCCTCTACGGTCTTCATCCTGTCGGGTTCGCCGTTATCGCCTAATATTATTTCCAAAGGCTCTGTTCTCTTGTATACGCCGTTTTTGAGTATGAGCGTCTGTCCGGGCTCAAGGAAGCCCACAGCCGTATCGAGATCATACGGGAATTCCTTTGTGCCGCTTGCTTTAAAGCTGCCGTCAGGGCTTGCATATATAACGGGTATGCTTGAGTTATAGCTCTTGTGGTAAATGTTTTCTCTTATTATTATAGGCTCGTAGCTTGTAAGGTTGAGAGTTTCGTCAGGCGTATATACCGCAACGAGTTTATTTACCGAATTTGCATTAAGGTTAGCCTTAAATTCGCTTATGTTGTTTATAGGCTGATCCTGTGCCACTACCTTGTCATTCATCTTAACGGTCACTTTGCCGTAGCTGTCATCCACATCCAGCTTGAATCTGTATTCCGTAGATGTGGAATAGCGATCGTCTCTGAAATATATGGCGGGAGTAGACGCCGTTGTCTCATTGTTTGCTATGGTCTGATCGGTATCCTTCACAGTCTCATAAAACTCTACGTTTTCAACATCTATCTCAGCCCATCTTGAAGCAAAGAAGCCTACATAAGCCACATTTGGCTCCTGCACAGTAAGGAAGCTGTCGTCATAGTAATATGTATCGAGAGTTTCCTCTGTCTGATAGTTGTAGCATTTTGCGTAAAGTCCGCCGTTCATTCTTTCCAAAGTAAGCCTGTATTTATTGCCTTCCTTGGGGAAGTCTGAGCTTACGGCATAAGGGCCTATCCTTGTGCCGCCGCCGTCCGTAGCGGTAACGCCGTTTCTTATAAGAAGATTTATCCTGTTTATGTTGGTATTTTTTTCATAGCTGGGGCTTGCAGGATCTGTAGGCCAGCCTGTGCCGCTGTAGCCGCCGAAGAGAGCGATGTTGGAGGCAAATACCTTATTGTTGCTCACAGGCGCTGCCACGCCGTTTTCGCCTATCTTGGCGCCGCTTGGATCTATTACGACGGAACCGTCTGTGCCTTCAAGGGGAACAACGTCTCTTGCCATTATGCCAAAGGCTTCCTGGCCGTTTCTCTTGGTGTCGTCATTGTCATGCTCAAGATACTTCACAACAGTGATGTCTGCACTTATCTTAAAATCGCTGCTGCCTGCTATATCTGTGAAGTAATATGTCATACCGTCATGGTCGTTGGTTATCTTGCCTGCACCGTCCCATGCCCTTACCGTTATCTTGCCCTGTGCCGTGCCGGGAACCTCCGGTATGGTGCCTACGATTTCGATACCCTTGTCATAGCCTGAGCTTTGGCCGAATGTAGAGCCTCTCCATGTGTTGTTCATGCTCTCCACTACCGTTATGGGAAGAGTTATGCCCTCGGCAGCGATACCGTCGCTTACTGTAACGTATGTAGTGCCGGCCTTTGTTGTATCGAACTGAGACTTGTCTACCGAATAATCCTCTACAGGCTCTATATCCCCGTTGTCATATTGTGAAGCGACTATCATATCCGTTGCGTCAAAGTCTTCGCCTACTGCGTAGGTAGTCCTTGGATACTTTACCAAAACAGGCTTTTCGTACTTCCTTTCAAGAACATTTACTGTAAACTCGGCGGACACATCGGGATTGGCAACAGATGTTACCTTAACAGTTTTTGTTCCGGGTACGGTACTCTCAAAGCCTGAAAGCTTATAGTCTTCGGGCTTCATTATCTCAATTATTTCCTTGCTTACGTCATTTATATATTTGGAGCGCACCGTCATGCCTGTGGTATCGAGCTCATCGCCTAAGTAGTATACGGTCTTGACAGGAGGAGCGGCCTCAAGCTCAGTCACCTTGCTCTTGTTCACGTTTATGGTAAAGCTGCCTGCCGTGTTGGAATGAAGTCCTTCTTCGGCGATCCTGCATACCTTTATCTGCTTTTTGCCTGTGCCGGCTATCTTGTCGCCTTCCTTTATCTCTCTGCCGTCCGCCATAAAGTAATACTGGTCGGGTTCAAGAAGAGCATGAGTGCCGTTTGAATAATCGGCTGATACCTGTATGCCCTGTGTTTTGAAAAGATCGCCCATAGCATAGTCTGTCTTTACAGGGGCATAGTCCACCGTTATGTTAGTCACCTCAAGATCATGCACCTCTACGGGAATGGAAACGGAAGCCGCACCCTTTGAAAGAGTGACCGTCTGCTTGCCCACCTTGTGAGGATCGTAACCCTTTACAAGAAAGTCCTTTGTTTCCTCTCTTGTGCCGTTGTCATATATCACCATGCCCTTGAGAGAAGATATATCCAGCTTATCGCCGTATATGTATTCCTTTTTGTAATCGCCGGAAAGCTCTATTGAAAGAGCCTTTTTGGTATCTACGGTAAGGTTTACGTCTGTAAACGTTGCCTTTACGTTTCTTGCTATGTAAAGACACGGGTATATCTCGTCTTCAAGAGACGTCATCTCAACAACCTCCGTATTCTTTCCGCAGGAAAGTGTGTACATATTGCCTTCCTTTACAATAGAAAGCTTATAAATACCCAAGCCTGAACCTTCGTTCGCCATAGGATCGGAAAGAGCCTCGCCTACTGTCTTCTTGTCAGAAGAGTTCCTGCTCATAGCCCTTATTGTCAAGTCATCGGATTTGCTCGGCGCATACGTGCCCAGAAAAATACCGTCGTCATACGAAATATCGTCTGTTTTATGATAAAGGGAGTCCAAAACACCTATGCCCACAGAACCCTGCTGAGGATTGCTGCTTTCCGCTATGGTGTTGTATTCGTCTATGCTTACAGTTGCCGTAAATATAAAGTTGTTGTCGTTGGAAAGCTCTTTGGCATAGTATATTATGCTGTCTTCTCCATCGGAAAACTTGCCGTTGTTCGCTTTCTGATTTTCCATCACTACCTTGTTGTCCTCGGTGGCCGTTACGGTAAAGCTGCTGCTTCCTTCTTTGCCTGTCCAGTCAGCCTTCCATGTGTTGTCTACCGCAGCCACAGACGGCAGAGCGCCTATATTTGACAAGGCAAGGCTTATTGCCAGACCTGTGCCGATAAGTCTTTTTTTCATTTGGAAACCCCCTTGTGATTTATAAAAGTCTATATATGACCATTATAATATTTATACGGATAAAAAGCAACAAAAGAAAAAGAAAAATTTATTAATTTTTGTTAAATAAAATTTTATTTAAATATTTAAATGACTATGTCCGTGGCGCAAATATAAATTGTATTTTCTTATATCTCTGCAGAGCATAGTCGGATAAGCCAAAGCATAAAAATAAGAGATATTGCAGCGGCAAAATGCAATATCTCCCATTTGAGCTTATTAAATATCCGTATCCTAATCGTCAATATCCTCGAACTCGTATTCCTCATCGTTAAGGTCTTCGTCAAGCATTGCCATAAATGCCTCCTCCACAATGTCGAATTCTTCGTTTGATTCAATATTTCTCAGCTCGAAGCCGTCTTCATCGTCTGTTTCCGCATATTCGTAAATATAAGCCTCTTCTCCGTCATCCGGCACAAGGGCTATGTATTCCTTGCCTTCCAGATCATCGACTTCAAATATGCCCAACACGGTGCATCTTACCTCGGTATCATCCTCCAGCTTGAGCGTCATATACTGTACGTGATCATGTCCGCAGTCACAGTCATGCTCATGGCTGTGCTCCCTTTTTTCATTGTCTCCCATAAAAATCCTCCTTTTATATATAATACCTACAGCCTGATTATACCATATATCTTCTGTAAATTACAACCGATTATTACTTTAAAATCTTAGTTATCTTCCATATTTTTACTGATTTTTGAAATAAAAAGCTTTGCAATCAAAAGCCCGATGCCTGCTGTCACCGCAAATACCGCAAAAAGGACTGCGCATTGTATCGCACCGAAGCCCATGGATGTAAGCTTGAGCACATACAAAAAAGAGAGTATAACAATAAGCAGTACGCATATAAAATATAGTTTTTTCATATCATCACCTTTGTATATGATAACATATGTACGGATAATATGCAATATATACCGGCCAAGGCGCAGAGGAAGATCGTTCACGCCTTTTATAAAAGCCGTCGAATATGTGTATTGCTTGTGAAAAAGATATGCCGTAAAAAAAATAAGCCGAAAAAATATCGGCTTATTCGGATCAATCGTGCAAAATATTAATTTCTTTTCTTTACTATAACAAATTTCTGACCGGGATAAATAAGGTCGGGATCTTCTATAGAGTCATTGAGCCTTAGTATATCGGCAACGGTGGTATTGAATTTTTTGGCAAGCTTCCAAAGGGTGTCGCCTTTTTTAACGGTGTATATGACGATAGAAGGTATTTTGTCCAGTTCTTCCGGCAGCATAGGCGTAATATCCACATGGGTCACAAGGGTAACGCAGCGCATATCCTTTACAACGGTAACTGTGTTAAGTGCGCAGCGCACCTCCACCTCTCTGTCCGAAAGCATATTAAAGCCTATGTGAGCGATATTGCTTTGAACGCTTGCATCCATGCCTTCCTTGGCGCCTCTTGCTTCAACGGTCTGAGAGAAGGGTATGGCTTCCTTGCAGCAGTACACAGGTATCTCATCGTTGCCTGTGATATAGAGGATATCGGTGTTTATAACGCCCTCCAAAAGCACACGATCGTCAAATATCTGTATATTGTCTATGTATGCTTTGCCGCCTGTCTTGAATATTTGGAGCATATCCGGGCATCCTTCGGGGATAGTGACTATTTCCTTTACGGGGCATTGGCTCCTGTTCCTGCAAACAAGTGCGGTATAGCAAAGCTCCGTAGATGTCATATCCACATTGCTGCCCAGCACATAGGCATCCTCAAGCACCTCGTTGGTCTCCTCTGCATTTACGGTGATGTCCGCATTTAATGTGGCATCTATGTCCATAATACGAGGTTCGCCGTTTTCATTTTCGACTATATCATAAAACACATTTTTGACGGAAATCACAGCGTCTGCGTACATATCGGTGTCCGCACCTTCGGCTTCAAGGCTGCCGTTAAAGGGTATGTCAAATTCATACACCTCCGGGAAGCTGCCTTCGGTGCTTATGTAAAGCATTGTCAAGGACAGGTCGCCGCTTATGTTCACACTGTTTTCGGCTGATCTTACCTCGCAATTGGATATCGCCGTCTCTATTGTAAGGACTTCACGTATAGGCGGCTTCGTGGCGGGAAGAGTTATCTGCTCCTGTACCGAAAAATCGTCGCTTTTGTTTACGACGGTCTTGCCGGTCATTATTTGAGTCTTCCTTTGCTGATCCTCGGGCAGGCCGTCTATTGCGGTCACAGCATCTATGTCTATACATTGAGTAACGCTGCCCTCTGTTTCCAGCATAGCCTTGTAGGCTGCCTTTCTGTCGTTTACCTTTCTGCATTCCAAATTGGCGATGCGTATATTTATTTGAGAAAGCATATCTTCTCCGGCGCCCTCTATGCTTATAAAATCACTTATGGGCGCTTCTATGCTCATGCTGTGCAGATCTTTGTCCTTACCCATATAGAGTATATCCACTATCATATTCCCTTTGTAGCTGAGACGATTTTCCTCGGTACGCTTGCAGTCTGTATTGACTGCGGCATCACACTTTAATATAAAGTCTATGTCGGGCTTGCTGTCGGGAACTATGACCTCTCCCTCTTGTATGAGCTGGGCTGTTTCCCTGCCTATGGCTCTGTCAGCCGAAATGGTCTTGTATGTATTGTCCATATAATAAAACCTCCCTTACTAATATCAGTATATTAATAAGGGAGGAGGTTTAGACTTTAAGTTTTTGCGCAAATGTATTTTATTTGGTCATAAGCTTTTTTTGAAGAGCTTCCTGAAGCACGGCAGAAAAATTGATGCCGTGTCTTTCAGCCTCGGCGTTGAGCCAATGGGGGATAGTGCAGTTTTTCCTTACAGCCTTATTGTCGTATTTTTTACGATAAGCAAGCAGGTCAACATCTACAAGTGAAACAACGTCATTGTCATTGCTTGCTTTAATGTTAAGATCTGCCTTGGGAAGTTCTTTTCCGTCATCCTCATAGTCGATAGCCATAAGTGAAATAACATCTCTTGCCATTTCTATTGCTTCGGGGTAATCCTTTCCCTGAGTATTGCAGTTAAAGGCAGGAACATATACAAGTATGTCCTTGCCTGTGTTTGTCATTATAACGGGATATACAAGCTTCATATAAAACACCTCTTTATATTTAAAGCGAAATTAAAATGATTTAGCTTACTTAAGATTGCGCCTTTTAATAATAGTTTTTGCTAATTCTTCGCTTATTTCCTTGTGTCTTGGAATAGGCTCTATATTATTTCCATCGGTATATATATCGTGGCCGCCGCCGTTTCTCTTGAAACGCCAGCCATTTGATTCAAGTAATTTTATTAAATCTTTTCTCTTCAAGTAAGCATCCTCATTTCTTTATTCTGTATTTATTATACGCATTTTATGCGTATTTGTCAAGAGGATATATTATCCATATTTTGGAATTTATGCCTGTAACCCGGCAATGAAACAAACCAAGTCAAATATGGATTCATTATGCTTCTATCCGAGCTTCTCCACAGCTTTTATAACATTTTCCGTAATGCTTACGAATTCCTGAGCTATCTCTTCCTTTACCTTATAATAGCCGTTGTCAGCCATACCCGATACGGTCACGTCTGTAGGAAGCTCGCCCAAAAGCTCTATGCCGTTTTCGGCAAGGAACGCATCCGTGTTTTCTCCCGAAAAAATGCGTATCTTCTCGCCGCAGTGAGGACATATGATATAGCTCATGTTCTCAACAAGACCAATGATAGGGATATTCAGCATCTTGGTCATATTGATAGACTTTGATACTATCATATTCACCATATCCTGGGGCACGCTTACCATAACTATGCCTGTAAGAGGAATGCTCTGCATAACGGTAAGGGATATATCTCCCGTTCCCGGAGGCATATCCACTATGAGATAATCCAATTCGCCCCAAAGCGCTTCTACCCAAAATTGCTTTACACAGCTTGAAAGAAGCGAACCACGCCATATTACAGGCTGATTCTCATCGGGCAGCATAAGATTAAGGCTGAGCACCTTAATGCCGTTTTCATTTTCAACGGGTATTATAAGATTATCCTGGGCATAGGCTCTTTTGCCTGTAAGACCCATAAGACGGCAGGCACTCGGTCCTGTAATATCGGCATCCATAAGACCTACGCTGTAGCCCTTTGCCGCAAGCTCCCTTGCCAAAAGAGCGGATACCGTAGACTTGCCTACACCGCCTTTGCCGCTCATAACACCTATTATGTTTTTTACCTTGTTGAGCGGATTGTTCTCTACGCCACACTGTCCGCTGTCGTTTCCGCACTTGCCCTTTGAAGGACAAGAATCACAGTCTGCCATAATTTTCATCTCCCAGTCGTATTTTTTATCACAATAAATATAGTTTACACTATAATCAAAAAAATGTAAATAAAATATTTGCATTAAAATATTGAATTATTAATAAATATATGAATAAAAATATGGCCCAACATTGATTTCCGCATAAATTTATCAGAAAAGTGGTAAATTTTTCATATTTACCTATGGATTTTAACCAAAAGATGGTGTATAATATAACTTATCTGAAGATGAAAATAAAGCTCGCTTTAATTTTCATCGAAGATAAGTTAACGAAACCTTTTGGTTCGTATACGCAGTATACGGCTCTGCGAATGCAGAGCTATACAAACGAAGTTTGTATAAAACAAAAGGTTGAGTATCGAATTTTTTCTTTCAGATACGCAGTATCTGCCTTGCGTAAGCAAGGAAAGACAGCCTACGGCTGTCTTAGAAAGAAAAAATGAGATTACGTAGAGAACGGCTAATGTCGAAAATGGAGCTTGCTCCGGCTTTTGCCGAAGACAAATGAGGCTATGGAAAGAACGGCTAATGCCGAAAATGGAGCTCGCTCCGACATTATGAGATCACATATGAAATTTTATCTATAAAAAGGTGTGAACCATATGAAAGACACCAACAAGGAAAGCGGCAAGGCACTTGCCCTATTCACCCAACTGGCCATATCCATGATGGTACCCATATTCATATGCCTGTTTATAGGCAAATGGCTGGATTCCCTTTTTCACACAGGCGGGATATTTCTTATAATATTTCTTATACTTGGGATAGGCGCAGGCTTCAGGAGCATATATTATTTGGTCAAAGGCTTTTGGAAGGACAAGGATACCTATATTGATATAAATGAAATAAAAAACAGAGTACAAAAAGACGAGGATGAGGAAAGCAATGACTTCTGATGTAATAAAGACGAGGAACGGTCTTATAGTGACGGTAGCCGTAATGTCGGCAGTAATATTTGTAATAGGTCTGTTCATAGCGGATAACAAAATACCATGGCTTGCGGGAATGGCAGTGGGAACTGTGCTTTCCATAGGCCGTGTCATATTTCTTACAAGATCTTTGAGCAAGACGGTGGAGATGGACAAGGAAACGGCAAGCAAGGTATCTCAGGCTCACTATATGCTGAGATATCTGGCTACTCTTGTAATAGCGGTAGCCGCCATAATACTGGGGGCAAACCCCATAGGTGTGATTGTAGGGCTGATATTGGTACAGCCTGCAGTATATATTTACAATTTTATATTCAATAAGCAGCAATAACGCTGCATTCATTTTTGATGAAAGGAGGAAAAGCTGCTTTGGGACTTCATTTATTAGAGGTCAAAAGTCTTGTGGGTCATCTTATCGGGTGGAATACCGATCCCTCTTCCGATTTGGATGTGGAATCCCGTATTATAGAAAAGCTGCATATAGGCGGGATAGAGATCTGGATATCGGAAACCGTGGTCAACACCTGGATAATAATGGCCGCACTTATACTTATTGCTCTCATATTCAGAATTAAAATGAAAAACTATAAGTACAAGCCCGAAGGCTCTCAAAACGTAATAGAGCTCATTATCGAGTTCATGGACAGCTTTGTAAAGTCCGCCATGAGTGAGAAATATGCTTATTTCGGCAACTGGTTCTTCGGAGTGTTTGCGCTTATACTGGTATCCAACCTCAGCGGACTGCTGGGCTTCAGACCCCCTACGGCAGACCTTTGCACAACGGCTGCAATTACGCTGACCACATTTGTTTTAATTCACTTTATGGGTATATGGACAGGCAAGGGAAGTTATTTCAAGGGATACCTTGAACCTATACCGGTCCTGCTCCCCATTAATATTATAAGCGAGCTGGCAACGCCTATATCACTGAGCTTCCGTCTATTCGGCAATATATTGGGCGGTATGATAATTATGGGCATGGTATATATGGCTTTGGGCAATCTGCCGAGCATACTTAAGATATTCAACATCGGTGTGCCTGCCGCCCTGCATTTATACTTTGACGTATTTGCCGGCTGTATTCAGACAGTAATATTCGTTATGCTGTCAATGACATTTATTAAGGATAAGATAGCCGATTAGGCACTGTCCGCATTAAATATTTTTAAATCATAAGGAGGATTTTACAATGGAAGGATTAGATCCAAGAGCTTTTGTATTAGGATGTTCTGCAATAGGTGCAGGTTTAGCTATGATAGCAGGTATAGGCCCCGGTATAGGTCAGGGCTTTGCCGCAGGCAAGGGCGCTGAGGCAGTAGGCCGTCAGCCCGAGGCAAGAGGTACTATCACATCTACAATGCTTTTAGGCTGTGCTGTTGCCGAGTCAACAGGTATATACGGTCTTGTTGTAGCCATGATATTATTATTTGCAAATCCGTTAGTAGGTAAGATCGCCGGATAATCAATGTTACGGCAATTCAAATTTTACCGAAAGGAGGCAGCAAATTGGAAGGCTATGTTATAATACTGGATCAGCATACCCTTGTATTGGTGGCTATCCAGCTTATTAATACCTGCGTACTCTGCTTTGCACTGTCAAAGCTTCTGTATAAGCCTGTTCTCAATTTTGTAAATGCGAGAAAGGAAAAAATAGCCGAGCAGATAGATACTGCAGAGGCTAAGCTTTCGGAAGCAAATGCCCTTAAAACAGAGTATGAAAATAAATTAAAGAATATTGACGCCGAGAGAATGGAAATATTGGATCAGGCAAGAGCGCAGGCAAACGAAAACAGCCGGCAGATAATCGCCGATGCCAAGACAGAAGCGGACAATATACACAACAGAGCCATAACCGATATAAAGAGAGAGGAAGAGAAGGCTAAGGATGAGATCAAGAAGCAGATAATCGAGGTCTCCACCATGGTTTCAGGCAAATTCATTGCCGCCAATATGACCGAGGAGGAGCAGCAAAAGCTTGTTGATGACACTATATCTGATCTGGAGGGTGTTGAATGGCTCAATTGATATCCGTCAGATATGCAACTGCTCTCTTTGAATTGGCTTTGGAAAAGGACTGTATAGACAAATACAGCGATGAAATAAAATTGATGCGTGAAGCCGTTACCCAAGACGGCGAAATAATGAAAATACTGGACCATCCGCAGATAAGCTCCGATGAAAAGCTCAAAATACTTACATCTGCCCTTGAGGGCAAGGTGAGTGCCGATATTATGGGACTTATAAATATAGTATTCAGAAAGAACAGAGAAAAAGAGCTTGCGGACATACTGGACAGATATCTTGATATGGCAGAGAAGCACAAGGGTATAGTATATGCCTCTGTTGAAAGCGCAGTGCCGCTTAAGGCGGCTGCCGTAGAGGATATCAAATCAAAATTATCTAATAAATTAAATAAGCAGGTCATTGTGGAAACAAAGGTGGTTCCCGAGCTTATAGGCGGCATCAGGATAAGCGTTGAAGGACACGTTATAGACAGCACAATAAAGACTAAGCTCTCCGATCTTAAGGGAAAGCTTATTGAAACAAGACTTGCGTAGAGAAGGAGTGTAACCTAAGAATGAATATCAGACCCGAAGAAATTAGTTCTGTTATAAAAGAACAGATAAAGGGCTACAGCACTAAGCTGAATGTGTCTGAGGTCGGTACGGTTATACAGGTAGGTGACGGCATTGCCAGAGTTTACGGTCTTGAAAACGTAATGAGCGGCGAGCTCCTGGAGTTTGAAAACGGCGTAATGGGTATGGCACAGAACCTTGAGGAGGACAACGTAGGCGTGGTTATCCTCGGTTCCGATGAAGGTATAAAGGAAGGCTCTACCGTAAAGCTTACGGGCAAGGTGGCTTCAGTACCCGTAGGCGATGCTATGATAGGCAGAGTCGTTGACGCCTTAGGCAACCCTATTGATGAGAAGGGTCCTATCGTTACGGATAAATCCAGACCTATCGAAAGAGTTGCCCCCGGTGTAATTACAAGAAAGGGCGTAAGCGTGCCCCTGCAGACAGGCATAAAGGCCATAGACGCCATGGTGCCCATAGGCCGTGGCCAAAGAGAGCTTGTCATAGGCGACAGACAAACAGGCAAGACGGCTATCTGTATAGATACCATTATAAATCAAAAGGGCAAGGATTGTCTTTGCATATATGTGGCCATAGGCCAGAAGGCTTCCACGGTTGCCCGTATAGTAAAGAGCCTTGAGGACACAGGCGCTATGGATTATACCACAGTAGTTGCGGCAACTGCATCCGAGTCCGCTACATTACAGTATATAGCTCCGTATTCAGGCTGTGCCATGGGCGAAGAATGGATGGAAAACGGCAAGGATGTGCTTATAGTATACGATGATCTTTCAAAGCACGCCGTTGCCTACAGAGCAATGTCACTTCTGCTCAAGAGACCGCCCGGCCGTGAAGCATATCCCGGCGATGTATTCTATCTCCATTCAAGACTTTTGGAAAGAGCCGCAAGGATAGATAAGGAATACGGCGGCGGTTCGCTTACCGCTTTGCCTATTATAGAGACTCAGGCAGGCGATGTTTCAGCCTATATACCGACCAATGTAATATCAATTACAGACGGACAGATCTTCCTTGAGAGCGAGCTTTTCAACTCAGGCGTAAGACCTGCCATCAATGCGGGCCTTTCAGTATCGAGAGTAGGCGGTTCCGCTCAGATAAAGGCTATGAAGAAAATAGCAGGTCCTATCAGAACGGAGCTTGCTCAGTACAGAGAGCTTGAGAGCTTCTCACAGTTCGGCTCAGATCTTGACAAGGATACTCTTGACAGACTTAATCACGGTAAGATAATAGTTGAAATACTTAAGCAGCCTCAGTACAAGACCCTTGAGGTGGAAAAGGAAGTCATAATACTCTATGCCGTTACAAACAAGTATCTTGACGATATTCCGGTAGAAAGGATACTGGACTTCGAGTCAGGCTTCTTTGACTATATGACAAAGTACCACAACAACATTCTTACAGGCATAAGAGAAACAAAAGAGATCAGTGCCGAGGCTGAAAAAGAGCTTAAGGAAGCTATAGAAGCCTTTAAGAAAGAATTTGAATGATTAGTGAGGTGATATTATGGCATCGATGCGTGATATAAAGCGCAGAATAAAAAGTGTCAATAGCACCCAGCAGATAACAAAGGCCATGAACCTTGTAGCCAGTTCAAAGCTGACCAAGGCGAAAAATCGCTTTATGGATACCAAGCCCTTCTTTAAAGCAACACAAAGCGTTATCGCCAATGTTGTAAAGGGCAGCAAGGGTATCTCCAACGAATTTATGGAGGAAAGAGATATAAAAAATACCCTTATATTGGTAATAACAGGCGACAGAGGTCTTTGCGGCGGCTATAATGCCAATGTATGCAAGGAAGGATATGCTCTTTCAAAGGGCAAGAATGCCTCCTATATAACAGTGGGCAACAAGGCGAGAGAATTTTTCAACCACAAAAAGTGCAAAATTGTCTCTTCCTACAGGGATATGTCCGAGAAGCCCGATTATTCAGACGCATACATTTTGGGCAAAAAGGTCATTGATATGTATACGTCGGGGGAAGCAGATGAAATATACTTAGTTTATACGGAGTTCATTTCAACTCTTACAAACGAGCCTAAGTCTATAAAGCTTCTGCCCCTTGACCCCAAGGATTTTGAAAGCGGCAGCGCTCTTCACAGCTCAACGCTTACGATATACGAGCCTGATGAGGAATCGGTGCTGGATTATGTTATTCCCAAGTATGTTAACACCGTTATTTTCGGAGCAATGATAGAATCAGCCGTATGCGAGCTCAGCTCACGTATGACAGCTATGGATTCTGCTACGGAAAATGCAAGCGAAATGATAGCTCACCTTAATCTGGTATACAACAGAGTACGTCAGGGCGCTATCACTCAGGAGATAACCGAGATCGTAAGCGGCAGCAATGCTTTGGAATAGGAATAGGAGTGAAAAAATGGCAGAAAAGAATGTCGGCAGGATAATACAGATTATCGGTGCCGTATTGGATATCAAGTTTTCCGGTGAAAATATGCCAGCTCTTAATAACGCAATAGAGATAAACTTAGGCGACAGAAAGATAGTTGCCGAGGTAGCTCAGCATCTGGGCGACGATGTTGTGAAATGTATTGCAATGAGTTCCACAGACGGCCTTAAAAGAGGTATGGAGGCCGTCGACACAGGTGCGCCTATAAGCGTGCCTGTAGGCAAGGAAACACTGGGAAGAATGTTTAATGTAACAGGCGATCCTATAGATGGCAAGGAGGCTCCTGTTACCGAGGAAAGATGGTCTATACACAGAGAGGCTCCAAGCTTCTCAGAGCAGAACAATTCAGCCGAGATACTGGAGACGGGTATTAAGGCTATAGACCTTCTCTGTCCTTACTCAAAGGGCGGTAAGATAGGTCTTTTCGGCGGTGCCGGCGTAGGCAAGACGGTCCTTATAATGGAGCTTATAACAAACATAGCCACAGAGCACCAGGGCTATTCCGTATTCAGCGGCGTAGGCGAAAGAACAAGAGAGGGCAACGACCTTTACTACGAGATGCAGGAATCAGGCGTTTTAAAGCAGACTGCTCTTGTATTCGGTCAGATGAACGAGCCTCCCGGAGCAAGAATGAGGATCGCCCTTACAGGCCTTACAATGGCCGAGTATTTCAGAGATAAGGCTAAGCAGGATGTGCTTTTGTTTATCGATAATATATTCAGATTCGTGCAGGCAGGTTCAGAGGTGTCAGCACTTTTGGGCCGTATGCCTTCAGCCGTAGGCTATCAGCCTACATTGGCTACGGAGCTGGGTGCTTTGCAGGAGAGAATAACATCCACAAAGAACGGCTCCATTACTTCCGTTCAGGCAGTTTACGTTCCCGCAGACGACCTTACGGACCCTGCTCCCGCTACTACATTTGCTCACCTTGACGCAACCACGGTTTTGTCAAGAGCTATAGTTGAGCTGGGTATATATCCCGCTATAGATCCCCTTGAGTCCACTTCAAGGATACTTGATCCTCAGGTCGTAGGCGAGGAGCATTATTCGGTAGCAAGACAGGTACAGGCTATACTTCAGAAGTATAAGGAATTGCAGGATATAATCGCCATACTTGGTATGGATGAGCTTTCCGAGGACGACAAGATAGTCGTAAACAGAGCAAGAAAGATACAGAGATTTTTATCTCAGCCTTTCCATGTTGCCGAGAACTTCACCGGCTTCCCCGGACAGTACGTTCCCGTTGCCGATACCGTAAGAGGCTTTAAGGAGATACTTGACGGCAAGCATGATGATATCCCTGAGGGCTATTTCCTTAACGCAGGCAAGATAGAGGATGTTGTGGAAAAATATCGCAATGCCAATAAATAATAAGGAGGGATATTATGGCTAAGTTATCCCTTAAAATTATTACTCCCGAAAGACATATGTTTGAAGGCGAGGTAGATATGGTCATTATGAGGACCACAAGCGGCGATGTAGGTATACTCCACGGACATCAGCCTCTTGTCACAGTGCTTGACTATGGTGTGCTCACCATTAAGAACGAGGGCGATGAGGATAAAAAAGCAGCAGTCCTAGGCGGCTTTGCCGAGGTCAACGAAAAGGGTATGTCCATACTTACCGATGCTGCGGAATGGTCTGAGGAAATAGACGTGGTAAGAGCACAGAAGGCTAAGGAAAGAGCGGAGGCCCGCCTTAAGAATATCGACAGCAATGTGGATGTTATGAGAGCGGAGCTTGCACTTAAGAGAGCTTTAGTCAGAATAGGTCTTAAAGGATAAATATAATAAAAGAGCCGTAAGGCTCTTTTATTATTATTATTATTCAAAATATAAGCCGCCCATTCATAAGGGGAGGTAAGGTCTGTCAAAAAAATAAAATTTGACTGAAAATAGGAATTGCCAGTGCGAACAGCTTGCAAAAAAAGCGTTGCAGGCTGCATTCCACAAGGCGGGCTTTGCCCGCCTGCTCCAAAGCTTATTTAAGACCCCTCACAAATTCCTTCACCTTTTCCAGATCGCAGCCGGTCTCATGTATCCTTCTTATAATAGCGGAGCCTACAATGCATCCGTCTGCGACCTTGCCGAAGCGTTGGGTATCTTCCTTACGGGATATGCCAAAGCCTATGCAGGCAGGAGTATCCGTATATTCCTTTACCTTTGCCGCAAAGGAATCAACTCTTGAATCGAATTCTTTTCTTTCTCCTGTAACGCCAAGAGAAGAAACGCAGTATATAAAGCCTTTTGCATTTTTAACGAGCATAGGTATCCTGTCATTTGAAGTAAGGGCGATGAGAGGTATCATATAAAGCTCGGTATTTTCCAAAACGGGAAGCATCTCATCATATTCTTCATAGGGCAGATCGGGGATTATAAGGCCGTCTACCCCCGCTTCTATACATTCTGCCACGAATTTTTCCTTGCCATAGCCCAATATTGAGCTGTAGTATATCATAATGGCAAGAGGTATCTGAGATCTTTTTCTTACGTTCTTCACAATATCAAACACATATTTGATCTTAAAACCGCCCGAAAGCGACCTTACGGAAGCCGCCTGTATAACAGGGCCGTCTGCAAGCGGATCGGAGAAAGGAACTCCCAGTTCTATTATATCCGCACCTGCCTCTTCAAGGGCATATACAAGCTTTTCCGTAGATTTGCAGTCGGGATCCCCCGAGCAAATATATGGTATCAATGCCTTTTTGCCTTCTGCCTTGAGCTGTGCAAATTTTTCATCTATTCTGTTCATAAATTATATCTCCCTTCCCAAGTATTTGGCAACAGTATTTACATCCTTATCTCCTCTGCCCGAAAGACATATAACAATTATATCATCCTTGCTCATCTTAGGCGCATCCTTCATAGCTTCCGCAAGAGCATGAGAGCTTTCTATGGCAGGCATTATGCCTTCATACTTGCAAAGCGCCTGGAAAGCATCTATAGCCTCGTTGTCCTTTATGGATGTATATTTTACTCTGCCTATATCATGGAGATAGGAATGCTCCGGGCCTACGCCGGGATAATCCAAGCCTGCGCTTATGGAATAGGCTGTTTTTATCTGGCCGTCATCATCCTGCAGAAGATATGTTTTCATACCGTGGAGAACGCCTATTCTTGCGTCGGGAGCAAATCCTGCGGCGTGCTTGCCCGTTTCAATGCCTTGGCCCGCCGCTTCAACGCCTATGAGCTCCACTTCCTTGTCCTCTATAAAGGGATGGAACATACCTATGGAATTGCTGCCGCCGCCTACACAGGCATATACTCTGTCGGGCAGCCTGCCTTCCATATCCAGCATTTGCTTTCTTGTTTCCTCGCCTATTATTTTTTGGAATTCCCTTACCATAGTGGGATAGGGATGAGGGCCTACGGCGGAGCCTAAAATATAAAATGTGTCCTCGGCTTCCGCTACCCATGTCCTTATAGCTTCGTTTGTAGCGTCTTTAAGAGTGCCTGTGCCGCTTGTTACCGGCACCACCCTTGCGCCTAAAAGCTCCATTCTGAAAACATTGAGCTTTTGTCTTTCTATATCTTCAACGCCCATAAACACACGGCAGTCCATATCGAAAAGCGCTGCCACGGTAGCTGTCGCAACGCCGTGCTGGCCTGCACCCGTTTCGGCTATTACCCTTGTTTTGCCCATTTTTTTGGCAAGAAGAGCCTGAGCTATGGCGTTGTTTATTTTGTGAGCGCCTGTGTGATTAAGATCCTCTCTTTTAAGATATATCTTGGCGCCGCCCAAAGCCTTTGTAAGCCTTTCCGCATAGTAGAGCACAGAAGGTCTGCCTACATATTGCTTCATATAATACATATAATCTTTTCTGAACTCATCGGAATAGCAGTATTCCTTAAACTCCCTTTCCAGCACCTTCAAAACGTTCATAAGCGTTTCGGGCACAAACTGGCCGCCAAAAACACCGAAGTCCTTATTTAATTCCATATTCGTCTTCCTTTCTTATGGTATATATTAATTCCTTTATTTTTTCGTGATCTTTGAAACCGTCTGTTTCAACGGAGGAGCTCATATCCACAACGTTCGGTCTCACCGTATCATAGGCAGCCATTATATTTTTGGCGTTTATGCCTCCGGCAAGCACTGTAAAATATTTTTGAGAAAAGCTTTTTGCAATATCCCAGTCAAATGTTTTGCCGATGCCGCCTCTTTTGCTGCCGCTGTCCGAATCCAGCACAAAGCCTTGTACATTCGTATACCGCTTTGCTTTTTCAAGGCTTGAAGCATCCTTCATGGATATGGATTTCCATACGGGTATTTGTATCCTGCCGCAGTCCTCGTTTGTTTCATCGGAATGCAGCTGGCATATGTCAAAGCCTGCCCTTTCTATGATATCCGTTATATCGCTGATATCGTATTCCGCAAACACTCCGACAGTCTTGATATCGGGTCTCAGCCTTTTCTTTATTTCAAGTACCTCATCCACTGTGACCTTTCTTTTGCTACGCTCGAAGAATACAAAGCCCGCATATTTTATTTCTTCAAACTCGCTTATATATTCTGCATCTGCAGGCCGCCGAAGTCCGCATATCTTAATATCCATAGGCGTCTCTGAACTCCTTTGCTTTTTCCGCTATATTTCCGCTTTTCATAAAGCTTTCTCCCACAAGCACGCCGTTTACGCCTGCGCCCTTAAGTATCTTTATATCTTCTGCCGTATGTATGGAGCTTTCGCTTACGACTACCTTACGGTCGGGTATGAGCTCACGAAGTCTTACCGTAGTGTATATATCCTCGGAAAAATCCTTTAAATTTCTGTTGTTTATACCTATTATATCAGCTCCTGCGCTGAGTGCAAGGTCAATTTCTTCCTCGTTGTGAGTTTCCACAAGAGGCTCAAGACCGACCTCCCTTGCCGTGCGTATGAATCTGTAGAGCATATTTTTTTCGTTGAGTATGGCGGCTATTAAAAGTAACGATGAAGCTCCCAGTTCTCTGGCTTCGTATATCTGCAATGTGTCTATCACAAAGTCCTTCCTCAGAAGAGGAAGCTTTACCTCTTCGTGTATAGCCCTGAGATATTCGGGGCATCCCATAAAAAAGTCTTCTTCCGTAAGTACGGATATGGCGTCGACTGCTTTTTCATATTCCTTTGCTATGGCAACGGGATCGAAATCAGGCTTTATAAGCCCCCTTGAAGGCGATGCTTTTTTTACCTCGCCTATTATGGACAAGCCGTTTTTGTTCAAGGCGTCGTAAAAGGATGGCACAGGCTTTTCCATTGCGGCGCAAAGTCTTTTGCCGTCAAATTTATAAGGATGCTCTTTAAGAGTTATTTTCTTTTTTGCAACTATATCATCAAGTATCATAATTTTTCCCTCTAATATTTTCCTGCTATAAAATTCTTGATTATCTGTATGCCTTGGGGAGTATTTATGCTCTCAGGGTGGAACTGAAGCCCTACAACATCGTATTTCTTATGCTTTATTGCCATTATCTCTCCATCTGCCTTTGCCGTTACTTCAAGGCAGTCCGGCACAGTATCCTCCTTTACGGAAAGGCTGTGATACCTTGCCACCTCCATAGGGTTGGGGCAGTCCTCGAATATTCCCTTGCCGTTATGCATCATCATAGAGCTTTTGCCATGGAAAAGCTCCTTTGCATTGCTTACAACAGCGCCGTAGGCAACTGCTATGGACTGATGGCCTAAGCACACGCCTAAAATAGGTATCCTTCCGCCTACAGTTTTTATTATCTCTATGGAGTTTCCCGCTTCCTTGGGAGTCTTGGGCCCCGGAGATATAACGACTCTGTCCGGCTTCATTTCAAGTATTTGCCTGCCGTTTATCTCATCGTTGCGAAACACTCTTATATCGCTGTCAAACTCTCCTATATACTGATACAGATTAAATGTAAAGCTGTCGTAATTATCTATCAGAATCACCATTATACCTCACCTCCTATCGTCTTTACAAGAGCCCTTACCTTATTGTGGCTTTCTTCATATTCCATGGTGGGAACGGAGTCGGCTACTATGCCTGCTCCCGCCTGCATATATACATTGTGTTCTTTTATTATCATTGTTCTTATGGCAATGCACATATCCATATTCCCGTTGAAGCTGAAATAGCCTACGGCACCGCCGTACAGCCCTCTTTTTTCTTCTTCAAGCTCTTCTATTATCTCCATAGCCCTTATCTTCGGCGCACCTGAAAGCGTGCCTGCGGGAAGGAATGTGGAAAGTACATCGAAGCTGTCCATGCCGTCTCTCTTAGTGCCCTCTACAAGGGATACAAGATGCATAACATGGGAGTAATAATGTACCTGCATAAATTCCTTTACATCAACGCTTCCTATTTCAGCCACTCTGCCCATATCATTTCTGGCAAGATCCACAAGCATTATGTGCTCGGCTCTTTCCTTGGGATCGGCCAGAAGGTCTTCCGCAAGAGCTATGTCCTCCTTGATATTTGCGCCTCTTTTCCTTGTGCCCGCTATAGGACAAGTCCTTACCGTATTGCCTGCCACCTCCACAAGCATTTCGGGCGAAGAGCCTGCCACATGGTATGTACCGAAGTTAAAGAAAAACAAATAAGGAGAAGGATTTATTGCTCTCAGTCTTCTGTAAAGGTCTATCGGCTTTTGGTTCGTTTTGGCTGTAAGCCTTTGCGAAAGCACTACCTGGAAAATATCCCCTTCGTATATATACTGCTTTGCCTTTTTAACTATGCTCTCGTATTTTTCCTGAGTCATATTTGAGGTGAACTTTATAGGCTCAGGCTCTTTTATTGCATAGTGCTCTGCGGGAACGGAGGACTTTACCTCCTTTTCCATTTCGTCAAGCGCCTTCTCCGCCCTTTCCTCATCATTTGGAGCTGCCAGCACTATTAGTTTTATTCTGTCGTGAAGGTGGTCATACACTATGAATTTATCAAAAACCATAAGGTGGACAGTGGGCGTATCCACTATCTCCTTATTTTCATCGGGTATTTTTTCATACTGCCTTATGACGTCATAGCCCACGGCGCCTACTGCGCCGCCTATGAAATCCATATTGAGATCGGTCTCCACATTAAAGTTTTGCAAATATTCCCTTACGCTGTCCAGCAGCCTTCCCTTGCACACTATAGGGTCTTTGCCTTTTTCCTCTATAGTCAGCACGTCATTGCCGTAAAGCACAGCCATAGGGTCTTTTCCCATGACCGAAAAATTTGTTTTGCCTTCGCCTCTGCTTTCCAGCAGGAAGCCTTTTTCATCTCCCACATATTTGTAGAAAAGTGTTATAGGAGTTTCCGTATCTCCCGAAAACTCTCTTACGAATGTTTTAAGCTTTGTCATATGATTACCTCCTGTTTATGCGGTAAGTTTTTGTTTGTGATCCGATCGATATACGAGAGATAATATGGCTCCTTGGGCAGATGTTAGGCGCACGCCGATGCAAACAAGCTGTTTTTGTACATAAGCAAAGAGCTCTTTGCATTGACTGCATAAGGACAGGCTGCCCGGCGAACAGATGCAAGGCTGTCCGCAGACTCCGTAAAGCTTCGTTATCTTAAAAAAAAGACTTTGCCCAAATTGGACAAAGTCATAAATAACTAAAAAAAGCCACCAATTCGCAGATACGATCATATCCTGTCTCTGTAACGGGAGAACCCGCTGTAAGCTACTGTTGTTTCACCACAGGTCTCATAAGTCCATTCGCCAAAAGCGCCTGCACCGACTTGCACCTACCGTCGGCTCTCTGAAGCATTGTCTTAAGGTTACTACTCTTAATCATCGACATTAGTTTTAAGTTAAAAAGAGTATAGCATAATAAATCCCATTTGTAAAGAGGAAATTTTAAAACTTTTTTTGAACATCTGAGCGGTGCGGCGGGAATGCCTGAAAACAATACTTTTTAAATACTTTTTAACAATAATAAACACATCAGTCAAGGATATTCGTACTACGCTTTCGCTACGTACTCATAACCGACGGCTTTTGCCAAAGCCTTTGTATTCAGCAGGAGCTTGCACCCCTGCTGAATACAAAAGTAAGTACTCGCCGCTTATAGAAGCGGGAGACTTATCCGTCGGTTAAAAAGTATTATATTATATAACGTTTTTATAACAATATGTCACATTAAAGTATTGACTTTTGTGTTGTTTTGGCGTATTATGATTTTAATACGAGTTGTATGAGGAGGTGGCAAAATGTACAGTACCGAATACATAATAGAAGTATTGGCTGAGCTTACGAAAAAAATATATAAGGAAAGACCCGACAATATAGGGATAATTTTAAACGATAAGGATATTAATATATACGGCTGCAAGGACGGCTGTTATGTTAGACTAATATAAAAAGCCTGCGGCATTAAGCCGCAGGCCTTTGGTCTATATGTCTTCTTTTATTATTACGGAAGAATTGTTTCCTTCGGCTTTTTCTTTATAAAGGCCGTATCTCTTGCATAGAAGCTCGGCTGCCTTCATGCGCAGCGTACCGCTCATAGGGCTTTCCACAGCCTCAAATACCGTTTCGCCTTTTTCGTTTTTGCTCTTTACAAGTTCGGTCTCCTTTTCCTCGCCTCTCATCACTCTGAAAAGATATCGTATCACTTCATCGCTTTCATTGCCGCAGCTTTTCTCCATTATACGCTGCTCAATGTATTCTCTTATTTCCTCTTTGTTGAAAAACAGAGCATATGTCTTGGCGTATTTTTCGCTGTAGCCGGCATTTATAAGGGCAGTATACCCATCGCTGCCCTCTGCAAAAAGATCCGCAGCCTTTTTCTGCCTGTCATTCAAATTATCATCTCCTTGTGAAGGGTGCATTATATTTTATCACAGTGTGAGCGACAAATGATGACAAAATTTATATAGTCAAGGATATTCGTACTACGCTTTCGCTACGTACTCATAACCGACGGCTTTTGCCAAAGCCTTTGTATTCAGCAGGAGCTTACACCACTGCTGAATACAAAAGTAAGTACTCGCCGCTTATAGAAGCGGGAGACTTATCCGTCGGTTAAAAAAATTGTTGAAGCAGGCTGTTTTATGCCACTCCCTCTCCGTAGTAGTCCAGTATTCCCATATATATTGCCCATGCCAGCTTTTCTTGATATTCGCTGCTCATAAGCTTGTCGTGTTCAACGCCGTTGCTCAGAAATCCACACTCCACAATGACCGAAGGTATCTTTATTTCCTTGAGTACATAGTATGCCGTGTTGGACTTGGCGGCTCTTGTGTTGTTCATATCCACGACCTCCCGAAGTCTTGCCTGTATGCTTTCTGCCAGTCTTTTTCCCTCCTGAGAACCCTTGTAATAAAATACCTGAGCCCCCTTTGCCCCCGGCTGGGGAAAGGAATTTTGGTGTATGCTTATGAACATATCCGCATTTTTGCCGTTGGCCATATCCGCTCTGCATTTAAGATCGGCTCTTTTGCTTTGGGAAAGTGAGCTGTCTTCCGTTCTTGTAGCCATAACTATGGCGCCGCCTTGCTCCAAAAAGCCTTGAAGCTTTTCGGCGATGGCCAGATTTATCGTCTTTTCCGTAACGCCGTCGCTTGCCACCTTTCCGGGATCGAAGCCGCCGTGTCCGGGATCGAGTATTATACATTTTTTATCAACGGGCATAACGGAAACGGCAATGTTTTCATCGTAATATGTTTTGCCTACGCCTATGAATATTATAAGTATATAAAGGATCGTAAGAGTCTTGTTTCTCGATACGTTTATATGACGCAAAATACCACTGCCTTTATAAGCTATATATAAATATATGCCGTTCTCGGCAGCAGTTATTACATATATAGCGTATAAGAAAGGGCGGATATCCCGTATTGGCAAAATAGCAATATATACAAAAGATATATAACTTTTATCCTATAGATTATATAACATCAAAAATATATGCACAAAAATTTCAAATAATGTATGCAAATGACAAGGTTATTTGTACATATTGACTATATTGATTTTTTAAATAGTAAAAAGTTTAACAAAAACAATAAAACAGCGCAAATATTATTGAATGTTTTTGTATATTATGATAGAATAATATAAACGGAAGTTAGTAAATTGGGAGAAGAATTAGGTAAAAGAAGTAATGCCATTGCTTATGCAATGGCATTTTTCTTTTGATCTATTTGTTCAACAGATCGGGTCTCTTTTTTTCGGTGCGCTTGAGAGACTGTTCCCTGCGCCACTTTTCCACATTGCCGTGGTGACCGCTGAGAAGGACCTCCGGCACCCTTCTGCCCATAAATTCCGGCGGCCTTGTATACTGGGGATATTCCAGTAGGCCATCGGAAAAGCTTTCGTTCATATGGCTCTCTTCTTTGTTAAGCACTCCCGGTATGAGCCTTGAAACGGCATCAACTACAGTCATTGCCGCAAGCTCGCCGCCTGTCAGTATAAAATCGCCTATGGAGATCTCCTCTGTGACTATTTCTTCTATTATTCTTTCGTCAATGCCTTCATAATGTCCGCACAAAAGCACCGCATCCTCAAGGGCGGAAAGCTCCTGCGCCTTATCCTGAGTGAAGGTCCTGCCCTGGGGGCTCATATATATGACGGGGCAATTATCGCTGAGCTTGTGCTTTATGCTCATATAGGCGTCATATATAGGCTGGGGCTGCATCACCATGCCTGCGCCGCCGCCATAGGGATAGTCGTCTACTCTTTTGTGCTTGTCCTTTGAAAAATCCCGTATGTTGACGGCTTCTATATCTATAATGCCTTCATCGATGCCTCTTTTTATTATAGAATGGCTCAGACCCTCTTCAATCATTTCGGGGAAAAGAGTGAGTATATAGAACTTCATTATATCAGCCCCTCCAGCAGTCTGACAGTCATTACCTTGTTTTCAACGTCTACATTGAGTATACACTCTTTTATGGCAGGTATGAGTATGTCCTTCCCCTGATCCGGAGTTACGACATACACATCGTTTGCTCCCGTAAAGAGTATATCCGTTATGATGCCCAGTTCCTTTTTATCTTCGGTCACGACCTTCATATCGTAAAGATCTTTTATATAATACTCGTCTTCCTCACAGGGTATGGCCATATCCTCGGTTATTTTAACGATGCTTCCCTTAAGGGCTTCCGCCGCTGTCATATCGTCTATGCCCTTTAGCTTAAGAAGCACGAACTGCTTGTGGAAACGCACGCCCTCCACGGCGTATTCCTTTACAGCGCCCTTTCTCTCCACATATACCTTTTTAAGGAGCTTAAAGCGCATTATATCGTCAACTGTAGGCATTATACGCATTTCACCCTTTATGCCCTGGGTGTTTACTATGTTTCCTATTGTAAAATAATTTTCCATATATTACCTCATCGGATCCTGTTCAAGGTGCTGCTTTTAAATGTAAATATGCAAGGCAAGCATATGCTTAAGCTGTGCCCATTAAGTAAAAAAAATAAAAAAGGGCACTAACGCACCCTTTTCATTACATAATCTTTACTACAACCTTTTTGTCCTCACGGCCGGCAGCAGATTTAATAAAGGTACGGATAGCCTTGGCGATCCTGCCCTGCTTACCTATGACCTTACCAATATCATCCTGAGCAACGCTCAGTTCCAAAATGAGCGCATCGTCATCCATTCTTTCGTTGACCTTGACCTCTTCGGGATTGTCAACAAGGTTCTTAGCAAGAATTTCAAGTAATTCCTTCATGCTGTCCTCCTGCTATCAGTTCTCATAAACACCGGCCTTTTTTAATAAAGCCTTTGCAGTATCAGTAGGCTGGGCGCCGTTGCCTAACCACTTTTTAGCCTCTTCAACGTTTACCTTCAGCTCAACAGGCTCTGTGCATGGATTGTAATATCCCAATTCAGCGATAGCCATACCGTTTCTCTGAGTTCTTGAATCAGCTACTACTATTCTATAGAAAGGTGACTTTTTAGCACCAATTCTTGTTAATCTGATCTTTACCACAACTTTCACCTCCTGTATATATTTAAGTTTTATATAACCAATTCACATATGTGAACCAATTGTCGCCTAAAAGGGGAGCTTGAACTTGCCGAGGCCAAGGCCTCTTCCCTTTTGCATACCTGACATCATCTTCATCATTTTCTTCATATCCTCAAATTGCTTTAAAAGCTTGTTGACCTCTTGGATAGTTCTGCCTGAGCCTCTTGCTATCCTTTTTTTGCGTGAGCCGTTGAGAATACCTGGATCTTGTCTTTCCCTTTTTGTCATGGACTGTATTATTGCCTCAATATGCTTTGTGGCATTGTCATCGATGTCGAGATCGTCTATGTTAAGCTTGCCCATACCCGGCAGCATTTTCATAATATCCTTGAGAGGACCCATTTTCTTTATTTGCTGGAGCTGAGTGAGAAAATCGTCAAGGTCGAATTCCTGTGTACGCATTTTCTTCTCAAGAGCCTTTGCCTGTTCCTCATCATAGGCTTGCTGGGCTTTTTCTATAAGGCTCAGCACATCGCCCATGCCAAGTATACGTGAGGCCATCCTGTCCGGATAGAAGGGCTCCAGATCCTCAAGCTTTTCGCCCATACCCACATATTTAATAGGCTTGCCCGTTACCGCTCTTACGGAAAGAGCCGCACCGCCTCTTGTATCACCGTCCATTTTGGTGATTATAACGCCGTCTATGCCAAGCTTTTCGTTAAAGGACTCTGCCACATTCACTGCATCCTGGCCTGTCATGGCATCTATAACAAGAAGTATTTCCTGGGGTCTTACCTCGTTTTTGATATTTAAGAGCTCATCCATAAGCTCTTCATTTATATGCAGACGGCCTGCCGTATCTATTATGACTATGTCATGGCCGTTGCTTTTGGCATATTCCACAGCCTTTTTGGATATCTCCACAGGGTCGCCCTGACCCATTTCAAAAACAGGTATATTGTAGGCGGAGCCTACTACCCGGAGCTGCTTTATAGCGGCGGGTCTGTATACGTCACAGGCAACGAGCAAGGGCTTTCTGCCCTGCTTTCTGAGCTGCCCCGCAAGCTTGCCTGTAGTGGTGGTCTTGCCTGCGCCTTGTAATCCCGCCATCATATATATGGTAGGGGATTTTGAGCTGAAGGTCAGCTTTGACTGAGTGCTGCCCATAAGATCCACAAGCTCATCGTTTACTATCTTTATGACCTGCTGCCCCGGATTGAGCCCCGAAAGGACCTCCTCTCCCACAGCCTTTTCGCTTACTTTATTTATAAAATCCTTTACTATCCTAAAGTTGACATCAGCCTCTAAAAGCGCCAGCTTTACTTCTCTTAAGGCAGCCTTTACGTCTTTTTCGGTAAGCTTGCCCTTGCCTCTGAGGTTGTTGAAAACCTCCTGGAGCTTTCCGGATAAACTTTCAAAAGCCATTTATATCTTCTCCCAGTCTTCTATTTCAGATAAAATTTCTTTCACTTTAACAAGCTGTGTATTTCCCTTTTCTATCTCTTTGTCTATAAGTGCATAGGCCTTTTCTATGCTTGCCTTACGCTTAAGATATTTGTCCACCAGCATAAGCTTTTGCTCATATTTTTCAAGAAGCTTTTCCGTTCGTTTGAGCATATCCTGCACAGATTGACGTGTAATGCCTTGAATCTCAGCTATTTCGTTTAGGGAACAGTCGCTGAAATAATGATCGCTCATCACTGCTCTTTGCTTTTTGGTAAGCAGATCTCCGTATATATCTATAAGCAGCGTAATGTAATAGATCCTGTCCATCTTATCACCTGTAAAGTATTTTTCCCTTACACCTAAATTATGATACTATACAAATGTTTTTTTGTCAAGTATAAATTTCTATATTTTCTTATTTACTGTATATATACCCAGACATACGAGCAAAAGAGAGACAGCGGTCTTTATATTGAATATGTTTTCTCCCAGCATTATGCCTGAAAGTATTATGCCGAACACGGGATTCAAAAAGCAGTACACCGATATTTTGCCAACGGGGTTGTATTTTAAAAGCTGAGCCCACAAAGTGAATGCCAAAGATGAGAGCACCGCAAGATACAAAAGCATCATAAGCGCCTTCAGGCTTGGCAAGGCAAGTGTTCCGCCGAATATTATGCCTATGACGATAAGCACGGCGCCGCCTATGGCAAGCTGCCAGCCCGTTACGGTAACGCTGTCGCTTTTCCTTGTTATGAACTTGGTCATAACAGAGCCTGCCGCAAAGCAGAAGGCGGCAATAAGTATAAAGCCGTCGCCTCTGAATTTAAAAGAAAAGTCGAGACCCTGTTCAAAGCAGCACAGCACTACTCCCGAAAAGCCCAGCAGACAGCCCAAGGCCTTTCTGCCGTTTATTTTGTCATCCTTAAAAGCAAAGTGAGCTATTATAACGGCAAAGAAATTGCCTATGCTGTTTAATATAGAGCCCTTCACGCCTGTGAGATATACCAGCGACAAATAAAAAAAGATGTATTCCAGCGTAGTCTGGACAAGACCCAAAGCAACTATACTTTTTATCTCGTCTTTTTTGGGATATATAAATCTTTTGCAGGCAATGCAGTTGAACGCTATCACAAATATACCCGCAATGAAAAATCTTATGCCGGCAAACAGCAGCTTGACGGGAACGGTGCTTTCCGTTATGCCGAAAAGCTCATAGCCTATTTTGATAGCGGGTATGGCGCTGCCCCAAAGCGCCGTGGCGATAGCCGCAATAATCAGTATATTAAAGGGCTTTGTAAAAAATTTGCTACTCATTTCCTTCCACCGTTCCGCTGCCGCCTACATTTTGCAGCACATTTACATCAAAGTAATATGTGAGAAAGCCGCCTGTAAGATCGTCATATATACCCACATTGCTTTCTATTACCCATTTCCCGTCTTGCTTTATAAAGTCTATGGAAGAATCTCTTTCCGTCATGGGAGGATTCTTTGTATAGGAAGCAACTATTTTTTCAAGCTCCTTGTCCATATCTATATTTTTGTAGGAATCGGGATTTTGCTTATACAGATTTGTAAAATTATAAACTATGTTGCTGAGTATGGTTATTGCATCGGCTGTTTTGATATGCAATGTTACATTGGCCGTGTCGCCGAAATCGTTTCCTCCCGTTATCTCCACCTCCAAATTATCCGTAAGCGTATCGAAGAGCATGGCGTTTATTTTTTCATCCTTGTTGTACATACCGCTTAAATAAGGATATTTGTCGTTTGTCATCTCATACATGGATTCAAAGTTTTTGTAGCTGTAGGCATTTACAAATCGGTTTGCAATGTCTATACACTCCTGTGGAGCTTCGTGCTTGCTGCAGGCAGCGGCGCAAAGCAGCATTACCGCAGATATAAGTACAATAAATAATTTTTTCATATGTGACCTCCGTATATCATTTTAATAAGTATATCACACTTTTGACTATATTTATCACAAAATTTTATTTTTTTAATACATTAATATTGAGAGGGGGATAAAAAAGCAGGAGGTAAATTATTATGGGAATATTCGATTTCGCAACAAACACAGTATCAGGCAGCAATAAGGTAAAAGACGAATGCATAATCGCCTTTAAGGTATATGATGCCTGCCGTCAGCAGGACTGCCTTGATCCTTCTGTGCTGGGAGCTTCAAGGGCTGCCGTAAACACGACTTATTGCGGCATAAGCGTAGATGCGGGCGAGGTCATCACTCCGCCTTCAAATGCCGCTGCCGTAAGCGTAGGCAATGTTGCAGTGGAAAGAGTCGTTATAGTAAGCAAGACTCAGAGCCCATTCAGAGTAGGCTACTGGGATATTGACTTGAAGTATGTGTTTGCATATACTCTCACTTTCAGAGATATCAACGGCGGCGCACTTTGTTCCGTACCTGCCCAAAGCGTATACAACAAGACTATCACGCTCTTCGGCTCAGTTACGACAGAGTCCTCAATATCTACGGACCTTCTTACATCAACGGGCAACACTATCGATGTAAACGCAGACCCCTTTGTATATGTTGAGTCAAAGGCCGTTGCTCTTAAGGCTGAGCTCAGCTACGGCTGCTGCTGCGGCAACAACGACAATGCCGAAAGCGTAAGCGTAACTATCGGCCTGTTCACCATTATCAAGCTGTTCAGACTTGTCAATCTTCTCGTTGAGTCAAAGGGCTTCTGTATCCCTGAGGAATGCACTAACACAGGCGGCATAAACGTATGTGACGACTTTGACAATTTGGACTTCCCTATGGACGTATTTGCTCCGCCTCAGAAGAGAGAGTTTCTCGCAGGCATAAGCAGCAACATCCCAAATGACAACACGGATAATGACAGCGATTGCAGCTGCGGATGTTCAAGCGGCGGCTGTGGCTGTACCTGCAGGAGATAATAAAAGAACTGTTAACCAATAAAAAACCCCGTCACATAAGTGACGGGGATATCTTTCTGTAAAGCTCTGTAATGGAAGTTAGAAAGGGTAGGGGGAGAACTTCGTTCATTATAGAGCTTTAGGTAAAACCAATGGACAAGGGATACCTTGTTCATCAGCTTAAATACATTATATAACACGAAGCATATAATGTAAATAGTTTTTTTGTGAAATAAATGAGAACTTTTTTTGCAAAATCGTGTAAAAACAACTATAAATTTAATAAAAAATATATAAATATGTCTATAAAAACAAATAATATGAATAATTTGTGAATTCCATTACGTTTTGTTATAGCAGTATGCATATTATGCCGCCGCTGCCCTCGTTTATTATTTTTTGAAGGCTTTCCTTAAATTTGAACTGAGTGTCCTCAGACAGGCGCATAAGCTTTGTGTTAAGGTCATCTGTTATAAGCTCTCTGAGTGTTCTGCCGAAAATGCTGTATTCCCATATGCTGCCGGGATCCTGGCTGTACTGAGAACCAAGATAATCCACAAGCTCCTTGGATTGTTCTTCGCTGCCTACGATAGGGGCAACAGCCGTTTTTATATTTGTTTTTATAAGGTGTATGCCCGGCGCCTCAGCCTTTATCTTTATGCCGTATCGGCTGCCTTGCTTAAGCACCTCCGGCGCCTCCAGTACCATATCCTCAACGGAAGGCGTAACTATGCCGTAGCCTTTTTTGTTCACCTCATCAAGGGCATTTTTGATCTTGTCGTATTCCTTTTTGGCTTGGGTCAGCAATTTAATGGTAGAGATGAGCTCAAATTCACTGTTTATTTCGGTGCCCGTTGTTTCCGTAAGCACATCGTAAAACAGGTTGTCATTTAAGAAAAGCTCTATGTAAGCCTTGCCCTCGCCCAGATCTATATTTTCGGAATATATCTTCTTTACATTTTCATTATCCCCCAGTATGCTTGCGGCGGAGGGAATATCCTTTATGCCGTTTATATTTTCCGCCATAGCCTTAGCCGAGTCGATTATGCTGCTTTTTATATGGTAGCTGTTGTCCATGGCTTCCAGCCACTTGGGTATTGCTATATCCACTTCTCCCAGGGGGAAAGCATAGAGCGCCTCTGAAAGTATGCCGCTTATGTCATCCTGAGTCATATTTTTGCAGTTGACGGCAAGCACGGGCATTTTGTATTTATTTTCCATTTGCGCTTTTATTTCCTGAGTGTTCTTGTCGTTGGGGTCATTGCAGTTAAGTATGATAACAAAGGGCTTTCCCGTGTCCTTAAGCTCTTTTATGACTCTGGCCTCACTGTTTATGTAATTTTCCCTGGGGATATCGGTAACGGTACCGTCTGCCGTGATAACTATGCCTATAGTTGCATGATCCGCTATCACCTTATGTGTGCCCAGCTCTGCCGCCATGGCAAAGGGCATTTTATTTTCCGACCACGGAGTGGATACCATTCTTGGGGAGTTGTTTTCGGTATGCCCCTTTGCCCCGTCTACTATGTAGCCTACGCAGTCTATGAGCCTTACGTTTAATTCTATGCCGTCTGCGGGGCTTATCCTGACCGCTTCGTTAGGCACGAATTTAGGCTCTGTAGTCATTATGGCTGTGCCTTCCGCCGACTGGGGCAGTTCATCCCTTGTCCTTGTTTTTACGTGTTCGTTTTCAATATTGGGTATAACAAGCTTTTCCATAAAGTTTTTTATAAAGGTGGATTTTCCCGTGCGCACAGGGCCTACAACACCTATATAAATATCTCCGCCTGTTCTTTCTGCTATATCCTTATATACATCATAGCTGTTCATAACATACCTCCGTTCAAAGCTATAATCATTGTATGAAAGACAGCGGGCAAATATGTAAAATTAAACTTTATGAAAAACTAACAAAAATCAAGTCATTAATTTGTAAACTATTACCAAAATGGCTTTTTGTGTTTCATAAACATTACTTCAATGTTGAAAAATTGTATCATTAAACGGATTTTTACTGATTAAAGGCCAAAAAACGGGGCACAACTGTGCAAAATTTACAAATAGGGAACGTAAAAAATAAATTTGACAAAACTTCAAATTCAAGTTATTATTACATTGTAACAATTAATTTTTTGGATTTTTATCCATTTAAAGGGAGGTAAACGATTATGAAAAATTTAACCCTTAAATTAGACTCAATTGACAAGGTAAAGGATTTTGTAAACATTATAAGCACATTTGACGGTGACTTTGATCTGGCTTCAGACAGATATGTTGTAGATGCAAAGTCAATAATGGGTATCTTCTCATTAGATGTTAGCAAGCCTATACGCCTTGATGTACATGACGATGCTGAGTTTGATGCTGTTAAGGCTAAATTAAGCAAGTATGAAGCATAATAAAAACAATATAGCGGGCTTTGATATGCCCTAAAAACAAAAAAGTCACCGCATTTGTATAAATGCGGTGATTTTTTTATTGACGTGCTTTTTGCCGGCATAACTAAAAACAAATTTGATGCAAATAAAAGGGAGACCTGAATTCAGGCCTCCCTTTGTTGTCGACAAAGCTGTATGGATCGTATTATTTGTGTAAGTTGCCGAACTGAATTACACCTTCGTTATGATTATTACCATCGCCACTAAAAGTCTGCGGTGTTCCTCTTACCGCTGCTGACACAGAAATAATATCAGGAGCAGAATAGCATACTACTTCAGCCTTTGGACTAACATATAATTTTTTCATATCTTTTCCCTCCTTCATTACTGTGATACAGTTTCTTCGTGAATAGTACCATATACCTTGTGACCGTCTATCTCTGAATATGTGGATACATAGAATGTTTTACCACTGGTTAAACCGGGAACCTTGATAGCTGCGATATATTTATCACCTTCAGCTTTAATTTCTTTTGTCAATGTTCCTTCATCAACAACCTCTGCAAATACAGTATCTGTTTCTAATTCGGAAGCATCGTCAGCCAATGCGCCTGCCTTTGACATAGCAGCATTTATACCGACCATGCTTGCATCAGCTAATGATGCATTTGTAGCCATCTCACCGATTACATAAGCTGTATCATTGCCATCGTTGTAAACAACATCTTTAAATACAAATGCTGGTTCAGGAATTTCGCCTGTGGTTGTAAGGGTGATTTTATCTAAGTAACCAGTACCACTACCGGCAACAATCTCGATATAATCCTTATCTTCATTTACTTTAACGGTTTTAGATTCACCATTACTTTGTGCTGTAAATGATTCTCCATTAATTGTTAATGTTGTATTTCCATAGGCTGAAACTGTAACCTCATCACCAACAGCGAAAACAGGAACTTTGATTACAGCACCGTCATTGAATATTGCCCATTGCTGATTACGAACTTGGAATTTACTCTGTTCGCCGCCCTTAGTTGTATCAACATATAATGATACTCCTGCTGTATCTGATTGATATCCGGCTGTCTCTATGTTGGTGTTTGATCCTGTATCTTTCTGAACAATATCTATTGGTAAATCTGTAACTACTGACTGGTTGAGATTCCATGTAATAGTTTTCTTTTCCTTAACCTTATCGGTTAAAGCACCTGTTGTTTTAACAGTAAGTCCCTTAGAATAGAAAGCACTTGTTGTTATACCTTCAAGCTTGATCTTTACAATATCGCCTGCCTTAAGGTCTTTTAATGTAGCATTAGCTGTAGCATTATTAGTACTATCTGTTGTAGTAATATCAAGTGCTTCTATAGTCTTTACATCATTTACATAAACAACAGCATTGCCCTTGTTTTGTTCGTATGAAGTGCTCAGTATTATTTCTGTTGTATCTGCATCTTCCGCCATTGTGAATGTTAAAACTCCGGTATTATTTGCAGTAGCACCATATCGATCCTGATGTCTATTGAAATTCGTTATTTCAAGTATTCCCTTTCCGTCTTTACTCATAAGAGTAGTCGGCATAGGATTACCTTGTGATAAATTGTCAACAACAAAATCAAATTCATAAGTATTCATGGCAACAGGCTCATAAAGAGTACGGAGACTAATGCTGTAAAGGTATGTATTACCCGTTGCAACCAAATCAATACCCTTACCGACATCATCAGCTTCTGCCGTGATCTCTGTTGTCGCACTTTCTGCCGGTTTGTCCTTTACACTATATTGCGTATCATATGCATTAATTGTAATTATATCGCCTGCCTGATATACAGGAATAGTAATCTTTGTATTCTCGTTAAACTGAGCGTCAGCATCAGGATTTCTCTGCTGTAATTTGCCGCTAGTCGCATCTACATTTAAGGCAACTGTGCCAAGCTTATCATCTTGTACAGTAACAGTACCGGTCTTGCTCTGAATTGCACCATTTTCACCTAAGCTTGTGTTGCGCGTCTTGAAATTCCATGTTACAAGTGAGCCTTCAATTTCAGGTATCACATAAGGAACATGCTTTTCAGGAAGCCAATCTTCTGAATAGAAGTTATAATCATTTTCTGCTGCAAGAATATCTGCTTCTTCCTTTGTAAGCTGCGCACCATTAAGAGTTGACTTAAATTCCACATCGCCGGTTGTAGTATTGCCGTACTCTTTGAAAGTAGCCTGCTCAGGCTGAACACCACTCATTTCATTCCAGCCTTTTTCTAATATAAGCCCATTAGTTTTAGTATTTATAAATGTAACATCGGCTGAAGTACCCCATGGTCTTCCGTAATATCCCGGTTCAACTGTTTCTGCGCTTGTATCGATTTTACCGCTTTCTACGCTGCAATCTCTTAATATGATCTTGCCCTGTGTAGCAGTAATATAACCCGGCTTACTCTTACCTGCAAGCGCATTATAGCCTGACCAAAGAAGCTTACAATTATCAAATGCTGTAAATGAGCCTGCACCACCGAATATATAGTCAGTCTGACCCATTATTTCACAATCCTTGAAATAATAGAGACCTGTCTTTACATAAAGGGTATCCTGTGAGCTCTTGAGCTTACACTTGTAGATAGAAGCCTTAGCGTTATCAAGAACAAGTGCTGCTGCTCTCTCTGTAGCTGCTGCTGCCTTGACATCTGTATCTATTGTTCTTACAACTTCGGTATTAAGTTTATTTGCATCAATTTCCTGAGCTGTAGCAAGAGTAACACCATCATCAATTTCATCCTGAGTCATATATCTGTTGAAAGAATTTTCAAATGTAATA
Source organism: uncultured Clostridia bacterium (assembly GCA_947585865.1). Lineage (GTDB taxonomy): Bacteria > Bacillota > Clostridia > Lachnospirales > CAG-274 > CANPXH01. The sequence goes on from CANPXH010000004.1 coordinate 106,186, forward strand.
CCCTCTGCATAGAAGTTGTCGCCTGTAACTTGTACAGCAGTACCCCATCTGTCTACGGTAGCGGTAAGATTATGCTTATCATAAGCATACTCTATGTCATAAAGGCCTCTGTAATAAGATCCGCCTGACCAACTAGAAGCAGTGTTTTTTGTCGGTACAGGCTTTATGCTGTAGTATTTGTAGCCTACGCCATAGTACCATGTAAGTGTAACCTCACCGTCATCAAAATTGCCGTTGCCGTTATAGTCTGATGTAAGTGTAACATTATTTGCATCAACTATTATCTGCTCTCTGTAAGTGCCTGCCTTAATACGAACTGTCCACTTATCTGTTGCAGAAGATGATATGCTTGACGCCTTTATACCTGCAATAGCTTCATTTACTGTAGGATAATGTACGCCATCATAGCTTGTATCATCAGGATCTACATATATTTCTTTATTTGATGCTGTTGCAGGAACTGCATTCTTCTTATAAAGAACGTTGTTAAAGTTATTAGCTGTATCTGAAGCGCTTACTGTAAATTCATCACTTGAAAGTGTTGATATTGTATAGCCTTCAAGCTCTGAAGCTTCTACTTCGTATGTACCGGGAGCAAGCTGCATTTCATAAGCACCGGTAGAGTTATCAAAGTTAACCTGAGTTTCTACATTAGTGACAGTATTTTTATATTTAATAGTTACACCATCAGGAATTTCAGTCTTACCCTGTACTGTAACAGTACCCTTGAATGTAACATTTTCTATCTTTGTAAGTGTAACCTCAGGATTTTCTACGCCCTGTGTAACCGTAAGTGTACCTGAATATGCCGTACCATCCTTTGTAAGTACAAGAGGATATTCGCCCTCATTAAAGAAGTAAGACTGACCTACAGTATATTCCTGTCCGTTGATGGTATACGTACCCTCAGTAACAGGATCGGTTCCATCGATCTTAAAGGAAGGTGTTACCTGTACCTGTGCTTTTACATCTACAGTAATTTTATTTACATATATAGCTTTTGTATTGCTTACAAGACTGTATGTCTTACCTGCTTCAAGCTTAACAGGTTTTTTCTCATTAGTAACATAATTACCCTTGCCGTTAGTTGAACCAACAGTTACATCTGTGGCTCCGCCTTTAAGCATAAGGTTTCTGTCATCATCACCTGATGTAGCATAGCTTACTGTCAGATATGCTTCCTTACCTACGAGATCGCCTGTGCTGAACTTGATACCTGCTTTACTGCCTATGTTTATTCTCTTGTTTGCTGTATCAAGAGTGGCAGTATTTGTATCAACAGCTTCAAGTTCAAAATAATACGGACCTGACAAGTGCTGATTTACTTGCTGGACTATATCATTGTTTTCGCCTGTCCATTCAATTTTTCCTTCGTTTATAGCTGTACGAGCAGTTGTCTCCGGGAATTCAACAGTAAAATCAACATCACCATCTACTTTCCATGTATAGGAATTATTGTCAAGTACAAGCTCTTTTGTACCGACCTTAACTGACGGATAATGGTTGCCATCATTAGGAGTTGCTGTAAGCTTAAGCTCTGTTTCGCCATCAACCTGTGTACCGCTGGATACAGAATCATTGCCGTTAGTCTTTACGAGAGTAACACTACCATTTTCAGGTGATCCTGTATAAGTAACTTTACCTGATAAACGTGTGATGAGTGCGCCGTCTCCCGGTTCTGTTGCTTCACCATTTGCAACTATATCAGTAAATGTAATATCTGCATTTCTTGCTGCAAAGAAACCGGGATATATATATCCTGACATCTGCTCATCGGAAAGCGTATACTCTTTGATAAAGTTGCCATAAGGCGTCTTATAAGAAGTTGCATACCTATTCCCATATTTTACGATTTTAACCGTTACTTCATCACCTGCTGCAGGTACAGCCGGAAGAACATCGCCTGTAGTCATTGTAGAGGTAGCCTTATCAACTGAAAAGCTGCTGTTCGGTTTACCTGATGACATATTTACAGGACCTGCTGCAACATAATTGAAGTTTGCTCCGGATTCATTAGTGTCAATTTTTATCTCATCTGAAATAATGGCACCGAATGAAACCTGATCATTGGAGCTGTTAATACTATTTATATGCGCTTTTGCAGATACCTGATAAATGTTTGTATTAGCAGGAATACAAGTAAAGTACATGGCAATACCATTTGCTGATGAAGAAACCTTACCCTTGTCACCGGCCTTGCCTGCTACTATCTGAACCTTATTTTCATCCGGTGTTTCTGTTATATCAAAATTATTTTTATTTACAGCTCCGCCTACGTCACCAAATACTGTAGCATACCAATCTTCTTTTGTTGTAGTCCATAAACTGCTTTTATTTGTTTCTAATTCTTCAAGTGAATAATCGCCCTCTTTAGGTGGTTGATAACCCGGATTTTGTTTTAAATCCTCTTCCTCTGTAGGCTCCTGAGGATCAGCAACAAATAAATCCTTTAACCCATTCTGAGCATTTTTTGCTATTAAGCAGGCAACCATCTTTGCACCATAGTTGTTAAGATGTGTATTGTCTACTGTTTTTTCATTTATCCATGCGTGATATTTCTTAGCTGCTTCAAGATCTGTATATTTTTCCTTAGTAAGAGTTGTAAGATCTATACAATCGATACTACATTCGATTGCTAACTCTTTAATATCCTGAGCATAATCTCCGCCATTATCCTTATGCACATCCTTATCGGTCCAATCAGAACCTGACGGATGTCTTACTATAGGAGTACATAATACAGGCGTAACGCCTTTATTCTGAGCAGGCTTAATATAATTTTCATAAAGAGAATTCTTGAATGTACCTGCTTCGTCTTTAGTACCGCCGGGACTTGTATATAATGCAGCATCACTTTGCTTTTCATCATTATGACCAAAAGCAATTATAAGATAATCACCTGACTGCATACCGGCAGTACCATCTGTGCCCATTAATTTCTTGTAATTATTTTCACTTAAAAAGCTTTTGGAGCTTCTGCCTGATAATGCAAGATTTTCCACTTTTGCCTTATCACTTTGCACATAATCTTTAAGCTTTGTGCCAAAGCCTACCCTTTTGTAATAATAAGTCGCATCGTCTGCTTCTTTGTAATCACAGCTTGTGGAATCGCCTACTATCCAAATTGTAGGTGTGCCTTCTGCTGCGCTTACAGTCACCGCCATATTGCACAGCATAGCAGACAGCGCCATTACAAAAGCCAGCAATCCGCTTAATCCTTTCCTGAATTTTTTCATTCTTTCTGAACCTCCCGTTCTTTTATTTTCTTTCCGCATTTTACATAGTAATAGGAAAGAACTTTTTTTACAAGAAATATTTTATCATACCCCCCCCCCCTTAAATCAAGCAACAGCTTTAATTTTTTAAGCTATTGCTTGATTTCAGCGTTTTGCATAATTATTTTGTAAATTTTTTATTAATAGTGCCAAGGAGGAAAAAGGTTTTAAAATTTAATGTATAATTTGATATTTATGCCGCAAATTTACAATTATATTACATACAAAACCTTTACTTGATATATTTGTAATTTTTGGTTATAATTTATATATAAGTATATTTTGAGGAGGTGTTTTGTATGGCAAAAGTACTTGTGGTAGATGATGAAGCAAGTATAGTAAATATCATATCATACAATCTCAAAAAAGAGGGCTATGAGGTAATAACGGCCGAAGACGGAGAGAACGGCCTGGAGCTTGCCTTAAGCGAAAGCCCCGATCTGATATTGCTGGATATAATGATGCCAAAGATGGACGGCTATGAAGTATGCCGCAAGGTCAGGGAGAAAAGCAATGTTCCCATAATAATGCTGACAGCCAGAGCAGATGAGGTGGACAAGGTAATCGGTCTTGAAATGGGCGCAGACGACTATGTTACAAAGCCCTTTGGCAACAGGGAGCTTATAGCAAGGGTGAAGGCTCATCTGAGAAGAAGCGCGGCAAAGGATATGCCTGAGACCAACGGCAACGTACAGACTTTTGGCGATCTTACCATAGACTTCGACAGATATGAAGTAACTAAGAGAGGCGATGTTATCAATCTTACATTGAGAGAATTTGAATTGCTGACATTCCTTGCCACTCAAAAGACTCAGATATTCAACAGAGAAACACTGCTGGAGAAGGTGTGGGGCTATGAATATTTCGGAGACGTAAGGGCTGTAGATGTGACTATAAGGCGCCTCAGAGAGAAGATCGAAGACGATCCCGGAAAGCCAAGATATATTATTACCAAGAGAGGTATCGGCTATTATTTCAGTTCATAAGGTGATTTGATGAAAAGTATTCGTTGGAAGCTGGTATTTCTGTATCTTTCATTAGTATTTATAGTAATGATAATTACAGGTACCGTTCTCGTTATCAGTACCGAAAACCGTGAAAAAAACAAGGCAAGCGAGGAATTAAGACAGTACGCTATATATATCGAGGAGCAGGTTATCGATCAGTACGACAGCAGATATTTTCAGGACAGTATTGCCAATCTGTCTTTCATAAGCTCTTCGCAAAGAACCATAAGCGGACATATACTGGATCAGAACGGCAACACCATTGCCAGTTCAACTGCCGCCAATGCAGAGGAATTCCCCAGGTTTACCAATTCGGGCATTATCTCCGCACTTAACGGACAGGAAGCTTTTACCGACAATATAAAAGTTACCGACAGCAACGGGCAGACCACCAATGTTATGGGCTATTCCTATCCCTGCAAAGACGAAAACGGCAGCGTGCAGTATGTTGCATACGTACAGATGGCGGCAGACGCCATAGAATCTACCATCGCTCAGACTACAAGAAGCATTGTTGTGGCAAGCGTGCTTGCCCTTATATTCACCGCCATAATAGGCTTTATATTTGCAAACACCATAACGGCGCCTATAGCCGTGCTTACAAAAAAGGCGGATATGATGGCTAAGGGCCGGCTGGAGCAGAGAGCCGTTGTGAAAAGCAATGACGAGATAGGCCAGCTTACAAAGAGCTTCAACACAATGGCACGAGAGCTTAAAAAAAGCTTAGGTGAAATGGTGGATCAGAGAAACAAGCTTGAGATCGTGCTCCACAACATGACAGACGGTATACTCGCCTTTGACGAAAGAGGAAATCTTATACATATAAATAAGTCCTCTTATGAAATGCTTGATATAGACGATGTGAATATTTCGCTTAAGTGGCTTTTGAAAAAGCTGAATATAGGCGTTTCCGATATAAGACCAAATTCCATAATGGATCTTACCATAAATGAAAATGACAAATATATCTCCGTTGCCCTTATACCATATGCCATTAAGAGCAAGACAAACGGAATAATAGTGGTTCTTCACGATGTCACAAAGCAGAGCCAGCTTAACAATATGCGCCAGGAATTCGTGGCAAACGTAAGCCACGAAATAGGCACTCCCCTTACTACTATAAAGGGTTATGCCGAGCTGCTCCTTGACGGAGCTATAGACGACAAGAGCGTGGCTATGGATTTCCTGAGAGAAATAAATGTGGCGGCAGACAGGATGAAGCTTTTGAGAGATGACCTTTTGGATCTGTCACGTTTCGATACCAAGGTGAACAAGCTGAATCGTACCGAGGCCGATCTGGTGGAGATCGTTAAGGGCTGCTGCCGACAAAATGTGATAGTGGCGGAGAATAAAAATCAGACCATACTTTTTACGCCGCCTAATAAGAAGATGCCTATTTATGCCGATGTGGGCAGAGTAAATCAGGTCATCACCAACATAATGTCCAACGCTATGAAATACAGCGGCGAGGGTGCGGTCATCAAGATAAATATAAATGAAAAGAAAACTACCTACCACCTTGAGATAGCGGACAACGGCATAGGAATGCCCAAGGAGGCTCTTGACAGGATATTTGAAAGATTCTATAGAGTAGATAAGGCAAGGAGCAGGGCCATGGGCGGAAACGGCTTGGGTCTTGCTATCGCCAAGGAGATAATGGATGCTCACGGCGGCAGGATAGAGGTGTACAGCGAACTGGGCGTGGGCACGACTATGGTGCTCATATTCCCTAAATCACGGGGCATAAATGAATAAAAATAATACCCTTTTCAGTAAGTGATATCCCCACTGAAAAGGGTATTATTTATTTCTTAAGCATTTTAATGGCTTGAGCGGCGGCATTTTGCTCAGCTTCCTTTTTGCTGTGACCCACGCCTTTTCCAAGCATTTTGCCGTTGTGCTTGACAACAGCCTCAAATATCTTGCTGTGGGCAGGCCCGCTTTCCCCTGTTATTTCATACTCTATGGGATTCATGCTGTCCTTTTGTATGATCTCCTGCAGCATTGTTTTGGAATCCATTTTTTCAAACGAAGTACAAAGGGTCTCTATCTCTTCGGCAAGCATTGAAAGTATAAATTTCTTGACAGGCTCTATGCCTCCGTCAAGATATACCGCACCTATTATTGCTTCCACAGCATCGGCAATTATCGAACTGCGGTCGTTTCCCCCGGTGAGCTTTTCGCCCCTGCCCAAGGCAAGATCCTCATTTATGCCCAGATCTCTGCCCTTTTTGGCAAGCATGGTCTCGCACACTACGCTTGCCCTGAGCTTTGAAAGCTTGCCCTCAGGCCACAAGGGAAACTTTGAATAGAGATACTCCGCTATGACAAAGCCAAGTATGGAATCGCCTAAAAATTCCAAACGCTCGTTACACTCTATGCCCTCGTCCTTATGCTCGTTGGCATAGGAGCTGTGACAAAGAGCCGCTGTCATAAGCGCCTTATCTTTAAAAGTATATCCTATATCCATAACTATCCTTTCTCCGGCACAAAAAATGCCAAAACATCCATAAAAATTTATGCTGCAGAATTCTCTGCAGCATAGCCTTGCAAATATTTATCAAGCCTGAGCTTTTGTAATGCACTCGATCACATCGGCAACGGTCTTGATATCGGCAGATTCCTCATTGTCAAACTCAACATCAAATTCGTCTTCAAGTGTGTTGATAACCTGGAATAGATCCAATGAGTCAGCATCTAAGTCTTCAAAAGAAGTCTCTAATGTGATCTCGCTCTCATCTCTGCCAAGTTCTTCTGCAATAATAGCTATAACCTTTTCTTCCATTACTCTATCCCTCCTTGGATAATTATTAACAATTATATGACAATTGCTTGTCTAATAATACTATACTAGATAATCCTATATTTTACAAGCATAAATTTTATAAAATTGTAAAAACTTAACAGACAATAAGACAATATCCGCTTATTTTACAATTTCTCCGCTATTTTATCGATCATATCCGTATCTATAAATTTTTCGCACTGCTTTATGGCTCCTATCACAGCGCCGGCATTCGAGCTGCCGTGCGCCTTTACCACAAGACCCTTAAGACCCAAAAACGGTGCGCCGCCTATATTGTCATACTCAAAATAATTTTTCTTTAATCTCTTAAAGGCGCCTGACGCCATGAGAGCGCCCAGCTTTGACATTGTGCCTGACATAAGCTCTTTCTTTATTATTCTGAGTATACTTTTGCCGAAGCCTTCCATAAATTTAAGTATCACATTGCCTACAAAGGCATCGCATACTATTATATCCGTATCTCCCGATGTTATGTCTCTTGCCTCGGTATTGCCTACAAAGTTTATGCCCTGAGCCTGCTCAAGAAGAGCATATGCTTCCTTGGACAAGGCATTTCCTTTTTCTCTTTCCGCACCTATGTTCACAAGGCCTACACTGGGATTTTTCTTGCCTACCACATTTTCATAATATGCCGAACCCATTTTGGCATACTGCACAAGATATTCCGGCTTTGCATCAACATTGGCTCCCGCATCCAGCATGAGCGTATGTCCTTTTTCCGTAGGGAGCATAGTGCCTAAGGCAGGGCGCTGCACTCCCTTTATCCTGCCTACTATCACAGTGGCGCCTGTAAGCAAAGCTCCTGTGTTGCCTGCCGAAACAAATGCCTTGGCATCTCCCGACCTGACCATATTCATACCAACTACCATGGATGAGTCCTTTTTATGCTTTATGGCGTCTGTGGGAGTGTCACAGTTTTCTATTACCTCGGTGGCGTTTACCACCTGTATCTTGCTTTTGTCGCAGTCATATTTCTTAAGCTCGGAATATATGACATCCTCCTTTCCCACAAGAGCAAGCTTGTATTTCACAGTCTTTGAAGCCTCTACGGCGCCCTTTATTATCTCAGCGGGAGCATTGTCTCCGCCCATAGCGTCTATAGCTATAACTTCCATAAATTATCCTCCTATAAATCAGAACCTTCCATAAACGTCACCGTCTCTGTGGTAGCCTCGCTGTTCTCCACAGCATTCGTAAGCCTGTTGAGACTTATGTAGGTTATCATACAGAAAAACAGAAAAAGCACGACCAATATCGCAAGTATTATTTTGGCAGTATCTCTGTTCATGTTATACCTCCTTAAAGAAATTTTCTATATCGGACCACTTGCAGTTGACAGAACCCTGGGCAAAGAACGGCTTTCCTCCGCCCCGCCCGTTAAGAGCAGCATTCATATTCCTTATAAATTCCCTGATATCTCCGTCTTTTTGGCAGACAGCATATTTATAGCCTTCCCCGTCATTGCCCGAAAACACGGAGCATATGCCCTGCGCACCGTTTTCCATAAGCATATTTGCAAGATTCCTTACGCTGTCGGGAGAAAGCCCCTCTTCCCTTATAAGCACTGAGTTTTCACCCTTATGACTTTGAGCAAGCGTCTCAAGCTTTTCCTTTTCATAGCCTATAAGCTGTGCCTTCATGGCTCTGTTTTCCGTTAAGAGCCTGTCCGCCGCCTTAGCCGTTTCCCCTGTCTTGGCAGAAAGAAGATTTGATATAGCCTTGTTTTGCTCAAGCTGCAAATTAATATGATCAAGGGCTCTGCCTCCGCAAAGCATCTCTATCCTCACGCCCTGATGGAATTTTTGGCAGGAGAACATCTTTATGATACCAAGCTCGCCGCTGCTTCCCACATGGGTGCCGCAGCAGGCGCACATATCCGCACCGGGAAAAGAAATAAGCCTTACTATGCCCTTAAGAGGCTTTTTGCTCCTGTAATCCATTTTCTCTCTTTCCGCCTCATCGGGATAGAGAGCAGCGCTCCTTACATTTGCCCATACGTATTCGTTGGCCTGTCTTTCCACCTCTTGTACCTGCTCCCAGGTTATCTCCTTATCCAAGTCAAGGGTTATCATATCCTTGCCCATATGGAAGCCTACGTTGTTGCAGCCGTACTTTTCGTGGAACATACCGCTTACTATATGCTCTCCCGAATGCTGCTGCATAAGGTCAAAGCGCCTTTCCCAGTCTATTACGCCCTTTACTTCGGCGCCTTTTTCTATAGGCTCATCGGTGTAGTGTACGACCTCGTCATCCTTTTCTCCCACATATGTAACGGCTATGCCGTTTAATGTGCCAAGATCGCAGGGCTGTCCGCCGCCCTCCGGATAAAAGGCAGTATTCTCAAGTATAAGCGCATATCCCTTTTTGTCCTTTTCGCAGCTTACGACCTTAGATGTAAATTCCCTGATATACGCATCTTTATAGTAAAGTCTTTCTAGATCCATATTAATTCTCCCATCATTGTTTCTTCTTTAACGATCTTCTTTAGTTTAACTCTTATGAGCTTGTTTGTCAAATCTTCATCACTTTTTGCAAGAACTTTTATATAGTTGGCGGTGTGACCCTCGTAATATCCGTTTTCAAATCGCTCGAAAAGCACCTCCGCCTCTTTTCCCTCAAACCGTGACATAAACTGCCTGCTGAGCATATTGCTAAGGGCTATCATTTCCTCGGAGCGCCTGTCCTTTACATCGGGAGGTATCTGCTCCTTCATTTTGGCGGCGGGAGTGCCCTCCTTCGGAGAATAGGGAAAAACATGAATTTTGCTGAGCTTCATTTTTTCGGCAAAGCTCAGGCTCTCTCTATAGTCCTCGTCTCTTTCTGCGGGAAAGCCCACTATTATGTCTGTGGTCACAGCCACATTGGGAAAAGCATTCCTCAGCTTATCGCAGGCGGCGGCATATTCTTCTGAGGTATAGCGTCTGTTCATGGCTTTAAGGGTTTTGTTGCAGCCGCTTTGAAGAGAAAGATGATAGTGATCGCATACCTTCGGCAGCTTTTTTATCCTCTCTATGAAGTCATCGGTTATCACCGTAGGCTCCACTGAGCTGAAGCGTATCCTCTCTATACCCTCTGTGTCGTGTACCTGCTCTATTATGTCGCAAAAAGTTATATCGCCCAGATCTGCGCCATAGCTTGCAACGTGTATGCCTGTCAGCACTATTTCCTTAAAGCCGTTTTGGGCAAGCCTTTCCACCTCGGATATGATATCCTCAGGCCTTCGGCTCCTTACAGGGCCTCTTGCATAGGGTATTATGCAGTAGGTACAGTAGCGGTCGCAGCCCTCCTGTATCTTTATAAAGGCTCTTGTCCTGTTGGCAAGTCTGTTTATTCTCAGAGGCTCGAACTCCTTTTCGCCCCTTATGTCGGTAACGGCATTTACAACGCCCTTGCCTTCATATCCTTCTATTATTTCCACTATCCTGCTTCTGTCCTTTGTGCCAAGCACTATGTTTATGCCCTCTATCGCCGACACCTTTTCAGGCGCCACTTGGGCATAGCAGCCTGTGGCGGCAACTATTGCATTGGGGTTTTTGCGCCTTGCCCGCCTTATCATCTGGCGGGATTTCTTGTCTCCGAAGTTTGTGACGGTGCAGGTGTTTATTATGTATATGTCCGCAAGGTCATCAAAGTCCACTATCCTGTAGCCTTTATCGGCAAAAAGCTCCATCATTGCTTCCGTATCATACATATTGACTTTGCAGCCCAGTGTTGTAAATGCTATACTTTTCATGATATTCTCCATAAAATTGAAATTTACTCTTTTAAATATACCACAAATAGTGTAAAATAGAAATAGAAAATTTACAAAAAAGGAGAATATCATGGATAACAATATTGAAAACAAATTAATAAGATCCGCTTTATATAAAATAAAGGATTCGCTCTTAAATGCAATAAATGATATAAACGAAGATCCGAGGCCGGAATATGCCATGCCCGAAAGGGTAGAAAAAATATATTCCGATATATGCAGCGCATATACAGAGCTTGACGATATACTTGACAAAAGCGACAGAAGCAAATATATGGAAAAGCTGGATGCGATAGAAGAGGATATCAAAAAGGCGGCTTGGGATACCAACAGATATATTTCCGCAAACGACAAAATAGGCGAAAGGCTCATAAACGAATATAAGCTCAAGCATATTATGCAGGAAGACACGGATATACCTCTTAACAACGGCATAGTAGTACATACGGCGGAGCATTTCCTGACCCATCTGGAGGATGATATGGAGGATCTGTTCAATATGTCGGAATTGGTTGCTTCAGTGCCTCTCAGAATGACAAAAGAAAGATATAGCTCTTATATAAAAGACGGAATTGAACTTATTACAAAGGATATGTCTATAGAATTTATTGCGGGATGTATGGAAAGACTTAAGGATATGTATTATCCCATACCCGGCGACAGCCTTAAAAACGACTTTCCTTTTATATATGATAAGCTTATGCTCATACATGAAGAGGATATGACCAAGCTGACTGCCGAAGATATAGAAGAGCGCCTTGGCGATATTGACGGCAATTTGAATACGCTGAGCGAATTTATTGAAGTATTGAGCATATATTACAATGATGTAAACTACCTTCGCATAATTGCTACATTTGCAACGGACAGGGATTTTCTCTTTGATGAGGACATGATGCTCAAGGATCTGTACTATGCTCTGTGCAGCAGCATAAAAAACAAGGACAAATCGTTTAAGGATGAGATAGAGGAAAGGACCTGCGATGAAATAGAAAACCGCTTTGAAGACTCCAGAGATCTTGAAGATGAGATCATGCACATAATAGACGATGAACAGGACAATGAAGATCTGCCCGAAAGCACAAGGCTTGTTATGAATGTAAATACCTCCATACTGGAAATGTATTACTCCGAGCTCTTCAACTCCCTTATGCATGAAAAGACGGATATGGACAAGGAGCAGCTTGCAAACAGCCTTATAGAATACATCAACGATACCCATATCCCTTCTGAGCACAGGAAGTTCATAAGGCAAATATTCCTAAAGCATCTGCCCTGCCCTATGAGTCATAAGGAAGTAACGGAATATATTGCTTATGCTCTCGACGGCATAAACGACAAATATGTGAGCCTTGTGACATACGGAGATATTTTCAAGCTCACCGAACACGAGCATGAGGATGAGGATGAGCATGAACATCACCACCATCACCATCACCATTGATATATAACAAAAGAGACTGCCGAAATTTGACAGTCTCTTTTTTATTTTATTCTTCTTCGGCACTTACAGCATCCGGGCTTATATCCTCGGGAGTTATCATTTCCTCGGCATAGCTTTCTTCAACTGTAGGTTCCGGCACATAATCGGGCTTATCCAGCTTAAGGTCGACTCTTCTGTAAAGATTCATACCTGTGCCGGCAGGGATAAGCTTACCTATTATAACATTTTCCTTAAGGCCGATCAGCGGATCCAGCTTGCCCTTTACGGCAGCATCCGTAAGAACCTTCGTAGTCTCCTGGAAGGAAGCTGCTGAAAGGAAGGAATCCGTAGCAAGAGATGCCTTTGTGATACCCAACAGTGTTCTTGTGCCCTTTGCAGGCTCCTTGCCCTCGGCAGCAGCCTTGGCATTGGCGTCTTCAAAGGCAAGCCAGTCTACCTGTGAACCGGGAAGCATATCCGTATCGCCTTCGGACTCGACTCTGACTCTCTTGAGCATTTGTCTTACTATTACTTCAATGTGCTTATCGTTTATCTCAACGCCCTGAAGGCGGTACACTCTCTGTACCTCCTTGAGGATATAGTCCTGTACTCCACGTACACCGTTTATTCTCAGTATATCCTGGGGATTGATAGAACCCTCAGTTATCTGATCGCCGTCGTTTATAACATCGCCGTTGAGCACGCATATTCTGGAGCCGTAGGGTATGGAGTATTCCTTTACCTCGCCGTTAGGCGCAGTTACTATAACTTCTTCCTTCTTGTTGCCCGCAGTACCCGTTACGTTTATGGTGACCCTGCCGCCGAATTCTGCTATAATGGAACGGCCCTTGGGATTTCTTGCCTCAAAGAGCTCCTCAACTCTGGGAAGACCTTGTGTAAGGTCGTTGCCTGAGATACCGCCTGTATGGAATGTTCTCATTGTAAGCTGAGTACCCGGCTCGCCTATGGACTGAGCCGCAATGATACCTACGGCCTCGCCTATCCTTACCTGTCTGCCGCTTGCCATATTGGCGCCGTAGCACTTGGAGCATACGCCGTTGTGACAGCGGCACGTAAGTATAGTCCTTATCCTTACCTTTTCGATGCCTGCCTTTATTACAGCCTCAGCCATATCGGGAGTGATAAGCGTATCCACAGGCACTATAACATCGCCTGTATCGGGATGTTTGATATCCTCTGCGGAATATCTGCCTCTGATCCTGTGCTCAAAAGGCTCTATGGTCTCCTGACCGTCCATAAAGGCACTTACTTCCATATAAGGCTTTTCATCGGTATCCGCTGAGCAGTCGTACTCTCTTACTATTATATCCTGTGATACATCTACAAGACGTCTTGTAAGATAACCTGAGTCCGCTGTCTTAAGGGCTGTATCGGTAAGTCCTTTTCTGGCGCCGTGAGCTGAAATAAAGTATTCCTGAACAGTAAGGCCTTCACGGAAGTTAGCCTTGATAGGAAGCTCTATAGTCTCGCCGGAGGGTGAAGCCATAAGTCCACGCATACCTGCAAGCTGCTTTATCTGCCTGTTTGAACCTCTCGCACCTGAAAGAGCCATCATATAGATATCGTTGTACTGACCAAGATTTGCAATAAGCGCATTTGTTATCTTGTCATCTATCTTTTCCCATACTTCTATTACCTTGTTGTGTCTTTCCTCATCGGTCATAAGACCTCTGCGGTACATCTTTGTGATCTTGTTTACTTCTTCCTCGCCTTCGTCAAGAAGCGTATTCTTAGCCTCGGGTATCTTCATATCGGATACGGAAACGGTAAGAGCGCCCTTTGTGGAATACTTGAAGCCAAGACTCTTGATGTCATCCAAAACAACGGCAGTCTCTGTGGCGGGATGCTTGTGTATGCATCTGTCTATTATCCTGCCAAGCTCCTTCTTGCCAGTAAGGAAATCTACCTCATACCTGCATATATTTTCCTCAACGCTTCTGTCTACAAAGCCTAAGTCCTGAGGTATTATCTCGTTGAATATTATCCTGCCGACCGTAGTATCTACAATATCTGTCCTCTTTAAGCCGTTGAGCTCAACGCTTCTTCTTACCCTTATCTTGGCATGAAGGCTTATTACATGATTGTCATAGGCAAGAAGCGCCTCGTTTTCATCCATAAATACCTTGCCTTCGCCTTTTTCGCCTTCCTTGGCAAGAGTAAGATAATATATGCCAAGTACCATATCCTGTGAAGGAACGGCAACAGGCTCTCCGTCTGACGGTTTAAGAAGATTGTTAGGCGCAAGGAGAAGGAAGCGGCACTCTGCCTGTGCTTCTACGCTAAGCGGAACATGGACAGCCATCTGGTCACCGTCGAAGTCGGCATTGTATGCCGTACAAACAAGGGGATGAAGCTTTAATGCCCTGCCCTCTACAAGCACCGGCTCAAAGGCCTGTATACCAAGTCTGTGAAGTGTAGGCGCTCTGTTGAGCATAACGGGATGCTCCTTTATCACCTGCTCCAGCACATCCCATACCTCGGGCTTGAGCTGCTCAACCATTCTCTTGGCGCTCTTTATATTGGCTGCTATCTCGTCTGTAACAAGCTTCTTCATAACGAAGGGCTTGAAAAGCTCAATTGCCATTTCCTTAGGCAAGCCGCACTGATAAAGCTTAAGAGTAGGGCCTACCACTATAACGGAACGGCCTGAATAATCCACTCTCTTGCCTAAAAGGTTTTGACGGAAACGGCCCTGCTTGCCCTTTAACAGATCTGAAAGTGACTTTAATGCTCTGTTGCCGGGTCCTGTTACGGGTCTGCCTCTTCTGCCGTTGTCTATAAGAGCATCAACTGCCTCCTGAAGCATCCTCTTTTCGTTTCTTACTATGATATCGGGCGTACCCAATTCCAAAAGCTTCTTAAGTCTGTTGTTTCTGTTTATTACTCTTCTGTAAAGATCGTTAAGGTCGGATGTGGCAAAACGGCCGCCGTCAAGCTGCACCATAGGTCTCAGCTCGGGAGGTATCACCGGGATCACGTCCATTACCATCCACTCGGGTCTGTTGCCGCTGAGCCTGAAAGCCTCCACTACCTCAAGTCTCTTTATTATTTTTGCCTTCTTTTGGCCGGAAGCATCCAAAAGCTCCTTTTTTAATTCCTCTGATTCCTTGTCAAGATCTATGGCTTCCAAAAGCTCCTTTATGGCCTCGGCACCCATGCCTACTCTGAAAGAGCCTCTGCCGTACTTTTCCTCGGTCTCTCTTCTCTGCTGGTCTGTGATGACCTCCTTGTACAAAAGGTTGGTCTCTCCTGAGTCAAGCACTATATAATTGGCAAAGTAAAGCACCTTCTCAAGCTCCTTGGGGCTCTTGCCCAGTATGGTGCCCATTTTTGAAGGGATACCCTTGAAGTACCATATATGGGATACGGGAGCGGCAAGCTCTATATGACCCATTCTTTCACGCCTTACCTTGCTCTTTGTTATCTCAACGCCGCAGCGGTCGCATATGATACCCTTATGTCTTATTCTCTTATACTTGCCGCAGTGGCACTCCCAGTCCTTTGTGGGACCGAATATCCTTTCGCAGAAAAGGCCGTCTCTTTCGGGCTTAAGTGTTCTGTAGTTAATGGTTTCCGGCTTCTTTACCTCGCCGTAGGACCACTTTCTTATCTTCTCAGGAGATGCCAAGCCGATCTTGATCGAATCAAAAATTATCTGCTTTTCGGTATCATTATTGTTCATAATTTTACTCTACCTCCTGTTCTTCTTCTATAAGCTTGTCAAAATCTGCAAGAAGCTCGTCTGTGTCAAGCTCGTCTTCATTTATTACAATGTCTTCATCGGAAATATCGCCTAAGCTGTCCTCCACATCGTCAAGAGAAATGCCGCCCAAAAGACTGTCTATAGCAAGCTCTGAATCTTCTTCGCTGTTCTCGTCTATGTCCTCATCGGGCTCTGTGCCTTCCATATTGACGCCTACGGTAAGCTCTCTGCTGTCGGCAAACTCATCTACCTCTACCTCAACGCCTTCGTTGAATACGGCTACGTCAAGAGCAAGAGCCTGCAATTCCTTAAGAAGCACCTTAAAGGATTCGGGAACACCGGGCTCGGGTATATTTTCGCCCTTAACTATGGCCTCATATGTGCTTACACGTCCTACTATATCATCGGACTTGACTGTAAGTATCTCCTGAAGAGTGTAGGAAGCGCCGTATGCCTCAAGAGCCCATACTTCCATTTCGCCGAAACGCTGGCCGCCGAACTGTGCCTTGCCGCCTAAAGGCTGCTGGGTCACAAGAGAGTAGGGGCCTGTGGAACGGGCGTGTATCTTATCGTCTACAAGGTGGTGGAGCTTAAGGTAATGCATAAAGCCTATTGTCGTGGGATTGTCGAATTCCTCGCCTGTCCTGCCGTCACGCAGCCTTACCTTGCCTGTCCTGTCGATAGGCACTCCCATCCATTCCTTACGATGATCCTTGTTCTTTTCAAGATATTCAAATACCTGCGGATCCAGCTTATCCTGCCACTTTGCGGCAAATTCGTCAAACTTGTCCACATATTTGTTGTTCTCGTCTCTGTATATCGAATTGGCATAATCGTTTGCCATATCAAGAGTTTCCATTATATCCTGCTCGTTTGCACCGTCGAATACAGGCGTTGCTATCTTCCAGCCAAGCACGTTGCTGGCAAGACCCAAATGTATCTCAAGCACCTGACCTATATTCATACGTGAAGGCACGCCCAGGGGGTTAAGAACTATGTCAAGAGGACGTCCGTTAGGAAGATAAGGCATATCCTCTACGGGAAGAACTCTTGATACAACGCCCTTGTTTCCGTGACGGCCCGCCATCTTGTCGCCTACGGATATCTTTCTCTTCTGAGCTATATATATCCTTACGGACTGGTTCACGCCGGGAGCAAGCTCATCGTTGTTCTCTCTTGAAAATACCTTTACATCTACTACTATACCGCTTGTACCGTGAGGCACCTTAAGGGAGGTATCTCTTACCTCTCTTGCCTTCTCGCCGAATATGGCTCTTAAAAGTCTTTCCTCTGCTGTAAGCTCGGTCTCGCCCTTAGGTGTTACCTTGCCTACAAGTATGGAATTGGGCTGCACCTCCGCGCCTATCCTTATGATACCCTGCTCGTCAAGATCCTTAAGAGCATCTGCGCCCATATTGGGTATATCTCTTGTTATCTCTTCATCGCCGAGCTTTGTATTTCTTGCCTCTGTTTCATATTCCTCAATGTGTATTGATGTATACACATCGTCCATAACAAGCCTTTCGCTTAACAGTACGGCATCCTCATAGTTGTAGCCCTCCCAGGTCATAAAGCCTATAAGAGGGTTCTTGCCCAAGGCAAGCTCGCCGTTCTTTGTGGAAGGACCGTCTGCTATAACGCTGCCTGCCGTTATCTTATCGCCCTTGTTCACTATGGGCACCTGATTCATACAGTTGGACTGATTGGAACGCTTGAATTTGGTAAGCTCATATGTCTTTGTAACATTGTCCGTGCCCTTGACCACTATCTTGGAAGCATCTACATATATTACCTCGCCGTCTGTCTCGGCCACAACACATACTCCCGAATCCTTTGCCGTCTTATATTCCATACCCGTGCCTACGATAGGGGCGTCCGTTGTCAAAAGAGGCACTGCCTGACGCTGCATATTAGAGCCCATGAGCGCTCTTGTAACGTCATCGTTCTGAAGGAAGGGGATGAGAGCCGTTGCCACGGAAACAAGCTGTCTGGGAGATACGTCCATAAGCTCTACCTTGTCGGGAGATACCTGAACGTTTTCTTCTCTTCTGCGGCAGGTCACCTTTTCATTGACAAATTCTTTATCCTCATTAAGGGGCTCGTTAGCCTGAGCAATGGTGTACTTTTCTTCCTCGTCTGCCGCAATGTATATAATATTGTCAGTGACCTTTGAAACGCCTGTAGACTTGTCTATAACCCTGTAAGGCGCTTCTATAAAGCCATATTCATTTATCTTGGCAAATGTGGCAAGAGAGTTGATAAGGCCGATGTTGGGACCTTCCGGAGTCTCTATGGGGCACATTCTGCCGTAGTGTGAATTGTGAACGTCTCTTACCTCAAAGCCCGCCCTTTCTCTGGAAAGACCGCCGGGGCCGAGAGCTGAGAGCCTTCTCTTGTGAGTAAGCTCGCCAAGAGGATTGTTCTGATCCATAAACTGGGAAAGCTGAGAGCTTCCGAAAAACTCCTTTATAGCAGCCGTAACAGGCTTTATATTAATAAGAGCCTGAGGAGTGATGCTTTCGGTATCCTGAGTCGTCATCCTCTCTCTTACTGTCCTTTCCATTCTGGAAAGACCTATCCTGAATTGATTTTGCAAAAGCTCGCCTACGGCTCTTATCCTTCTGTTGCCCAAATGGTCGATGTCATCTCTTGTGCCGATGCCGTAGTCCAAATGTATACAATAATTTATAGAGGCCATTATGTCCTCTGCCGTAATATGCTTTGTGATAAGCTCGCCCATATTTGCCTTTATGGCAAGAGCAATGCTTTCTGAGTCCTCATTTTCCTCCAGTATCCTTTGGAGCGTGGGGAAATGTACTCTTTCCTTTATCTCAAATTCCTCGGCGCTTAAGCCGTATGCTGATATAAAGCCGTCTATCTTAACTGTCTGATTTGAAAGTATCTTTACCTCTCTGCCCTCTGTTTCCACATATATGGCAGTTATGCCGCTGTCCTGCAGGGTATCGCATATCTCGTCTGTAAGAACGGTACCTGCCTGAGCAAGCACCTCTCCCGTCATGGGATCGACTGCATCCTGTGACAGCTTGTAGCCGGATACTCTGTTCTTGAAGGCAAGCTTCTTGTTGAACTTGTATCTTCCCACATGGGCAAGATCGTACCTCTTGGGATCGTAAAACATGGAATTAAGTATGCTTAAAGCAGATTCTACAGTAGGCGGCTCGCCGGGGCGGAGCTTCTTGTATATCTCTATAAGACCTTCCTCGTATGTCTTTGTGACATCCTTTTCCATGGTGGCTATTATCTTTGGCTCTTCGCCGAAAAGGCTTATTATATCCTGATCCGTGCCGCAGCCCAACGCTCTTATGAAGGTAGTTACAGGCACCTTTCTGTTTCTGTCTATCCTGACTGAGAACACATCGTTTGAATCCGTTTCATATTCCAGCCATGCGCCTCTGTTGGGTATAACGGTTGAAGAAAGAAGGTTCTTGCCGTCTCTGTCCTTTGCGATCTCATAGTATATGCCGGGAGAACGCACAAGCTGAGAAACTATGACTCTCTCTGCGCCGTTTATTACAAATGTGCCCGTTTCGGTCATAAGAGGAAATTCACCCATATAAATTTCCTGCTCCTTGACCTCATCGTTTTCCTTGTTGCGAAGTCTCACCTTCACACGCAGGGGAGTTGCATATGTGGCATCTCTGTCCTTGCACTCCGCAATGGAATACTTGGTCTCGTTATCCAGCTTAAAGTCCACGAACTCCAAAATGTAATTGCCGTTGTAATCGCTTATGGGCGAAATGTCGTCAAATACCTCTGAAAGTCCCTTGTCTAAAAACCACTGATAGCTGTCCTTTTGCAGCGCAAGAAGATTGGGCATTTCCAGTACCTCATCGATACGTGCATAGCTCATACGCATTGTGTCTCCGTAGAGCACAGGGCGTAATCTGTTTTTGTCCATTGGTGCTTTCACTCCTTCTTTATTCTTAAATATTCTTAAATTAAACAGTTTATGAACGGCTGTTCACATTATTTACAAATCTTTTACAAAAAGCTATTGACTTTTTGCAATTTTTTTGTTATAATTACTGTATATATTAATAAAATATTATTTAGTGCAGTATATTATTTTACCATTTTTATACAGCCCTGTCAAGGGCTTATTTTATTTTTGGGGAAGTTTTTTTATTTTATTTTTGGGGAAGTTTTTTGTTTTTTTCGGGCTGTGAGCAGCCCGCTTTTTTTGCCTATATCAAACCTCCCCTTCGTAAGGGGAGGTGTCAGTCCTTAGGACTGACGGTAGGGTCGCTACCAACGAAAACGAAAATTTAAATCTTTATTTGTCTTATTTTAATTTGTAATATAAACTTTATCATACTTTAAAAAGTAAGCAAATTTATATGTACTTTTTTGCGAAAAAAGTACCAAAAACGTTCAGCACTTTCGGCTTTGCCGAAAGCCGGCCTACGGCCGTCGGATAAATCTTTCCGTGCAATGGGGAGTTCCGATTCTCCCCACACCCCGGTTGCTTGGGCGAGCAGTATCACGAAGTGATACGACCAGCCCCTTAAACGGCTTTTGGGGCACGAAAGTAATTTTATTCCATATCTTTTGACCCCAAAAGAATCGGGCTCCCACTTAGCCACGTTGCGGCTGTGGGAGGTGAGACTTCACATAAATATTAGTTGCCCGTATCAAACCTCCCCTTCGTAAGGGGAGGTGGCAGTCCGTAGGACTGACGGTAGGGTCGCTATCAACGAAAATGAAAATTTAAATCTTTATTTGTCTTATTTTAATTTGTAATATAAACTTTGTCTTACTTTAAAAAGTAAACAAATCTTATGTACTTTTTTGCGAAAAAAGTACCAAAAACGTTCAGCACTTTCGGCTTTGCCGAAAGCCGGCCTACGGCCGTCGGATAAATCTTTCCGTGCAATGGGGAGTTCCGATTCTCCCCACACCTTGGTTGCTTAGGCGAGCAGTATCACGAAGTGATACGACCAGCCCCTTAAACGGCTTTTGGGGCTCGGAATTATCTTATTCTGTAGCTTCTGACCCCAAAAGAAGCAGGGCTCCCACTTAGCCACGCTGCGGCTGTGGGAGGTGAGACTTCATATAAATATTAGTTTTTCAAATTGGAAAGCCTTAAGACTTGGACAAATAATATCACGTAGCAATACAACTAATTTTTAGACCTCTCTTAGCTGTGTTGCTGCTATGGGATGTAAAATTTCAAATAAATTTTGAACTTTTCGTTTGCATAGGTACACATCCGTAATCTGTTTTTTAAGTAACTTCATTGAGAGGTTTCTCCTTCTGCCGACCGCAATAGTGGTCAGGCAGAAGCCCTGTTTCTTTTGGGGTCAAAAATTACAAAAATAAATTATCTTCGAGCCCCAAAAGCCGTTTAAGGGGTGTGGGGAGAATCGGAACTCCCCACGTTTTTGGTACTTTTTTCGCAAAAAAGTACATAAAAATTTGCTTACTTTTTAAAGTAAGACAAAGTTCATATCTGTTTTATAAGTAACTTCTTTGAGAAGTTTCTCCTTCTGCCGACCGCAATAGTGGTCAGGCAGAAGCCCGATTCTTTTGGGGTCAGAAGTTACAAAAATAGATTATATTTGTACCCCAAAAGCCGTTCGGAGGGTGTGGGAACCATCGGAAGGTTCCCACGTTTTTGGTACTTTTTTCGCAAAAAAGTACATATAAATTTGCTTACTTTTTAAAGTAAGACAAAGTTCATATCTGTTTTATAAGTAACTTCTTTGAGAAGTTTCTCCTTCT